>NZ_JBZUJV010000002.1:0-789448 GCF_058559815.1 Nocardioides sp. WJ219
GCTCGTTGCGGGACTTAACCCAACATCTCACGACACGAGCTGACGACAGCCATGCACCACCTGTACACCCCCAAAAGAAGCCCCATCTCTGGAGCGGCAGGGTGTATGTCAAACCCAGGTAAGGTTCTTCGCGTTGCATCGAATTAATCCGCATGCTCCGCCGCTTGTGCGGGCCCCCGTCAATTCCTTTGAGTTTTAGCCTTGCGGCCGTACTCCCCAGGCGGGGCGCTTAATGCGTTAGCTGCGGCACGGAACCCATGGAATAGGCCCCACACCTAGCGCCCAACGTTTACGGTGTGGACTACCAGGGTATCTAATCCTGTTCGCTCCCCACACTTTCGCTCCTCAGCGTCAGAACATTGCCAGAGAACCGCCTTCGCCACCGGTGTTCCTCCTGATATCTGCGCATTTCACCGCTACACCAGGAATTCCGTTCTCCCCTCAATGCCTCAAGTCTGCCCGTATCGGAAGCAAGCACTCGGTTAAGCCCAGTGTTTTCACTCCCGACGCGACAAACCGCCTACGAGCCCTTTACGCCCAATAATTCCGGACAACGCTCGCACCCTACGTATTACCGCGGCTGCTGGCACGTAGTTGGCCGGTGCTTCTTCTGTACCTACCGTCACCACCCACACGGGCGCTTCGTCGATACTGAAAGAGGTTTACAACCCGAAGGCCGTCATCCCTCACGCGGCGTTGCTGGATCAGGCTTCCGCCCATTGTCCAATATTCCCCACTGCTGCCTCCCGTAGGAGTCTGGGCCGTGTCTCAGTCCCAGTGTGGCCGGTCACCCTCTCAGGCCGGCTACCCGTCGAAGCCTTGGTAGGCCATTACCCCACCAACAAGCTGATAGGCCGCGAGCACATCCCCCACCCACAAAAGTTTCCACACAGAACCCATGCAGGTCTGTGTCGTATCCGGTATTAGACACCCTTTCGAGTGCTTATCCCAGAGTGAAGGGCAGATTACTCACGTGTTACTCACCCGTTCGCCGCTCGTGTACCCCCGAAGAGGCCTTACCGCTCGACTTGCATGTGTTAAGCACGCCGCCAGCGTTCGTCCTGAGCCAGGATCAAACTCTCCGTAGAAAATTCACTCCCGACAATAAACGAAACTAGCTATCGCCAGAATCATTGCCGAAAAAACAATACCCATCCAAAGAAACAGACGAGCAAAACAAACTAATTCGTCGACTATGACACACTGTTGAGTTCTCAAACATCAGACGTCAGTGTCCTCGCCCTGGAAAGGGTCTGGCGCACGGACTGATGCACCTGCCGCGCGCATCTTCCCCGGAATCTGGTCGACCCGCGAGGCGGATCGCCTGCCATCCGGTGGGATGTGCTGGAGGTGGTCACCGCGGGGCCGGAAGCCCGACCGAACCGGCCTTGCTTCCCGCCGCTCCCTGGCGACATCGAGAACATTAGGGGACTTCGAGGCGAACGCCAAATCGGATCGACGTGACCCGGGACACAGAAGCGCTGGAGCGACGTTTGCGCAGGTCAGCGGCCTGTGGCCGGTGTGCGGCCGGCGCCGCGGTCGAGGAGGCCGCGCGTGTCGGCGAGGCGCGGCGCCCCGCAGAGCCGCAGCGTCTCGACCACCTGGCCGCGCAGCTCGGACAGCAGCCGGGCGACGCCGGGCTCCCCGTCGGCGAGGGCGTAGAGCGGCGAGCGGCCCAGGAACACGAGGTCGGCGCCCGACGCCAGTGCCCCCACGACGTCGAGGCCGCTGCGCAGACCGCCGTCGACGTACACCTCGGCGCGGTCAGCCACGGCTGCCGCGACCTCGGGCAGGGCAACGGCCGTCGCGACCGAGCGGTCGAGCTGGCGGCCCCCGTGGTTGGACACCCAGACGGCGGCGGCACCGGCGTCGACGGCCCGGACGGCGTCGTCGGCGCGCAGGACGCCCTTGACGACCACCGGCAGCCCGGTGGTCGAGGCGAGCCACGCGATGTCGTGCGGCCCGAGGTCGAGTGCCTTGCCAGACCCGGCGGCGTCCTCGTAGCCGGGGTCGAAGTTGACCCGCACCGACCCCGGGTCGACGTGGTCCCACACCACCGTGGCGTCGTGCGCCCGTGGGTACTTGGTCCCGACCACCGGCGTGTCCACGGTGAGCACCACCGCGTCTGCGCCCGCCTCGACGGCGCGCCCGAGCAGGGGCTCGGCCAGGGTGCGGTCGGCGGGGAGGTAGCACTGGACCCACCAGCGCACCCCCGTGGCCCCGATGTCGACGAACGGCGTACCGGCGTTGCTCGAGACCACCATCAGCCCGTCGGCGGCGGCGACGGCACGCGCCACCGCCAGCTCGCCCTCGGCATGGATGGCCCGCTGCAGCGTCGTGGGGGCGACCCCGAAGGGCACGCCCGTACGCCGGCCCAGGACGACGGCACCGGGATCGACGCTCGACACGTCCCGCAGCACGTGCGGGCGCAACCGCAGGCGCCGCCACGCCTCGACCGCCTCCGCGGCGGTCTCGCCGTCGCGGGCTCCCTGGGCGACGTAGTCGAACACGGCCGGCGTCAGCCGCTCGCGCGCGTGCTCCTCGAGCCCCGCCACCCAGCGGGCGTCACCGGTCATGGCGTCACCGCACCTCGATGCCTGCGAACTTCTTCTTGCCCCTCCGCAGCACCAGCCAGGAGCCGCCGATCAGGTCGGCCTCCGCCACGAGCGCCTCGGCGTCCTCGACCCGCTGGTTGTTGAGGTAGGCGCCGCCCTCGGTCACGGTGCGGCGCGCCTCCCCCCGGCTCTTGGCCAGGCCCGAGGTGACGAGCAGGTCGGTCACGGTCGGCAGCCCATCGGCCCGGGCGAGGGTGGTCACGCCGGCCTCGCGCAACGCGGCACCCAGCGTCGCGGGGGCGAGCGAGGCGAGGTCACCACCGCCGAAGAGCGCGGCGGCCGCGACCTTGGCCTGCTCGGTCTCCTCCGCGCCGTGGACGAACGTCGTGACCGCGTCGGCCAGGGTCTTCTGGGCCTCACGCAGGAACGGCTTCTCGGCGTGCCGGGCCTCGAGGGCCTCGATCTCGGCGCGCGGGAGGAAGGTGAAGACCCGCAGCAGCTCGCCGACCTTCTCGTCCTCGACGTTAAGCCAGAACTGGTGGAAGGCGTACGGCGAGAGCATCTCCGGGTCGAGCCACAGGGCGCCGCCCTCGGTCTTGCCGTACTTGGTGCCGTCGGCCTTGGTCATCAGCGGCGTCGCGAAGGCGTGCACGGTCCCGCCGGAGGTGCGGCGCACGAGCTCGGCCCCGGCGGTGAGGTTGCCCCACTGGTCGGAACCGCCGAACTGCAGCTCGACCCCGTGCTCGCGGTGCAGGGTGAGGAAGTCGAGCGACTGCAGCAGCACGTAGCTGAACTCGGTGTAGCTGATCCCGGACTCCAGCCGCCGCTTGACCGTGTCGCGGGCCAGCATCCGGTTGACCGGGAAGTGCTTGCCCACGTCCCGCAGGAACTCGATGACCGACAGTCCACTGGTCCAGTCGAGGTTGTTGACCATGGTGGCGGCGTTGTCGCCGGCAAAGGCCAGGAACGGCTCGATCTGGCCGCGAACCCGCTCGGTCCACTCCCGCACCGTGTCGGCGGAGTTCAGGGTGCGCTCCCCGGAGTCGCGCGGGTCCCCGATCATGCCGGTGGCGCCCCCCACCAGCAGGTACGGCGTGTGGCCGGCGTCCTGGAGCCGGCGGGCGGTGGCGACCTGGACCAGGTGGCCCATGTGCAGGCTCGGCGCGGTCGGGTCGAACCCGACGTAGAACCGGACGCTGCGGGTGGCCAGCGCCTCGCGCAGCGCGTCGGGGTCCGTCGTGTGCGCGAGCAGCCCGCGCCACTGCAGGTCGTCGATGAGCGTCGGGTCGACGGGCACGGTCGGGCCTCCGGGGTGGGCAACGGGACGGGTCTGGTGCGGGTCAAGCCTGCCTCACCCGGCATCGTGACGGACCCGTGGTCCGGTCACAGTAGGTTTTGCCCTGGTCCCGCGACGAGCGGGGCCGTGTCGGAGGAGAGCGCAGCGGTGATCAGCGAGAGGTACTCGCTCGACCGGGAGATCGGTCGCGGCGGGATGGGCGCGGTGTGGCTCGGGCGCGACGAGGTGCTCGGGCGGGCCGTCGCGCTCAAGCGCGTCGGCGTCGCGCCCGGCGCCTCGAGCCCCGACCTGATGCGCGCCGAGCGCGAGGCGCGGATCGCCGCCAGCCTGAACCACCCCCACATCGTGGGCGTCTTCGACCTCGTCGACGACGGCGACCACCAGTACCTCGTCATGGAGTACGTCGAGGGCGTCACCCTCGCCCAGCTCGTCCGCGACCGAGGCGCGCTCCCCCGGCAGGAGGCCGCCCGGATCCTCGCGCAGGTGGCGTCCGCGCTGACGGCGGCGCACGCCAACCTGGTCGTCCACCGGGACGTGAAGCCGTCGAACATCCTGGTGCGCGACGACGGCCAGGCGAAGCTGTCGGACTTCGGGATCGCGCGCAGCGAGCGCGACACCTCCCTCACGCAGACCGGCCTGGTGACCGGATCTCCCGCCTACCTCTCCCCCGAGGTCGCCTCCGGCAAGCTCGCCACCCCGGCCAGCGACGTCTGGTCGCTGGGGGCCACGCTCTTCCACGCGCTCGCCGGGCGGCCGCCGTACGACGTGGGCGACAACGTGCTCGGAGCGCTCTACCAGATCGTCAACGAGCCCCCGCCGCGGCTCGACGACGCCGGCGAGATGGAACCGGTGCTGCTCGCGACGATGGCCCACGACCCGCGTCGCCGCTGGTCGATGGACGACGTCGCGCGGGTCCTGGAGATGCTGGCGGCACCGGACGACGAGGTGGGTGGCCCGGCTGAGGCCGGGGGGACGCAGCGGCTCACCGTGCTGCCGCCGGTGCCCTCGACCCCGTCGACTCCCCTCGATGCCGTGACGCCGACGGCCGTTGCGCCACGGCCCCTGGAGCCGACGCCCACGCCGACGACGCTGCAACCGCACCCCGAGGAGCCCCGGCGCCGGATCCCGGTGCTGCCGGTGGTGGTCGGGGTGCTGGTGCTCCTCCTCATCGGCGCGATCGTGGTCGGCCTCGTGCTCGACGACCCCCAGGACGAGACGGCCGGCCCGCGCACCGACGCCACGTCGTCCGAGCCCGCGGCGAGCCCCGAGCCGACGCGCACCCCGCCGTCGACCCCCGCCGCACCCACGGCAGCAGAGCTCGAGGCGTTCGTCGGCGACTACCTCACCACGGCCAGCAACGACCCGGCCGCCGGCTTCCAGCAGCTGACGCCTGAGTTCCAGGAGGCGAGCGGCGGCCTCGAGGGCTACTCCGGCTTCTGGGGCGACGTCAGCAACGCCCGGCTGGTCGAGGTCGACAGCAACCCCGAGGCGATGACGGTCAGCTACACCTACACCTACAACCGGAGCGGCGTGGGCAACCAGACCGACACCGTGAACCTGCAGCTCGTCGCCGACGGCGACCGCCTGCTGATCGGCGGGGAGGCCTGAGATGTCCGACCACCCCGACGACGCCCCGGACGGCCTCCCGTCGACACCCCCGATCGACGGTCTCGACGTCGAGCGCCTCGACTCGCTGCGCGACCTCGACCCGGGCGACACCACCTACCTGGACCGCGCGATCGGCAACTTCCAGGTCAACTCCGTCGCGGCCGTCGACGCCGTGCGGACCGCGATCGAGCAGGACGACGTCGCCACGCTCAAGGCGCGCGCCCACAAGATCTGCGGCAGCGCGCTCAACCTGGGCGTGCCGCGGGCCGGTCACGCGGCCCGTGCCGTCGAGGTCGCGGCCGACTCCGGCTCGGTCGACGACGCCGTCGCGCTGCTGCCCGAGCTCGAGGAGTCGATGGCCGAGGGCCGGAGCCTCCTGCTCGCCTACCAGGCGACGTACACCGGATGAGCGGGCCGAGCCGCCGGCCGCGCGCCAAGCGTCCCACCCCGCCGGCCATGGCGGTGCCCCTCGGGGCGCGGCACGTCTACACCGACGGCGCCTGCCGCGGCAATCCCGGCCCGGGGGGCTGGGCCTGGGCGCTGTCGCACTCCGAGCACGACTCGGGCCACGCCCCCGCCAGCACCAACCAGCGGATGGAGGTGCAGGCGGCGCTCGAGGCCGTGACCCGGTTGTCGGGTCCGCTGCTGGTGGTCAGCGACTCGACGTACGTCGTCAACTGCTTCCGCGACGCCTGGTGGCGCGGGTGGCAGTCCCGCGGCTGGACCAACTCCGCCCGCCAGCCCGTGGCCAACCGCGACCTGTGGGAGCCGCTGGTCGAGGCCGTGACCGGGCGCACCGCCGGCGACGAGGTGGCGTTCGCGTGGGTCAAGGGCCACTCGGGCGACCCGATGAACAACCTGGTCGACAAGCTGGCCGTCGAGGCCAGCCACCGCGCGGGCTGACCCCGGCCCGACCCGCGGTGCTGCCCACGGTGCGGCCGACGGTGCGGCTACCGGTGCAGCAACGCAAAGGTCGCGACGGCGTGCACCAGCGCCTCGCCGTCCTGCTCGACGTCGGCCTCGCAGACGCTGAGCTCGCTGCCCTGCTTGCGGAGCGTGGCGGTGACGACGAGGGGGCCGGGCTTGCCCGGACGCAGGTAGGTGACGGTCAGCTGGCTGGTCGCTGGGACGTCGTCCTCGCCGGTGGCGCTGCGGATCGCCTGACCCATGGCCGCGTCGACCAGCGTGGCCAGCAACCCGCCGTGCACCGTGCCGGCGGCGTTGAGGTGCTGGGCGGCGGCCTCGAGGCGCAGCTCGGCCCGGCCGTCGTCGCCCTCGATGCCCTCCACGCCGATCAGGTCGAGGAAGGTCGTGTCGTCGGTGGTCGCCATCCCCCCGGGTACCCGCACTCCCCTCCGGGCACCGCGGCAGGAATTGCTGCGGTTACCCCGGCGCGATGTGGGTAACGGGGGAAGGCTTCACACCTCTTGAAGGTCTCCCGTCGCAGTCCCGCCGGAGCCGTCCGAGGTGCCGTGCACGCGACGACGAGGAGACCGGACCATGGACGGCACGCAGGGCACGCAGGGCACGGACGCCACGACGGGCGGCGGGACCGACACCACCGACGAGCAACCGCCGGGGGTGACCGGCTCGATGCTGGCGGCGGCGCTGGTCTCCGCGGTCGCGGGACTGCTGTACGGCTACGACACCGGCATCATCTCCGGCGCCCTGCTGCAGATCTCCGAGGAGTTCGAGATCGGCAGCGGCATGGAGCAGGTGATCGCCGCCGCGATCCTCCTCGGCGCCGTGATCGGCGCGCTGTCGTGCAGCTTCCTGTCCGAGCGCCTGGGTCGCAAGGGCACGATCCTCGTCGTCTGCGCCGTCTTCGTGATCGGCTCGATCGCGTGCAGCCTCTCCCCCGACCCGTGGACGCTCGCGGCCAGCCGGGTGGTGCTGGGCTTCGCGGTGGGCGGGGCGACCCAGACCGTCCCGATGTACGTCGCCGAGCTGGCGCCCCCGCTGCTGCGCGGCCGCCTCGTGCTGGCCTTCCAGCTGGCCATCGGCGTCGGCATCGTCATCTCCACCGTCGTCGGCGCGACCGAGGCGGTCGACTGGCGCATCTCGATCGCCGCGGCCGCCGTGCCGCCGGTCATCGTGGGCCTGCTGATGCTGCGGCTGCCCGAGAGCCCCCGCTGGCTGGTCAAGCGCGAGCGGGTCGAGGACGCGCGCGGGGTGCTGGAGCGGGTGCGACCCAGCGGCTACGACGTGACCCCGGAGCTCGACGAGATCCAGGAGGTCGAGGACCGCAAGCAGGCCACGCGCTCGGCCGAGCGCGGGTGGTCGGGCCTGCGCCGACCCTGGGTGCGTCCGGCCCTGCTGGTCGGGTGCGGCGTCGCGATCTTCACCCAGCTCAGCGGCATCGAGATGATCATCTACTACTCCCCCACCATCCTGACCGACAACGGGTTCTCCACCTCGACCGCGCTGCGGGTCAGCATCGGTCTCGGGGTCACCTACCTGGTCATGCAGATCATCGGGCTCACCATCGTCGACCGCGTGGGCCGCCGACGTCTGACCCTGATCATGGTGCCGGGCGCCGCGGTGAGCCTGCTGGTGCTGGGCTGGTTCTTCGTCTCCGGCAACGACGGCAAGGACCAGGTCCCCTTCATCATCGCCACGCTGATCGTGTTCATGGCGTTCAACGCCGGCGGGCTCCAGCTGATGGGCTGGCTGACCGGGTCGGAGATCTACCCGCTGGCCGTGCGCAGCGCCGGCACGAGCGTCCAGTCGGCGTCGCTGTGGAGCACCAACCTGCTGATCACCCTGACGTTGCTGACGATGATCGAGACCATCGGCGTGGGCCAGACGTTCTGGGTCTACGCCGGCTTCAACGTCGCTGCGTTCTTCTTCGTGCTGCGCTTCATGCCCGAGCTGACCGGGCACAGCCTCGAGGACATCGAGAAGCACCTGCAGGAGGAGAAGTTCGCGCCCAGCGACTTCGCCAAGGCCGCCTGACCGGGGCCGACCGCACGCTCAGGTCGCGGCGTCCAGGGCGCGCTCGGCCGTGCGGCGCGCGCCGTGGGTGTGCAGGCTCGAGAGCGCGGCGACGTACGCCGTGACGAACCGGTCGTGCTCGACGAGGTCGCCGAAGACCCCGCGCACCCGCAGGAACGCCGTCGGGTCGTCGCGCTGCCCCGCGGCGGCGGCCATCAGCTCGTCGCGGCGCGGGTCGACGACGTCGATCGGGTGGCCCTCCTCGTCGGTGCCCTCGGCGTACCGCGCCCACGCGGCGACCACGAGCGCACCGAGCCGGACGTCGGCGCCGGAGGCGAGCTGGTCGCGCACCACCGGCAGCACGAACTTCGGCAGCCGGTCGGAGGTCTGGGCGCAGATGCGCGCCAGGCTGTCGCGGATGGCCGGGCTGGCGAACCGCTCCCGGACGGTGCGCGCGTAGTCGTCCAGGTCGGTGCCGTCGGGTGGCTCGAAGGACGGCACGGCCTCGCGCTCGAGGTAGGCGGCGAGCAGCGCGCCGAGCACGGGGTCCTGGGCGGCCTCGTGCACCCAGCGGTGACCACCGAGGTAGCCGAGGAAGGCGAGGGCCTGGTGCCCGCCGTTGAGCAGCCGGAGCTTCATCCGCTCGTAGGGGCGGACGTCGGGCACCACCTGCACGCCGACGTCCTCCCAGGGCGGGCGGCCGGTGCCGTCGTGGTCCTCGAGCACCCACTGCCGGAAGGGCTCGCAGACCACGGGCCACTCGTCGCGCAGGCCGGTGTGCCTGGCGACCTCGTCGCGGTCGTCGTCGGTGGTGGCCGGGGTGATCCGGTCGACCATCGAGCTGGGGAAGCGGACGTGCTCGTCGATCCAGTCGGCCAGCCCGGGGTCGACCGTCCGCGCGTGGCCGGTCAGCGACGCCCGCGTGATGGCCCCGTTGTCCTCGACGTTGTCGCACGACATCACCGTGAACGGCGGTGCCCCGGCGTCGCGCCGGTGACGCAGCGCGTCGGTGAGCAGGCTGAACGCCGTGGGCGGGTCGCCCGCGGCCCACCCGGTGTCGCCGTCGGGGGCGTAGCCGCCCTCGGTGACGGTCAGCGACACCACGCGCGTCGCCGCGTCGGCCATCCGGCGCACCACCGCTGCGGGGTCGTCGGGGGCGAAGAGGTAGTCGGTGATCGAGCCGACCACCCGGGCGGTCAACGAGCCGTCGTGGTGCCGGACCGCGACGGTGTAGAGGTGGTCCTGGGCGCGCAGCACGTCACGCATCCGCTCGTCGGGCGGCAGCAGACCCACCCCGCAGACAGCCCAGTCGGTCGCCTGCCCGCGCTCCATCAGCTCGTCCAGGTACACCGCCTGGTGCGCGCGGTGGAAGCCGCCGACCCCGATGTGGACGATGCCGGTGGTGGTGCGGGTCCGGTCGTAGCCGGGAACGGTGACGCCGCGGCGTACCGAACCGACGGAGGCGGCGTCGAGACGCCGTACGGGCTCGGTCACGGGAGCCAGTATCGCGGGCGGTCCGCACTCTGCGTCGTTGCTCGTCGGCGCGCCGGGCTCTCGAGCACTCAGACCGACACCCACAGCTCGAGGGCGGCCAGCGAGGCGTCGGCGTCCGGACCGAGGACGGCGCTGCGCACGACGTGGCCCTGGCAGAAGGTCAGCATCGCCCGGGCGATGCCCGGCGCCGCGGCCGGGTCACGTCCCTCCGCGGTCAGCCAGCGCCCGACCGCGGTGGCGAACGCGTCCTCGATGCTGGTCCACCTCCGCTCGACGAACACCCGGGTGCCGGGGTCGGAGGCAGCACCACCCCAGATCTGCAGGATCGCGCCGAACGGCACCTCGTCGGCGCCCGCACCGGACAGGAACTGGCGGACGCACTCGACGGGAGAGGGGGGCGGACCGTCCGGCGGGGCCAGCAGCCGGTCGCCACGTCCGCCGATCACGCGCTCCGCGACCAGCTCCATCAGCTCGTCCTTGCCGGCGAAGTGCGAGTACACCGACCCGGCTGAGAGCCCCGACTCCGCGATGACGTCGGCCATCGTCAGCTCGTGCAGGGCGCGGCGGTGCAGCACCCGCAGGGTCGCCTCGACGACCAGGTCGCGGCGGGCCTGGCGGTAGGCGTCGCTGACACGCGGCATGCGCATCTCCTCTCCGTCGTCTATGGTCTAAACAGAATACAGATTCTGTTTAGGAGGTCTCATGTCGTCCCCCAGCACCACTCCGCGAGTCTCGCGGCCCGTCATCGCCGCCGCCACCGGTACCGCCGCCGGCCTCGTCGTCGCCCTCGTCGTCCTCGCCCTGCTGTGGCCCGTCGCCACGTCCGAGCCGCGCGACCTGCCGATCGGCGTCGTGGGCGGCGACCTGCCGGCGGCCGACCTGCCGGTCGAGACGACGACCTACGACTCCCGCGCCGACGCCGTCCGGGCGATCGAGGAGCGCGAGGTGCACGGCGCGCTGGTGCTCCAGCCCAGCGGCGTGGAGGTGCTGGTGGCCCGCGCCGGCGGCACCGCGTCCGCGGCGGTCGTCGAGGGGGTGGGCGCGCGGGTCGCGACCGCGCAGGGTGCCGCCCCCACCACCACCGACGTCGTCCCGCTCTCCCCCGACGACCCGACCGGGGCCGGCCTCACCGCGATGGCGTTCCCGCTCGTGCTCGGCGGGATCGTCGGCGGCGTCCTGGTCTCGCTGCTCGTGGCCGGGGTCACCCGGCGCCTGCTCGCGCTGGCGGCGTACGCCGTCGTGGGCGGCGTGCTGGTCGCCCTCGTCGCCGGGCCCCTGCTGGAGATCGCCACCGGTGGCTTCTGGACCGCCGCGCTCGTGCTCGGCCTGGGGATGCTCGGCACCGCGGCGACGGTGGTGGGCCTCCACACCCTGCTGGGCCCGCCCGGCATCGGCGTCGGCGCAGCTCTCACGATGCTCGTCGCCAACCCGATCTCGGGCGCCGCGCAGCCCTACCAGTTCATCGCCGGGCCCTGGGGCGAGATCGGGCAGTTCTTCGTGCCCGGCGCGGCGACGAACCTCCTCCGGGAGGTCACCTACTTCCCGGACGCCGCCACCCTCCACGAGTGGGTCGTCCTGGCCGCCTGGACCGTCGCGGGGATCCTGCTCGCCCTGCTGGGACACCGCCGCATCGCACGCCTCGACCAGCCCGGGACCGAGACACCGACCGACTGACGCCGCTGGGCTCAGTCGGCGCGGGTGCTCCCGTGCAGGTAGCCGGTCCCGACGAGCTCGGCGGCGACGTCGCGGATCTTCAGCTGCTCGCTGGAGGCGACCCGGCTCAGGATCGCGAACGCGACGTCCGGGCTGACGCCGTAGCGCTCGATGAGCATCCCGGTCGCCTGCCCGATCACCGTGCGGCTGCCCAGCGCGGTGTCGAGGTTCGAGAGCTTCTGCGCGGCGACGATCGCGATCGCGATGTGCGCGGCGATGGCCGTGCCGTCGGCGCGGTCCTCCTCGTCGAAGGCGTCGCGCCGCGACGCGTACAGGTTCAGCGCCCCCAGAGTTCCCCGGTGGCTGAACAGCCGGAACGCGAGCACGCTGTGCATGCCGGTCTCCTCGACCACCCGCGGACCCCAGCTCGGCCACCGCCGGTCGTACGCGAGGCTCGGGCTGTAGACCACCGGTCGTTCCCACATGGCGTCCAGGCACGGCCCCTCCCCCAGCTCGTACTGGAGGTGGTCCCCGATGAGCACGACGTCGTCGGTCGCCCCGCGCGTCTCGACGTCGCGCCCGCGCGCCATCGTCAGCCCGGCCGCGTCGCAGCCGTCCACGTTGGCGACCGCCAGCTCGCAGGCCGAGACGTAGGTCGCCTCCGGGTCCAGCTGGCCGCCCAGGTCGCGCGCCGCCGCCGCCATCCGCTCGGACAGGTCGAGCCGCGACGTGGGGTGGTGCTGCGGTGCGCTCACGTCCGGAGTGTGCCAGCACCGCATGCTGCCGTCACCCCCCGTCGGGCGGCGCCGAGCAACCCGGCTTGGTTGATCGGATCCGCTCGGTGGGCGAGGGCCCTAGGGTGGGCGGACCCGGCGCACCCTGCGCCGGAGCAAGTCCCTCCCGAGGACCGGGCCAGGAGGTCAGGATCGCCGTGGTGACGTCACTGGAGGTCATGCGCACCGAGCTGAAGGCCGCGGTCGCGAGCGCCGCACCCGGAGTGGCAGCAGCCGACCAGCTGTGCCAGGCCTGCGTCGGTGTGCTGGAGGTCGACGGAGCCGCCGTCTCGCTGATCCGTGCGGGGTCGACCCAGGGCACCTTCGGGTCGAGCAACGACCTCGGGCGTCGGCTCGACGAGTACCAGTTCACCTACGGCGAGGGGCCGTGCCTCGACGCCGTGGCCCGGCGCTCGGCCGTCCTGGTGCCCGACCTCGACTCGCCGCACGAGCGACGGTGGCCGGCATTCGCAGAGGCGGTGCTGGGTCACGGCATCCGCGGCGTGTTCGCGATGCCGATCATGGTCGAGTCCGAGTGCGTCGGCGCCCTCGACCTCTTCCGCGGGAGCGCGGGGCCACTGGCGGGCGACCAGCTCGCCGGCGCAGCCCTGGCCGCCAACCTGGCCTCCGGCGCGCTGCTCGACATGCTGGAGGACGACGAGGAGGCCCTGGGCGACCAGGACCAGCTGGACGACAGCCGGCTGAGGATGGACCGGGTCGAGGTCTACCAGGCGACCGGCTTCCTCATCTCGCAGCTCGGCATCAGCGCCGACGACGCACTGGTGCGCCTGCGGGCACACGCGATCGCGACCGGCCAGACCGCCAGCGAGGTGGCCTGGGCGATCCTCGACCGCCGCGTCGTGCTCGAGGGCGACCACCACGACGGAACCGGAGGGACCACCGGTGACAGACACTAGGGAACGCGAGATCATCCGCGCCTTCGTCGACCTGTCCAACGAGCTGGTCGACGACTACGACGTCATCGAGATGCTCGACCGGCTGGCGACCAACTGCGTCAACCTGCTCGACGTCTCCTCCGCCGGGCTGCTGCTCGCCGATCGCCACGGCACCCTGCACCTGGCCGCGTCGTCGTCCGAGCGGACCCACGACCTGGAGATGTTCCAGCTGCAGCGGGACGAAGGCCCCTGCCTGGACTGCTACCGGGACGAGAGCCCCGTCGTCGTGCCCGACCTGCAGGCCGAGCAGGCCCGGTGGCCCCAGTTCTCCGAGGCCGCCCTGGCGGCTGGGCTCGTCTCGGTGCACGCGCTGCCGTTGCGGCTGCGCGACGCCACGATCGGGACGTTCGGGCTGTTCGGGGACCGCACCGGTCGGCTCGACGACGACGACCTGGCCCTGGCCCAGTCGCTCGTGCACGTGGCCGGGGTCGCGATCATCAACGAGAAGTCCGCAGCCGACCGCGAGACCGTCAACGCCCAGCTGCAGACGGCCCTGACCAGCCGGGTGGTCCTCGAGCAGGCCAAGGGCGTGATCGCCCACGCCGGCGGCCTCGACATGCAGGAGGCGTTCGACGCCCTGCGCGCCTACGCCCGCCAGCACCGTCAGCGGCTGACGCTGGTGGCCGCCCGGGTCGTCAGCCGCGACCTCTCCGGCGAGGACGTGGTGGCGCAGGCCCGGTCCCAAACGCGTCCGGTCGACCTGTAGGTCGGACCTGTCGCAGGTCAGAGGCCACTCGAGACGGGCGGTGCTGCCGTCCGCCGAGCAGGCGCGTGGGCGTCCGGCTGGTCCTAGGGTCGCGACATGCCCGAATTCACCTGGTTGCCGGCCAACCGAGTAGCGGCGGAGGACGTCGAGGCGGTCTTCGGCACGGGTGGAGCCCGCAAGTGCCGCTGCCAAGCCCTCAAGGTGCCGGGCTGGATCTGGCGTGACACCACCCAGGAGCAGCGGGACGCCGCACAGCTCGAGCAGACCGCCTGCGGCACCGCCGGCCCGACGTCCGGGTTGGTCGGGTACATCGACGGCGAGCCGGCCGGCTGGGTCGCCGTCGAGCAGCGCGACAACTACCCCAGGCTGTGGAGCCGGAAGCAGACGTGGATGCGGATGGACCCCGACCTGGAGGGCGTCTGGTCGGTGACCTGCTTCGTCGTGCGACCTGGTTGGCGCAGGTCGGGACTGAGCTACGAGCTCGCCGCCGCCACCGTCGCGTATGGCCGGCAGGTCGGCGCCCACGTCCTGGAGGGCTACCCGATCGAGCCGCCACCAGGCCGGTCGGTGACCTGGGACGAGGCGTCGGTCGGACTCGTACAGGTCTTCCTCGAGGCCGGCTACGAGGTGGTGGCCTCCCCCACGCTGCGGCGGCGCGTGGTGCGACGACGGCCGGACGCCCCCTCCTGACCCTCGCCGACCACTCCGGCCGAGCGTGCCGGCCAGCGCGGTATCGCAACCCCAGGCCCCCAAAATCGGCTAGCCGACGACCGAACCCGCCATCAGCAGCGCGATCGGGGGTACGTTCCTGGTCGGCCACCGGCCCGGGCGACCGTGGGGGGAGCCCGGGACGGGCCGGCCAGCCCTCCCTCCAGGCAGCCGAGCTGCTGGGAGGGAGGGCACCCTCCCTGGTGGAGCAGTCCCCTCGTCTCCAGGACGCTGGCCGTCATGCATCCGAGTGCCGCCGACCTGCGCTCCTCGCCCGGGTCCGCCGGGGACCGCCGCTGGGCGCGCGTGCGGCTCCTCGCCGTTGCGCCCCGGCTGTGCTGGCGATCCTGGTAGGGCGGGTGGGGCTCGAACCCACGACCCGGGAACTCAGGTAGCGACCGCCATCGCGAAACAGCTGAAGCATCTCCGAGCATGGTGACGCGGAAGTGGGATCGAGCGCGGTCATCGAACGTCACCGACGGTCAGCGCCAGTGGGGAACAGGTCGGGATGTCGAACATCTCCCCGCCATGGAGCGCACCGGCCATCACGAGATGGCCGAGAAGTACCGCGGAGTGGTTCTGCTCGACCACGCCGCACACCTCACTCGTCCCGGGCGCTGCGGCGCCACCAGACGACAGCGGCCAGACCGAAGATCATGGGCACCAGCAGGGTCGAGACGCGGTAGAGCACCAGGCCCGCGACGAGGTCGGCCTCCAACGCGCCTCCTGCGGTGTCCACGAGCGCCGTCAGGACGACGGCGTCGAGGACGCCGAGCCCGGCGAAGGGGAACAACGTCAGCGGATAGGCGATCAAGAACACCCCGAGCACGGCTGGGATCGACAGGTCGGCATGACCTACTCCGACGCAACGCAGGCAGAACGAGAGCAGCAGACCGTCCACCACCACCATCACCAGGAGCAGGGTGAGTGAGAGGGGCAGTCCCCGGGCTGCACGGCTGACGACGTGAGCGCGGAAGTCGACCGCAGAGGCCACCCAGGCGGCGGGGTCGACGGTGCGCCGGAACCGCACGGCAAACCGTCCGCCGGTGGCCCCGACCCACGCGGCGGTGCTCTCGCGGCGCAGCACGAGACACAGCAGTCCCAGCACGACCAGGCAGGCCGCCCCTCCCAGGGCGGCCGTCCACGTGTAGGCGGCGTGGTACGGCGCGGCCGAGGGCAGGAGCACGAGCACCCCGAGGACCGGCGCCCCGAACCGGGTCGCGTAGAAGGTGAAGATGTTCATCAGCGCGCCGGCCAGCCCCGGCGCCGTCGAGATGCCCCACGACCTCAACATCGACAGTCGCAGCACCATGTCCGCGGGCGGCGGGGCGATCATCGACGTCAAGGTCGCGGCCTGGTCGCTCTGGGTGGCGCGCCGGATCCCGAGGCCGGCGATGAACAGGGCCAGCGGCGACGCGTTGAGGACCTGCCGCACGGCCAACAGCGCCAGCAGCAGCGGCGCCTGCCACAGGGACACCCTGCCGATGGCCTCCACGACCGCCGACCAGTCGACCCGCCCGACCAGACCCACGATGCCCCGCGCGCACACGGCCAGCAGCACGAGGAGCGCGACCGGTCGCAACCAACCCGGCGCACGCCCTGCTCGCTCCGCTGCCGGACTCGACTGCTGCATCCGTCCAGCCTGGGACCACCGGGGTGACCCGAGGTTCACCAGGAACGGGTGAGCCGCACGGTGGCGCGACGGGCCAACCTCGGCAGACACGCGCACCAGCGACCAGGAAGGGAGCTGCTCCTCATGGCGCGAGCGACTCTCGCGGTCTGGACGTTCAAGACCCCGGACGGCGCCGACCAGGCCGTGCACACGTTGCAGGCCCTCACCCGGGACGGCCTGGCACGCCACAGCGTCGCCACCGTCGCGTGGCAGGAGGGCGCCACCAAGCCGAGGACCCGGCTGGTCGAGTCCCCGGCCTCGGCCGAAGCACTCGGCAACAGCTTCTGGGGGCTCCTCCTCGGGATGATCTTCCTCGCACCGCTGGTGGGTGCGGCCGTCGGCGGGGCCAGCGGGGCGATCTCGGGTTCCCTCTCCGACGTCGGCATCAAGGACACCTTCATCAACCAGGTCCGGGACGCGGTGACCCCGGGGACCTCGGCACTGTTCCTGATGGCCTCGGCCGACCTGGTCGACCAGGTCGCCGACGCCTTCGCCGAGCACCAGCCGGCGGAGCTCATCTCCGTCGACTTCGACGAGGACGAGGAAGCCGCGGTCCGCGAGGTCTTCGACCAATGACCGGCGCTGCCAGCCTGAGGCGATCGGGACCCGGCGAGGCGCTCGGTGACGGGTGACGCCGAGCCGACCGAGGGCGGCCGCCACAAGTCCACGTTGTCGGTCTGGCGATACGACACGTTGCTGGGCGCGGAGGCCGGTTCGGTGCGGCTCGCGCGGCTCCAGGAGCGCGGGTCACTGACGGTCCACGACGCCATCACGGTCACCTGGGTCCCCGGCGCCCACCAGCCGCGCATCGGGCACCCGCGCCACGCCACGGGTACCAGTGCCGGCAGGACGTCGGTCCTCGGAGGGCTGGTCGGCCTGCTGGTGCTGGCGCCCGCGGCGGCGGCCGCCAGCGCCGTGGACGTCGCCGTCGTCGCCCAGCGCTTGGCGGGCACCGGTATCGACCTGCACTTCCTCGAGGAGATCACCGAGCACCTGGTCCCAGGGACCTCCGCGCTCCTCGTCCTCTCCGGTGACGCCGACCTGGACGCGGTCAGGCCGGTGGTCGAGCGCGGGATCGCCCGTGGCGACGTGATCCTGCTGCACGCCGAGCTGTCCGCGGGTGCTCCGGCCACGATCCGGACCGTGGTGGACGAGCTCCGCTCGGGCATTCCCGGCGCCTGAGGGGCGGGGACGTCAGCCTCCCCCCGCCGACTCGACCGCCCTGGCTGCGCCAGGAGCCTCGTGCCAAGTGGTGACGGGGGCCGGTTTCCGATCTAGGTTGCTAGACGTACGGGAATGGGGACCCGCTGCAACGAGCGTGATCTCGGGCAGCGACGAACGGTGTCGCTGCGCTCAGCGAGGCGCGTCGGGCCTGCTCGGCTGGACGCGCACTCCAGGAAGGCGTCCCATGCACCGAACGACCGAGGACCAGCACGCGATCCGCTCCGCCACGGCCGCCGTCGTGAGCGGCGGACCCCGCCTGCCGCGCACGTACCTCCCCCGGACCCGTCTCTGGGCCCACCTGCAACGGGCGACCGCCCGGCCGGTGACGCTCCTGGTGGCACCGGCCGGCGCCGGGAAGACGCTGGGCGTCGGTGGCTGGGTACGGCGCCCGACAGCTGCCGGCGGCGTTCCGCGTCCGATCTCCTGGCTCAACGCCGACCGGAGCCTGGATCCGGGTCGTCTCGCAGCCCTGCTGGGCGACGACGTGCCGCCACCCCCCGTCGCGGCGGGCACGCCCGACGAGGCGCCCTCCCGCCTGCTCGTGGTCGACGACGCACACGAGCTGCCCGCCGCCTCGCTCAGGATGCTCGACGAGCGGCTCCACCACTCGCCGGAGAGCCTGCACGTCCTCCTCCTCAGCAGGTGGGACCTCCGCCTGTCACGCCTGCTGCCGGAGCTGCTCGGCAACTACACGGTGCTCCACGGCGACCTGCTACGGCTCAGCGGCGCGGAGACGGCCGCGCTCATCTCGGCGCACCTCGGCTCGAGCGACCCGGAGGTGGTGGACACCATCACCGCACACAGCGGGGGGTGGTGCGCCGCTGTCGTCCTGATGTCCGTCGCGGCGGCGTCCGCCCCCGACCCGGTCGCCGCCGTACGGCGGTACGAGCGGGTCGACAACCCCCTGGCCGATCGCGTCGCCAGCGAGGTCTTCGCCGCACTCCGGCCGCACGAGCGCCACCTGGTCCTGTGCACGGCACACGAGCTGCAGGTGAGCGTCGGCACGGCCCAGCACCTGGCCCACGACTCCCGCGCCGGTGACATCCTCGCCGACCTGGAGACCACCGGCCTCCTCGTCACCAGGCTGGAGGCCGGCCCGGTCGAGGCCGCGGCGGACGCCGTGTATCGCATCCACCCGCTCCTGCGGGAGGTGGGACGCCGGCGGCTGGCTGCCGGCGGGGTCGACGTCGCGCGCGCCCGGGCGACCGTGGTGCGAGCCGTGCGCCTCGACCTGGAGCGCGGCGAGACGGCCCACGCCTTCGGGCGACTCGTGACCATGAACGCGCTCGACGAAGCCGGACGGCTGCTGGCCGCCGAGGGCGTCACCATGGTCCTGCGGGGCCAGGGCCACGCAATCGCAGCATTCGTCCGGGACCACCCCGAGACCGTCGTCGAGCGCAGCCGCACGTGGTTCGCCATCGCGGTGGGGTGCTGGATGCGCAGCGACGTCGACGGTGCCCGGCACTGGATCGAGCGGATCCGCGGCGCCGCACCACCGACGACCCACACCGTGCGCGGCGTCGCGGACCGTCGCGACGCGTGCCTGCGCCTGATGCGCGCCCAGGCCGGACTCGAACCGCTCGAGCCCGCCGTCTCGCACGCCCAGCGCGTCGTCGGCACGGGGTCACACCGCGAGGACGACGACGTCGTGGTGCCCCTTCTCCTGACCGAGCTCGGCGCGGCGCAGAACTGGACGGGTGACCTGGCCCTCGCTGAGAACAACCTGGCGACGGCCGTGGGGTTGTGCCGCAACCGCAACCTGGCGGCGTTGGGCGCTGCCGCAGCGAGCCACCTGGCCGTCAACCAGTACCTCGCCGGACAGGAGCGGCCGTGCGCCGAGGTGGCGACCGCGTCGTTGCAGATGCTGGACGGCGAGCCCCACCGTCCCGACTTCGTCGTGGCTCGGGCCGACCTGGCGCGAGCCCTGGCGGGACTCGTCGATCTCCCGTGGAGCCCCGAGCCCATCGACTCGCGCAAGAAGGTTCCCGTGCACGCAGGCGACCTGTGCGTGCGGTTCTGGCTCCGGATGCTCGAGTCGCGCTCGGCGCTGCACGCTGGCTTCGCCTCACGCGCGGCACGGATCCTGGAGACGCCCCTGGACCTCCCCACGGCGACCGACCACCTGCCGACGCACCTGCAGGTCATCGTGCTCGTCGAGCGGGCCTTCATCGCCAGCCTGTGCTCCGACCGCGAACGCCTCCAGACGTGCGAGGCCGACCTGCTGGGCCTGGGCGCCCTCGGCGAAGCCGCGCTCGTCGGGGGACTGCGCGCCGACCTGGCCGGCGATCGACGCCGGGCGAGCGACCTCCTCCACGTCGCTGCGACCGACGTCGCGTACCCGCAGCCGGCGACCCGCGCCCTGGCGCTGACGTGCGACGCGCAGCTGGTCGACGCCCTGGGTGAGCGCGTGGGCGCGCTGGACAGGCTGCAGGAGGCCGCGACCGTGACCGAGGTACGACGCAACGCCACACCCTTCCTCGGATGGAGCAGGCACGGCACCCCCATCGTGGTCCTGCTGCAGGCACTCGCCCAACGGTCCACCTCACCCTGGGTCCACGAGCTCGCCGCAGCGGCGACGAGGCAGCCCGACATCACCGCGATCTACGCCACGATCACCGCGACACCCCAGGAGATCAACGGCTCGCTCCCCGACCGGGTCCGCCCGGTCCTGAGCGCCCGCGAGCGCGACGTCCTCAACGAGCTCGCGCGTGGCTCGACGTACGCCGACATCGCCACCAACCTCTACGTCTCCCAGAACACCGTCAAGACCCACGTCTCCAGCCTGTACTCCAAGCTGGCCGCGACGCGCCGCAGCGAGGCGCTGGCAGCCGCCCGCACCATGCACCTGCTCTGATCGCGACCGTGCGCCTGGGCGCTCACCCGGAGCGGGTGAGGCCGCGTCAGACCCGAGCCTCCACGATGAGGACGGAATCCCCAGGAGGTCTGCATGTCCGTCGCGCCGACGCCCACCCCGCCCGGACTTGCGCCGGGGTTCCTGGGCCCGCAGCACCGGGCGCTGCTGCTGGCCGGCGGGGTCGTGTCGCTGGTCGTCGGCGGCGTGATCGCCGTCTGGCCGGGTGAGACGCTGCAGGTCGTCGCGGTGCTCGTCAGCATCCAGCTCATCGCCATCGGCGCCCTGCGACTGGTCGGCACCGTGCTGGCGTCGGGGCTGGACGGCCCGGTCCGCGTGCTGTCCGGCATCACCGGCGCGATCGCGGTCGTGGTGGGGCTGCTCCTCCTGCGTGACCCGCTCCAGACGGTGAGCACCATCGGCCTGGTCCTCGGGGTCTGGTGGGTCTTCGAGGGTCTGGTCGACATCCTCGCCGCCGCCTGGTCCGCGGCGTCGCCGTCCCGCACCTGGGACGCCGTCCTCGGGTTGATCATGCTCGCGGCCGGCGTGGTGCTGCTCGTGCGTCCCGGGCTGACCCTGCGGCTGCTGGTCGTCGTCGCCTGCGCCTCGCTGCTGCTCTACGGCGTCGTCGCCATCCTGCTGGCGATCCGCCTCGGCGCTCGCCACCCCGCTCCGGCGAGCACGACGGCCGGCACGCGCAACTGACGCTGCTCAGCGAGCAGCGCGTGCGGTCGGGGCATCCGCGGGCCGCGCGTTCCACTGGGCGTGCGCGGGCGCGCGCCACTGGGCGAGGCGGCCCACCTGGACCACGAGACCCGCCACCAGGAGCACGGCGTACAGCACGTACCACCACCAGTCGTCGTCGAGCCGCTGAGTCGTGAACGGGGCCGTCAGGCTCTCCATCTCGATGACGCCGAGCAGGAGCATCGACCCGGTCACCACGGTGCTGGCACCGGCCGCCGCGCTCAGGACGACCAGGTAGATCATCGGCAGGTTGCCCCTGACCGCGACGGCGCCGAGCAGGAGGCCGAGGCACACCCCCGCGAGCACGATCAACCAGGACCAACGCACGCCGAGCGCCACCATCAGGTCGGTGCCCAGGGTGAAGCCGAAGGCCGCCATGGCGACGAGGATGGCCACCGCGTAGAACGTGTAGGCGACGAGACCGAGGACGATCGCGCACACGCAGGCGACGACCACCGCGACCACGCCGGACAGGAACCGGTCGTCGGTCATCGCTGCCACCGTCGCTGCGCCCAGCGCGAAGCCGACGGTGGCAGCCCACACGGTGATCAGCACCCGGAGGACCAGGGAGCCGCGGAAGCAGAGCAGCAGGCCGACGGCGACCAGGGCGATGCCGATGAGGACAGCGGTCATGAGGAACTCCTGGGGTTGGTCGGAGCGAGGAGGGGCGTCATCACGTCGCCCCGTCCCGGATCAGGGACTTCAAGCGGGACAGGTCGTCCTCGTCCCAGCCGTCGGGTTGGAGCACGGCCGCCCACCCGTCCACGTGCTCGCCCGTGAAGTTGTGCCCGTGCCCGGGTGGCATGGAGAAGGACAGGGCGAGGTCGGCCGAGACCTGCCAGAACGTGACGGCCGGGATCCACCGCATGTCCTCCGCCACGTCTCGACCTCGGGGCTCGGAGAGCCAGTCGGGTCGGTTCCAGAACAGGTCGGGACTCCACCAGGTCACCGGGTCCGAGGCGTGCTGGAGGTAGAGGATGCGGGCGCCGTCCCACGGCGTCGCCGGCACGACCCCGACGGAGGGATGGCCCGAGAAGCGGATGGTACGGCCGGCTCGGAAGACGGGCTCGACCTCCGGGGTGCCGGGGTCGCGATCGTCCACGATCGTCCGGTAGAGCGGGTTGAAGTTGGGCGGTCCGGTGAACAGCGCCCCGTCGAGCCGGTTGCGCATGTCGGCCTCGCCGCTGAACGCGGTCTCGGCTCCGAAGGAGCCCAGGCTCTCGCCGAAGGCGTACAGCCGCGGCCTGTCGGTCGGCGGGAGGACCGACCAGCGCGCGTAGACCGCGTCGAACAGCTCCCGCCCCGCCTCCCGGGCCCTGCTCTGGTCGACGAGGAACGACAGCCACGACGGCAGGTAGGAGTACTGCATCGACACGATGGCGGAGTCGCCGTCCGTCAGGTACTCGAAGCTGCTGGTCGAGCTCGGCTCCACCCACCCCGTGCCGGTCGTGGTCACCACGAGCAGGTTGGCCCGCTCGAAACCTCCCGCACGCTCCAGGTCGTCCACGGCGAGCGCCGCCCGCCGTTCGGCGTCCTCGGCTGCGTCGATGCCGGCGTACGCGCGGATGGGCGGGAGGGCCTGCTCCCCGGTGAAGGCGGAGATGTCCTCCGCGCTCGGCCCACCGCCCGTGAACTTGCGGCCCTCCTGACCGAGGTCCTGCCACGCCACCAGGGACTCGTCACCGCCCGACCGCAACGAGGACTCCGGACGCTCCAGGCCTGCCGGCGTGCCGCCGTCGCGGACCGAGTAGACCCCGTCGGCGAAACCCAGGGCGGCGTCGCGCACGACGCCACTGAGGAGCAGCAGGGTCAGGGAGACGACGAGCACGACGCCCAGGGCACGGGCAGGACGATCGCCCATCGCACGACGGAGGACCGCGATCACCCTCCTGGTCAGGAGCCGGAACAGCCGGGCGAGCCCGACGAGCAGCACGAAGGCGACCACCGCGAGGACCGGGATCGCGATCAGTCTCCAGAGGGGGACCTCGTCCAGACCCACGAGCTCACGCAGGCGCCGCTGCCACCGCTCGCCCCAGACGAGTGCGGGCACCAGGGTGACGACGGCCGCGACCTGCAGCAACCGCCAGGACCGCATGCGCGTGGCCCGGCGAGGGCGGTCCGCCAGCTCGCGGACCACCCAGGCGCCGGCCACGCCGAACCCGTAGCCGATGGCTGCGTTCACCCCGACGAGCAGGCCCTGGTACTCCGGTGGCCGCGGCAGCAGCGAGGGCGTGAAGGTGAGCAGTCCGAGGACGAGCGCGACCCAGAGACCGGGTAGTGCGTAGCGCGGCCGCAGCCTCGCGGCCACCCCGCGACGGGTCGGCTCGTCCGGCACGGATCACGCCGCGTCGTCGGCGAAGAGGTCGCGCAGGACCTTCTCCTGCTCGTCGCTCAGGTTGGTGAAGACCAGCTCCGGGTTCAGGCCGACGAAGTGCTCCCGCACCCGGTCGAGCACCGTGTCCGAGCTCATCACGAACAGCGCCGACGTCCCGGGCGTCACCTCCGCGCGGACCTTCCGGATGAAGTCGTCGTCGATGCCCACGTCGGCGAGCTGGCCCGAGAGTGCCCCCGCCATGGCGCCGACAGCGGCCCCCAGCAGCGGGACCAGGAAGATCAGGCCGAACAGCATCCCCCAGAAGGCACCGCCCAGGGCGGCCGCCCCGGCGATGTTGTTCAGCTGGGTGGTCTTCGGGCGCTTCTTGTCCGGCCGCCACGAGACCGTCGCGGCGTCGTGCACGTTCATGAGGTGCTGCTTCTCGAGCTCTCGCAGCACGTCGACGGCCTGGTCCGCTCCTTCTGGTGTCGCGAACTTCCACACGGTGAGGGTGCCCACGGTCGCGCTCCTTCCGGCCCGAGCCGCCGACCGCTGGTGCGTCCGTCTCCCGGCCGGGTCCGATGCCGCCAGCATCCGGCCCACCCGTGCGGCGCCAGATCACCCACTACGGGTGAGCTGACCCGGTGCACGGATCGGTGGAGTGACGGGGTGAACTGCAACGGACCGGGCCCGGCCGCCGACCCCTGCGCCGGCGCCCGTGCGGCACCGCGGCGGACCGGCCTCATCGCCCCGGAGGTCGCTCGCGATGAGACCCCCCAGCCCGGGGGTGCCCGTCGTCAGGCGCGGCACGCCGCGCGATGACCGGTTCGGGTGACTTCGTCTCGACCGGGGTGCTGCCGACCGGCGACCGGGTGCAGCGGCTGGTCGACGACACGTGGACCCGTTACCGCCCCGAGAGCCGGGGCGCGGTGTCCGCGGTGTACCCCGTGCTCGTCGAGCAGTCGACCGACCTGTTCGGCATCTCGGTGGTGTCGACGTCCGCGGACCGCTGGGAGGCGGGTGACGCCGAGCACGAGTTCCCCGTCATGAGCGTCATCAAGCCGTTCCTCTTCGCGCTGGTGTGCTCGGTCCGTGGAGGGGACGAGTGCCTGCGTCGTGTCGGGGTCGACGCCACCGGCGCAGCGTTCGACTCGGTCGCGACGTTCGAGAGGCACGGCACGGCGACGACCAACCCCATGGTCAACGTCGGCGCCCTGCTCACCACCAGCATGGTCCCGGGCCGCACGACCGAGGAGCGGTGGCACTTCGTCCTCGACGGTCTGTCCGGGTTCGCGGGACGCCCGCTCCGCGAGATGCCAGAAGTGCTCCGCTCGGCGCGCGCGAACAACTACCGCAACCAGGCGATCGCCCGCCTGCTCGACGGGCTGGGCCTCCTCGACGACAGCCCGGACGCGGCGGTCGACCTGTACACGCGGATGTGCTGCCTCGGGGTCACCGCCCGGGACCTGGCGATGATGGGGGCGACGTTGGCGGACGCCGGGGTGCAACCCGTCACCGGCACCCGCGTCGTGTCGCAGCTCGCGGCCCGGCAGACCCTCGCCGTGATGGCCACGGCCGGGCTGTACGAGACGTCCGGCACCTGGTTGTTCACCGTCGGGCTCCCGGCCAAGAGCGGCATCGGCGGCGGCATCGTGACCGCAGCGCCCGGCAAGGGGGGACTCGGCACGTTCTCCCCGCCGCTCGACGCGGCCGGCAACAGCGTGCGAGGACAGCTCGCCGCGGCGATGCTGTCCCGCGGGCTCGGCCTCGACCTCTTCGTCTCGAGCGCGATCACCGAGGACGCCTGATGAGCGACGCAGCCGTCGCTCTCCTCGTGCTTCTCCTCACCGTCGGGCTGTTCATGTGGAACCGGCTGCCCGTCGGGGTCGTCGCCCTCGGCACGGCCCTGGCGCTCTGGATCACGGGGCTGCTGACCTTTCCCGAGGCGATGAGCGGCTTCGGGGATCCTGTCGTGATCTTCATCGCGGCGCTCTTCGTGGTCAGCGAGGGCATCGACTCCGCCGGCGTGACCGCCTGGGCAGGCAACGCCCTCGCCGGTCGCGCCGGCAACGGCGGCTGGCGCCTCGGCGCCGCGACGATGCTCATGTGCGCCCTGCTGACGGCCCTGATGAGCCTGAACGGGGCGGTGGCTGCCCTGCTGCCGATGCTGGTCGTGCTCGCCGTCCGCACCGGGCAACCCCCGTCGCGGTTGCTCATGCCGACGGTCTACGCCGGCAGCGCCGGCTCCCTCCTGCTGCTCACCGGCAGCCCGGTGAACGTCGTGGTGTCCGACGCTGCGGCCGACGCCGGTGCCGGGGCGTTCGGCTTCTTCGAGTTCGCCTGGGTCGGGGTCCCGATCCTCCTGGGCACGATGGTGCTCGCCACCGTCCTGGGGCCGCGCGTGCTCCCGGCACGCCGGTCGGCGACGACGCCGCGTGACCTCAGCCGCCACGCCGAGACCCTGGCCGGGCACTACGCACTGCACGACGGGTTCTACCGCCTGCGGGTCCGGCCGGGCTCCGCGTGGATCGGCCGGCCGGTCGCCGACCTCGACCTCTCCGCCTACCCGGGCACGGTCCTGATCGCCGTCCAGCGGGGCCGGTCGGGCGCGGTCGACCACGGCGCGTCGCTCGAGGTCGACGACCACCTGGTGCTCAGCGGTCCGGCTGAGCACATGAGCGCGCTGGCGGTGGAGAACGTGCTTGCCGTGAGCATGCGGGCGGGCGCCCGCGACGGCCTCATCGACCCGGAGATGGGGGTCGTCGAGGTCGTGGTGCCGCCCCGGTCACCCCTCGTCGGCGAGTCCGTCTTCCCCGGCATGGTGCGTGCCCAGGACCTGGTGATCCTGGCGGTGCAGCGTCGCGGCGAGGACCGGGGCGCGCGGGTCACGGCGCTCGAACCGGGCGACGCCATGGTCCTGTACGGCGGCTGGTCGGTCATCGGCGGCCTCAGCGTCAGTCGGGACGTCCTCGTCGTCGACAGCCCGGACCTCCTCCGGCGTCAGGCCGGCCCCCTGGGCCGTCAGGCCAGGCGCGCTCTGCTCATCCTGACTGCGATGGTGGCGTTGCTCGCCCTCGGCCTGGTGCCGCCCGCGGCGGCGGGACTGCTCGCGGCCGGCGCGATGGTGCTGGGCGGCGTCGTGAGCAGCCCCCAGGCCTACCGTGCCGTCTCGTGGGAGACCGTCGTCCTGGTCGGGGCACTGATCCCGCTCTCGGGTGCGATCAGCTCCAGCGGGGCAGCCGACGTCGTCGCCGAGGTCGTCGTCTCCGCGTTGCGGGGCAGCCCCGGGATCGTCGTGCTGCTCACGCTGTTCGTCCTGACGGCGGTGCTGGGACTCGTCCTCAGCAACACCGCCACCGTGCTCATCATGATCCCGATCGCCCTGGCCATCGCGGCCGACACCGGGTTGGCGCTGGCACCGGTCCTGATGACCGTCGCCGTGGCCGGCTCCGCCGCGCTGCTGACGCCGGTGCAGACACCGGGCAACATGATGATCATGGCGCCGGCCGGCTACCGGTTCGGGGACTACTGGCGTCTCGGCCTGCCCCTGACCCTGTGGTGGCTGCTCGTCACCCTGGTCGTCGTGCCAGTGGTGTGGCCCCTGTAAACCCCGGTGGGCCCCGGCGGCTCGGCAAGGCTCAGAGGTTGGCGGGGTAGCCGGGACCCATCGGGATCCCGAGCAGGAACCAAGCGACGAAGAACAGGGTCCAGGTCACGAGGAGGACCGCCGAGAACGGGATCATCAACGCGATGATCGTCCCGAGGCCGGCGTCCTTCTTGTAGCGCTGGGCCACCACCACGATGAACGGCAGGTAGACCATCAGTGGGGTGATCACGTTCATCGGCGAGTCACCGAGGCGGTAGGCCGCCAGGAGCGTCTGGGGCGCGACGTCGAGTCGCACGAACAGCGGGATGAAGATGGGGGCGAAGATCGCCCACTTGGGCAACAGGCCCGGGATGATGATGTCCAGCAGCGCGATCACCAGGATGAAGCCGATCAGGAGCCACACAGCACCGATGTCCGCCTGCTCCAGGAGGTCCGCCATCGCCACCGAGATGATCGTGGGCATGTTGGAGTAGTTGAAGTAGGCGATGAACTGGGCGATCAGGAACAACATGAAGAGCAGACCGGCGAGTGAGGCCCAGGTCTTGGTGATCGCGCCGATGATCGCCGTGCTCGACGTGATCGTCCTCGCCCCCCGCCCGTAGCCGATGCCGGCCGCCAGGAAGATCAGCGTGATGGTCACGATCAGACTGTCCAGCAGGGGTGCGTCCTCGATGAGCGACCCGGTGTCCTCGTTGCGGAGCGGTGCTCCCGGCGGCAGCGCGAGCAGGAGGGTGATGGCCACGGCACCGAGCACCGCGAAGCCGGCCCAGCGCAGGCCGCGCGACTCCGCCGCGGTGTCGACGACCTCCTCCTCGTCGGCCTTCGCCGCGCCGGGGGACCCTTCGGACGGGTCGTACGCGCCGAGACGCCGTTCGACCAACCGGGACGACACGAGCACGATCACGACGGTCACGAACACGGTGGACGCCAGGTTGAACCAGAGGTTGGCGGTGATGCCGATCGACAGGTCGCTGTCGACCAGCGCGACGGCCTCGTTGGTGACCTCCGTCAGGATCCCGTCGCTGGGTGTGATGAGCACGTTCACCGCGAACCCGGCGCTCACCCCGGCGTACGCCGCGGCGAGGCCCGCCAGCGGGTGTCGGCCGACGCTGAGGAACGCAGCCGCCGCGAGCGGGATCAGGATCAGGTAGCCGGCGTCCGAGGCGACGCTGGAGAGCATGCCGACGAAGACGATGATCCAGGTGATCGCCCACGCGGGCGCCACCTTGACCAGCTTGCGGATCAGCGCCGCCATCAAGCCCGACTCCTCGGCGACGCCGACCCCGAGCATGGCGACGAGGATCACCGAGACGACCCCGAAACCCGCGAAGTTGCTGACGAAGGAGGTGAACAGGAAACGCACGCCGGCCACCGACAACAGGCTCTCGACACTCGTGGTCTCGGTGCGCAGGGAGACCGAGTCCTCGTCCGGCAGGTCGCCGCCATCGGGTTGGGTGCCCCCCTCGACCTCGTCCACGATCCCCTCCGGGCCGTCGGCCACCTCGTAGGTGGCGGAGACGTCGAAGGCGGCCAGAACCGCGGAGAGCACGATGACCAGGATGCAGAGACCCAGGAAGATGATCGCCGGGTGGGGCACCTTGTTGCCGAGGCTCTCCACCCGGTCGAGCCAGGTGCGCCGCACGCGTGCATCGCTCATCGCCGGGCGGGTCCCGGCGTGGTGAAGTGGCACGCGATCTCGATGAGCAGTGGGGTCCCGAAGCCGGTCGCGCCGGCGTTGCGCCAGGTGCGGACGGCGTCCGCCTGGGCGGTGCCCGCGATGTCGAGGTGCAGCCAGGGCAGGTCACCGACGAACTCGGCGAGGAACAGGGCTGCCGTGATCGATCCCGCGTTGGGTCCCCCCATGTTGGAGAAGTCGGCGACGGCCGAGTCGAGCTGCGGCCGGTAGCGCCGGGCGAGGGGCAGCTCCCACAGCGGCTCGTCCGTCGCCGCGGCTGCACGAGCGGCCTGTGCGACCAGGTCCTCGCTGTTGCCCATCATCCCGGCGATCTCGGTGCCGAGCGTCCGGAGGCACTGCCCGGTGAGCGTGGCGATGTCGACGACGGCGTCGACACCTTCCTCGACGGCGAGCACGAGTGCATCAGCCATCACGAGCCGTCCCTCGGCATCGGTGTTCAACACCTCCACGCGGGTCCCCCCGCGCATGGTCAGGACGTCGCCCAACCGCGTGGCGGACCCGGACGGCATGTTGTCGGTGCACATGAGCCAGCCGGTCACGGTGACGGGGCAGTCGAACGCGCGGAGCGCCGTCATGGCGGCGAGGATGCAGCCCGCACCCGTCATGTCGTTCTTCATCTGGGAGTGGCTGACGTCGGCCGGCTTGAGCGCGATGCCGCCGGAGTCGTACATGATCCCCTTGCCCACCAGGCCCAGGTGGCCCGAGGCCGCGCCCTCGGGACGGTAGGTCAGCTTGACCATCATCGGCGGCTCGGTGCTGCCGGCGTTGACCCCCAGCAGCCCACCGCAGCCCAGCGCGCGGAGCTGCGCCTCGTCGAACAGCTCGACCTCGAGACCGGCCGTCGTACCCAGCTCCTCGGCGACCTGGCCGATCCGCTCGGCGGTCAGGTGACCGCCCGGAGCGTTGGCGAGGTCGCGCCCGAGGGAGGTCGCGGCGGCGACCACGCGCCCCAGCTCGGCACCCTGCCGTGCCTCGTCGAGCCGGTCCTCCCCCACGAGCACCGTCACCCGGGACAGCTCGGCCGTGTCGTCGGAACGGCGGATGTGGAAGTGGTACCTCCCCAGCACCAACCCCTCGACGACGGCGCGAGCCGCCGCCACCGTCGCCACCGTCGCGCTGGCCGGGAGGTGGAAGGCGAACGTGACTGCCTCCGGCAGCGCCTGCGCGCCCCGAGCAGCGGCATCTCGCAGCTCGGTGGTGGAGGCGGCGGCGACGTCCCCCACACCGAGGACGATGCCGACGGAGCCGCTCTCCAGCGGCAGCACCGCCACCTGTCCGGACTCGCCCCGGAAGCCCAGGGACGCCAGCGTGGGGCGCTCGACCCCGAGCACCGCAGGCACCGGGCCCGTCGTCCCGACGCAGACGCAGACGGCGTCCGCGACTGCCTCGAGCTCGATGGCGACCTGGACCGCCAGGCCGGCGAGCCGCCCGATCGAGGGGGTGACGTCGACGGCGGGGTCCGCGATGGGCTCGCTGGGGATGCTCACGGCGTCACGCTAGGAACGGCAGAGTGCCCCGCAGTCACCCGCAACGGGTGAGCTGGGCGAGGTGCACCCAGCACGCTGGCAGTCAGCACCTGGTCAGGGGCGTGATCGGGGCACACGGGGAGAGCGCTGACAGGCCGCCGCGTCCCGCCTCGAGGACACCGGGACGAGCCCTCACCGTGCATCGCGGGCGGCTTGTCGTCGACTGCCCTGGGCGCGCGACGAGGCGTCGCGCTTGACGCCGCCAGTGGTCTTGGTCGCGCGACGTCGGGTGCTGGGCGCGCCGGTGCCCAGGTCCTGGGCGTCCGGCGACGTGTCCGGCCCGCTCGACCTACCGGCACGCCCGACCTCGATGCGCTCGGCACGCAGCTGCTCCGACGCGCGCTGGGCCACGGCACCCAGCCGCCGGCTGACGCGTGCCAGGGCGAGCTCGAAGAGCTCGGCCTTGTCCCGGTCACGCTGGTTCTTGGCGTGGACGGATCCACGACCCCCGCCCTGCTGGACCCGTGTCGCGGCATTGCGGCGGTACAGCGTCGTGTACTTGGTGCGCGCACGGCGGATCCGGTTGTGCAGGTCGATCAGCGCGTCCTCGTCCAGCGTCCTCAGCGCGTCCGGATCCGTCTCTCGGACGAGCAACAGCTCCGCCTCGCCGAGTGAGTTCACGAGCGACCTGTTCATGGCCGGCCGACCCCGCCCGCGCCCCCGGCAGCGGTCGTGCCGGGCAACGGGGCGTGCCACGCCTGTCCGCCCGGGTGTCCGACCACCGGTCTCTCCTGCGCGACACGGTCGAGGAAGCCACCGATCCAGTCCAGCAACAAGCTGGCCAGCCACGCGAGGAGGGCGTAGACGAGCATCGCGAAGAGGACAGAGGTGTCGAGCACCGCACCGACCTCCCGGTTGCCGCTGAGTCCGAGATCGATCGGGGTGAAGATGCCGCGGAAGGGCTCCATCGCGCGGTCCATCGACCGGTAGATCCAGGTGACGAACGAGGCATCCGGGTTGGCCCCGAAGAGCAGCAGCACGAAGCCGAGCGCCAGTACCGCCTCGGTGACCACGACGTAGGCGTAGACCATCCACACCACCGCGCGAGCCCCGATTAGCACCATGCGACGTCGGCGACGGACGCGGGGCGGGCTCGCCTGCGGTGGCACGGTGGAGGTGGACACGGGGCCTGCGGACACCTGACCGACCCTGGCGTCAGGACGGAGTGGCCGGGTCACCCGAGACGGGTGACCTTCAGGTACCGCGAGTACGGCGTCCATCCCCAGGAGCCGGTTGAGCTGGGGCCGATGACACGGGGACCAACCGCGCGGACCCTGCAGCGGACCCACCAGGCACGGGTAGCTGGGAGCGAGTCACTCGATGGACACCGTCTCGCGTGCTCGAGACCGAGGCACCGATGATCCCGACGTCTCGATCCGTGTGCAGGTCCGCCGCGCCCGACCGGTCGGTACCTGCCGCGCCAGGAGCACGAACGGTCGCCCGCCCCGTGCCGCTGCCGGCTCTCGTTCGACCGTCTCGCCCCGCGTCTGCCGCGGCACGACGAGCAGGCCCCTCGTCCGTGACCACACCGGCAGCAGCCGCTCACCCAGTTTCGGTGAGCCGCAGCCTCCTTCGCCACCGATAGCGTCCTCACCGGAGAAGCACTTCACGACCTACGGACGATGGGGGCCACCCTTGAACATCCGTACCGCCAGAGGTTGGGCGACCCGGCCAGTCGTGCCCGGTGCCGCGACAGCGGCACTGTTGGGGATGCTCGCTGGGTGCTCCAGCGACGGCGCCGACGACGGCACCGCCGCGACGCAGGGCCGGCCCGCTGGGGTCCAGCTGGAGGGACACTCCTTCACGGCCGACGAGGTGTCCGGTCGGGAGCTCGTCGCTGGAACGACGGTGCGCCTGGCCTTCGATGACGACACGATGTCAGCGTCCGCCGGCTGCAACACCCACGTCGGCGACTACATCAAGAAGGACGACGTCCTGCGCTGGGCGCGTGAGCCCTCGGGCACCCTCATGTCGTGCGAGGAGTCGCTGACGCGGCAGGATTCATGGCTCAGCGAGCTACTCACCGAGGGCGTGACCCTCGAGGAGGGTGACGCGGACCTGACGCTCGTCACCGGGGAGATCCGCATAGAGCTCACCCGGACCGACCCCGAAGACCCCCTGGAGGTCCCTGTCGAGCAGTCTCGACCGGACTTCGCGGCTCGGGTCAACGGGCCGACCACGGCGAAACCCGACGACGTCGTGAAGTTCACCCTCACCAACACCGGTCGCCGCCGAGACACCTACGGCATCACGGTCGTGCCGGCCGAGAATGGCGATGTCGCCCCGCGCCACGTTGCTCTCGGCTCCGGGCGCAGCGCAAAGCTCCGAGTCAGGATCAGCGAGACGCCCCTGATCATCAAGGTGGAGGGTCTCGGCGCCGACGGCTTCGTCGACGCCTTCACGGTCCGGTGAGCCGGGACGGGTGGTTGGCGTCCAGCCGACGCCGGGAGCGGATCCCCGAGCAGCCAGATCCGCACGCGCACACGCCCTGCTCGCGGTCGTGTCGCCGCAGGGCGGCATCGACCCGCTGACCGCGGACGCGTCCAGTCCCGCTGAGGCCGGCCTCTTGCGTGAGTGGCTCACCCGGCTCGGAGGAACCGGTCGTCCCTGATTGCTCGGGTGCGCCGCGGCTGACGAGCTCGGACGACTGGCCCGTTCTGGCCAGGAGAGCTGACCCGAACGGGCCATCTCTGCCCGCATGGCGAGATTGTCCGACAAGTCCCCACGCCCGTGCCTCCGCAGACCTAGCGTCGCAGCATCCCCTGCCCGACCGCGCCTGTGACTCGACGCGCCGAAGGACCGATCCCTGCAGAGAGCTGGCGCATGTCCCACGCACGTCGAACGACCGCACGTCTCGCCTCCCTGGCGCTCGCCGCCGGACTCACGGTGACCCTGCAGGCCACCGCCGCGCCCGCGCAGGCGCGCGTCGACCCGGTTGCCGGCGGTCAGACCGCCAGCCCGGCCGACAGCCTCTTCCCCCACCAGGGCAACAGCGGGTACGACGCCACGCACTACGACATCGACTTCAGGGTCGACGTCACCACGGCGACCGTCAGCGGCGCTGTGGGCACGACCAACCTGCCCGACGCGACGGCGACCATCGACGCGACGACGACCGGCGCCCCGCTGTCGTCGTACTCCTTCGACTTCCAGGGCTCGACGAGCAACCTGGCCGGCGCGACGCTCAACGTCGACTCGGTGACCGTCAACGGCGCCCCGGCGACGTTCACCCGGATCGAGAACACCACGACCACCAACGCCACGACCGACGTGCACAAGCTGATCGTGACCCCCGCGACGCCGGTCGACGGCGCGTTCACCACAGTCGTGAGGTACTCCGGCCGGCCGGTGGCGCACACCGACACCGACGGCTCGTCGGAGGGGTGGAACAACACCAACGACGGCGCGACGTTCCTCAACCAGCCGGTCGGCGCGATGACGCTGTTCCCCAACAACAACACCCCGCGCGACAAGGCGACCTACACCTTCACCATCGACGCGCCGACGATGCTCCGCACGTCGAACTACGCAAACGCCGGCGGCAAGCCCTACCCGGCCGGTGTCGCGAGCAACGGTGAGCTCATCTCGAGGACCCCCAGCGAGGGCGGCACCCGGACCACCTGGGTGTGGGACCAGGCCGAGCAGATGGCCAGCATGCTGTCGATGATCTCGATCGGTCGCTACGACATGTACACCTCGGACATCACCCTCGCGAGCGGCCGCACCGTCCCGGAGTGGACGTTCATCGACCCCGCGATCTCGGTGGCCAACCAGACCACCACCCAGACCTCCCGCGCCCGGCTCAAGCAGGTCATCGACTTCTTCGAGACCAAGTACGGGCCCTACCCGGGCAACAGCGTGGGGTTCGTGACCGACGTCGTCCCGAGTGCGATCAACTACGCCCTGGAGACCCAGGACCGCTCGTTCTTCCCGAACGCAGCCAGCCTGGGCACGACCTACCACGAGGTCATGCACCAGTGGTTCGGCAACGCCGTCGCTCCGTACGACTGGAACGACATCTCGCTCAGCGAGGGCTCGGCGCGGTACTCGGAGTCGCAGATCACCTACGAGGCGCTGGGCTCGTCGCCGACGACGACCGAGACGGCCATCTACAACCTGTGGAACGGCACCCCTGCCAACAACGGCGCCTTCACGGTGGCGCCGGCCGCGATGACGCAGGCCTCCCAGCTGTTCGGCGCCCAGAGCTACAACAAGGGCGCGATGACCCTCGAGGCGCTGCGCACCTCGATCGGTGCCGCCGACTACGAGACCCTGATGCGTCAGTGGCAACGGCTGTACGGCGGCGGCGTCCCCACCACGCGGCGCACGGCGCAGTTCGAGGCACTGGCCGAGAGCATCTCGGGCCGTGACCTGACCGCGTTCTTCCACACCTGGTGGTACACCACCGGCAAGCCGGCCTGGCCGGCGAGGTACAACGTGAACCTCGCCGGGCCCACCGGCCAGGTCAACCCGGACACCATCTACGAGTACACGCTCACCGTGCGCAACACCGGCAAGGTCGCGATGGCGGCCGGCAACGCCGTCGTCACCGTCGACCTGGCCGACGTCATGGACAACGGCGTCATCGGCAACCTGCCGACCGGCGCGACCATGGACGGCACCACCATGACCTGGAACGTCCCGGCGACGGCGCTCGGCGCCACCACCACCGGCACCCTGCCGGTCTACATCTCCTCGGCCACCGCCCCCGGCAGCACGCTGTCGGTGACGGAGAGCATCGTCACGCTGGGTGGCACCTGCCTGACCTGCAGCTCCTCGGTGAGGGTCGGCACCGCCCCCATCTCGCCGGCCCCCGTGCCGACGATCACCGGCGGCACCCCCACTGTCGGAGTCCCGCTGACCGCGGACACCAGCGGCTGGGCGGCCGGCACGTCGTTCGACCACCAGTGGCTCATCGACGGCACCCCCGTGCCCGGCGCCACCGCGCCGACGTACACGCCCACCGGTGACGTCGTCGGGCTGGCCGTGACCGTGCGGGTCACCGGCACCCTCGCCGGCTTCAACGAGACCGCCCAGACCAGCGCCGCCACCGCCGTCGGCGTGCGCGCGACGCCGCCGGTCACCACGCCGACGATCTCCGGCACCCCCAAGATCGGCGTCCCGCTGACGGTCGACCCGGGCACCTGGCCGGCCGGCACGGTCTTCACCTACCAGTGGCGCGCCAACGGCGTCGCCATCACCGGCGCGACCGGCCCGACGTACTCGCCGGCCGTGGCCACGCAGGTGGGTCAGACCCTCACCGTCGACGTCACCGGCACGAAGTTCGGCTACACCACCACCATTCGGACCAGCGCGGCCACGGCCGCCGTGGCAGCGGGTGAGGCGCTCGTCTCGGCGCCCACCCCGGTCGTCTCCGGCACCCCGAAGGTCGGCGTCGCGTACGCGGCCGACTACGGCTCGTGGGACGACGGCGTCACCACGACGTTCCAGTGGCGCGCCAACGGCACCAACATCACCGGCGCCACCGCCGGCTCCTTCGTGCCGACGTCTACCCAGCTCGGCCAGACGCTGGACGTCGTCGTCACCGGCACGAAGCCGGGCATCCCCTCGGTGGCGCGCACGAGCGGCTCGAGCGCGGCAGTCGACCTCGGCACGCAGACCCTGCAGCCGACCCCCACGATCACCGGCACACCGCGCGCCGGCACCGCCAGCACCGGCGTCCCGGGCACCTGGGACACCGGCACCGCACGCACCTACCAGTGGTACGTCGACGGTGTCGAGATCCCGGGAGCCACCGCGCTGACCTACACGCCGACGCCCGACCAGGTCGGCCAGGCGCTGACGTTCGCGGTCACCAGCACCCGCCCCGGCTACGCGACCGTGGTCAGGACGAGTGATGCCAAGACGATCTCCCCGCTCGTGCAGACCCTGACCCCGACGCCGACGATCAGCGGCTCGCCGGCCTACCCGAGCACCCTCACCGGTGAGCCCGGCACGTGGGACGAGGGCACGACGCTGACCTACCAGTGGCTGGCCGACGGCACCGCGATCGACGGGAAGACCGGCCCGACCTACGCCACGACCCTGGCCGACATCGGCAGCGCGATCACGTTCCGGGTCACCAGCACCAAGGCGGCACACGAGACGGCGACCCGCACCAGCGACCCGGTCGTCGTCACGGTCGGCACCCAGACGCTGACGCCCACGCCGACGATCTCCGGCACCGCCAAGGTGGGCGCCGGGCTCACCGGCGACCCGGGCACGTGGGACGACGGCACCTCGCTGACCTACCAGTGGTCGGCCGACGGCACGCCGGTCGACGGCGCCACCGGGCTCGGCTACACGCCGGGCGCCGGCCAGCTCGGGGCGGTCATCACCTTCTCGGTGACGTCGACGAAGCCGGGCTACACGTCGGTCACCACGACCAGCGAGCCGACGTCCACGATCGCCCGCGGCGACCTGACGCAGACCCCGACCCCCACGGTCACCGGAACCCCGCAGGTGGGCGCCGAGCTCACCGGCGTGCCCGGCACCTGGGACGACGGCACGACGCTGACCTACCGGTGGCTCGCCGACGGCACCCCCGTCGAGGGAGCTGTCGGCCCGACCTTCACCCCGGGCCCGGGGCTGGTCGGCGCGGTCCTGCGCTTCGAGGTCACCGGAGCCAAGCCGGGCTACGCGACGGTCGTCCGAGGCAGCACTCCCTCGGACGCCGTCCTGCCGGGCAGGCTCACCCCGACCCCGACGCCGACCATCATCGGCACCCCGCAGGTCGACGTGCAGCTGACCGCCGCGGCCGGCACCTGGGACGACGGCGTCGACCTGACCTACCAGTGGCTCGCCGACGGCACCCCGATCGACGGCGCCACCCAGGCGACGTACACGCCCGGCCCCGGCAAGGTGGGCGCGCTGCTCACCGTCGCTGTCACCGGCACGAAGACCGGCTACACCCCGGCCACGAGGACCAGCGACCCGAGCGAGCCGGTCGCTCTCGGCCACCTCACGCTCACCCCCGCCCCGACGGTCACCGGCACCCCGCAGGTGGGCGTCGCCCTCACCGGCGATCCCGGCACCTGGGACGACGGCGTGGCGCTGAGCCTCCGGTGGCTCGCCGACGGCGTGGCCGTCGAGGGTGCCGACGGGACGTCGTTCACACCCACCCCGAGCGAGCGCGGCAAGACGATCGTCCTCGAGGTCACCGGCATCAAGACCGGCTTCAAGCCGGTGACGACCGCCAGCGGCCCGACCGCAGCCGTCGACCTCGGTACCCAGACGCTGAGCCCGACGCCGACGATCACCGGCACCGCACAGGTCGGCGAGACCCTGACCGTCGAGCCCGGCACCTACGACGCTGGGACGACCCAGACGTTCCAGTGGTTCGTCGACGGTGCGGCCGCGGCGTCCGGGCCGACGTACGTCGTGCCGGCCTCGGCCCTCGGCCAGAGCATCACGGTGCTGGTCACCAGCACCAAGCCGGGCTACAGCACCGTGCTCGGCGCGAGCTCTCCGACCGGCGCCGTCGTCGCGGGCGACCTGGAGCTCACCCCGACGCCGCTCGTCACGGGTCAGCCGACGGTCGGAGCTCCCCTGACCGCGGTCCCCGGCACCTGGGACCCCGGCGTCACCCTCAGCTACGAGTGGTCGGCCGACAGCGCCACCGTCCCGGGCGCCACGGGCTCGACGTACACGCCGGACGGGAACCGGGTGGGAGCGGCCATCACGGTCGCCGTCACCGGCACGAGGACGGGCTACACGGCGGTCACGCGCACCAGCGCCCCGACCGGCCCGGTCGCCCCGGGTGCCCTGTCCAGCACGCCGAGGCCGACGATCAACGGCACCGTGCGCGTCGGCAGGAGGGTCACCGTCGCCCCTGGCGCCTGGGACAGCGGCACGTCGCTGTCGTCCAGGTGGCTGCGCAACGGCTCGCCGATCGCCGGAGCGACGTCCACGTCCTACACCCTCGTGCCGGCCGACGAGGGCAAGACGCTCAGCGTCAGGGTCACCGGCTCCAAGACCGGCTACACGACGGTGACCCAGGACAGCGCCGCCGAGAAGGTCGCCTCGGGTGTGCAGACCAGGACCCCGTCGCCGACCATCACCGGCGTCAAGAGGGTCGGCCGAGTGCTCACCGCGGCGCCCGGCCCGAGAGACGCCGGCTCGACGTTGATCTACAGGTGGTACGTCGGCCGCGCCCTCGACACCTCGACGACGGCCAGGCTGAAGCTGGTCAGGGCCGACCAGGGCAAGCGCGTCCACGTCAAGGTGATCGCCCGCAAGCGCGGCTACGCCGACGCCATCGGCACCAGCAACAAGGTGGGCCCGATCAAGCCGAGGTAGCCGTCCCGACGGGACGGATGAACGCTGGCTCACCCTCGTGCGAGCGCCCCCACAGATGGCTCGCGCGGACAACGATCCATCGTGGGCGCATACCGGACGCCGTGAGTGGAGACGTAAGGAAGCGCTTTACCAAGGAGGGTGGCCCTCCCTCCCCGCAGCCGCGTGCCGCGAGGAGGGAGGGTGTTGGCTCGGCCTCCCGGGCCCCCCACCTCGCCCCGGGCCAGCGGTCGAGCAGATCCGACCGACGTCGGCGCGCGAGCCGCCCCACCTACCAGGGGGGACGGCGGGTGGGGCGGCAGCGCGGGGGGTGACGAAGGACGCCGACGTTACCTCCGAGTAGGCGCGACGTCGAGCCGCCCAGAGGGGTGGCCATCCGACGCCAGGAACCGCCCCAACCGGGCCTCTGGGAGGAGAGCTCGGATGGGGCGGTTCGTGTGGGGGGCCGTGGGGGGCACTGCTCGGGTGCGTACCCCCGGTCGGCCGACGTATGCGGCGCGCATCCAGACCAGCGGACTGTCGACCGCCTACTCTGGCGCCGACGCCTCGCCGTATGCCCATGGGGGGACGCGGCGAGGCGTCACCTCGGGGTTCGCGCTACCTGCCGGTCCGCGGCGAACAGCGGCCTGTCTTGTAGGGCGGGTGGGGCTCGAACCCACGACCCAAGGATTATGAGTCCTCTGCTCTAACCGGCTGAGCTACCGCCCCGAGTTCCCTGGTGACCCTAGCGGTCGCGGGTGGTGACCACGGCGCGACGGACGCCAGGCCGGCAGGCGCGGCGTCTGGCTCACGAGCCCGACGAGGGTCCCCGACGCGACAGCTCGTCCAGGTCGCGTGCGCAGAACCCGTGGTGGGCCCATTCCTCGCCGAGCACGGTGCCGAGGCACTGCCGCACGGTTCGCCCCCTGGCGTACGGGGGCCACCTGTCGTCGTCGGGGACCGGCGCGGTCGTCACGAGCCGACCGGGGGTGACCTCGGCCAGCCACGCCTCGACCTCCGACGCCTGCCGGTGGCGCACCGCGAGCACCTCGTCGAGGCTCGGCCGTGCGGACGGGTCGAGCCCGCTCTCCGCCCGGTCCATGACGACGGCGGGTCCCAGGCCCATCGCCGTGAAGGGCTCGGCGAGCCCCAGCACGCAGCGGCGGAACCACGAGTCGTGGACGAAGACCAGGTGACGCAGGGTCTCGACCATCGACCACTCGCCGTCGACGCGTTCGTGCTCGGCGTTCTCGGGCATCGACCGGACCCGCTCGGTGGTCGTCGTCCAGCCGTGTCGCAGCTGCCGCCAGGCCTCGCGCAGGTCGGCCGGCTCGTCGGAGCGGATCAGCAACCGCACCGGGTGGCGGCGGTCGAGCTCCGCCTCGACGTAGGGCATCACCTCGACCCCGTTGACCACGAGGTTGGTGACCAGGCCGTCGATCACAGCGTCCTGCATGACCACGCCGACCAGCCGCGCCCTGCTCAGGTCGCACTCGCGGAACTCGGCGCCGGTGAGGTCCTCGTCGTCGAAGCGTCGCATGCGAGCCAGGCTAGGTGGCACCGCCCCCACCACGCACGACCCTGCTCCCCCCGGCCCTCTCCTGGCCGAGCCCGGCGACCGCCACGAGGATCAGGACCATCCCCACGACCCCGGCCGGGCCGAGGCGTTCACCCAGGACCAGGGCGGCCGAGACCGCAGCCGTCACCGGCTCCAGGAGGCTCGCGATCACCGCGACGCTGCCGGGGGTCGTGCGGAGTCCGGCGTAGAACAAGCCGTAGGCCAGGGCCATCGTGACGATGCCGAGGTAGAGCAGGCCCGCGAGCGCACCGGGGTCGGTGGTGACGAGCGGACCGTTCGACGGCGCGAGGACCGCCAGCGGCAGCAGGGCGAGAGCACCGATCGCGGTCGTCGCGGTCGTCAGCACCACCGGGTCGGCCTGCTGGGCCAGGGGCCGGCCGAGAGCAGTGGTCGCGGCGTACGTCGCGCCCGACGCGACGGCGAGCAGGGTGCCCAGCCCGGGCCGTGGTCCGGACTCGACCGTGGCGCCACTGACCAGCACCAGGCCGGTGAGAGCGACGACGAGCACGACGAGCCTGGTCGACGGGATGCGCCGTCGTCCGCCGACGGCGTCGCCGACGGTGAGCAGGACGGGGGCGAGCCCGAGGGAGACCACGGTGGCCACCGTGACACCCGCGGCGACGACCGCGCCGAAGTACAGCGCCTGGTAGGCGGCGGTGCCGCAGCCGACGGCGACGACCTGTGCCGGCCGGTCGGCGAGCAGGGTGCGCAGCCGCCGGCCACCGCCGACGGCGAGCACGACGGCGCCCAGGACGACCCCGGCGATCAGCATCCGGTAGGCGCTCAGGGTCAGCGCGGTCATCGGGGTGGTCTCGCGGATGAGCTGGACGGCCAGCCCCCCGGTGCCCCAGAGCGCACCGGCCAGGGAGACCTGGAGGAGACCGGTGCGCGCAGCGAGCGGGTGACGTACATGCGTGTGTGACATGGGATGTGCTCCTGGGGAGTGCCGACGAGGGATCGTCTGGAGCACGGGCGCTCGACCGGCCTGCTGGTCACAGGTCGGCTGCGGGAGTGCTCCGGTCAGTCGACCGGAGGCGGCAGGATGCCGAGGAAGCGCACGTCAGGTGTCACCCCGCCAGTCTGGCAGGGCCGCTCCCCCGGCCGCATCCGCGATTCCGAGTGCAACGACCCGCTCCGCCTCCGCTCGTCCCCAGCGGACCGGGACTCGGTGTCACAGCCGAGGTCCGGCCGGTGTCTCCATGGGCGACGGCCGGACCGCCGTCGTCCAGGGACAGACAGACACAGGAGTGACGATGGACCACACGACCCGCATCGCCCCGGCCGAGATCACCGGCGTCAAGGGGGCCCTGGTGACACGGATGATCCGCAGGAGGCTCGGCAAGGTGCCCACGGCCGTCGGCGTGTACTGGCACCACCCTCAGGTGCTCTTCGCCAGTGCCGGCTTCGGGAGCAAGGTGCAGAAGTGGGACGCCTGCGACGAGGGCCTCAAGTCGTTCGCCCACATGGCCGTGGCCTCCCTGGTCGGGTGCACGTGGTGCCTGGACTTCAACTACTTCGAGGTGTGCAACAAGGGCCTCGACGTGGACAAGGCACGCGAGGTCCCGCGGTGGCGGACCTCGGAGGCGTTCACACCGCTCGAGCGCGACGTCCTCGAGTACGCCGAGGCCATGAGCCAGACGCCGCCGTCGGTGACCGACGACCTGGTCGACCGACTGCTCGCCGAGCTGGGGCCCGCCGCCGTCGTGGAGCTCACCTCGGTGATCGCGTTCGCGAACCTGACCACCCGCGGCAACGTGGCACTCGGCATCGAGTCCGACGGCTTCGCCGCCGCCTGCGGTCTGCAGCCGCTCACCGAGCGGCCCCCCGTAGCCTCCACCTCGTGAGTGAGGACCCCTTCGCCACCCATCGCCGCCTGCTCTTCACCGTCGCCTACGAGATGCTCGGCTCGGCCGCCGACGCCGAGGACGTGGTGCAGGAGACCTGGCTGCGGTGGGCGGCGCTGGTGGCTGCCGAGCGGCGCGACGTCCGCGACCCCCGGGCCTACCTGGTGCGGATCGTGACCCGGCTGAGCCTCAACCGGCTGCGCACCCTCACCCGCCAGCGCGAGCAGTACGTCGGCGAGTGGCTGCCCGAGCCGGTCCTGACCAGCCCGGACGTCGCGGACGACGTCGAGCTGGCCGAGAGCGTCTCGATCGCCGTCCTGGCGGTGCTCGAGACCCTGCTCCCGACCGAGCGCGCGGTCTTCGTGCTCCGCGAGGTCTTCGAGGTGCCGTACGACGAGATCGCCGAGGCGGTGGGCAAGTCGCCGGCCGCCGTGCGCCAGATCGCGACCCGCGCGCGCAAGCACGTGGCCGCCCGCCGGCCGCGGATGTCGGTGAGCCGCGCGGAGCAGCAGGAGGTGGTCGAGCGGTTCCTCGCCGCCCTGACGACCGGCGACATCCCGGGCCTGCTCGAGGTCCTCGCGCCGGACGTGCTCGTGGTCGGGGACGGCGGAGGGCTCGCCCCGACCATCCCGAAGCCGGTCCGTGGCGCGACCAGGCTGGCGCCGGTGCTGGCCCGCTTCGCCCAGGACGCGCCCGGCGCGACGATCCACCTGGTCGACCTCAACGGCGCCGTCGCTGCGCGCATCGACCCGGGCGGCGAGCACGACACCGCGGTGTCGTTCGTCATCGAGGACGGTCGGATCTCCCAGGTGTACGCCATCCGCAACCCCCACAAGCTCGAGCGGCTGGCCACGGTGTCCGAGCTGCGCCGCTGACCTCGACGGCTCGGGCGTCAGCCTCCCGGGTGGACCACGACGCGCTACCGCCGGGCATGGTGGGGACGTGACCAACCGAGAGCCTGGCGACCACTTCGACCACCCCGAGCGCCCGACCGCCGACCAGCCGCTGAACGCCGGGCGGCGGTCGACGCTCAAGCCGCTGGTGCTCACCATCGTCGTCTTCGCGGTGCTGATCGCGCTCTACCTGCTCGGCACCCAGGTCATCGGCCTCGGCTGAGCCACGCGGGGCACGACGGACGGCGACGCCGTGGGGCAGATCCGGGTCGGCATCTCGGGGTGGCGGTATCCGCGGTGGCGCGGGGACTTCTACCCCACCGGCCTGCGCCAGAAGGACGAGCTGACCTACGCCGCCTCGCGGCTCGGCACGATCGAGGTCAACGGCTCCTTCTACTCCCTGCAGCGCCCCACGTCGTACGCCGCGTGGCGCGACGCCGTGCCCGACGGGTTCCCCCTGGCGATCAAGGGCGGTCGCTACGTCACCCACATGAAGAAGCTGCGCGAGGTCGAGACGCCCCTGGCGAACTTCTTCGCCTCCGGGGTGCTGGCCCTCGGTGACAAGCTCGGCCCGGTGCTGTGGCAGCTGCCGGAGGCGCTGCACTTCGACGCCGAGCGGATGAGCGGGTTCTTCGAGCTGCTGCCCCGCACGACCGGTGAGGTCGCCGCGCTCGCGGCCCAGCACGACGACAAGCTCCAGGAGGACCGGGCGCTCGTCACGACCACCGTCGACCGCCCGGTGCAGCACGTGCTGGAGTTCCGCCACCGCAGCTTCTGCGAGCCCGCGTCGATCCAGCTCCTCCGGCAGCACGACATCGGGTGCGTCGTCGCCGACACGGCGGGGCGCTGGCCGGAGGCCGAGGCGGTGACCAGCGACGTGGTCTACGTGCGGCTGCACGGCGACACCGAGCTCTACGCCAGCGGCTACGGCGCCGCCGCCCTCGACCGGTGGGCCGACAAGTGCCGCGCCTGGGCGCAGGAGGCAGACGTCTACGTCTACTTCGACAACGACGCCCGGGGGTTCGCGCCGCACGACGCGGTGGCCCTGCAGGAGCGGCTGGGCGGCCGACCGCGTCAGTCCGACGCCGCGAGCTCGGTGGACTCCTCCGACTCGCCGTCGGGGTCGTAGGCGCACACGTCGACCGGGTCCTCGGCGCGTCGTACCTTGGGCCCGCCCGGTGCCCGCTTGGGCGGGTAGAGGGCGTTCTGCACGGTCTCGCGCACGTAGTCGTAGTCGGGGTCGCCGGAGTTGAACTTGTCCGAGGAGCGGAAGACGACCGAGCGGATCTTGCCGTCCTTGACGCGCAGCAGCAGCTGGACGAAGTCCTTGGCGATCTTGCGCGGCACGTCGGTGTAGACGATCTCCTTGCCGGCCTTGACGATGTCGATGTAGCGGGTGATCAGCGTCATCGGGTCGGCCGCCTCGATGATCGCGCTGATCGCGCAGCGCTGCCGGTCCATGCGCTCGTAGTCGTCGGAGCCGTAGCGCCCGCGCGCGAACCACAGCGCGTCGAAGCCGTCGAGGTGCTGGTCCGGCCCGGGCTCGAGGTAGTCGGTCGGCGGGATCCCGGCGGACTGGTCGCCGTTGATGGCGACGCGCTCGTTGATGTTGACGGTGATGCCACCGAGGGCGTCGACGACGGTCTCGAAGCCCTTGAGGTTGACCAGCAGGTAGTAGTCGACCGGGATGCCGAGGCTGCCCTCGACGGCCATCTTGACGGCGTCGGCACCCTCGTTGTCGCTCTCGCCGAGCACGCCCGGGTGCAGCTGGGGCACCTGTCCGTAGATCGCGTTGAGCATGTCGAAGGCCGGGTCGCCCTGCTCGGTGCGGAACCCGTCGGGGTAGAGGTCGTGGAGCGGGGTGCCCTCGGGGAACTCGGCGTACATCATGTTGCGCGGCAGGCTGAACATGACGGTCTTGCCGGTCTGGGTGTCGATGCTGGCCAGGATCACGCTGTCGGTGCGGACGCCGGTCCGGCCCTCGCCGCCGTCACCGCCGAGCAGCAGCACGTTGACCCGCTCCTGGCCGGCCCAGGGGTCCTCCTCGGTGACGCCCTTCGGGACCGTCGGGCTCGTCGGGTTCTCGGGCAGCACCTCCTCGACGCCGTCGGCGGTGATCATCGCGTACTGCGCGGCACGCACCACCGGGACGGACCCGGCCAGCACCAGCACGACGACGAGCAGGTTGCCGAGCACGGTGTGCGACCGCGGACGCTCGCGCGGCCGCAGCAGGCGGTAGGAGCTGAACACCACGAACGCCCAGACCAGCAGCGCGGCGCCGAGGGCGGCCGCGGCCGTCCGCACCGCCGTGGGGTTGAGGGCGAAGCCGAGGGCCTGGTCGGTCCCGCGGCTGAAGTACCACACTAGCGCGCCGATGCTGACGAGCCAGGCGACCAGCACCGAGGCGCCGAGCCGGCGGCGGCCCGCGACCAGGTAGCCGGAGCCCGGCACCGCGGCGCCGAGCGTGGTGAGACCGACCGTGCCGGCGAGGTTCTTGGCCCGTCGACGCGTACGCATGACGCGCGTGCCGCCGCGGGACCCGCCGAACCGCACCCCCAACGGGAGGCGCGAGGACCGCGCCGCGCGCCGCGCACCCGCGGGGCGGTCGGAAGGGACGTCGATCACCTCGTCGGTCATGGCGGTCCTGGACGTCCTCGGGTCGGGCTGGCGGCGGGCTGGCAGCGGGCTGGTGGGCACGGGCAGGCGACGGTGGGGCGTCCCGGCGCCACAAAATAACACCGCGATCCTGAGAGTCTCCCGTTCCGGGCGTCGCGGGGGTCATCCTGGACGGCATGGAACCCACCCCGCTCGACGTCCTGGACGAGACCTGGGAGCGCGCCCTGTGCGTCGTCGCGCACCCCGACGACATGGAGTTCGGCGCGGCCGCCGCCGTCGCCCGGTGGACCGGGCAGGGCAAGACCGTCGACTACTGCATGGTCACCAGCGGCGAGGCCGGCATCGACGGGCTCGCGCCCGAGGAGTGCCGCCGGGTGCGCGAGGCCGAGCAGGTGGCCTCGGCCGCGGTGGTCGGCGTCGACCACGTCGAGTTCCTCGGGCTGCCTGACGGCGTCCTCGAGTACGGCGTCGCCCTGCGCGCCGCGATCGCGCGCACGGTCCGCGTCCACCGGCCCGAGGTCGTGGTGACCGGCAACTTCCGCGACACCTGGGGCGGGCGCAACCTCAACCAGGCCGACCACATCGCCGTCGGGCGCGCCGTGCTCGACGCCGTCCGCGACGCCGGCAACCGCTGGGTCTTCGCCGACCAGCTCGGCGGCCCCGACGGTCTCGAGCCGTGGGGCGGCGTCCGTGAGGTCTGGGCGTTCGGCTCCCCCGACGCCACCCACGGCGTCGACGTCACCGACACCTTCGACGCCGGCGTCACCTCCCTCGAGGCTCACGGCGCCTACATCGAAGGCCTCGGGTGGGAGCACTTCGACGCCCGTGAGCTGCTGGAGGGGTTCGCCCGCCCCGTCGGCCAGCGGCTGGGCGTCGCGCTCGGGGCGTCGTTCGAGGTGTTCCCGATGGGCTGGGGCGAGTGACGCTCGACCGCGCGGTCCCGGCCCTGCCCGTCGCGTCGGTCACCGCGGCGGCGCAGGCCTACGTCGACCGGTTGGGGTTCGTCGTCGTCCACCTCGACCCGGGCGGTCTCGCGATCGTCGCCCGCGACGACGCCGAGATCACCCTGTGGCAGGCCGCGGACGACGGGTGGCGGCTACGCCCGGTCGACGAGCTCGCCGCCGGACCGGTCTGCACGGGCGCGGAGGACTTCCTCGCCGGCACCGCCAGCTGCCGCATCTCGTGCTCCGACGCCGCCCAGGTCGACGCGTTGCACGCCGAGCTGTCGGCCACCGGTGCCCTGCACCCCGCCGACCCGGGCGCGGCCGTCGACACCGACTGGGGCACCCGCGAGGTCCACGCCCTCGACCTCGACGGCAACCTGCTCACGTTCTTCGCCCGCACCGGCCTCAGGGAGCGCTGAGGACGACGAGGCGCTGGGTGGCCCGCGTCATCGCGACGTAGCGGTCGACGACGCCCGCCGTGCCCGGCGCGAAGGCCTCGGGCTCGAGGAGGACGACGAGGTCGAACTCCAGCCCCTTGCTGAGCTCGGGGGTCAGGGTCCGCACCCGCGGCGACACCGGGACCGAGTCCTCCGCCGGCGCCCGGGACGCGATGACGCAGGCGGTGCCCTCGGCGTGCTCGGCGAGCCAGTCGTCGAGGACCGCCCGCAGGTCGGCGAGCACGCCGTGGGTGACGGGGACGCCGGTGCGGCGTACGGACGTCGGCACGTTGGCGTCCGGGAGCGCGGCACGGATCACCGGCTCCGCGGCCGCCATCACCTCCTCCGGCGTGCGGTAGTTGATGCTCAGCGAGGCCACGTCGACCCGATCTACGCCGACCCGCGCGAGGCGCTCGCGCCACGACTCGGTGAACCCCTGCCGGGCCTGGGCGCGGTCGCCGACCACGGTCAGGCTGCGCGACGGGCAGCGCCGCAGCACCATCTGCCACTCGGCGTCGGTCAGCTCCTGGGCCTCGTCGACGACCACGTGGGCGAACGGCCCGGCGAGCACGTCGGGGTCGGTCGTGCGGCCGGCCTCCTCGACCAGGACGCCCTGCGCGTCCTCGAGCCGCAGCATCGACATCACCTTCATCTCGGTGTCGTCGGTGGCGACCAGGTGGTCGACCACGCGGGCCATCTCCTCGCGCTCGGCCGCGACCTCCGCCTCGCGCCGTCGCCGGCGCCGGGACGCCGCAGGGTCACCGAGCCGCAGCCGCGCAGCGTCGAGCAGCGGCAGGTCCGACGTCGTCCACGCCTGCGGGTCGCTGCGCTGCAGCAGCCGCACCTCGTCCGGCGTCAGCCACGGGGCACACCGACGCAGGTAGGCCGGCACCGACCAGAGGTCGCCGACCAGGTCGAGGGGGTCGACCACCGTCCACGCCCGGTCGAGCGCCGCGACCAGGTCGCCGTGGTGCGCCAGCGCCCGGCGTAGCTGCGCCACCGGCACGTCGTCGTCGACGGCCAGCTTGTCGACCAGGATGGTCACCAGCTCCTCCCACACGTCGTCCCGGGCCTCGTTGTGCGGGGCGGCGGGGTCGGCGGCCCCGAACGCCTCGGCCCAGTCGGCGGTGCCGAGCCACACGTCGCCCCAGGGCGTCTCGACCTCCATGCCCTCGGTGGGCACCTCCTCGTAGAGCCGCACCGCCGGCTCGATCGCCGCCACCAGGTCCGCCGACGCCTTGAGCCGGGCCACCGCCGGGTCGTCCTCGGGCCCGGCCGTCGCGCCCTGCGGCACCAGGTCGCGCAGGGTGCAGGTCTGCACGCCCTCCTCCCCCAGGTTCGGCAGCACGTCGGCGACGTAGGCCAGGTAGGGCCGGTGCGGCCCGACGAGCAGGACGCCGCCGCGGCGGTGGTCGAGCCGCGGGTCGGCGTGGAGGAGGTACGCCGTGCGGTGCAGCGCGACGACCGTCTTGCCGGTGCCGGGGCCGCCGTCGACGACGAGCGCGCCGCGCGACCCGGCGCGGATGACGGCGTCCTGGTCGGCCTGGATGGTGCCGAGGACGTCGCGCATCTGGGCCGACCGTCTGCTGCCCAGGCTGGCGAGGAACGCCGACTGGTCGTCGAGAGCGGCGTGGCTGGCACCGCCGGCGGCACCGTCGAGCGCGTCCTGGGTGAAGACCTCGTCCCAGTAGTCGCTGATCCGTCCTCGGGTCCACCGGTAGCGGCGCCGGCGCGCCAGGCCCATCGGCCGGGCGTGCGTGGCGCCGAAGAACGGCTCGGCCGCGGGCGACCGCCAGTCGACGAGGAGCCGGCGGCCGGTCCGGTCGGTGAGGCCGAGCCGGCCGACGTACACGGTCTCGCCGTCGTCGGCGCCGACCACGTGGCCCAGGCACAGGTCGACGCCGAAGCGCTGCAGGGTGCGCAGGCGGGCGCTGAGGCGGTGCACCTCGAGGTCGCGGTCCATCGCGGCCTGGCCGGTGCCGCCGCTGTCGCGCCGGGCGGCGTCGAGGCGGGCGGTCAGGTCGGCGACCGTCTCCTCGAGGGTCGTCGCGACGAGCGCGAGGTGGCGCTCGTCGGCGGCGACGAGAGCGGGATCCGCCTTGGCGCGGAGGTGGTCGGGAAGGTCGAAGACGTTCGATTCACGGGGCACGGCGGGCGATTCTGCGGCCCTGCGGGGGTCTTGCGGCAAGCCCCCCGCTGCGCTATACGTTGAGTACGGAAGGGAGCACGGCTCCCTTCCGTCCACATTTTTCGACCTTCTCGCCGGCACGGCGTGGGTCAGCAGTGCCGGGTGTCGTCCCGGGCACGTGCGCGGTCGTCCCGGAAGTGGGCGCCACTCAGTGCTGCCGACAGCCCGCGCTGACGGGTGAGGGGCACCGCGACGAAGGCGGCGAGCAGCACGCCGTACGCCAGGACCTGTGCCGCATCTCCCCACACGTGCGGGTGCTGCCACCTGGCGCAGAACAGGACCAGCGCGTAGCTGCCCGGCACGGCGGTGGCGTGGACCAGACGTCGTCTCGTGGAGGGCGGACGGTCCCAGACGGGGGTGAGTCGAACCGCCCGCTGTCCCAAGGTCGCGCCGGTGCCGTGCCAGGCGGGCAACGCGAAGACGCACGCGGCCGGGATCACCGTCGACAGGACTGCCTCGCCCAGCTGCGGGTGCGAGGGCACCTGACCGGAAGTGGCGAGCAGGGTGATCCGGTAGCCGATCGTGAGGGCGAGTCCGAGGACGTTGAACGCGGCGAGGTCCAACGCCATCCCCAACCAGCGCCGCGCGCTCGTGATCGGACGCGGCAGGTCGCGGGTGGAGTCGAAGGACCGCGGACGCGGCATCCACCACAGCACCCAGGGTGCGAGAGCGGCACCGAGCAGCGCTCCGAGGGTGTTGGCCAGGAGGTCGTCGACGTCGCCGACCCGGTAGGCGCACAGGTAGACGCCCCACAACCCGGTCAGCTGACTGGCCTCGACGACGACGGAGACCAAGAGGCCGGTGCCGGCGGCCACAGCCACCGACCGTCCCCAGAACCCCCGGATCATGAGGCCCCAGGGGACGAAGAGGACGACGTTGAAGAGGACCTGGAGCGTGACGCGGCTGCTCAGCACGCCGAACGGGCCTGTTGCGGCCGCGTCGGCGATGTCGGTGATGAAGTGCAGCGGACGCCACTGCGAGCCGGCGGCAGAGGTGGGGCACCAGTCGCCACGAGTGGATGGGAGCGGCAGCATGGTGTAGGCCAGTAGGGCGGTGGCGTACAGGCTGACTGCCGCTGCGCCGAGTGCGCGTCGTGGAGTGAACTGGCCGTAGCGGCGGTACTGGAACGCCAGGATCGGCACCAGCAGGAGGAGGAAGCTCGCGGTCCCGAGGACGACCGCGACGTACGCGGGCCAGGCCCAGGCGTCCACGGAGTCCTCCGTCACTCGTTCTCCCTCACCGCGAGGTCAGCGACAACCACGTCAGCACCGTCATGACGACCACAGCCGCCCCGGACAGGCCGATCAGCACCCGGTGATCCGTCATCACCGCGACGAACTCGCGCAGGTACGCGCTGGGCCAGTAGTACCAGGCCGTCGGCGCGCCGATCGCCTGGGCATCGATGCCGAGCCGGCGAGCGAGCATCGCTGCCCGCGGGGCGTGGTAGTTGTTCGTCACGACGAGGTAGGGAGGCGGGATGTGGCGCAGCTCGAGCAGGCGGACGCTGTAGAGCAGGTTCTCCCGCGTGGTGTGCGCGCCGTCCTCGACGAGGATGTCGTCGTCGGCGACGCCACGCTGACGTAGCCAGTCGTGCATGGCCTGACCCTCCGGGTGTGGTTCGTCTCGTCCTTGGCCGCCGCTGGGCACCAGGACCGGCCCGCCGTCGGGCCCGTGGCGCGCGGCTGCGGCGTCGACGGCGTACCCGAGCCGGGCGGCGAGCAGCGGGGGCACGTCCCCCCTCACCAACCCGCTGCCCAACACGATCACGGCGTTGGCCCGGGCTCGGCGAGCGACCCTGGCGTAGAGGGCGGTGTGGGCGGCGAAGGCCAGGAAACAGACGCTGGCACAGGCTTGGACGGTGAGGAGGGCGACGGCCAGGCTGCCGGTCACCGGGTTCTCGTGGCGCAGCAGCACCACGAGGACGACGGGGAGGAGGAGCAGGGCCACTCCGGCCAGCAGGGCCAGCGCGTTGGCGAGGGACCGTCTCTCCCGGCGCATCATCACGATGCCGTCGGCGACCAGCAGCACGGGAAGCGCCAGGAGACCTAGCGCGACGCCCGTGCCGACCACGAGGACCACCAGGCCCAGGACCGTCTCGAGCACCGTCGACCTGGAGGCGACGTAGACGAGCAGGCCCAGCAGGTAGTGGACGAAGACGATGACCAGGAAGCCGTTGCGCAGCGACCGAGGGTCCCGTCTCGACGACCACAGCAGCAGCCCGCCCCACACGAGGACACCCGTGCCCGCGGCGAGCACCTTCGCGAGCGCTGCACCCCCGTCCACCTCCACCAGCCCACCGACTCCGAGCAACCAGGAGCAGCAGGCACGCCGGCGAACCGTTCGACGGTCCACCGCTCGAGGTCGCCCGACAGCGGCGCGTCGGGCTCGAGCACGCTCATGTGGGTGCCGGCCTGGTACGTCGTGAACCTCAACGCCGCGCCGGTAGCGCAGGCGCGCGGGACCCAGGCCCGGGTCAGTCGCACCGGGATCACCTCGTCGGCCGTTCCATGTGCTACGAACAGCGGCGCCGCCCAGGGCCCGGTCGGCACGTTCTCGGCGAGGCGGCCGGCCAACGGTCCCTGGTCGGGCGGTTCGCGCAGGAGGGGCTGGTCACGAGCGATCGCCAGGCCGGCGAGGATGGTGAACAGGGTGCCGGCCTCACTCGTGCACCGGGAGGCGGCCTCGCGGACGATGGTCCGTGCCGAGGGCCTGACCAGCGTGTCGAGGTCGACGTCGTAGGTGCGGGTGTAGGCCTCGGCCACGAACGCGACACCCAGGCTCGCCCCAGGCACCCCCGGGTTCGCCGTGACTGCCTCGGCCAGGCCCAGGGGGTCGGCCGCGGGCGAGAGCGCGGCCGTTCCCACCACCCGCGCGTCGGGGGCGTAGGACGAGGCGAGCTGACCCGCCCAGAGTGCGGCATGACCACCCTGGGAATGGCCCCAGATGACGGTCTGATCGGCCAGGCGGACCCCGGGCACCTCGCGCGCGGCTCGCACCGAGTCGAGCACGGAGTAGGCCTCGCCGCGCCCGATCAGGTAGGGGAAGTCCCCTTCCGCCCCCATCCCGGTGTAGTCCGTCGCCACCATCGCCCACCCGTGCTCGGCGAAGGCAGTCATGGCCGGCATCCCCTCCGCACTGATCGCGTCCCGGCCCAGGCTCGGGGCGCACGCCCGAGCGACCCCGACGGTGCCGTGGGCCCACGCGACCAGCGGCGCCGGCCCCACGGCTGACTCCCTGGAGGAGCCCTCGGGCACCGCGAGCACCCCGCTCGCCATCGCTGGTGCACCATCGGTCGCGGTCGTGGTGTAGAGGATCCGGTACGCCTTCAAGCCCGCCGGAAGGTCGCCGTCGTACGGCTCGCTGCGCACCAGCCGACCGGCCTCGGCCGGGACGTCCGCCGGGACGTCGTAGAAGTCGTCCAGGACCGGGACGCCGTCGCGGAACTGCTCGCTGACCACGAGCCCGCCGACCGAGACCGCCACGATCAGCACGGCGCCGGCCCAACGGAGACCTCGTGACCACTGCACGGGGGGACGCCACACCTGGCGGTCCCCCTGGGCACCGCGCCACACCAGGGCGACCCCGAACGCCGTGGTGCGGACGCCGAACAAGACCGCGATGACCAGCAACGTCACGTCCGGCCACCACAAGGCCATCGCGCCCCAGAGGACCTCCGAGAGCCCGAACAACGCACGGAGCGCCCCCGCGCTGGTGCGGTTGCCGAGGAGTGCTGCCACCGAGGCACCTCCCGACACGATGAGCAGGACGGCGACGAACGGCACCATCAGCTCGATGCTGCGCCCGATCCAGGCCGCGATGGCGAGACCCGCGACGAGCCAGGCGAATCCCTGCACCAGGACGATCCGATCGCGGGCGCCCCGTCGCCGACCGAGGAGATCGCCGAACCCGGACAGCGCGCAACTGGCTCCGACGTAGTAGCCGATCACCTCGAGTGCGCTGAGCGGTCGTGTCAGCAGGTTCAGGCCCAGCAACGTCACCGCCAGCCCGACGAGGACGAGGACGTGTCCCGGAGCGTCCGCTACCAGTCCCGGGAAAGCGCGCGCACGCCGTGCCCTCATCGGACAGGGACGCGGCGAGTACGGCACGGCGTCATGCTGCCGCGACCTCCAGGGATGCGGTCCACGCCCACAGTCTGGTCGCCCCGTCAACGGCCCCTCCGGGCCGACGTGCGAGGGCCCGACCCCAGGCGATCTCTCGCCCGGGATCGGGCCCTCGTGCTTGCTCCCCCGGTTGGACTCGAACCAACGACATCCTGATTAACAGGAGAGCGCCCTACGTGGCGCCTAGTCCTCGCGCGTGGCAGAACGTGACAGCGGCGCGCACCTGGTCACCGCGACCGGGGGCGTCATGGCACCTGGTCCCGCCTCGTTCCCTCTGGCCCGTGCCCACAAGTGCACCCACGCGCACCCATGCGCGTGAGGTGGTGCCGCTGGCGTAGCTGGCGACCGCGGCGGGACGCGTCCCGCGTCAGCACCAGGTCCTCAGCGGGTTGCACCCCGCTCCGGACGTGAAGAAGCCCCCACGAGTTGCACCTCGTGAGGGCCAGGTCCCCGAAGGGGAAAGCGATGTCTGAGACAGAAGGTACTACCCCTGCGCCCAAGCGCGCAACGATCATCGAGAACGCCACCGAACTGGCGCTGCTGCGGCCGGACTGGATGCCCAGCCCGGCCTGGGACGAGATCCAGGCGAAGCTCATCGACAAGATGGAGGAGCTCGTCGAGAACGCGGGGCCTGACCCCGTGCGTGAAGCCGTCGCGGCTTCACCCGAGCGCGGCTGCAGCGAGCGCGCCTGGTGCACGATGGGGCCCGGTGAGGAGCACCTCGGTTACCACGCCAATAACGGCGTCGAACTCGCCGACTACGACGTCGAGACGGACAGCGGTTGGTCCGTGTCCGTTTCAGAGGACCGGGACGGGCCGGACGCCGGCCGCGAGCTGCTCAGGCTGGAGGGCCGCTTCGGCCCGGGCAGTGACATGTTCACCTACGAGATCCCCGCTGGTGGTGTGCTCTGCCTGCTGGCGGCGGTCCGGACGCCGGAGGCCCGTGCGGCGCTCGACGGGCTGCTCGAGCTGATGGGTCGCCGCCCGTGACCGGGCCGGTGGTGGTGTGCTGTGCCGGGGAGTGCCAAGAGGCCGCGACGACCGCCGTCCGGGCACGTGGGGCGTCCGGGAGACTCCGGGTGGCCCACGCCTGCGACCGGCACGTGCAGCGGGCGGAGGACGCCTGTCGGGTGCTGGGGTTCGAGGTCCTCAGCGTCGACGCGCTCGAACCGTCAGCGACCGGTGGGCATCGGGTTGCCGAGGTCGGGGTTGCCCGAGCAGGTGGGGCAGAGGTCGGCTGTCGACGTGAAGGTCCACCCTTCGGCCTCGAAGCCGCGGACCAGCTCGCCGAGCTTGCCGTCGATGCCGGCCACCTCGACCCGCCGGCCGCACTGGTCGCACGACACGAAGATCTGCTGCGGTTCGATCACGGGACCGACCCTACGGCGGCCTCGCTGTGACGGCGGGCGTTTGGGTCGACGACGTCGAGGGCGTCGAGGGCGTCGATGTCGACACCCCGATCGGCTACCTCCTGACCGGGCCGGGGTGGCTGCAGACCCGCCACGCCGCCACGAGGGAGCCGCAGCGCCGGTCCCTGCCGGCGGCCCCGCTGCTCGCCCTGGTCGACGGCCGCGGTGGTCCGGCCGCTGTCGGTGCGCTCGCGAACTCGGCCGAGCAGCGCGCGCTCGAGCGAGCCCGTCGGGACGGATGGGTGACCGAGCGTGCGGCCGACCAGCTGGCGGTCCGGCTGCTTGGGCTGACGCCGTGGGAGGTTTGGGGACCGTCGTACGCCGTCGACCCGTAGCGTGGCGACATGGCCGGGGCTGACGAGACGCTGATCCTGCGGGACGCATCCCGCGAGGACGAGATCGTCGCTGCCCTGGCGGCCCTGGACCTCGAGCCCGCGCAGTGGTTCGTGGAGCCGGCGGAGGACTACCCCGGCCAGGAGCTGGCGATCGACGTCCACGGCTGGGACGAGGACAACCTCGACGAGGTCGTCAACCAGGTCCGTCAGGCGCTGACCGGCATCGGCATCGATGCGGCGCCGACCGAGCTCGAGTACGAGGACATGACCACCACGTAACCGGGCGGCTGCCTTTGACCCGCCGCAGGAGGAGGTGCCGCTCTAGGATCACCGGCATGCGCTCGCGGATCGTCCCTGCCATCTCGTTGCCGCTGCTTGCGCTGACAGCCGCCTGCAGTGGCGATGACGATCCGGCCACCGCCCCAGACACGCCGGCGTCTTTCACCACGAGCACCACCTCAACCGAGACGCCTGCGGCAGCCGCCCCGGAACTCACGATCGACGAGGTGTGCGCCGAGCTCGACGCGGCGGTCCCGGCGGACTTCCTGGCACCAGACAGGCAGTTCCTAGCCGATTACGCCATCACGCTCGACAACCTCAGGTCCAGAAGCGGCGACGAGGCGCAGAGCCTGATCGAGACGGTCAGCGGCACGACCGAGCGCGCCCAGGTCGCGATCGAGTCCGACAGCATCACGGCTCAGCTCGACGCTTCTCAGGCGTTCGACGAGGGTCTGGTCGCCGTCAACGACGAGTGCGGTTCTGTTTAGCTGGCGGACCTGCGGGCCATCGTGGCCAGGAGCGCCTGGCAGAACTGCTGCGGACGCGGGTCGCGCTGCCTGAGAGTCTTGTCGCCGGTGATCGACAGCACGATGCCATCGGTCAAGACGACCGCCCATTCATCGTCGGAGACGATCCGTTCGCGGTTGTCGACGACGTCCACCTTGAGTCGCACCTCGGCGATCGTCGAGAAGGGGAACCATCGAGCCGAGCAGGTGGCCCCCGGGGGTACCCATCGCGTCGCGGACCGGCTGGTGGCGTCCGGGCTGTCCCAGACCCACACGCCTTCCGCGGCCGCCTCGACGAGCGCCAGGCCGCCGGCGTCGAAGGCTAGGGCCGTCCAGAGGTAGCCGTCACTGTCCCCGTCCTCGGTGGACGGGCGGGTCAGCGTTGCGTAGGCGTCCAGTGGCTCCGGGACGAGCTTGAGGATGGCAGCGACGACGTCGGCCGGCGCGGTGCGGCCTTCGAGGGTCACCTTTCGGACGAGGCCGGCGACGGCCTCGGTGTGCTCGATGCTGGTCATGGGTCCCATTCGACCAGTGACCACGGACAAGCCCGCCCCGACTGCCTACCGCGGTCCCCGTCCTGAGGTGGGCCGCGTGTCCCGGCGGCCCTTCACAGCGGCGCCGTTGACGCCGGTGAGCACGGCCCGGCCGGTGCGGTCTGGGGCCGCCCGGCGCTGGTCGCCGGCCTCCTTGTGGTGCTTCTTCCCGTCGTTGCGCAGCCGCTCGACCTCGCGCCGCAGCAGCTTCAGCTCACGGTTGGCCTCGCGGACCTCAGGGCCGAGCGCGTCGTTCGCGGCGCCCCGTCCGACGGACTGCGTGAGTGACGCCCGCTGCTGGTAGCGGCGCTCGTACAGCGCCAGCTGCTTGGGCGTCATCGCGGCCAGCGCCTCCAGCCCGGCGAGGTTGCCCGACGCCGCGGCGTCCTCGAACGCTCGTCCGTCGAGCCCGGCCTTGCCGGGCTTGTCCAGCTTGTCGAGCAGTCGGTCGTACTTGCGCAGGTCCGCGATGTCGCTGTTCAGCACCGAGACCGGGTCGCCCCCGCCGCCGGCGGCCCACACATCGGACCCGAGGCTGCCGAACACATCGTTGTTGAAGCCGCTGGCGATGCCGGACTTGATGGCCTCCTGGCGAGACACCAGTGCGTCGCGCTGCCGGGTCTCTTTCGCCAGCGCCTTCTCGGCCTCGCGCAGCCGCTCGGCGAGCTTCTTCACCTTGCCGGCGGCACGGTCGGACTCGTCGCCCAGCGACTTCCCTGCGCCGCCGCGGTGCTGGGTGCCGTGGACGTCGAGGCCCCGCAGCGGAGGGGACGGAGCGAACAGGCCGCCGCTGGCGAACCCGGGGAGGTCCGCCTTCGGCACGCGGCGTTCGTTGAGTGCGGCCATGAACCCGACGCCGTAGTGCTTGACCGCGGCTGCCTGCTGCACGAACTCGTAGTTCGACAGGCGGGCGTTGATGAGGTCGTCGCGGGGCCCACCCGGGCCAGTGACCAACCCGCCGCCGGCGCGCCGCTCACGTCGCCCCTCGGTGGGAGTGACGAACTCGCGTACCTCCCGGCGCACCGTCGTGATGGTGATCGTCGAGTCGCGGTCCTTCGCCGCCTGGTCGAGGGTGCGAGCGACCGCCCGGGCTCGCTCTGAGGCCTCGTCCTTGATGGTCATCAGCGCCTCGCGCTGCTCCTCGGTGAGCTTGTACTTGGCCACCAACCGGTCCACGTCGGCGACCGTCCTCGGGATGTTGCCCGCGCTCAGCCGGGTCTGGACCGCCCGAGGCAGCTCGTCGTACGCCGCCTTGACCGCGCGCGTCGTCGCCCGAACCTGGGCGGCGTTGTCCTGGATCAGGCCCTTGACCATCTGCCACGTCAGCCCCTGGGAGCGGAGGAACTTGCCCATCTGCTGCTCGCCGATGCCGAGCTGCCCGCCGAGGCGCACCAGCTCTCGGCGGCCCTCCTTCATGATCCGGGTCAGCCGGTCCGGCCCTGCACCGTCGGCGTCGGCCGCCACCATCTTGTCGGTGAGAGCTGTGATGCGCTCCTGGACGGCGGCGCGGTTCTGGATGGCGGCGTTGCTGTCGCCGACGAGTATGCGGTTCTTGGCCAGGTCGTCGTTGAGGGTGCGAAGCCCGGTGATCCAGGCGTCGTTGGCCCTGGTGACGTCCATTTGCGGCGTCAGCAGCGCGTCGAGAGCTGCGCGCAGCGCGTCTGCTGAGTCGGCGGCCGAGAGCATGACGTCGCCGGAGTCGGTGATGACCTTGTTCAGGTTGGTCATGCGGCCGGCGTTGCTGTCGGTCTCGCGGAGCTCTTCGTTGATCTTGCTGAGAGCGTCGTCGTAGGGCGTCAGGTCGCCGGTGTTGGTGGCGACAGTCCGCGCGGCGATCGCTCGCAGCCCGGTCCCCTGGCCCTCGATGAACTCCTGCTGCTCCTTGAGCCGGGCCAGGTCCTCCTGGCTGAGGCCGAGGCTGTCCATCGCGGGCCGGGCCCGCAGCAGCGCTGCCTCGAGCTCGGCGACCGATCGGGCGGACCCGTCGAGGGGGCCGATGGTCATGCCGAGCGACTCACCCAGGCCGGCCGCGGCCTCCTGGTTGATGCGCATCTGGTTCTCGAGGGCGGCCAGGTCCTCCTCGGCGGTGTCGGCCTGGTCGCCCTTCCAGGCGTCGAAGATCCGGAACCCGCCGGCCACGGCCGGGTTGAACCAGGCGTCACCGGCGAGCCCGCCGTTGTCCTCGCTGTCGGCGCGCAGCTTGTCGAGCTCGGCCTTCGTGGCAGCCAGACCGGACTGCATGGCGGTGAAGTCGCTCCCGGCGAGCGCGGCCTGGGTGCGGTCGATGGCGGCCTCGACGTCGTCGTTCGCGGCCGCGAAGTCCATCGCCAGACCGACGGCTGCACCGGCCGCGGTGCCCCACGGACCGGCCAGCGTGCCGGCCATGGCCAGCATCGCGGTGTTCGTCAGCCCGACCTCCTCCGATGCACCGGAGGCGAGCAGCCCGACCCCCACGGCCATGCCGCCACCGCGAGCGACCTGCGACATGCGGGCGGCGCGCTGCTGCGCGGCGACGACCGAGGGGTGCGGGGCGGCCGCGGCGCCCTGTAGGTGCGCCGGCAGGCCGGGGATGGGCGTGGGCGGTCGCGTCGCCGTGGGCGTGCGCCACGGGGCGACGAGCGCGGCGACGGCCGAGGACTGGGCCACGGCGGCGGTGCGGCTGAACAGTCGCAGCGCGGCGACGGCGGCGAGGATCGGGGTGGCCATGTCGGAGTCGGCGATGGTCTCGACGACGTTGAGCACTGCAGTCAGCCCGGTCAGGACCGGCCCGCCGAGCGGGGCCGCGGCCTCGACGACCGCGGTGACGGCGGAGACGAGGCTGGTGAACAGCTCAGCGACCGCGGGTCCGTTGGCGTGGGCGTAGACCAGGAACGACTCGACCGACTCGCGGCCCTCACTGCTCCCGGCCCAGGAGTCGAAGCCCTGGGCGACGTCCTCAACCCAGGACAAGAACCGGTCGTTGCCGGGGTCGAGGTTCATCCACAGCTCGCCGGCGCCGTGGGCTAGGTCGCCGAAGACGCGGCCGAGGGTGGCGACGGCGGACGGCATCTCGGTCTCGAGGTAGTCCAGGAGTTCCGCCCACCGGTCGGAAGCGAGCGACTCGGCGCCGCGGGCGATGACGCCGCCGCCGGCGGCACCGGTGCGCTCGAGGATGGCGGCGATCTTGGGTCCGACGCGCTCGAAGTCGACGAGAGATTCGGTCAGCCCGGGCATCCAGCCCTCGGCGGCGGCGTCCTGGATCATGCTGAGGGTGGGCTTGAACTTCTCGAAGTCGGCGACGAACCGGCGGGCGGCGGGCGAGAGGTCGGTCAGCGCCTCGCGGGCCTTCTCGAGGGTGGCGGCGGTCGGGTCGAGCCGGTAGGCGTCAATCGCCTTCACGGCGTCGCCCACGCCCTGGAATGCCACGATCATGGAGCCGCCGGCGATGCCGGCCGCGGTGGCGGCGGTGGCCAGCCCACCGAGCGCCTGAGCCCCGACGGCGCCGATCGGGATCAGAGCCGGCGCGATCCCGATGATTCCGTCAATCGCGAGGCCGACCCGCCCGGAGAACCGGTCGAGCACGTTGCCCGCCTGCTCGACCTCGACGCTCGTACGCCGCACTTGGCTGCCGGCGGTCTGGGTGCTGCTGCCGAACCGGGTCATGCCGCCGGTTCCCCGCGACGCGGCGGCGTTGAGCTCGTCGACCCGCCGGCGAGCCTCCGCGAGCGCGGTCGAGGTGGTGTCGCTGTCGCGGCCGAGCCCCTGCACGTCGCCCCGCATGCCCCCGATCGCTCCGCCGGCGCGACGCGCCGACGCCTCGACGCCGCCGAGCTGGGCGTCGAGGAGCGCCGCGCGAGCAGACAGCGCGTCGAACTCCCGCGCCATCTCTCGCGCGTTGCGCTGAGCGTGCGCGATGTCGAGCCGCAGCCGCATCTCGACGGAGCGGTCCATGGTCAGCCTCCGGTGCTGGTGTCGGCGAGGTCGTCGAGGCGGGCGGCCCAGAGGTCGACCTCGAGGAGCGCCTGGGCGGCCGGCTCGTGCAAGGTGCCGTCGGCAGTCAGCGGCAGGTCGGCCAGGAGCCGCTCGGACACCCATGGGTTGCCGGGAGCGCGAACGCTCAGGATGCGTCGGGCTGTGACCTCGCGATCGAGGGCGGCCTTCTCACGGTCTAGGGCGCCGGCCTGCTCGTCTAGCTCGTCGACCCGCTGGCTCGCCTCCTTGATCCAGACGACCTCGGCCTCGTCGACGAGCAACGGCGGCGTCTGCCACGTCGTCCGTGCAGCGCGCCAGCCGGCGACGACAGCGGCCCAGGCGCGCTCCCAGGGGCGCATCGGGCGGGCGGTCGACGGGTCGCCGGGTTGCCACCCGTCGCAACACCGGCAGCGCCTCATGCGTCCGCCGTGCTGAGGTCGCCAACCTTGCCGGTGAGCGCGGCCAGGTGTTCGCGCGCGGCGGCGATCTCGTCGGGGAGTTCGGCCAGCCTGATCTGGGCCCGGGCGTGGCGGTTGCGGATGGTCTGGGGGTTGGGCACCAGTCCCATCGCACGCTCCTCGGCGAGCTGGGCGTCGACGTCGGCGGGCATGGTGCGCTCGAGCGACTCGAGCTCGTCGAGGATCTGCTGCTGGCGCGCGACGGCGACGAGGTGGCGTCGCGCCGGCACGAGGGCGCCCGCGCCGAGGCACTGCGGCAGGTCCTCGCCCTTGAGTTCCGCGTCGGGATCCTGGCCGTTGGCCACTGCGCGGACGGCCGCCGCGTGTCGTCGTGCCGTAGTAGCTCGGGAGGTCAGGACGTGGGTCTTCGCGTGCGTGATCCTGCGGCGGCCGTTTCCCAGGTTCTCGGTGTTGCGCTCCTCGTCGTAGAGCTCGACGAGCGCGCGGTCGTAGTCGACGAACGAGACGCCCTCCTCGCCCTCGAGCTCGGCGAAGATCCGCGCGACCTTCGCCTGGTGCGCCGCGAGCTCGCGCGCGGCCGTCTCCGCGTCAGCGGCCAGGCGGTCCGCCTCCCGGTGCAGGTAAGCCACCTCGACACGGGCCACTCGCGGCTGAGTTGCCAGGACAGCTCGGCCGGCCAGGTCGATGCGCGCCGTCAGCCGAGCTGTCTCGGTGACGATGCCGTCTGCCGCGGCTGGGTCGTCGAGCACCAGGTCGCCGGCGCGTGCGGTGAGGCTCTCCAACTCGGCCTCAGCCGTCGACTGGGATTCCTCCCACTGCTCGACGACGCGACGTTGCTCGAGCACAGCGTCACGTGCCGCGGCGACCGCGGTGGCCAGGTCCTCCTCGGTGCGGCCGATGGTCTCGCGCGGCAACGTCGTCACGAGCTGACCCCCGCCTGGCGCTCCTGCTTGCGGACCCAGTCCGCCACCAGGCCACGCATCCCGCTCTGGCCCTCAGCGCGCGCCAGCATCTCCCGCACCTCGGCCTCCGTGACCGGCTTGGGCGCCTTCGACTCGGAGAGGGAGCCGCCCGCCTTGGCCTGCCCGTCGACGCGCGCGCCGATGCGCTGCACCGCGGTCTCCATCGCCGGCGACATCGGCGTCAGTCCGCCGTACCCCGACGGGCGCAGCGACGTCGCGACGTCGACGAAACCGAAGTACTGGCCCGACTGCATCGCCGCCGCTCCGCGCGTGGCTTCCTCGACGGTGAAGCCGGCCTCGATGAAGTGCTCATGCATCGAGTCGGCAGCGGGGGCCTTCAGCCCGAGCGCCTCGTCGATCTGCTCCCACGGGTCGTTGGACATCTGGTGCTCCTCAAGGGGTTCGGGTCGGCGGTGCTACGCCGCGACGCGCGGCTGCTGGACGAGCTCGACGTTGACCGTGCCGGCGCCGGCTGCCTTGGTGGCGCCGGTGGCGAGGCCCTTGTCGATGACGGGGCGGGTGTGGCCGAACAGCGTGTTGCCGCCGGCCGTGGTGGTGAGGGCGTTGCCGGCGGTGATGTAGATCGCCGTGCCGACGTCGTTGACGGCCTCGGGGACCGTCAGGGCGTAGCAGCCGTCGGGCTGGACGGAGGCGTAGCCGGCGGGGTTGCCGACGCCGCCGAACTGCTTGCCGCCGACGACCTCGGTGCGGTCGGTCTCGGCGACGCCGATGAAGCCGCCGACCTTGACGGGGTCGCCGGAGCGGATGCCGGCGGGGACCGGCAGCGAGATGGCCGGGCGGCTGCCGGCGAAGACCTGGTTCTTGGACATGCTCAGGCTCCCGTCTTGAGGCCGAGGGCCTCGTCGATCTGGTCGATGGATGGTGTGACCCGGCTGCCGCCGAATCCCCGGACGAGTCCCACGCCCGCCGGGTCATGCTTGGTGACCGCCTCGGCGTCGACGAGCCGGATGAACGCGGCCTCGTCGAGGTCACCGGCCTCGGTGAGCGACCGATCGAGGTCGGCGAGGAAGCCCCTCACCTCGAGATCGGAGAACGTGACGCCCGCCCACCGCGCCCGCTCGACGACGAGCACGCTCGCCCGCCCGGTCACGGCTTCACTCACGTCGCTCATCTGCTGTGCCTCCGTCTGTCCCACTCGGCTGCCGACGAAGCCCGGATGAGCCACGTCCCGTTGTCCAGCTGGCGGCCGGCCAGCCCTGTCTCGCCACCACGACGACACAAACGCCGGATCCATTCGACGCTCACCCGGTACTGGTCGGCCGCCTCCCGCGCTGTCACCTCGGGATCACCACTGGGCGCCTCCGACCCTGCACCGAGTTCCGGCCCTGCCTGTTCCGGAGTTCCGACCTCGGAACCCATCCGGTCGCGCCACTGCCGCACGGACTCAGTCATCGAGTCCATGCCGCTGAGGATCTCCTGCGCAAAGAGCTGCCGCTCCTCGTCGCCGCTGGCACCCCACGCCTGGGCCTTCTGGACCAGCGCTGGGCCCTCGTCGCGCAGGATCACCGCGGCGAGCCGCGGCCCGATGACCGCCGGCAGCAGCGGCCGCCGTCGATACCCCGTCACGTCCCGCCCCGCCAGCACGCCGCGCACAGCTGCGCCGTCACCAGGTAGCCGGCGGCCTCGAACTGCAAGGGCAGCAGGGGGCCACGCGCCACGCTCGGGGCGGCGCCGCACGAGTCGCACACCTGCGACGCCGCCGGCCTAGTCGACACCAGCGCGATCGAGCAAAGCCCGCAGAGCAGGCCGACAGTCGGGTAGAGCCGCACTACTCCCAGGTAAGTCGGATCCGCGACGTGCTCGCACCACTCGGTCCACCACTCGACGTCGCCGGCCTTCGGGGGCAGCCGTCCAGAGAGGCGCCCAACCAGCAGTTGGGCTGCCAGTGACTCCACCGACGCGCTCTGGCGCCTGTGCCGCGCCGGCACCGAAGCATGCCACCGCGCCGCCGCCTCGACCGCCGCCGCCGCCCGCTGGTCCCGCACGAACGGTGCGACCGGGATCCGTTGCTGACCGGTCACTGGCCACCCCCGCGCGCGAGCCGATCCGCCGGCGACAGGCCACCCCACACCCCATGCCGCTCCCCCGCCGCCAGCGCGTACACCAGGCACTGGCGCCGCACCGGGCACCACGTGCAGCCCTGCACCGCGAACTCGACGTCGACCGCACCAGCCGGCGACGTCGGACGGTCCGGCCACCACCGCGCTGGGTCCCGCTCGCACGGCACCGGACGCCCCTCGACACGGACCTCGGCGACCACAGCCTGCAGCGCCACCCACGCCCCGGCCGCCCGGGCAGGCACACCCCACGCCGGCCACTCCGCAGCGGGCTGATCAACCGCCTGCGGAATGTCGGAGGTCGCCCCTACCGTCGTCACCACCCCGACACCCATAGCGCTCGATCCCGACTAGGAGACGCCGCCGTGACCGACCTACCTGCCGAGAACCCAGCACTCACCGACGCACGCCTGATGCGTGCCCTCGTCGAACTGACCGACCAACACCCCAGCGACCGCTGCAGCGGCGTCGACGCCGCAGCCTCCGCCGGCGTCGATGACGCGCTCGTCGAGGACTCCGTCTCCCGCCTCAAGCGCCGCGGCCTGGTCATCCCCGACGGCGGCCCGACACGCATGGGCGACGGGAACAGGCACTCCGGCCTGCGCGTCACCCCAGCGGGATACGACTTCGCCGCCGGCCTCGGACCACTCGGACGCTGACCGCCGATGACCACCACACCGCCACCGCCCAACCAGCCGCCGCTGCCAGACCGCTGGCACAGCCGCGACTTCCCGGTCCTGCTCGAGGCCGCCAAGATCCTTGACAGCAGCGAGACCCTCGACGACAACACGGGACCGCAAGAGATCGCCGACTTGCTCGGCATCCCAACGCAGGAAGCCAGGACTGCGCTACACGCACTGGTGGACGGCCGATACCTGCACCTGTCCCGGGCCACCGCGCCAGGAGGCGACGCATCCGCCCAAGCGTTCGCCGCTTGGTTCCCCAGCTGGTTCGTGCTCGGCGAGCGCGGACGTCGCGCCGTCGGACTCTGGCCCGGCGACCGCGCCGCCGAGACCCTCGTCGACCTGCTCCGCCAGGCCGAGGACTCCACGACCGACCCCGAAGAGCGGACCCTCATCCGCCGTGCCGCCGGCGCCGTCAGCTCGGTCTCCCGTGACGTCATCGTCGACGTCACCGCAGCCTTCGTCCGCTCCCAGACCGGGCTCTGATCGATGAGCGCCGACACCGCCGCCGCCCTCATCGCCGGCATCGCACTTGCTGTGGCGATTGCGACCTTCGTCCGCGGCGAGCTCAACGCCAAGAGTGCGGACCGCGCCGAGCGGGTGGCCCGCGACGCGCTCAGCGAGTCCAAGCGCTTGGCCGACTCGGTCGAGGAGATTGAACGCCACCGAGCCCCGCGGGTGCAGTGGGCCGTCGACCACGACGGACAAGAGTCGTTCCTCCGCAACCAGGGCCAAGCGACCGCGTACGCCGTCGAACTCGACTGCCCCGCCGCAGTCCTGTTCGAGGTCACCGACACACCTCGTGACGTCCAGTCTGGCGAGGCCGTCCGGTTCTGGACGGTCACGAGCTCGGGGGGTGACCCGCTTGAGCTGATCGTGACCTGGTCCGACACCCCATCCGGCGTGCGCCGCCCCTGGCGCCAACCGCTCTGATGGACGGCAGCACCGCGGCCGCAGCCGCCTCCGCACTGATCGCAGCCGGCGCCCTGGCCGTCGCCGTCATCGCCGTGCGCCGAGCCGGCGACGCGAACGACATCGCCAACCGCTCCGCCACCTCTGCAGCCGCAGCTAACCGGATCGCTGACGAAGCCCTGGACCTGGCGCATAAGGCTGAGGCCCGCGCTCAGCGGCTCGAGGATCGGGCCAACGAACGCAACGACGTCCGCTGGGAGCGCAGGCCGTGGATCGGCACCCACCGCCCAGGTTCGGGTGGCGTCAAGTTCCAGCACGTGGGCACTGACGACGCGCGCGACGTGCACCTGGTCATCGAGCTCATCGAGACGGGCCAGCACCTGCGCGACTCCCACCGAACTGTCGCGCCAGGGGACCCCATTGCCCGCGACCTCACTGGCCAGATCACGACGGCGCGGCATGCCGCCCGCCCAATCCGGGACGTCGACGGGATGGAAGCCCCGGCAGACCCGGCACTCGCCACGCTGACCGCGCGCGTGTCGATCACCTGGCAGACAGAGTCCGGGGTGGCGCACTCGTTCGACGCCGGCACCGTCCAGCTGGTGTGACCGGGTTCCTCTCCAGGAGTCAAGTGCCCAGCCGCTGACCTGCACGAACAGTGCGTGTGGGTGCAGCGTGGGCACACCCCGAAGGCCACGCATCAGCCTCGACCTCCGGTGTCGAGCGGCCCGACCATGACCGAGAGCCGACGACGCTGCAACCGATCCAGGAACCGCGACCGATCACGCGCCGGCGTCAGCACCCGAGCCGGCTCGATCGCCAGCGCCATCGCCACCCGCAACAAGTCCTCGCGCGACAGCACCTCGAGGTCGAGGCGCACCGACGCCACCGCGGCGTCGACGCTCTCCGCCTGCATCGCCGACTCGATAGCGTCGTACGCCACCAGGTGCGCACCCGCCGTGGTCATCATCGGTCTGCTCCCGGCGACTGGTCACCGGTGCCACCGGCCGGCAACGCCATCGGCCGCACAACCGGACCGCCTGCCTCGACCTGCAGCGGCTCGAGGCCGGAGAGGAACCGGTCGACCATCGCCGTCCGCACCGCCGGCGCGACGCCACCCACCTCGAGCGCAGCCAGGAACGCCGAGGTCACCAGCGTCGCGCGCTCCTGCTCGAGCGCGAGGTGCCGCTCCGCGATCCCGAGCCGAGCCGTGTCGACGAGGACCTGGCGCAACTCCTTGAGCACCCTGGCCCAGGCGAGCGACGTCGGCCCGTCGAGCGCCTCCTGCGCGAGCCGAGCACCGAGCACGTCGGCCGCGTGCTGCAACTTCCCGGTGAGCGACTGCAGCGCGCCGACCGGATCGACCACCGGCGCCGCGTTCGGATCCCACACCAGCTCCAGCAGCGCAGTTGCCTCGGCCTCAGTGCGCCGACGCTGCGCAGCCTCGCGAGCCTGGGGCGACGCGCCGCCGTGCATCACACACACCGACTGGCCAGGAGCAGGGAACCTCTTGCACCGCCTGCCCGAGCGGCGCGACGTCGCCTTGCATCGCCGGTCATCGACGGCATGGGGTCGGTCCGGTTGCCCGCCGGGCATGGGGTCGGCGGACTCGGCCGCGCTGGTCGTCTGCGGTCGATCGTCGTCCATGGGGTCGCCGGGGACGGGCGTCGTCCACGGGGTGTCCGAGCCGCGGCGCGGGTCGTTCGTGGTGGTGCGGGTCATCGGGCCTCGGTTGTGTCGTGGTCGGTTAGTTCCCCGGGTGGAGTAGCTGCGTTGTCTTCCCTGGGACGACCTCCCTCCCCATAAGGGAGGTGGGGGAGGTCGTCGGACGTCCCTGGGGGAGGTGCTGGGGAGGTCGAGGGATGTGGGGACGTGAGCGTGAAGATCCGAGCGCCCCTGGCTCCTGCCTTCGAGACGACGCGGCCGTCCTTCTCCAGGAGCTGAGCTGCTTTGGTGCCGTCGCCCTTGGAGTGGGCGAGCTCGAGGTCGCCGCTGGTGAGGAGTGCCTTGATGGCGGTATCGAGCTGGTTGCCGGACATGCTGGGTGTCTCGGCGAGGAGGTCCGCGACGACGGGGACCAGGTCGCGGATGCGACGGACGATGGTGGCGCTCTTGCGGGAGCCGGCGCCGGTCATGGTCAGGAGCCGGGTGACCGGGTCGAAGTCGAGGGCGTCCTCGTTGACGAGGATGTCGCGGCCCTCGGCGCGGAGGAACCGGGCGCGTTCGTCGTCCCTGGCTCGGGTCAGGGTGATGATCGAGTCGGCCCAGTCCTCGAGGGCGGTGGATCCGCGGGTGCGTTCGCCGTTCCAGCCGGCGTGTGCGGTGAGGACGATGTCGCGGGCGCCGACTTCGGTGCGGGCGAAGAGGTCTAGGTCGGTGAGCCAGGCGCCGACCTCGCCGGGGTCGTTCTGGCTGGTGCCGGTGTAGGCGCGGCCGAAGGGGTCGACGATGAGGGTCTCGACGTCGAGGTCGCGGAGGCGGGCGGCGAGGGATTCGCGGTCCTCATCGACGCCGAGGGGGTTGCGGCGGCCGCGGAGGTTGACCAGGAAGAGGCGGTTGTGGTCGATGCCGACCTCATCGGCCCAGGTGGCGAGCATGTGCCCGGACACCTCGTAGTTGAGGAACGCGATGCGGCCGGTGACCTTCTGGTGGACGGGGAAGCGCCCGAGGAGGTCGCCGCCACGCAGCAAGCAGCGAGCGAGGTTCAACTGCAGCGTCGTCTTGCCCGTCTTGCGCTGCGCGACGACCAGCGTGCCGGCGTCGGAGGGGATCAGCCCTTCGACGCGGTGAGCTGGCGGCGCCGGCCGGGCCAGGACGTCGCCGAGGAAGCCGGCGTCGAAGGGCGGGACCGGTGTCGCTGCGCGCTGCTCGGCCGCGAAGAGGGCCTCGGCCTCGTGCGCGGCTCGGCGGCGGTTCAGGGCGCTCCGGACAGCTTCATCGTGCCGGCGGGCCTCGTCTGCGACGGCGAGCTGGTGAGCGTTGGCACGCTCGAACTCGGCATCGTGCTGGGCGATGCGTTCGGCCTCCCGCTCGCGCTCGGCGATCTCGTCGTCGGTCCAGGCGGGCATGTCGTCCACGGAGGCACTCACGCCGGCCCCCGGTGGGGCTCGATGTCGCGGCGCTGCTGCTCGATCGCGTCGTACGCCGCGTCGAGGCGCCGGCCGTCGAAGTCGGAGAGCAGTGCGGTCGCGGTGTGGTGGAACGCGACGTCGACCAGGCCGTCGACGCCGGCCGCACGGTGGCGACAGTTGATCGCGGCCTCGGCGGAGCGGCGTGCCTGCTCGTCGAGCTCGGCCTCAGTGGCGCGGCCGGTGTAGTCGCCTTCCCGGGGGGCGGCCCACTCGTGCATGCGGGCGCGGCGGGTCCAGTAGGCGGCCCATGCCTGGGTCCAGACGTCCTGTAGCACCCGGGCTTGGAGGTGGGCGACCGAGGTACGGGGGTGGGTGGGTGCGGCGGTCACTGGGCCACCACCCGGATGTCGCGGAACGGCTGGGCGCCGCGGGATCGCCACCAGGGGCAGGTCGCGTCGTGGAACACCTCGACGCGAGCGAACGTGGGCCCCGCCGCGGCGACGTCGTCGACGAGTCGCACGCGCGACCGGCAGTCGGGGCAGCGCGCGGCCGAGCGAACAGCCTTCCGGCGTCTCGTGCGGGCCGGACTGCTCACAGGCCACCCCTGTGACGGGGTCGTTCAGCAGCTCTGCCGTCCGGCGTTGTCTGTTGCTGCTGCGGCGGAGGCGTGGGCATCATGGGGTCGGGTCTCCTGCTTCCTGAGGGCGAGGATCTGGGCGTCGGCGTCACCGGTGGCAGGTGGCGCCGTCCGCACGTCGGGGGCGTAGCCGACGAGCTCGAGCAGCCGCGGCACCGGGACGACAAGGCGTCGCCCGAGAGGCAGCGTCGGGATGTCGCCACGCTGTGCCGCGGCGTACGCGGCCTTGCGGCCGAGCCCGAGCAGCTCACCGGCTTCAGGCACGGTGATCGTCAGCGGGAGAGTGACGGTGATCGTCTGCATCACGCGACCGCTTCCTGCAGGGCTTCGAGTGCCTCGACCCATTGGGCGAGCTGAGCCTGCTGTGGTCGGGCCGCGCCGGTCTCCCAGCGCGACAGTGTCGCTCGATCGACGCCGAGGGCCCGCGCGAGGCGTTCCTGGCTCACGCCGGCCGAAACGCGTATCTCTCGAGCGACGGGGGGCTTGGTGAGCTGGTGGGCACGTCGAACCTGGGCAAGCAGGTCCTCAAGTGGCGCCGTGGTCATGAGACGAGGTTGACCGTTGGCGCACGTTAAAAGCAACAGCACTTGCACGGTGCGTGTCTCGTTTATCGGTGCCGCAAGTGAGACACCGTGCGCTAGTCGTGCAGAGCCTGTTGCATTTGCAGTAGCGGGTGCGTACGGTCCGAACCGTGACCGATCGCCATCCCTACACGGTGCACATCCCCCCGCGCGAGGCGCACCTGACGCCCGACACCTGGATCCGGGTCGAGAGCGCGAGCCTCACTCAGCCCGTGTGGATCAAGCTCAGAGTCGTGGGCAACCACCGCCCAGTCGTCGCCGGATTGCAGTTCGACGACGGCCGCGAAGTCACCGGGCGCCAACTGCGAGAGTTGCGACTTCCGGAGATCGCCCAGGCGGTCTATGACGCCGCCCTGACAGCGACACGCGCCAAGTGGGACCAGGCTCAGGAGGCGAAACAGAGGCTCCTAGACCAGTTCGGCTACACAGAGGACACGCTTCATGGCATCCCCTCGCCCCTGCTTCCTGGCGAGCCCTCCGAGGCGTCGCGTGTCGCGGGCGAATGGGTGGGTGCAGGACTGCGCGCCCGTCACCTAGCTCGCTGGCTCGATGAGGTGTCAGACGCCACCAGCGACCTAGAGCACACGCCAAGGGGACGCGGTGCAGCACCACCCACCGAGGAGGACTTCCGCACGTTCGCGCGCGTCTACCTCGAAGAGGCCACGGTCGAGCCGACGTCAGCAACGTCGCGGACCGCGAAGCGGCTGCAGATGTCCCGACCGACCGCATACCGCTGGCTGGATCAGGTCCGCGACCGCGGCCTCGTGCCGTCGCGAGAGGCGACGTCGTGAGCGCCGTGTTCCGCCGGTGCGGCTGCCGCGACGACGCTGGCCGTCAATACGGCACGCTTCCCGAGCGACCCACCGCCGAGCAGCGCGCCAGGGCTTGTCCGTTGATGGCCACCGACCCACGCCACGGCGCCTGGACCTTCCGTGTCTCCGCCGGGACAGTCACCGACCCGACCACGGGACGGAAGAAGCGTCAGCAGATCCGCGGCGGCACCTACCCCACGAAGCGTGACGCTCAAGCCGAGCGGAACCGAGCGCTCTCGAAGCTCGACGCCGGCAAACTCGTCACCCCGTCCCGGGAGACCCTGGCCGAGTACCTGCCTCGCTGGCTCGAGCGTCGAGCAACGACCGGCGTCAACGGCCGCAAGCCACTGGCCGGCACCACGCTGGCGAACTACCGACGCTACGTCGACCAGGACCTCATCCCGTCCAGGCTCGGCGCCATGCGGCTGCGCGACATCCGCCGTGGCCACGTGCAGGCGTACGTCGACGACCTGGTCACAGCCGACCGGGGCGCAACGACCGTGCGCCGGATCGTCGCCACGCTGCAGTCAGCGTTCACCAGCGCTGTTCGAGACGAGCTGATCGACGAGAGCCCCGCCCGACTCCTCGAGCTGCCCCCGATCGACCGCAAGGCGTTCGAGGCGTGGGAGCCGGAGCAGGTCGGACACTTCCTCGACGTCGCCGCCCAGCACCGGCTCGGCGCGTTCTACGAGACGGCCGTCTGGACCGGTCTGCGTCGCGCCGAGCTCTGCGCCCTGCGATGGGACGACGTCGACCTCAGCAGCCGGGAGCTGCGCGTCCGGAAGTCCAAGACAGACGCCGGCGTCCGCCGGGTGCCCCTCAGCGACGCGGCCGCCGGCGCCCTGGTGGCGTGGCAGATCGCTCAGAGCGCCGAGCGCGAAGCGTGGGGCGCGGCCTACCAGGACAGCGGACTGGTGTTCACAATGGAGAACGGCCGCCCGCTGCTCCTGCTGTACACCACCAGGCTCTTCGACAAGCTGCGGATCCGCGCCGGCCTGCCCGCAATGACGCTGCACGGCCTGCGCCACACGTGCGCGACGCTCTACCTGAACTCCGGGTCGGACATCGAGTTCGTCTCCAAGCTGCTGGGTCACAGCGACGTGCGGGTCACGTCGTCGATCTACAGCCACCAGGTCCGCAGCGTCGGGCGTGAGCGCGCCGACCAGGCCGCGGCGATGGTCCCTCGGGGGGCCTCGGTGCCCACACTGCACCCACAACCGTCTCAGGACGCGCAACAGGCCGCCTCCGCGATGAGCGGAGACGGCCTGTGACCTGCGGTGTTGCTTGCTCCCCCGGTTGGACTCGAACCAACGACATCCTGATTAACAGTCAAGCGCTCTGCCAACTGAGCTACAGGGGATCGTGCGGGGATACGGTAGCAAGGCTCCGCGGCCAGCGGGAATCGGGTCAGCGCCGACCCATCACCGGTGTCTGGATGACCTTGACGCCGATGCGCCGGTCGACGAGCTTGCCCCGCCCCTGGGGCATCGGCTCGAACTTGTTGCCGTGCAGCACGACGCCCTCCTCCTTGCTGCCCGAGAGCAGGACGCCGGGCGTGCCGAGCTCCTTGAGCCGCTTCTGCAGGGGCTCGAACCCGCCCGACCCGGACCCGCCCGCGGAGCGGGACAGGACCACGTGCAGGCCGATGTCGCGCGCCTGCGGCAGGAACTCGACGAGCTGGTGCAGCGGGTTGGGCTGCTGGGCGGCGATCATCTCGTAGTCGTCGATCAGCAGGAACAGCTTCGGGCCCTCCCAGCGCGGGATCTCCTGGGCGGTCGGGTCGATCTTGATGCTGCCCAGCCGCTCGCGCAGGGCCGCGGCGATCTGCTTGGCCATCTCGGGGGCGTCGGCGGAGTTCATCACGTAGGCCAGCTGGTGGCCGGTGGTGATCGCGCCGATCAGGCCGCGGCGGTAGTCGAAGGTGAGGATCTTGGCCTCCTTCGGCGTCCACCTGGTCGTGATGCCGCGGGCGATCGCGCGGAGCAGGTTCGACTTGCCCGACTCCACGTCCCCGAGGACCAGGAAGTGAGGCTCGGCGTCGAAGTTGACGAAGACCGGGGAGAGCGTGTCCTCGTCGATGCCGATCGGGATGACCGCACGCTCGGCGTCGGGCGCCGGCAGGTCGTCGTACGGCATCTGGCGCGGGAGCAGGCGCACCGGCGGTGCCGCGGGGCCGGTCCAGGCAGCGCTGACCTGCTTGACCAGGTCGGCGACACCGTCGCCGACGTCGCGGGCGTCGGTGCCCCCGTCGATGCGGGGCAGGGCGGTGAGGTAGTGGAGCTTGTTGCGGCTCAGCCCGCGGCCGGGCGACTTCTCCGGCACGTTCTTGGCGGCCCGCCGGTCGACGTCGGACTCGGCGGGGTCGCCCAGCCGCAGCTCGAGGCGCGTGGTGATCAGGTCGCGGATGGCCGGGCGCAGCTCCAGCCACCGCTGGATCGAGAGCACGACGTGCACCCCGAAACCGATGCCGCGGGTGGCGATCTGGGTGATCTGGCCCTCGAGCTCCTCGTGGTCGGAGCGGATCGTGCCCCAGCCGTCGACCACGAGGAAGACGTCGCCGAAGCCGTCGCTGGCGACGGTGCCGGCCTCGATCATCCGACGGTAGCTGGCCATCGAGTCGATGCGGTGCGCGGTGAACAGCGCCTCGCGCGCGTCGAGCAGCGCCCGCATCTCCGCGACCGTGCGTCGGAGCCGCTCGGGGTCGAGGCGGCTGGCCACCGAGCCGACGTGCGGCAGGTCGGCGAGGCCGTTGAGCGTGCCGCCGCCGAAGTCGATGCAGTAGAACTGCACGTCCTGCGGCGTGTGGGTGAGCGCGAGGCTGGCGATGAGCGAGCGGAGCAGGGTGCTCTTGCCGCTCTGCGGCCCGCCCACCACCACGCAGTGGGACGACGCCAGGTTGACCCACAGCGGGTCGCGGCGCTGGTCGAAGGGCTTGTCCTCGATGCCGATCGGCGCCGACAGGAACCGCGCCGGGTCCCACTGCTGCGGCTGCAGCCCGCGCTCGCCGGCGACCAGCGGCGGGAGCAGCGCGTCCAGCGGCGGCGGCTCGTCGAGCGGGGGCAGCCAGATCTGCCGCGCGGCCATGCCGCGGCCCTTGAGCCGGTCGACCGTGATGTCGAGCAGCGTCTCGCTCGGGCCGGCGTGCCGCGGCTCGACGGGCTCGGCGTCGACGGGCGTGGCCTCGACCTGCACCGGCATGAAGTCGAGCTGGTAGGGCAGCACCTGGGCGTCGGTGCGGTCGTCGGAGGACCCACCGCCCACCGTGGAGGTGCGCTTGTACGGCGCCGAGACGTACGCCGCCCGGAACCGCACCAACCCCTCGGTCGCCTCCTTGAGGTAGGCGTGGCCCGGTGCGCTCGGCAGCTCGTAGGCGTCGGGGACGCCGAGCACCGAGCGGCTCTCCATCGCCGAGAAGGTCCGCAGCCCGACCCGGTAGGACAGGTGGGTGTCGAGGCCGCGGAGCTTGCCCTCCTCGAGCCGCTGCGAGGCCAGCATCAGGTGCACGCCCAGCGAACGCCCGAGCCGGCCGATCATCACGAACAGGTCGATGAAGTCGGGCTTGGCGCTGAGCAGCTCGCTGAACTCGTCGACGACGACGAACAGCGACGGCATCGGCTCGAGCGGGGCGCCCTGCTCGCGGGCCTTCTCGTAGTCCTTGAGCGAGGCATAGTTGCCGGCCGCTCGCAGTGCCTCCTGGCGGCGGACCATCTCGCCCTCGATGGCGTCCTTCATCCGGTCGACGAGGATGAGCTCGTCCTCCAGGTTGGTGATCACCGCCGAGGTGTGGGGCAGCACGTCGAGGCTGGCGAAGGTGGCGCCACCCTTGAAGTCGACGAGCACGAAGTTGAGGACCTCGGGCGAGTGGGTCACCGCCATCCCGAGCACGAGGGTGCGGAGCAGCTCGGACTTGCCGGAGCCGGTGGCGCCGATGACCAGTCCGTGCGGTCCCATGCCGCCCTGCGCCGACTCCTTGATGTCGAGGTCGACCGGCTGCCCGCTCGGGCCGATGCCGATCGGCACCCGCAGCCGGTCGCGCGGCGCGCGCGGCCGCCAGGTCGCGCTCGTGTCGATGTTGTACGGGTCGCCGAGGCGCAGCAGCTCGGGGAGCGTGACGTCGACGGTGAGCAGGTCGGTCGGCTCGGCGTCGGAGGACGACGCCGCCGAGACGCGCCAGCCGCTCATGCAGCGCGCGAGCGTCTCGCACTCGGTCAGCGACAGGGCGTCGGGCACGCCGAGCACCGACCTGCTGACCTCCTCGGAGCGGCCCTCGCGCCGCACCATCGCGATCGTGTCGTCGCGGAGCTCGAGGCGGAGCACGCCGTTGGCCCGGTCGGTGGGCAGCACCCCACGGATGTCGATGACGGTCACACCCTGCACGAGGCCGGAGGTCAGCTGCGCCTCGGGAGGCACCCGCCCCCCGTCGAGGACGACGACCAGGTGCGGACCGTCGGCGCCGGCCTCGGCCCCGAACCGCGGCCGGTTGCGCAGCGCCTCGCCCATGTGCGACTCGATCGCGAGCAGGTCCTCGTTGACCAGGCGGACCTGGCCGACGGCGTCGACCTCGTCGGCGAGACCGTGGGGCAGCCACTTCAGCCACTCCCAGCGACCGACCGCGGCCCGGCCGGCGCAGACCGCGATCCGGACGTCGTCGGGCGTCTGCAGCGTGGCGAGCTGGGCGACCATGGCGCGCGCCAGGGCCCGGCCCTCCTCGACGGGACCGTCGATGCTGATCAGGCCGAAGGCGCGCAGCGAGACCGCGACGGGCAGCTCGGAGACCCGGTTGTGGGTGCTGACGAAGCGGCGCAGGGAGCCGGCCGAGATGGGTTCGAGGTCCTCGACCGGTTTCGTCTCGGGGGTCACCAGCGTCACCGCGAGGCGTTGCGGACCGCGGCCCACCCGCACGGCGAGGTGGTCGACGTCGGAGGAGCGGCGCTCCCACAGCCGGGTGCCGAGCGCGATGCACCACAGCGACGCCGGCTCGGGGTGGTGCCAGAGCGCAGCCTTGCGCTGCTGCTCGGCCGCCTTGCGCACGCGTCGTCGTACCTGGACGAGGTAGCGCTGGTAGTCGCGCCGGTCGGCGTCGAGCTTGCGCCGCTTCTCCCCCGCCTGGCGGCCGATGTTGCCGAAGGCCATCGCGGCGAAGCTGATGCCGATCATGCCCATCGCGATCATCATCACCGGCTCGCCCCGGGCGCGGGTCGACATCATCAGCGCCATGCCGCCGGCCCCGGCGAGCATCGGGAGCACCATCAGCGCCTGGCCGAGACCGCCGCCCTGCTGGGTCTCCGGGAGCTCGGGCGGGGAGTCGAGGACGATCTCGCCGCGGGGCTCGGCCGGAGGCTTCTGCCGCGCGGGCCGCTGGAACACGTGCGTACCCACGTCCACCCTTCCGAGCTCGTCGTCGCGGGGATCCGGACCCATCCCGGGCCGGCAGGCGCGGATGGTCCAGGATGGTAACGACCACGACGGGTGACGTCCAAGGAGGTGCGGTGGCCACGACTGCCACGTCGAGCCTGTGCCGGCTCACGGTGATGACCACGCAGACCCGGGTGGACCTCGCGGTCCCCCTCGACCTCACCGTCGCCGAGCTGCTGACCACGCTGGTCCGCACCCTCGGCCCGCAGGTGGCCGACCAGGGCGCCTCCGCCGGCGGCTTCGTGCTGCAGCGGGCCGGCGAGGCGCCGCTCGACCACGCCACCACCCTGCGCGCCGGCGAGATCCGCGACGGCGACGTGCTGCACCTGCGGATGCGGGCGACCCAGATGCCCGAGATCGCCTACGACGACGTGCTCGACGCCGTCGCCACCGGCGTCCTGACCCGCTCGGTGCGCTGGTCGGCCGACCACACCGCCCGCGCGTGCCTGGTCGGCGCGTCGCTGTGCGTGGCCTTCGTGCTGGCCGCCTGCCTGCTCAGCGGGCCGTCGTGGACGGTCCCGACGGCGATCGCCGGCGGCACCAGCCTGCTCCTGCTCGGCGCCGCCACCGCCCTCGATCGGGCCTACCAGCAGCGCGGGGCGGCCCTCACCGCCGCCGGCTGGGCCGTCGTCGCGGCGGCCTGCGCCGGGGCGACCGTCGTCGGCGGCGACGAGCGCCCGTGGGAGTTCGGCGCGACGCAGCTGCTGCCGGCCGGTGCGGCCGCCGTGCTGGTCTCGGTGCTCGGCCTGATCCTGCTCACCCGGGGCGTGCCGGGGCTCGTGGCGGTGACCGGCACCGGGCTGCTCGCCGCGATCGGGTCGGCCGCGGCCGACCTCGGCGACTTCGACGTGGCGGCCACGGCCGCGTTCACGGCCGGGGTCGCGCTGCTGGCCTCCCCCGCGATCCCGGTGGCGGCGTTCAAGCTGTCCCGGCTCGCGCTGCCGTTCGTCCCCACCGGTGCCGGCGACCTGCGCGCCGACCGCTCGACCATCGACGGCACCCGCGTCCTGGGTCAGGCGGCGCGGGCCGACCAGTTCATGACCGGCATCGTGGTCGCACTGGCGGCCGTGCTGGCCAGCGCCGGCGTCATCCTGGCCCAGGGCAGCACCAGCGCCCAGATCCTCGCCGGCGTCTTGGGCGGCATCTGCGTCCTGCGCGCCCGCCTGTTCACCGGGCGCTCGCAGCGGATGTCGATGCTCCTCGCGGGCGCCGTCGCGGGCCTCGCCCTGCTGACCCACCTGGCGATGAGCAACGACGACGCCACGCTCCGCCTCCTGGCCGTGGCGCTCCCGGTGGCCGGCCTGGCCCTGACCATGCTCGCGCTGGTCACGGTGCTGCCGGGTCGCCGCTACGCGCCGCCGAGCGGCCGCGCCGCCGACGTCATCGAGTCGATCCTCGTGCTGTCGGTCCTGCCCCTGATCCTCGGCGTCATCGGGGTCTACGCCGAGCTGCGCCAGGTCCTGGGCTGAACCGACGGGCCGGGGTCAGCGGGCCGCGGAGTGCAGCACGGCCGAGCGCAGCACCTGGGCCTCGGCCGGCGAGGCGTCGACCCGCACCAGCTCGGCCCGGCCGCGGGTGACCATCGCGATCGTCTGCGGCGGGAGCCCCGCGGCGAGCCTGGTCCGGGTGGCGTCGTCGAGCCCGAGGAGCCGCGCCAGACCGGCCGCCAGGTCGGGGTCCATCGCGCCGAGGGCGACGACGTCGGCCCGCGCGTACGACGACAGGGCCGACCGGGCAGCCGCGCCACCCAGGCCGGTGCGCACGGTGCGCAGGTCGAACAGGCACTGCCAGTCGGCGACCTCGCGCAGCGGACGCCGCTCGTCGGGCCGGTCGTCGACGACCACCATCGGCCCCCGCTGGCGCAGCAGCGGGCTGTCGTCGGGGACGAGCCGGGCATCGGCGCCGTGCTGGAGCACCGGTGCCCACGACGACGGCCGGTCGCTGACCACCCGCACCGGGGTCCCCGACAGCGCGGCGCGCATGGTGAGCAGCTGCGCCGCGAACCCGCCGGAGCACACCACGACCCGGGTCGGCACGGGGCGGAACAGCCGCACCGAGAACGGCCCGGACCGGCCGGTGCCCAGGTAGGCGCCCGTCGCAGCCGCGGGCAGGCTCTGCCCCGCTCGCACCACCGACTCGCTCATGGCGTCACCTCGCCTCGGCCGGGACGCCGAGCAGCGTCGTCGCGCGCAGCAGCGGTACCTGGTCGCCGACGGGCCGGTGCAGCGTCAGCCCGGCCGCGCGGGTGGCGCCCTCGAGGGTGCGGGCGCACTCCCGCACGGCCGCGGCGGGCCCGCTGAGCCGCACCAGCAGCCGTACGGTCGGCTTCCGCTGCGGCGGCGGACCCGGCTGCAGCGTCACGCTCGTGGCGACGATCGGGACGGGCAGGGAGGCGGCGATCTGCTCGAGCTGGCCCAGGGCGTCCCTCCCGGTCACCGCGAAGGTCATCGAGATCGACCCGGCCACCACGACGTGGTCGGTGCGCTCGGCGACCGGCGGCACGGAGCCGTCGGCCGCGGCCACCGGCCCAAGGCTGGAGGCGTTGTGCAGCTCGACCACCGCCGCCGGGAGCCGCCGGATCGCCACGCCGGCACCGTTGAGGACCTCCTCGGCGCGCAGCACGCACCGGCGCAGGATCTGCTGGACCGCCGGGGTCCCACCGCGGGAGGCGATCACGTCGGCGGCGAGTGCGGTGTCGAGCGAGAGCACCAGGAACCTCGACGTGAGCCGGGCGATCGGTGCGCCGCCCGACGGGGTGCCCGTGCCGGGCGCGGCCGGCGACACGAGGCAGACGACCCGCACGCTGGACAGCGGCACGTCCTCGACGGTGAGCAGCTGTGCCAGGCCCGCCAGCGGGATCGGGGGGTCGTCGTTGAAGACGTCGAGCAGCGGCAGCGCCAGCGGCACGCTCCACGTGGTGGCGTCCTTGATCGCGCCCACCGAGACGCCGCCGCTCCCCCGCGGCACCGTGACGACCTCGTAGGCCCCGCCGGCCAGCGAGGCGATGCCGGCCCCCGTCACCCGGCGGCGTCGTCGGCGCATCGCGAACCACGACCGCAGGACCAGGTAGGTGCTGCGCCGACGCCACGGCAGCAGGAGCAGCAGGCACACGACCGCGACCGCGGCGCCCGCCACGAGCCAGGCGCCCTCCTGGACCAGGCCGATCGCCACCGCCGCCGCCGCGACCTCCAGCAGCACGAGCTGGGTGCGGGTCGGCCGTGGCATGCGGGCGAGTATGCCGGACACCATAAGGTGTCCCGGGTCCTGCCCACCATCGGCGAAGGAGGCATCGTGCAGACCCGTCGCGACCAGCTCCACGCCTACCGCTTCATGACCCGGCGCGCCATGTCGGCCCTGGTCACGGGCGAGCCCGACACCGTCGAGCCACCGATGCGCCGCCTCGTCGTGACGACGATCAGCGGGGTGATGATCGCGATCGTCGTGGCCGCGGCGTTCCTGGTCATCGGCCTGCTGCGACCCGGGTCGGGTGAGGACTGGAAGGAAGACGGCACCGTGGTGGTCGAGCGCGGGACCGGCGCGCCGTTCGTGATGAGCAACGGCGTGCTGCACCCCGCCGTGAACTACCCGTCGGCGGTCCTCGCCTCGGGGGCCACCGGCACCGTCGAGGCCCAGCAGGTGAGCCCCGACGACCTGGCCACGGTCGAGCGCGGGGAGCGGATCGGGATCCCGGGACTGCCGGGGAGCCTGCCGCCCGACGACGACCTGCGCACCGACCCGGTGACCATCTGCTCGCGGGCCGACGGCGAGGGCGCCAACGTCACGGCGATGGTCACGGTCGACGTCGGCTCGGGTGAGACCGTGCCCGGCATCCCCGACGACGAGGCCGTCGTGGTGAGGTCGTTCGGCCGCGAGAAGGGCGACCTGTACCTGCTCTGGCGCGGGCAGCGGCACCTGATCGAGCCGGAGGTCAACACCGCGCTGGGGTTCCGCGGCAGCCAGGTCAGGGTGGGCCGGGCGTTCTTGTCGGCGCTGCCGCTCGGCGCCTCCTTCGCCACCCCCGAGATCGCCGGGCTCGGCGACCCCCGCCCCCTCGGCAACGGCAGGACCCTGCGCGTGGGGCAGCTCGTCCGGGTCGCCGACGACGACGTCCGGGTGCTGCTCGACGACGGCCTCGTGGCCGTCGACGAGGTCCAGGCCCGGCTGCTCGGCACGCTGACGGTCGACGGCCAGCCCCTGGACGACGTCGAGCTGCCCGTCGGCGACCTCGCCGAGATCGGCGCGTCCACCGGGGCGGCGCCCGACCTGGCTCGGCAGACCAGCGGGTTGCCGACGACGCTGCCTGCGCCGTCCGAGGCGGCCGAGACCGTGCACGGGGTCTGCGCGTCCTACCGGCACGGGGAGCCGGTGCCCGTCCTCGGCGTGCCGGACGGCGAGGAGCAGCCGAGCGAGCCCACCGGGGACAGCAGCCTCTCGGCGCAGGGCCTGGCCGACGTCGTGACCGTCCCGCCCGGGACCGGGATGCTCGCCAGCTCGCCGCAGGCCGCCGCGGTCAGCCTCATCACCGACGAGGGGGTGCGCCACCAGGCCGCCACCCTCGCGACCCTCGCGGGGTTCGGCTACGGCAACGAGACGCCCGTCGAGCTTCCCGTCGAGCTGCTCGCCGTCATCCCCGATGCCGAGGCCCTCGACCCAGGTGCGGCCCTCGAGCCGGCCCCTCTCTCCGCGTCGACCACCGCGGCTTCCTCAGCCTCCTGATCCGTTCATCTCGCGTCCGTCGCCCGTCCCCGGTCCGCCGTGATACGCAGGACGAAATCCGTGGTGTCGTTGTTTAGCGGTGTCGACCGCGGGCATGTCAGCCACTACGTGACCACCAACCCAAGGAGGAACCACCGTGGCCGGATTCGGAACCAGCCAGGAAGCAATGGCCGCTGGTGCGGCCCATGTCAACGAAGCCACCGAGCAGGTGCAGGGGCACATCAACAGCCTCCGCTCCGAGGTCGAGACCATGCGCGGCGGCTGGGGCGGTGAGGCCTCGAACGCGTTCGGGGTCCTGCACACGAACTTCGAGAACCAGGCGAACCGCATCAACAACGCTCTGCGCGCCATGTACGAGGCGCTGGGGGCCACGCGTGCGACGTACGCGGCCCAGGAGGAGCAGGAGACGTCCAACATCACCAGCATGGCTGGCCAGATCAACGAGTCCTGAGGAGACACACCATGAGCGAGATCCGCGTCAATTTCGGTTCACTCGAGGGCGGCCAGGCCGGCATCCAGGCGAACCACGGTCGCCTCGTCGGTTCGCTGGACGACCTGGAGGCCAACCTGCAGCCGATGCTGTCCACCTGGGACGGTGAGGCCCGCGAGGCCTACTTCCGCTGCAAGCAGGAGTGGGACGCCGCCGCCGAGGCGATGTCCACCACGTTGCAGCAGATCGGCCAGCTGGTCGGCAACGCGCACCAGAACTACACCGCCGCCGAGCGCTCCGCGACCAACACCTGGTCCTGACGTACCGACGGCTCCGACGCAGGGCGGCCGGGGCCTCCAGCCCCGGCCGCCGTGCGCGGTCAGCCTGACCCAACCGAGGAGATTCGTAGATGACTGGAGAGACGCAAGGCTTCCGGATCAAGCCCGAGGAGCTCTTGGACGTCGCCGACATGGTCGCGGACCTGTTGGACGAGGTCTCGGGCTCCGGCGGCAACATCGCAGGAAGTCACGAGCAGTTCACGAGGGACGCCGCCACGAGCCACATGAGTGCCGCGTGGTCGTCGATCTTCAAGGAGTCGGCCAACGGCATCGCCGTGGAGGCCTACGACTACCAGTTCAGGGGGATGGACGCGAAGTACCAGGCGATCATCCAACAGCTGACGACGCTCGAGCAGGCGTGCCGGTCCACCGGCCAGACCTACCTCGACCGCGACCAGGACACCACGACCAACGTCAACCAGGTCGACGCGGGCTCCAGCCCGTCCGGACCGATCCCGGGGGTGTGAGACATGGCTGGCCAGGACGGATACACCACCGGAGCACAGGGCTACGACTTCTGGAGCGAGGGCGACGGCAACGCCGAGGGCATCAAGGAGCAGCTCCTCAACAGCAACCCCAACCTGCTCGACCCGATCATCGGCTCCATGATGGACACGCACGCCATGGGCGGCACCATCATCAGCCGGATGAACACCATCGAGGCGCGCCTGCGCGACGCCTGGGGCGGCGAGAACGCCGACACGGCCCTCGACACGGTGGGCAAGATCAAGACCAACGGCGAGACGCTGGAGACCGAGGCCAAGGCGGTCCACGACCCGCTCACGCAGTTCAAGTCGTCCTGGGTCGCCGTCAAGGGCGAGGCCGAGGGGCTCGACGCGACCCCGGTGTCGCACAGCATCGCGCTCGGTGTGGTCAGCCCGGTCGCGGGCGTGGCCTCCCACCTGAACAACGACAACGACGAGGCCCGCGCGCTGACCAAGCGCCTGGTCGAGGACTACCAGGCCGCGATCAACCAGATGCCGGGCGAGTACGTCTGGCAGCAGCCGCTCGACACGGTCTCGAACGAGCCGTACACGCCGCCGACCACGGATGGTCCGGGCCCGGGTCTGCCCAACCCCGGTCCTGGGGGTCCCGGCGGACCGGGCGTCCCCGGAGGCATGGGCGACTTCAACGGACCCAACGGACCCAAGGACCCGCCCGACCTGCCCGGCGTGCCCGGCACTCCCGGCGGCCCCGGTGGGCCCGGCCTGCCCGGCGGCCCCGGTGAGCCCGGTCTGCCCGGCACCCCGGGCGGCCCCGGCGGCCCCGGCTACCCCGGCGGCCCTGGCGGCATCGGCCCGGGCGGACCTGGCGGACCCGGCGGACCCGGCATCGGGATCGACCCGAACTCGTCCCTGGCCGGCATCGGCCCGGGCGGACCCGGCCCGGGTCCCGGCCTCGGTGGCCCCGGCCCCGGTGGCGGTCTGAGTGCCGGGCCTGGTCCCGGTGCTGCCGGCGGCCTGGCCGGCCCCGGTCCGGCCGGCGGTCCGGCCGGCGGTCCCGGAGGGGGTGCCGGCGGTGGGGTCGGCGGACCCGGTCGCACCGGCGGCCCCGGCATGATGCCGATGATGGGTCAGGGTGGTCAGAACGACGACGAGGAGAGCGAGCGCTCCACCTGGCTCGCCGAGGACGAAGACGTCTGGAGCGGCGAGGACCTGCCGCCCAACCTCACCTAGACCCCTACGGTTGCCTCCATGTCATTCGCTGTGACCCAGCGACAGCGCCGGCGGTTCGCCGCCGGCGCTGTCGCCGTCCTGGCCGGTCTCGTCGCCCCGACCGTCGTCGCGACCCCGGCTCCGGCCCGGCCCGCTGCACCGGCCGTCGACGTCCGCGCCGAGCAGTGGTGGCTCGACATCCTGAGCGCCGAGGAGGTCTGGGAGCGGCACACCCGCGGCGAGGGCGTCGTCGTCGCCGTCGTCGACGACGGCGTGCACCCCGGCGGTGACCTCGAGGGGGCCGTGCTCCGCGGGTTCACCGAGGACGGCACCGGTCGCGGCGACATCGGCGACGACGGTGAGTACCACGGCACCACGATGGCGACCAGGATCGCCGGGCGCGGCAACGGTCCGGGGATCATGGGGGTGGCCCCGGACGCGAACATCCTGCCGGTCCGCATCTCCGCCAACGACGACATCACCCAGGCCCTCGAGGTGCTCACCGAGATGCCCGACCCGCCGGAGGTCGTCAACATCTCCATCGCCGGCGACGGCACCTGCCCGCCCGAGATGCAGACCGCCGTCGCCGGTGCCGTCGAGGCCGGGATGATCCTGGTCGCGGGCACCGGCAACGACGGCGAGCTCTCCGGGTCCCGGTCGACCTACCCGGCCTCGTGCGCGGGCGTGGTCGCGGTCGGCGCCTACGGCTACTACGGCCGCAGCGGCGACCGCCTCGACCTCCGCGTCTGGGAGGAGAGCGAGTCACCGCCCTACCTCTCGCTGGTGGCCCCGGGCGTGCGGATGATCGCCTTCGCCCCGGGGGCGACCACACCGGTCTACTTCGACGGCACCAGCGACGCCACCGCCGTCGCCTCCGGTGCCTTCGCCCTGGTCCGTGGCGCCTTCCCCGACATGCCCTCGCGCGAGCTCGTGGCCCGCGTGCTCGCGACCGCGCGCCCGCTCGACCTGGCCGAGAGCAACGACGGCAAGAAGAACGACGCGTGGGGCTTCGGCACGATCCGGCCCCGCTCGGCCATCCAGGACGACGTGCCTGCCGGCGCACCCAACCCCGTCTACGCCGCGCTCGACGACCTCGCGCCGCCGCCCGACGACGCCGGCCCCGCCGGCGGGGGGCCCGACGACGCGCCTAGCGCGGCGTCCGACACCGGCCCACCCGAGACCGCCGCCCCTGACGACGACGGCGACAGCGTCGTCGTGATCGCCGCGGTGGCCGGCGTGCTCCTGATCATCCTCCTCGCCGTCGGCCTCGGTGTCGCGCTGTCGCGCCGCGGGCCGCGCCGACCGACCGGACCCGGGTGGCCCACATGACGACCGACCAGCACCTCCTCCGCCGCGGCGCCGAGGAGACCCTGCGACACCCCGCCGACCTCCAGGACCTGCTGGCCCACCGGCGGTGGGTGCGTCGTACCCGACCGTTCGGCCACGTCGTGGCCCACGACGTCTTCACCCCCGACTTCTACGGCCGCCTGCACACGCAGGTGACCGGGCTCCTCGACGACGGCACGACGTTCGCCTCGCGCAACATGGGCGCCTACGACGCCTCGTCGTCGATGATCGCGGCCCACCGCGAGGGGCCCCTGGGGCTGTTCATCTCCCGTGCCTGGCACGACCTCATCGCCGGTGTCTGGGGCATGGAGGCCACCGGTGACGTGACCGCCACGCTGCACCACCACGCACCGGGTGGCCGCAGCGGCTGGCCGCACAACGACCTCAACCCGGGATGGTTCGCCGGCCCCGAGCCGGCCGCCGACGAGATCCGCCTGGCCGACAACGACGTCGTCCACCACCACACGGGTGCGGCCGCACCCGGCATCGAGACCCGTGAGTGCGTGCGTGGCGTGGCCCTGCTGTTCTACCTGGGCAACCCGGAGTGGCAGCCCGGCGACGGCGGCGAGACCGGGCTGTTCGACTCGCAGAGCGGCGCGCGGCACGGCGCCTACGCGGCGGTCCCGCCGATCAACAACTCGTTCGTCATGTTCGAGTGCACGCCCTTCAGCTGGCACTCGTTCCTGACCAACCGCACGCCGCGGACGTCCGTGGTGATGTGGTTGCACCGCCGCAAGGACGAGGTCATCGACCGCTGGGGGGAGAAGAGCATTGTCTACTGGGGCTCCTGAGTCCGGACGCCGTGTCTGCGTCATCACCGGGGCCGGCGGCACGCTGGGCTCGGCGTTCTGCCGCGCCCACGCCGCCGACTACGACATCGTCGCCGTCTGCCGGCACCGGGCGCCCGACGTCGCTTCGCAGTACGACTCCCACGTCGACCCGCTCGACCCGGGTCGCGACATCGACGGCGGCCGGGTCTTCGTCGTGCACACCGACCTGGAGAAGGAGGGCGAGGTCGAGCACGTCGTCGACCTCGTGCTCGCCCGCTACGGCCGGGTCGACCTGCTGGTCAACAACGCGGGCCTGGGCTACCAGGGCGTCGCCCTCGTCGACGGCGAGGCCGCCCTCGAGTCCTTCGACCGCTACTTCAAGATCAACGTGCACGTGCCGATGCGGCTGGCCGTGCGGTTCGCCCAGCGCTTCTGGACCGCCCAGGACCGCGACAACCGCGAGCACAACCGCAACGTCGTCAACGTCTCGAGCATCGCCGGCAACCGCGTCTACCCCGGCGGCCAAGCGGTGTACGGCGCGTCCAAGGCCGCGCTGAACCACCTCACCCGCCACCTGGCAGCCGAGTTCGAGCAGTTCGGCGTGCGGGTCAACGGCCTGGCACCCAACAGCTTCCCCGGCATCGTGGCCACCGAGACCGTCGCCGACGCGATCGTCCGCCTCGACCGCGAGTCGGTGACCGGCAAGATCCTCGCCCTCGGCACCTGAGCGGGTCCGGCGGCCGGGCTCAGGGAGCCGGGTGCGTACGCCGCCGCTCCGCGGCCGTACGACGCCACGCCATGCTGCCGATCGTGACGAGAGCGGCGGTGCCGAGGAGCCCCGCCCCCACGCCGTAGGCGATGTTCTGCAGCGTCCGGTCGGGGGGCTCGGGCAGGTCGGGCGGTGCGATCGCGGGCAGTGGCTCCGCGGGCACCTCGAGCCGCTTGTCGTCGCGGGTCGCGGTGACGGCGAGGTAGGGGTTGACGATGCCGTAGCCGTAGTGGTCGTCGGGCACGGTGGCGCCCGGCCGGTCGGCCGTGGCCTTGATCCGGCGCACCACCTCGTCGGCCGGCAGCCTCGGGTAGCGCTCACGGACCAGGGCCGCGGTGGCACTGACGAACGGCGTGGCGAAGCTGGTGCCGCTGTAGAAGCGGAAGTCGTCCTCGAACGAGGTGAGGCCCACGATCCCCGATCCCGGGGCGACGACACCGAGGTAGGACCCGTAGGTGGACTCCTCGATGACCGCGTCGTTCTCGTCGGTGGCGCCCACGGCCAGCACGTGCGCGAACTCGTCGTCGTCGGCGTACGCCGCCGGCCAGCCGGGCGCGTTGCCCTCGGCGCCGTCGTTGCCGGACGCGGCGACGACGACCACGTCCGCCGCGCCCGCCTCCAGCACGGCGCTCCGGACACCGGGGTCGTCGACGGGGACCACCAGCGACATGTTGATGACGTCGGCGCCCGCCTCGACGGCGGCGTCGATGGCGCGCACCACGCTCGCAGGCGTGGAGAGGTCCTCGGTGTCGGGGTCGTCCTGCTTGATCGGCATGATCGTCGCCTCACGCGCGAGGCCGACGAACCCGGTCTCCGCCACGGCCGGGGCGGCGATGATCGAGGTCACGCCCGTGCCGTGCCCCTCCTCGTCGCAGTCCTTGATGTCGTCGGGCTGGTAGGGCGGCCCCAGCACGTTGAGCCCCGGTGCGCGTCGCAGGTCGGCCAGCTGCGACTGCGACGTGTCGAGCCCGCTGTCGATGACCGCAACCAGGACGCCGGCACCGGTGGCGACCCGGTGCACCCGCTGGAAGTCGAGCCGGTCCTGGGCCCACGGGACCTCGGCGTACCCGTCGAGGCGGTCGGCGGCGCTGGCGTTGTCGCAGTCGTTGCCCGGACCGGCGTACGCCGGTGCGTGGCTGCCGACGGGACCGACCACGGCCGCCAGCCCCAGCGCCAGCGCGGCTGCGGCACGGCCGGTCACGGCGCGCCCCGATCGCACGGTCCCCACCACGGCAGGTTAGCCGTTCACCCGAGGCCGACCTCGGTGCGGGCGGCGACGAGCGCCTCGGCGGCGGCCAGCCGGACGAGGGGGTCGTCGGGGTCGACGCCCTCGTCGTACTCGTAGACCCAGGAGAGGTCTCCCGTGCGTCCGGGCGCGCGCCGGGCGATCACCCGGACGCCGCGACGGTCGGTGACGGGGACGTGCCGCTGGTAGACGACCGAGGCCGTGACGCGCTCGCGGATCAACTCGACGAGCCGGGCGGGCTCGGCGACGACGTAGACGTGCTCGGGGCGGTGCTCCCCCCACGCGCCGACCTCGGTGAGCCGCAGGGTGGTGGTCTCGCGGTCCCAGTCGGCCGCCTCGACCTCCTCCCACGGCACCCGCTCGGGGGCGTAGAAGGCGTCGCGGGTGCCGCCGATCGTGGTGCCGTCGTCGGTCGTGGCCCAGGCCAGGAGCCGCTCCCCCGGGCCGACCGGCAGGTCGGGACGCCGCGCGCGGGCCCTCACTGCTGCCCCACGATCCGGTCGCGCAGGGTGCGCCGGTACTGCTCGAGGGCGGCGAGCTCGCCGAAGAGCTTGTTGTAGTCGGCCGCCTGGTCGACGGGGTTGGTGCGCTGCAGCCGTGCCTTGACGTCGGCGATCCGCCGGATCGCGGTGAGCTCGAGCAGTCGGAAGACGTAGAGGGAGACGTAGGTGGCGTCGGGTGTCTTCATCAGGGGCTCGACCGCCAGCGCGCTGACCACCGACGAGACCGCCGGGTCGGTGGCGGCGTTGCGCAGCCGGGTGGCCCACTGGGGGTCGTCGGCGCCCGCCACCAGGCCGCCCGCAGCGGCGACGAGCTCCCACACGCCGCGGTAGGTCGGGTGGGTGAAGTCGTTGACGCCGATGTCGGCGGTCGTGCGCCCGATCGCGATCGGGTGCTGCAGCACGAGCTTGAGGGTCTCGCGCTCGATCGCGAACCGGGGGTCGCGCAGGTCGGGCACGGCCGAGCGCGGGCGTGCGGCCGGGGCGGGCTCGGGGGTGCCACCGGCCGAGCGCCGGGCGGCGCGGCGTACCTCGGCCAGGACGACGTCGGTGTCGACCTCGGCGCCGATCATCTTGGTGATCTCCTGGGCGAACGCGACCACCTTGGACTGGTCGCGCACCGAGGCGACCAGCCGCGCGCTCTCGCGCATCGCGTCGATGCGACCGTCGGCGCGGTCGAGGTCGTACTTGCTGACGATGTTGCCGAGCACGAACCGGTAGAGCGGCTGCCGCCGGGCGACGAGGTCGCGGACGGCGGCGTCGCCGTCGCGGATGCGCAGGTCGCACGGGTCGAGGCCCTCGGGCTGGACGGCGACGTAGGTCTGGGAGACGAACTTCTGGTCGCCCTCGAACGCCTTGAGCGCGGCGCGCTGGCCGGCGGCGTCGCCGTCAAAGGTGAAGATCACTTCACCGCGGAACTCGTCGTGGTCGTGCATGAAGCGGCGCAGCACCCGGGTGTGGTCGTCGCCGAACGCGGTGCCGCAGGAGGCGACCGCGGTGGTGACGCCGGCGAGGTGGCAGGCCATCACGTCGGTGTAGCCCTCGACGACCACGGCCTGGGAGGTCTTGCCGATGGAGGTGCGGGCGAGGTCGATGCCGTAGAGGACGTGGCTCTTCTTGTAGAGCGTGGTCTCGGGGGTGTTGAGGTACTTGGCCTCGATGCGGTCGTCGTCGAAGATCCGGCGCGCACCGAACCCGATGGTCGCGCCGCCCGGCTCGCGGATCGGCCACAGCAGGCGCCCGCGGAACCGGTCGTACGCCGACCGCCCGACCGCCACCAGCCCGGCCGCGACCGCCTCGTCCTGGCTGAAGCCGCGCCCGCGCAGGTGGCGCAGCAGGTCCTCCCCGCCGCGGGGCGCGAAGCCCATCCCGAACTGCTCGGCCGCGGCCTGGTCGAACCCCCGCTCCTGGAGGAACGTGCGCCCGGCGACGGCGTCGGGGGCGCCGAGGTGCTCGGCGTAGAACTCCTGCGCGACCCGGTTGGCCTCGACGAGCCGCTGGCGCGGTGGGCCCTTGGGACGGTCGTCGTGACCGTCGCCCTCCTCGCGCCGCAGCTGGACGCCGGCCTTGTCGGCCAGCCGCTCGACCGCCTCGGTGAAGGAGAGGCCGTCGATCTGCATCACGAAGCTGATGGCGTCGCCGCCGGCCTGGCAGCCGAAGCAGTGGTAGAAGTGCCGCTGCGGGTTGACGTTGAACGACGGCGTCTTCTCGTCGTGGAACGGGCACAGGCCCTTCAGCGACCCGCCGCCGGCGTTGCGGAGGGTGACGTAGTCGCCGACGACCTCCTCGATGCGGACCTTCTCGCGGACTTCTGCGATGTCCTCCTCGCGGATCCGGCCTGCCACCCCGCGATCCTACGGGCGGCCCGGCGCGCTCAGTAGGCGCCCGTCGTCACGTTGTGGAGATCGTCGCCGGCCGCCCACCGGTGCAGCTGGTCGCGCACCAACCGGTGGGCCCGCGGCCACATGGCACTGGTCATCCCACCGACGTGCGGGGTGACCAGCAGGCCGGGCGCGTCCCAGAGCGGGTGGTCGGCCGGCAGGGGCTCGGGGTCGGTCACGTCGAGCGCTGCGGTGAGCCGGCGCGAGCCGAGCGCGGCCATCAGGTCGTCGGTGACCACGACGGGTCCGCGGGCGAGGTTGACCAGCAGCGCGCCGTCCCTCATCCGGGCCAGGAACCCCGCGTCGACCAGGCCGCGCGTCTCGTCGGTCAGCGGCACGACGAGCACCACGACGTCGGCCCCGGGCAGCAGGTCGGGCAGCTCGTCGAGGGCGTGGACGCCGTCGCGGGCGGTGCGTGCGACCCGGGTGAGCTCGACCTCGAACGGCGCGAGCCGCGCCTCGATCGCGCGGCCGATGGCGCCGTACCCGACGAGCAGGACGCGGCGGTCGGCCAGCGACGGGCGCCACCCGCCGGCCCACGCGTGGCGCTGTTGGGCGCGCACCGCGTCGGGGATGCCGCGCAGCGACGCCAGCACGAGGGTGAGCGCGAGCTCGGCGGTGGAGGCGTCGTGGATCCCGCGGCCGCTGCACAGCACCACCCCGTCGGGCACGTGGCCGCGCACGTTGTCGACGCCGGCGGTGAGCGTCTGCACGACCTCCAACGAGGCCATCCGCGGGATCACCGCGCTCACCTCCGGGCCGAGCCGGTAGGGCGGCACGTAGAACCGCACGTCCCCGACCGTCCCGGGCACGTCGCCGTCGACGGGGTCGACGACCTCGTAGCGCAGGCCGGTCGGCGGGTCACCGAGCTCGGCGGGGTCGAACGGCAGCCAGACCAGGGGTGCGGACACGCCACCGACCCTACGGACCCGGCCGGCCGAACGGTGTCCGATTCCCGCTCGGATGCGGCGTCCGACGCCCGCCGGACGAGCCCGGCACGAGCGGTCAGGCTCGCTGCATGACCACCCAGAACCCCGTCCCTGTCCGCCTGTCCCTCGTCACCGGAGCCACCCGGGGCCTCGGCCGCGCCGTCGCCCACGCACTCGCCGACGTGGACGACCACGTCATCGTCACCGGCCGCCGGCAGCCGGACGTCGACGAGGTCGTGGCCGAGCTGGTCCGACGCGGGGGGACGGCGAGCGGCGTCGTCCTCGACGTCGACTCCCCCGCCTCGGTGCGGTGCGCCGCCGACGAGGTCCGCGAGCGCTGGGGCCACCTCGACGTGCTCGTCAACAACGCCGGGATCCTGCCCGAGGCCACCGCGGCACCCGACGTACTGGTGGACCACGCGGTGCTCGAGCGGACGTTCCGCACCAACGTGCTCGGCGCCGCCGCGGTGCTCGACGCCTTCGTGCCGCTGGTGCGCCGCAGCTACGCCGGGCGGATCGTCAACGTGTCGTCGACGATGGGCTCGCTCACCGACCAGGCCGACCCGGCGTCGCCGTACTTCGACACCGCCGTGCCGGCGTACCGGGCCTCGAAGGCCGCCCTCAACAGCCTCACGATCTCGCTCGCGAAGCTCCTGGCCGACACCCCCGTCGTCGTCACCGCGGTCTGCCCCGGGTTCGTCCGCACCGAGCTCACGCCGATCAACGACCAGGCACCGCTTGCACCGCACGAGGCCGCCCGGGTCGTCGTCGACGCCGCATCGGTGGGGGCGGACACCCCGTCGGGCGCCTTCGTCGGCGCCGCCGGCCCGATCGCCTGGTAGCGACCGGGCGCTCAGCCCGCCACGAACCGCGCGTGGCGGGCGACGGCGGAGGCGTCGGTGAGGGAGGCGACCTGGTCGACGACGACGCGGAGCCGGGCGGCGTCGTCGGGTGCGGCCCGCCAGTCGTCGGCGTAGACGCGGTCGAGACCGTGCGGGGCGCGGTCGCACAGGACGGCGACCAGCTCGGCGAGCAGCTCACGCTGGTGCTCGAGCGCCGCGACCCGGTCGGCGGCCTGCATCACGTAGTGCGCCGCGATGCCCTTGAGCACCGCGATCTCGAGCAGGGTCCGGTCGGGCAGCACCAGGTCGGTGCGGTAGCGCGCCAGCGGACCCTCACCCGCGGCGAAGGTGGCCTGCTGGACGTCGCCGCAGAACCGGCCGATCAGGTCGCTGGTGAGGTTCTTCAGCGCCGCCTGGTGCCGCCGGGTGCCGGCGTACGACGTGGTCGGCCAGCCGTCGATCGAGCACAGTCCGTCGAGCGCGGCGTCGAGGTCGGCGTCGTGGGCGTCGGGGAGGTACCACTCGCGCAGCGTGTCCCACACGGCGGGACGGTCGAGGGTGGTGAGGTCGAGGCGGCCGGCCACGACGCCGTCCTCGACGTCGTGGACGGAGTAGGCGACGTCGTCGGCGAGGTCCATCACCTGCGCCTCGAGGCACAGCCGGCGCGGCGGGGCGCCGCTGCGCATCCAGTCGAAGACCGGGCGGTCGTCGGCGTACACGCCGAACTTCTGGGCGTCGGGACCCTCGGCGCCGCGCAGCCACGGGTACTTGGTGCAGGCGTCGAGGGTGGCGCGGGTGAGGTTGAGGCCGACCGAGACGTCGCCGTCGAAGGTCTTGGCCTCGAGCCTGGTCAGCAGCCGCAGCGTCTGGGCGTTGCCCTCGAACCCGCCGCACGCCTCGCTGACCTCGGCCAGGGCGCGCTCGCCGTTGTGCCCGAACGGCGGGTGGCCGAGGTCGTGGGCGAGGGCAGCGGTCTCGCTGATGTCGGGCTGGCTGCCCAGCGCGCGCGACAGGTCGCGCGCGACCTGGGCGACCTCGAGGGAGTGGGTGAGCCGGTTGCGCACGAAGTCGTCGGACTGCGGCCCCACGACCTGCGTCTTGGCCGCGAGCCGCCGTGACGAGGCGGCGTGGACGACCCGCGCCCGGTCACGCTCGAACGGCGTCCGCTCCGGCGCGTCGACGCGCTTGGGCGGCTCGACCACGCGCCGCTCGCGGGCCGCGGCGTCGTACAGCTCGTCGTCGGACATCAGCCCCAGCCTAGGGACGCCGGGTTCCGGGGTGCGGCCCGGGACCGGCACGCCCGGCGGGTCGCCGTACCCTGACGCGTGACTGACCGCGCGCGAGGCGTCCGCCAGGACGCCGGCGCCGGTCGAGAGGTGAGGGGCATGTCGACGTCGAGCGGTCCCCTGCGACTCCGGCTGGTCGAGCACCCCGGCACCGACCGGCTCGACGGCGGCTGGTGGCCGCGGACCCGCGACCTGGCCGTCGAGCTGCGCGAGCTGGTCGGGCAGTGGCCGGCAGAGCGCGGGCGGCTGGTGCACGCCCGGGTCTCACCACAGGACTGGGACTCCCCTGCCGGGCCGGTGTCGGTGTCGGGCGCGACGGTCGAGACCGGGCCGGAGGGCGACGACGCGCACGTGGCCGTCCTCACCACGGCGGACGGCACCGTGCTGCGCCTGCTGGTCGTGCCGCCCGGATTCGCCGCCGCCCACGGCGACGAGGCACTGCTGGCCGCGGCGAGCCGGGGCAACGCCCACCCGGCGTCCGAGCTGCTCGACGAGGTGGTGGCCCACCCGCCGTCGCCGGCCGCCGACCACTGGACCGACTCCCGGGAGCCCCGCGAGCAGGACTCCACGGCGCCGTAGGACCAGCGGGACCCGACGGCCCGACGGCCCGACGGCCCGCCGGCGTCGGTCAGTACGTCGTGACGTGCACGTGGTCGTAGTGGTTGGCGGTGGTGGACCCGCGGTCCTCCATGCCCCGCCAGCCCTCGCCCGAGCGCTCGACGGACCAGATCTGCTGGGAGTAGATGAGGTAGCTGACCCCGAGCTCGGCGTAGTACTTGCGCACGAACTCGGCGACCTGCCACCCGCGGTCGCCGGAGACCATGATGTCGACGGCGATGCCCTGGGCGTGCTCACCGTCGCTGCGGAAGGTGCCGAAGATGGTGATCTCGGGGAACTCGGCGCAGACGGCGGCGTGCACCTTCTTGATGTTCTCGCTGACGCCGGAGGGCACCGAGGTGCCGTTGGTGCAGTCACCGCCCAGCGCGAACGGCTCCTCCTCGGAGAGGTAGCCCGCGGTCACCCAGCGGGTCTCGGTCTCCTCCCAGACGATCTCGACGCGGCCCTGCAGGCTGCGGCCGGTGACCAGCACCTGCTCGCCGGCGTCGACCTCGCCGGTGTTGGCGGCGTCCTCGGCGGGCGTGGACCAGAGGTTGAGCAGCTCGGTCGTCCAGAGCCGGGTGTCGGCCTGGCGGATCGCCGCGCGGACGGCCTCGGGGGCCATCATCAGCTCGGCCTCGGTCGGGGGCGCGGGCTTGCGCTTGACCTGCTTCGGCTCGCCCTCCAGCCGGGCTCCCCCGCGGCTCGTGATGCTGCGCGACGTGGCGGGCTGGCGCTCGATCACCTCGCCGACCATCTCGGCGGCGGGGTCGACGGTGTCACCGACGACCGGCGCCTCGGCCGTGGGCGCGGCGGTCAGGCTGGCGGGGGCCACCTCGGCGCCGATCACACCGATCGAGACGACGCCGGCGGTGGCGACGACGGCCAGCGGGCCGGCGAGGGTGATGGCGCGGAGCTGGGTGATGCGGGCTCCGAGGAGCCGGCGGGCATTGGTTTCCCGCTTGTGGCGATGTTGAGCCACAGCGCTGGTCCTTTGCGTGTCGATGTCAGGGCTGTGCCCGCCGGGTCACGGCGGGCACGAGGACCGAGTGAAGCACACCCGCGCGGGTGGCGGGCAATCTCTCCCCACCCTCTCGCGGGTGTCCTCGGTCACCCGGGTTCAAAACCGCAGGTCAGGCGTTCGATCGCGCGGCAACGGCAGATCGCGCGGGCCCGGATGTGCCGTTCCCGTTCGATCGCGCGGCAACGGCAGATCGCGCGGGCCCGGATGTGCCGTTCCCGTTCGATCGCGCGGCAACGACAGATCGCGCGGGCCCGAATGTGCCGTTCCCGTTCGATCGCGCGGCAACGACAGATCGCACGGGCCCAATTCTGCCGTTCCCGTTCGATCGCGCGGCAACGGCAGATCGCGAGGTGGCCCCAGCGCCACCGCGCCCGATGGAGGGACCTAGCCCCCGCTGGTCTCACCGGCGTCCTCGCGCAGCACCGTGCGGGTGCCGTCGGTGTCGTCGAGCCACCCCTCGGGCAGGACCACCCGCGCCCGGGGGCTCCCCTGGCGGCCGCGGGGGGTGCCGAGCTCGGAGACGGGGAACGGCTCGTCGGGGTCGAGCCCGGCCAGCAGGGCGTCGAGGTCGGCGAGGGTGGTGACGAGCGCGAGGGCGCGGCGTACGTCGCCGCCGGCGGCGAAGCCCTTGAGGTACCAGGCCACGTGCTTGCGGAACTCCTTGCAGCCGCGCTCCTCGCCCATGTGCTCGCACAGCAGCTCGGCGTGCCGGCGCATCATCACCGCGACCTCGCCCAGCGTGGGCAGCGTGCGCACCTCCTCGCCGGCGAAGGCGGCGGCCAGGTCGCGGAACAGCCAGGGGCGTCCGAGGCAGCCACGACCCACGACCACGCCCGCGGCGCCGGTCTGCTCGACCATGCGCAGCGCGTCGCCGGCCTCCCAGATGTCGCCGTTGCCGAGCACCGGGATGCCGACGTGGTCGACGAGGGTGCCGATCGCCTCCCAGTCGGCCTGGCCGCTGTAGGCCTGGACGACGGTGCGGCCGTGCAGGGCGATCGCGGCGCACCCCGACTCCTCGGCGATCCGGCCGGCGTCGAGGTAGGTGAGGTGGTCGTCGTCGAGGCCCTTGCGGGTCTTGATCGTCACCGGGACGTCGTACGGCGCGGCCGCCGCGACCGCCTGCGCCAGGATCTCGCCCAGCAGGTTGCGCTTCCACGGCAGCGCGCCGCCGCCGCCCTTGCGGGTCACCTTGGGCACCGGGCAGCCGAAGTTGAGGTCGACGTGGGCGACCCCGTGGTCGCCGCAGAGGATCTCCACGGCCTTGCCGACGTAGACCGGATCGGTGCCGTAGAGCTGGACCGACCGCACCGTCTCGAGCTCGTCGAAGGCGAGCATCCGCAGCGTGGTGTCGTCGCCCTCGACCAGCCCGCGGCTGGTGATCATCTCGCAGACGTAGAGGCCCGCGCCCTGCTCGGCGCAGAGCCGGCGGTAGGCGGCGTTGGTGATGCCGGCCATCGGGGCCAGCACCACGGGGGTCTCGACCCGGAGCGGGCCGAGCCGGAGCGGGGCGGTCACCGGTCCATGATGGACCGGCGCGCGGACGGGCCGGAAATCCGCCGCCCGGCGTCAGTCGGCGTCAGTCGGCGTCAGTCGGCGTCAGTCGGCGTCAGTCGGCGTCAGTCGGCGGCGTCGCCGCCGCGCGTGCCCTTGCGGTCACCCCGTTCGCGGCCACGGTCGGCGAGGTCCTTGACCTTGCCGGTCCAGGTGATCGGCACCACGCCCTCGGGCGGGCGGAACATGACCTGCTCGAGCTCGGCGCCGCGTGGCACCAGGAAGATCAGGCACGAGCGCGCCTCGTCGCCGGGGGCGAAGATCGCGGGCAGCGTCGAGCCGGGGCACGGCTCGAAGTCCTGGTCGACGCCGGTCGGCGGGACGAGCCGCTGCTCGGAGTCGACGACGTAGAGCGGCAGCTGGCGTCCGCCCAGGTCGGTGTCGCCGCCGTTGCCGACGTCGACGGTGACGAAGTACGGCGTGGCGGTGGCCATCTCGCGGTCGAGCTCGAAGCCGACCAGCGACTTCTCCACCGTGGTCCGCTCGACCCGGACGACGCTGACCCCCACGACGCCGACGACGTCCTGGCGCGGCTTCCACGCCGCGAGCGCCGGCTCCCGGAGGTCGAGGTCGGTGCCGGGCTCGGTCAGCTCGCGCCCCTCCGGGGCCGGCAGGTACGACGCCGGGTCGGTCGGGGCGGTGTCGGTGGCCGCGTCGGTCGCCGTCGTGGAGGTGGGTTCCGGCCCACTGTCGGCGTCGTCGGAGGAGCCCCCGCCGCCGCACGCCGCGAGCAGCACCCCCGCGGCAGCGGTGGCGACGACGGCGAGCGGGCGGCGGGGCACGTCAGCAGCCGACGAGTCGCTCGGCAAGGTAGGCCGTGACGCCCGCGAGCGGGACCCGCGACTGCGCCATCGAGTCGCGCTCGCGGATCGTGACCGCGTCGTCGTCGAGGGTGTCGAAGTCGACGGTGATGCAGAACGGCGTACCGATCTCGTCGTGGCGGCTGTAGCGCTTGCCGATCGAGCCGGCGTCGTCGAAGTCGATGTTCCACGAGCGGCGCAGCTCGGCGGCGAGGGCGCGGGCCTTCGGCGACAGGTCGGCGTTGCGGCTCAGCGGCAGCACCGCGGCCTTGACCGGCGCGAGCCGCGGGTCGAGGCGCAGCACGACCCGCTTGCGCGAGCCGCCCTTGGTGTCGGGCGCCTCGTCCTCGGTGTAGGCGTCGACCAGGAACGTCATCAGGCTGCGGCTCAGCCCGGCCGCCGGCTCGATGACGTAGGGCACGTAGCGCTCGTCGGCCGCCTGGTCGAAGTAGCTGAGGTCCTTGCCCGAGGCCTCGCTGTGGGTCTTGAGGTCGAAGTCGGTGCGGTTGGCGATGCCCTCGAGCTCGCCCCACTCCGAGCCCTGGAACCGGAAGCGGTACTCGATGTCGACGGTGCGGGTCGAGTAGTGGCTCAGCTTCTCCTGCGGGTGCTCGAAGTGGCGCAGGTTGTCGGGGTCGATGCCGAGGTCGACGTACCACCGGGTGCGCTCGTCGATCCAGTACTGGTGCCACTCCTCGTCCTCGCCCGGCTTGACGAAGAACTCCATCTCCATCTGCTCGAACTCGCGGGTGCGGAAGATGAAGTTGCCCGGCGTGATCTCGTTGCGGAAGCTCTTGCCGATCTGCGCGATCCCGAACGGCGGCTTGGTGCGGCTGCTGGTCACCACGTTGGCAAAGTTGAGGAAGATGCCCTGCGCGGTCTCGGGGCGCAGGTAGTGCAGGCCCGACTCGTCCTCGACGACGCCGAGGTAGGTCTTCAGCAGCCCGGAGAACTGGCGCGGCTCGGTCCACGCGCCGCGGGTGCCGCAGTTGGGGCAGGCCAGCGTGGCCAGGTCGATGGTGTCGGGGTCGACGGCCTCGTCGCCGTCCTTGGCCTTCTTCTCCGCCGCCGCCTCCTGGAGGTGGTCGGCGCGGAACCGCTTGTGGCAGCTCTGGCACTCGGTGAGGGGGTCGCTGAACGTCTTCTCGTGACCGCTGGCCACCCACGTCTGGCGCGGCAGGATAATCGAGGAGTCGAGCCCGACGACGTCGTCGCGCGACTGCACCATCGACCGCCACCACTGGCGCTTGATGTTCTCCTTCAGCTCCACGCCCAGCGGGCCGTAGTCCCAGGCCGACCGGGTGCCGCCGTAGATCTCGCCGCAGGGGTAGACGAACCCCCGGCGCTTGGCGAGCGAGACGACGTGGTCGACGGCGGACGTGGGCGGCTTGGCCACGGGGGCACTCCTGGAGCTGGGTGCGGTCGGCTGGCTGCTGACCGCGGAACGGTCAGCCTAACGAGCGCGTCTCGCGGATATTGAGGTCGGTGCCGGGGTCGGCGACCTCGTAGGCGCTGGGCTCGTCGAGCGCCCGCCCGAGCGTCGGCACCGCGTGCAGCTTGACGTCGTACGACGACAGCGCCCGGCGGTAGGCGCCGACGTGCTCCCACGTCGTGGTGAGCACCCACAGCTCGGGATCGTCGACGTTGCGCCCCATCGTGCCGGCGAGGTAGCCCGGCCGGGCGGCGAGCGCCTCGTGGGCCCGCTGCAGGTCGGCGCGGAAGGACCCGCCCTGCTGTTCCGGGACCCGGAAGCGGTTCACGACGATCACGTCGCGACCCTAGTCTCGCCCCATGACCACCCCCGCCGAGGCCCCGTACGTCAAGCCGGACGGCGTCACCTACCCCGACGCCCCCTGGCACATGGTCGGCTCCCTGTGGCTCAGCGTGTTCCGCCTGGGCCACGACGTCGACGCGCTCCGGCCGAAGGGGGTCTACGGCGCGGCGTTCGTCTCCTACACCGAGGGCAGCCCGCTGACCTACTCCGAGCTGCTCGTCGCCCGGGCGCTGCCGGCGAGCGCGGGCAAGGGTCGCAAGGTCACCATCACCGACATCTGGGTCGACTCCCCCGCCTCGGTGGCCGGGGGCCGCGAGCTGTGGGCGATCCCCAAGGGACTGTGCGACTTCGACCTCGAGACCAGCCACCGCGGCCCGCTGTCGTCGACGGACTGGTCGGCCTCGCTCGAGCGCCGCTCGATCGCCAGCGCCACCTTCCGCGACGTCTCGCGGGCGGCACCGCGGGTCCCGTTCAAGGGCGCGACCTGGCAGCCCGCGCTGCCCGAGGGTGGCGGCGAGAAGGGTGCGGTGCTGCAGGGCTCGTCCAAGACGCTGCCGGCGCGGGCCCGCTGGGACTTCGCCGCCGACGGCCCGCTCGCGTTCCTCCGCGACGCCCGCCAGCTGGCGTCCTTCCGCATGTCCTCCTTCCGGATGCTCTTCGGCTGACCTGCGCGAGCTCGCGAGCGCAGGTCAGGGAAGAAGAGGGTTGAGGAGTGTCGGCACGGTCCCGAGCGCAGCGAGGGACGGTGCGACACGTCTCGAAACCCCGGAGGCCAGGAATGACGGCTGAGGGCCCACGGCGATGGTGAGAGGACGCCCCGAGCCCGACCCGGCGTACGTCGCCCGGGTGGCGCCGTACGCCCTGGCCCTCCCCGACGCCTACGAGGAGGACGCCTGGACGGGCGTGCGGTGGCGGGTGCGGACGCGGACGTTCGCGCACGTGCTCGTGCTGACGCCCGACCGCGTGGCGGGCTTCGGCGAGGGGGTGGTCGTCGAGCCCGTGCCGGCCCTCACCTTCCGCTCCGGCGGTGACGAGCTGCTGGCGCTGACCCACGCGGGTCCGCCGTACCTCCGGCCACCGTGGGCGCCGGGCGTCGTCTCGCTGCTGCTCGGTGCCGACACCGACTGGGACGAGGTCGGCGAGCTGGTCACCGAGAGCTACCGGCTGCTCGCCCCGCAGAAGCTGGTCGCCCGGCTGCCGGACCGCTGAGCCGCGGCTCGGTCACTGGTCATCCCGCGCCGCAGCGCCGACCTGACCCGGCCCATACCCGGGTCAGGCCGGCTGGGCGCCGAGGCGCCCGGCCTCGACGGCGTACGACGCCAGCCGGCGCACGGGCGAGGCCGCGACCAGCGCGTCGTCGACGAACCACTGGTCGCCGCGGAACGTCTGCGGCGTGACCTCGCAGGTCAGGTAGCCGCGCTTGCGGCCCTCGTAGAACAGCATGTGCGGGTTCTCGGCCAGCGCACCCTCGAACACGTCGTTGTTGTCCTTGAGCGTGGTCACCGAGCTGCCGATGAACTCGCTGGTCACGACCGGCGAGGTGGGGTCGAGGGTGAGCCGGACATCGTTGACCATCGCGGCGTGCACGTCGCCCGCCAGCACCACCGGGTTGCTCGGCGCGGCCTCGGCGAGGAAGCGGGTCAGCCGCTCGCGCGCGACGGGGTAGCCGTCCCACTTGTCCATGTTGAACCACTGCGGGCGCCCCGGCCGGACGTCGATCGCCGCGAGGTAGACCTGCTGGGCCAGCACGTTCCAGGTGGCCGCCGACCCGGCGAGCCGCGCGAAGAGCCACTGCTCCTGCTCGGCACCGGTGAGGGTGCGGGCCGGGTCGAACGCGGCCGGCGGCAGCGCCCGGAACGTCTCGCCCCCGATGAGCGGCGTGCGGTACTGCCGGGTGTCGAGCATGTCGAACGCGGCGAGGGCGCCGTACTCGAGGGTGCGGAAGAGCCGGATGCTCGGGCCCTGCGGGCGCGCGGACGCCGGCAGCGGCAGGTGCTCCCAGTAGGCCTGGTAGCCGTTGGCCTTGCGCTCGGCCGCGGTGTTGATGGTCATGTTGTTGACGACCTCGTGGTCGTCGGGGACCACGACGAAGGGGTGCGCGGCGTGCGCGTCCTGCAGGTCGGGGTCGAGGCGGTACTGGGCGTGCCGCAACCGGTAGTCGGTCAGCGACTGCAGCGTCACGAACGGCACGTGTCGACGGTCGGGGCCCGCGGCCGGGTTGGCCGCGCCGGCGCCCTCGTAGATGTAGTCGCCCAGGTGCAGCACCACGTCGACGTCCTGCGCCGCGAGGTGGCGGTAGACGGCGTAGCGCCCGGCCGGGAAGTTCTGGCACGACAGGGTCGCGAAGCGCAGGTTGGTCACCGCCGCCCCGACGCCGGGGAAGGTGCGGGTGCGACCGGTCCTGCTCACCTGGTTGCCGACGCGGAACCGGTACCAGTAGTGCCGGTCCGCCTCGAGGCCGCGCACGTCGACGTGGACGGCGTAGGCGTCGGCGACGGTCGCCCGCGCACTGCCCGAGGCCACCACGTCGCGCATGTCCTCGCGGGTCGCGACCTGCCAGCCCACCTGGACCGGGCGCCCGTCCTGCTGGGCCATCCCACCGAGGCCGTCGAGGGCCAACGGGTCCGGGGCCAGCCGGGTCCACAGCGTGACCCCATCGGGCCGGGGATCGCCCGACGCCACGCCCAGCGTGAAGGGGTAGCCGGCCACCTTGGACGCGTACGCCGGCCGGGCCGCGATCCCGGTCAGCCCCACCGCCGCCACACCACCGGCGCCGAGGACCCCACGTCGAGTCAGCCTCATGGGCGGGACGCTAGGAGGCCCAGGTGACCGCCAGGCGTCACCAGGATGACCGGCCGTGGCCGGCTCCGAACACTGGTCGAGTCGAGACCCGGCGAGGCGGCCTCCTCAACCACCGGTGACCCACGCTGGTCGAGGAGGGCCGCCAGGCCCGTCTCGAGACCATGCCCCACGCTGGTCGAGGAGGGCCGCCAGGCCCGTCTCGAGACCAGGCCCCACGCTGGTCGAGGAGGGCCGCCAGGCCCGTCTCGAGACCATGCCCCACGCTGGTCGAGCCGGGCGAGCGCCAGCGAGCCCGAGTCGAGACCTGGCGAGGTGCGCATCCTCGGGTGGTTTCGAGACGGTTGCTAGCGCAACCTCCTCAACCACCGTCAATGACGCTGGTCGAGCCGGGTCGAGACCCGGCGCGGTGCGCGTCCCGGGTGGTTTCGAGACGGTTGCCAGCGCAACCTCCTCAACCACCGTCAGTGACGCTGGTCGAGCCGGGCGAGCGCCAGCGAGCCCGAGTCGAGACCCGGCGAGGTGCGCATCCTCGGGTGGTTTCGAGACGGTTGCCAGCGCAACCTCCTCAACCACCGTCGGTGACGCTGGTCGAGCCGAGTCGAGGCCGGCGAGGTCCGCATCCTCGGGTGGTTTCGAGACGGTTGCCAGCGCAACCTCCTCGACCACCGTCAGTGACGCCGGTCGAGCCGGGCGAGCGCCAGCGAGCCCGAGTCGAGACCCGGCGAGGGTAGGCACCCTGCGGGGGTCTCGACTCGCGGAGACTCCGTCCCCGCGGCTCGACCACCGTCGGTGGCCGGTCGTCGTACGACGGCCCTTGAACGCCGGTCGAGCCCGAGTCGAGACCCGGCGAGGTGCGCATCCCGGGGGGTTCGAGTCGGTCGCCAGCGCGACCTCCTCGACCACCGTCGGTGACGCAGCGGCGGACCCGTCGGGTCAGTCGTCCTGCTTGCGGTCCTGCTTCTTGGCCTCGGTGAGGTCGCTGAGGCGGTCGGCGTCGGCCTTGGCCTCGGCGGCGGCGCGCTCGGTCTCACGGGCGTCGTCGAGCTCGGACTGCGCGCCCCGGAGGGCCGACTTGCGCTTGGCCTCGGCGACGGAGTCGACCTGCTTCTTGCGCTGGTCGACCGTGGCGGCGCGGTCGGCGGCGCGCTTGTCGGCTGCCGCCTTCCTCGCCTGGGCGGTCTGGGCGGCCTTGGCGCTGGCGTCCTGCTTGCCGCGGGCCTCGACGGCGTCGGCCTCGTCGAGGCCGGACGAGACCCGCTCCTGGGCGGCCTTGCGCTTGCGCGCGGCCTCCTGCCGACCCGCCGACGCCGTCTGCTGCGCCTCCTCGCGGCGGGCTGCGGCCTCGGCCTCGAGCCGGGCGGCGGTCAGGAGCTGCTCGGTGCGCTCGATGCGGTCGGAGCCGCGCTTGGCGATGGCGGGGTTGGCCAGCACGGTGCCGGCGAGCCGGTCGGCCGAGCCGATGACCTTGTCCAGGGCCACCCGCGGTCCGGAGGTCTCGGGCAGCAGCTGGGCCAGCCGGTTGTCGATGGCCACCAGCGGCAGCCGGGCCAGCTCGTAGGGGAAGGAGACGACGGTCGTGATCATGGTGGTCCTCAGCTCTCGGTCCGGGCGCGCAGCTGCGCGGCCTGCTGTTCGGCGACGGCGGCCTCGCGCTCGAGGCGGGCCGCCTCGGCTGCCGCGTCCTGCTCGGTCGCCGCGGCGTCGGCGGCCAGGGCACCGGCCTCCTGCACCCGCGCCGAGGCGACCTGGTCGGCCTGCCTCTCGGCGGCGGCGCGACCGGCTTCCTCCCGCTGGGCGGCGGCGCGGGCGGCGGCGTCGTGCTCGACGGCTCGCTGCTGCTCGACGACCGACTCCTCGCGCTGCGCCTCGGCGCGGGCGGCGCCCTTGAGCTGCGCGGCCTCGGCCTCGGCCTCGCGGATCTCGCCGACGGCCTCCTCCCGCTTCGCCTCGGCGACGGCCTCGTCGGCGACGGCGGCCCTGCGGTTGCTGGCCTCGGCCTGCTGCAGCTGCCCCTCCTCGACGAGCTCGTCCTTCCCGGTCACCGCGCCGGCGACCTCCTTCGCCTTGCCTGCGACGCTGCCGAGCAGACCGTCGCGGGCCTGTGCTGCCTTGTCATCGCTCATGTCCCCCCGGTACCCCTCCCGGCGGGTGCGGCCCTCCCCGTCGGTGTGACATGTCCCCCACGGAGTCGGCGCGAGAATGGTGCGGACCCGGTGTCGATCGACGGGATCCTCGTTCGACCAGAGGGTGAGAGGGACCGCCACGGTCCCGCCGACCGGAGGAGCAGACGATGAAGTACATGCTGATCATGCGGGCCACCGACGAGGGTCTCGCCGCGTTCGCGGACGTCGAGTTCGAGGAGATCATCGAGACGATGGGCCGCTTCAACGAGGAGCTCGTCAACGCCGGCGTCCTGGTGGCCGCGGAGGGACTCGACGACGCCGCCGACGGGGTGGTCGTCGACTTCGGCTCGACGCCGCCGGTCGTCACCGACGGGCCGTACGGCGAGACCAAGGAGCTGTTCGGCGGCTTCTACATCCTCGACGTCGCCTCGAAGCAGGAGGCGGTCGAGTGGGCCAAGCGCGCCCCGATGGGAGGACCCGGGATCATCACCGAGATCCGCCGGGTCGCCTCGATCGACGAGTTCCCGCAGGACAACGAGTGGGTCCGCAAGGAGCGCGCCTGGCGCGAGCGCACCGGCCAGCTGTGACCCGTGCCCGGGAGGCCGTCGAGGCGGTGTGGCGGATGGAGTCGGCCCGCATCGTCGGTGCCTTGGCGCGGGTCACCGGCGACCTCGCCCTCGCCGAGGACGTCGCCCAGGAGGCCCTCGCGGAGGCCCTGGTCACCTGGCCCCGCGAGGGCGTCCCGGCCAACCCGGCGGGCTGGCTGATGACCGTCGGACGGCGTCGGGCCATCGACGCCTTCCGCCGTCGCTCGGCCCTCGACGACCGCTACGCCGCGCTCGCCCGCGACCTCGGCGACGGCGAGGCCTCCTCGGGTCTCGGCACGACTGGCACGGCCGGCACGACGGGCGGGGCTGCCGACGACGTCCTGTGGGACCCCGACCGCATCGACGACGACGTCCTGGCGCTGCTGTTCACCGCCTGCCACCCGGTGCTGGGCCCCGAGGCGCAGGTGGCGCTGACGCTCCGGGTGGTCGCCGGTCTCGGCAGCGACGAGGTCGCCCGGGCGTTCCTGGTGCCGACCGCCACCGTCCAGGCCCGGATCACGCGGGCCAAGAAGACGCTGTCGGCCGCACGGGTGCCGTTCGAGGTGCCTCCGGCGGCGGAGCGGCGCGACCGGCTCGCGGCGGTGCTCAGCGTGGTCTACCTCGTCTTCAACGAGGGTGCCCACGCCACCTCCGGTGCCCACCGGATCCGCGCCGACCTCGCCCACGAGGCGCTCCGCCTGGGCCGGGTCCTGGTCCGGCTCCTCCCCGACGAGCCCGAGCCGCACGGCCTGCTCGCCCTGATGGAGCTGACGGCGGCGCGCTTCCCGGCGCGCACCGGCGACGACGGCCTGCCGGTGCTGCTCGAGGCGCAGGACCGCACCCGCTGGGACCACTCCGCCGTACGCCGCGGCCGGGCCGCCCTGGCGACGGCCGGTTCGGTGGGCCGCGGCCTCGGGGCGTACGGCGTCCAGGCGGCGATCGCGGAGTGCCACGCGGTGGCGCCGTCCGCGGCGTCGACCGACTGGGACCGCGTCGTCGTGCTCTACGACGTGCTGGCCCGGCTGGCGCCGTCGCCGGTGGTGGGGCTCAACCGGGCGGTCGCGGTGTCGATGGCACACGGCCCGGCCGCCGGGCTGGCGGAGGTCGAGGCGTGGGCCGACGACGACCGGCTCCGCGGCACCCACCTGCTGCCCCTGGTGCGTGGCGAGCTGCTGGCGCGCCTGGGCCGCACCGCCGAGGCGCGAGCGGAGCTGCGGACGGCGTACGAGCGCTGCACGAGCAACGCCGAGCGCGGGGTCCTCCAGCGCAAGCTGGACGACCTCGCCCGGCCGGCGCCCTGAGCTCAGCCCTCGTCGGCCCCGTGCTCCTCGCTCGCCCGGCGGGCCGACTCGCGGATCTCGAAGACCTCGGTGGCGAACCCGCCGACCACCGAGGCGATGTCGCGGACCGCCGCGGTGACGATGGTGGCCACCTCGCCCACCGTCGTCGCGGCCGCCTCGGCCGTGGCCTGGATGGTGTCCTTGCTGATCTCGGCCTTCGACAGGTGGTCCGGGGTCACGGGCTCGTCCATGTCTCCAGTGTGCCCGCTCAGGAGGCGGCGGCGGCCTTCGGCGGCAGGGCCATCTTGCAGATCTTCTTGGCGACGCTGAAGAGCTGCTTGCCCAACGGTCCGGTGTTGTACTGCAGGCCGTAGCGCTCGCAGATCTCCTGGACCTCCTCGGCGACCTGCGGGTAGCGACGCGCCGGCAGGTCGGGGAAGAGGTGGTGCTCGATCTGGTGCGACAGGTTGCCGGTCATCAGGTGGAACAGCTTGCCGCCGGTGATGTTGGCCGAGCCGAGCAGCTGGCGGTAGTACCAGTGCCCGCGCGACTCGTCCTCGCACTCCTCCTCGGTGAACGTCGCGACGCCCGCCGGGAAGTGCCCGCAGAAGATGATGTTGAACGCCCAGATGTTGCGGATCAGGTTGGCCGTGGCGTTGCCGGCGAAGGTCAGCGGGAACAGCGGGCCGGTGAGCGCCGGGAACAGCACGTAGTCCTTGAGCGCCTGGCGCTTGACCTTGCGCATGATGCCCGCGTGCAGGGCCTTGTTCTCCGAGATCGAGCGCTTGCCGGCGACGATGTTCTCCACCTCGAGGTCGTGCATCGCCACGCCCCACTCGAAGAAGACCATCAGCAGCAGCGCGTAGAGCGGGTTGCCGAGGTAGTAGGGGTGCCAGGGCTGGTCCTCGTCCATGCGGAGGATGCCGTAGCCGATGTCGCGGTCCTTGCCCAGGACGTTGGTGAAGGTGTGGTGGATGTAGTTGTGGCTGTACTTCCACTGCTCGCCGGGGCAGACGTTGTCCCAGTCGTACATCCGGGAGTTCAGGCCCGGGTCGCCCATCCAGTCGTACTGGCCGTGCATGACGTTGTGGCCGATCTCCATGTTCTCCAGGATCTTGGAGACCGCCAGCGAGGCGACGGCGAGCGGCCAGGCCGGGGGCAGGTAGAACAGCGCGCGGCCGGCGACCTCGAAGCCGCGCTGGAGCTTGACGACCTTGCGGATGTACGTCGCGTCCTCCTCGCCGAGCTCGCCGAGGATGCGCTGCCGGATGGCGTCCATCTCGGCGCCGAACGCGTCGAGCTGCTCGGCGCTCAGCTTGGCGGTGTGCCGCTTGACCTCCTCGACGTCGATCGTCTCGAGGATGTCGTCGATGTGTGCTGTGGACATGTCAGGGACTCCTTTACAGCTCGACGGCGCAGTCGCCCTCGGGGGCGCTCACGCAGATCTGGATGTCCTCATCGGGGAGCGACGAGGTGGCGCCCGAGAGCACGTTGCGGACGGTGCCCTCGGTCTTGCGGGTCGTGCAGGAGAAGCAGATGCCCATCCGGCAGCCGAACTCGGGCTCGAGCCCCAGGGCCTCGGCCTGCTCGAGCAGGGTGGCGCCGGTGTTGGCGGCCTCGGCGAGCACGCTGCCGGACCGGGTGAAGGCGACGTCGCCCTCGGCGGAGCCGACGCCGGCCGGCTTGGGGGCCTTGAAGAGCTCGGTGCGCAGGCGCCGCTCGCCGCCGTCGGCGTACGCCGCCACGACGAGCTCCATCAGTCCCGCGGGTCCGCACGCCCAGGTGTCGGTGTCGCGGTAGCGCGGCACGAGCCGGCGCAGCTCGAACTCGGAGAAGACGTGGTCGCCGTGGCGCAGGTGCACGGTGACGTCGTTGTCGGCGGCCGCGACGGCCGCCAGCTCGTCGGCGAAGATCTGGTCCTCGACCGAGCGCGAGTAGTGCAGGAAGGTGACCTTCCGACCCGCGCGGCCGTCGTAGCCGTCGCGCAGGAGCGTGCGCACCATCGACATCGCCGGCGTGATGCCGGAGCCGCCGGTGATGAACAGCAGGTGGTTGTTGGTGGGGGTGGCCGGGCTCTCGTCGTAGGTGAAGTCGCCCTGGGCCTGGCTCAGGTGCAGCACCAGACCGGGCTCGGCGGCGACGAGCCGCCTGGACACCTCGCCCTCGTCGTGGGCACGGACGGTCAGGGTGATTGTCTCGCCCGGCACCGAGGCGGCCGAGGAGACGGTGAAGCAGCGCGTCATCCGGCGGGCCGACCCGGGCAGGTCGAGGCCGACCTGCACGTACTGACCGGCGCGGTGACCGCGCCAGGTCGACGTGGGCTGCAGGGTGATCGTGGCGACGGGGGCGGCGTCGCTGGCCGGGTTCTCGCGCACGACCGAGACGACGCGGGCGCGGACCTCCTCGGCCGCCCACATCGGGTTGACCATCTCGAGGTAGCGGTCGACGCCGTGCGGCGAGGTCAGGGCGGCCAGCACCCGCGAGCGCAGGATGCGCTGGGCCACGGGCATCGGTGCGGTGGTGCTCATCGGTGCCTCCAGGTTTGGGTGTACGTGTGTACACCCACGAGCATGGTGGACCTCTCGCGAGGGGTCAACCGCCGTCCCGGGTGAGTGTGGACACACGTGCACCTGTGAAGCCGTCCTAGACTCCCGGGGTGACCGAGACCACCCAGACGCGGGTCGAGCGCAAGGAACGCACCCGGCGCTCCATCCTCGACGCGACGCTGGTGCTCTGCGAGGAGAGCAGCCTGGTCGCGCTCTCGCTGCGCCAGGTGGCCAAGCAGGTCGGCATCGTGCCCACCGCGTTCTACCGGCACTTCGACTCCATCGAGTCGCTGGGGCTGGCACTGGTCGACGAGTCCTTCGTGTCGCTGCGCGCCATGCTGCGCGACGTACGCCGCCACGACCCGGCGCTGAGCGACATCGTCGACCGGTCGGTGGCGACCCTGCTCACCCACGTCCAGCACGACCGGCAGCACTTCCAGTTCATCGTGCGCGAGCGGGCGGCCGGTCCGCTGTCCGTGCGCGCCGCCATCCGGCACCAGATCGAGCTGTGCGAGCGCGAGCTCGCCACCGACCTGGCGCGGCTGCCCGGCACCGCCGAGTGGAGCGCGGAGGACCTGCACGTGCTGTCCAACCTGATCGTCACCGCGATGGTCGCCACCGCCGAGGACGTCCTGGTCGCCGCCGGCCGGCCCGACGCCGAGAAGGCCGTCGCCGAGCGCGCCCGCACGCAGCTGCGGATGGTCATCATCGGGGCGCTCGGCTGGCAGTCACGCGGCTGAGGGCCCGCGGTCCCTCCCTAGGATCGCGCCATGGAGCCCCAGGAGTACGCCGCCCACGACGCCGTCGGCCTCGCCGAGCTGGTCCGCCTCGGCAAGGTCACGCCCGACGAGCTGACCCGGGCCGCCCGCGCCCGGATCGCCGAGGTCGACGACCGCATCAACGCGGTCGTGGTGGAGATCGACCCCGCGGTCACCTCCGCGGCGGGTGCCGGCGGCGCGTTCCACGGCGTCCCGTTCCTGGTCAAGGACCTCCACCAGGACGTCGCCGGCCACCCCACCAGCGGTGGCTCGCGCTCGCTCGCCACCACCGTGGCCACCGAGAACGCCGACGTGGTGCAACGCTGGCTCGACGCCGGGCTCACGGTGCTCGGCAAGACCAACACCCCCGAGTTCGGCGCCAAGGGCGTCACGGAGCCGTTGCTGTTCGGCCCGGCCCGCAACCCCTGGGACACCGACCGCACGCCCGGCGGGTCCTCCGGCGGCTCGGCCGCGGCCGTCGCGGCCGGCATCGTGCCGTGCGCCGGGGCCAGCGACGGCGGCGGGTCGATCCGGATCCCCGCCTCGGCCTGCGGTCTGTTCGGGCTCAAGCCCACCCGCGGCCTCGTGCCGTCGGGACCGGCCCACGGCGAGCCGCTCGGCGGCACCGCCACCGACGGCGTGATCTCGCGCAGCGTGCGCGACACCGCCGCGATGCTCGACGTGCTCGCCGGGCCCACTGCGTCGTCGCCCTACCTCGCAGCGTCGCCGGCCGCGTCGTACGCCGACGAGGTCGGGCAGGACCCCGGCACCCTGCGGATCGGCCTGTGCACGGCGAGCTCGATCAACCCCGACCCCGACCCCGAGGCGGTCGCGGCCGCCACCGCCGCGGGTGAGCTGCTCGAGAGCCTCGGCCACCACGTCGAGCACCTCGACGCGGCGCCGTTCGACGACGCCGCGCTGGCCAAGGACTTCCTGACCAGCTGGTTCGTCTACTGCGCCTACTCCGTCGAGGAGGCCAAACGGGTCTCGGGCAGCGGCGACGGCGGCTTCGAGCCCGACACCCTCACCATGGCCGCGCTCGGGCGCGCGACGAGCCCGGTCGACCTGGTCCGCGCCTTCGAGGACCGGCACCTGCACGTACGCCGGCTCGCGCAGTTCCATGACACCTACGACCTGCTCCTGACCCCCACCACCGCCACCGCTCCCCCGCGCATCGGCGCCTTCGACGCGCCCGGCCCCGTGCAGCTCGCCCAGCGGGCGCTGCTCACCGCCCGCGCCGCGGGCGTGCTGCGCTTCACCCCGATCGTCGAGACGATGATCAGCCAGAACCTCGGCTGGGTGCCCTACACCCAGCTGGCCAACCTCACCGGCCGCCCGGCGATGACCGTCCCGCTGCACTGGACCCCCGACGGCCTCCCGATCGGCGCCCAGCTGGTCGGCCGCCTCGGCGCCGACGGCCTCCTGCTCCGCCTGGCGGCCCAGCTCGAGCAGGCCCAGCCCTGGGCCGACCGCCGCCCGCCCCTCTGACCCGGCCGGCACCCACGGTGGTCGAGGAGGCCGGACCCGGCCATCACCGACGGTGGTTGAGGAGGTTGCGCTAGCAACCGTCTCGAAACCACCCAGTAGCCGCACCCCACCGAATCTCGACTCGGGCTCGACCAGCGGCGGTCGCCGACAGGGCGTCGTACGACGGCCGGCCACCCACGGTGGTTGAGGAGGTTGCGCTGGCAACCGTCTCGAAACCACCCAGGATCCGCACCCCACCGGGTCTCGACTCGGCCGGCGTGGGAGTGGTCTCGAGACGGGCCTGGCGGCCCTCCTCGACCAGCGTGGGTCACCGATGCGGTGGATAGGTTGCGCTGGCAACCTCTCGAAACCGCTCAGGTCGCGCGGGGCACCACGGGGCGGACCGTGACCTCGGGGATCGTCGCGTCGGGCGGAAGGTCGAGGACGTGCAGGATCGTGTCGGCCACGGTGCCCGGGCTGATCCAGCGCGACGCGTCGTAGGTCCGGCCCTCCTGCTCGTGCACCTTCTCCTGCATCGGCGTCGCCGTGCGGTTCGGGAAGACCGTGGTGACCCGCACGCCGTGCTCGACCTCCTCGGCGCGCAGCGCGTCGGCGAACGCCCGCAGCCCGAACTTCGAGGCGGCGTACGCCGACCAGCCGGCACCCGCCGACAAGCCGGCGGAGGAGTTGACGAAGACGACGAGGCCCCGGGCCGCCCGGACCGCCGGCAGCACCATCCGGGTCAGCACCGCCGGTGCGACCAGGTTGACGTCGAGCTGCGCGCGCAGCGAGGCGGTCTCCAGCGTCGAGACCGGTGCGAGGTCGACGACCCCGGCGACGTGGTGCACCGAGTCGAGCGCGTCGAGCTCGGGCAGTCCCAGCGACGCGGGGTCGGAGAGGTCGGCGACGACGACATCGGCCCCGGGGAACCGCTCGGCCAGCTCGACGGCACGCAGCGGCGTCCGGGCGAGGAGCACCAGGGAGTCACCGCGGGTGTACAACCGGTCGGCGAGCGCGGCCCCGATGCCGGAGCCGGCGCCGGTGATCAGGTGGCGGGGCATCAGGCGGTGAAGACGATCTTGCCGAAGACGTCGCCGCCGGCCATCGCCTCGAAGCCCGCGCGGGCGTCGCGGAGCGCGACCTCGCGGTCGATGAGCGGCTTGGTGCCGGTGGCGTCGAGCATCGAGACCAGCGAGGCGAGCTCGTCGCGGGTGCCCATCGTCGAGCCGACCACCGAGAGCTGGAGGAAGAAGATCCGGGTCAGCTCGGCGTCGTCGAGCTTCGGACCGGACGTCGTCCCGGAGATGACGATGACGCCGCCGGGGCGCAGCGACCGCACGGAGTGCGACCAGGTGGCGCGCCCGACGGTCTCCATCACGCCGTCGACCTTGACGGGCAGCCGCGCGCCTGACTCGAACACGTCGTGCGCGCCGATCTCGAGCGCCCGGGCGCGCTTGGCCTCGTCGCGCGAGGTCGCCAGCACCCGCAGGCCCGCGGCGCGGGCCAGGATGATGCAGGCCGTCGCGACGCCACCGCCGGCGCCCTGCACCAGCACGGTGTCGCCGGCCGTGAGCCGGCCGCGGGTGAACAGCATCCGGTACGCCGTCAGCCACGCGGTCGGTAGGCAGGCGGCCTCGGCGAACGAGAGCGACGCCGGCTTGGGGACGACGTTGCGGCGCGGCACCACGACCTGCTCGGCGAGCGTGCCCTGGTGCCGCTCGGAGAGCAGGGAGCGCTTGGGGTCGAGGGTCTCGTCGCCGGACCAGGACGGGTCGCTGATCACGGCGTGCACGACCACCTCGTTGCCGTCCTCGTCGAGCCCAGCGGCGTCGCAGCCGAGGATCATCGGCAGCTGCTCCTCCTTGAGCCCCACGCCGCGCAGGGACCACACGTCGTGGTGGTTGAGCGAGGCGGCCTTGACGGTGACCGTCGTCCACCCGTCGGGCGCGACCGGGTCGGGCCGCTCCCCCAGGACCAGGCCGTCGAGGGGGTTCTCAGCGGAGAAGGACTCGGCGTAGACAGCGAACATGCACCCGACCGTAGCGGCGTGTCGTGCGCTCGTGACCGGGGCGGTCTAGCGTGGACCGCATGGACCACCCCACCGTCGTCGTGCTCTTCGGTGCCACCGGAGACCTCGCCAAGCGCAAGCTCCTGCCCGGACTCCTCCGCCTGTGCGAGGCCGACCTGGTGCCGGAGATGCGGATCATCGGCACCTCCCTCGAGGACCTCGACCGCGCCGCGTTCCACGCGCTCGCCCGGGGCGCCTGCGAGGAGTTCGGGAAGGGCGAGATCACCGACGACCGTTGGGCCGTCTTCAGCGACCAGCTGCACTACGTCCCGACCTCCGCCGGACCCCAGGCCCTCGCCAAGATGGTCGGTGCCCTGGAGAGCGAGCTCGGCGACGCGGCCGACGTACGCCGTCTGCACTACCTCTCGGTGCCGCCGCGGGCTGCCCTCGACTGCATCCGCGACCTGCACGCCGCGGGACTCGTCGAGCGCTCCCGGGTGGTGATGGAGAAGCCGTTCGGGGTCGACCTGGCCAGCGCCAAGCAGCTCAACGACCGGGTCCACGAGGTCTTCGCCGAGGACCAGGTCTTCCGCATCGACCACTTCCTCGGCAAGGAGGCGGCGCAGAACATCCTGGCGTTCCGCTTCGCCAACGGGCTGTTCGAGCCGATCTGGAACCGCCAGTTCATCGACCACGTGCAGATCGACGTGCCCGAGACCCTCGGCCTGGAGGGGCGCACGGCGTTCTACGAGACGACCGGCGCCTACCGCGACATGGTCGTCACCCACCTGATGCAGGTGCTGGCGTTCATGGCGATGGAGCCGCCGACCACTCTGGCGCCGGGCCCGATCGGCGAGGAGAAGCTCAAGGTGTTCCGCTCGATGCGGCCCATCGAGCCGCACAACGTCGTCCGCGGCCAGTACAACGGCTACCGCGGCAAGGAGCAGGTCGCCGACGAGTCCGACACCGAGACCTTCATCGCGCTCAAGGTCGAGATCGACAACTGGCGCTGGGCCGGCGTCCCGTTCTACCTGCGCACCGGCAAGAAGCTGGCCGAGGGCGCCCGGATCATCTCCATCGCGTTCAAGGAGCCCCCGCTGTCGATGTTCCCGGCGGGGTCCAACGTCGGCACCCAGGGGCCGGACCACCTCACCTTCGACCTGGCCGACCAGTCGCGGATGTCGCTGTCGTTCTACGGCAAGCGGCCCGGGACGGGGATGAAGCTGGAGAAGCTGTCGATGCAGTTCGCCACCGTCGACACCACGAGCACCAGCCTCGTGCTGGAGGCCTACGAGCGGCTCATCCACGACGCGATGCGCGGCGACCACACGCTGTTCACCTCAGCCACCGGCATCGAGACACTGTGGGACAAGTCGACGATGCTCCTGGAGAACCCGCCGCCGGTGCGCGGCTACGCCCCCGGCTCGTGGGGCCCCAACGCCATCCACCAGCTGATCGCGCCCCACGCCTGGCGGCTGCCGTTCGAGCGGATCTGGCGCGACCCCAACCGGATGGGCTGACGGCGCTCGGCCGGTCGCGCTACCGCCGCGCGACGCCGTCGGCCCGGGCGGCGGCAGCGACGGCGGCGGCGACGGCGGGGCCGACACGGGGGTCGAACGGCGAGGGGATGACGTAGTCCTCGGTGAGCTCGTCGCCCACGAGGTCGGCGAGGGCGTTGGCCGCGGCGAGCTTCATGCCCTCGGTGATCGCGGTCGCGTGCACGTCGAACGCGCCGCGGAAGATCCCGGGGAACGCCAGCACGTTGTTGATCTGGTTGGGGAAGTCGGAGCGGCCGGTGGCCACCACGCGGGCGTAGCGGTGCGCCACGTCGGGGTGGACCTCGGGCGTCGGGTTGGCCATCGCGAAGATGATCGACTCCGGCGCCATCCGGGCGATGTCCTCCTCGGGGATGGTGCCGCCGGAGACGCCGAGGTAGACGTCGGCGCCGTCGAGGGCGTCGGCCAGCGAGCCGCTGCGACCGGTGTGGTCGGTGGTCAGCTCGGCCAGGGCCTTCTTGACCGGCGTCAGGTCGCCGCGGCCGGAGTGGACCACGCCCTTGCGGTCGGTGACCGCGAGGTCGGTGATGCCGGCCTCGAGCAGGATCTTGGCGATGGCGACGCCCGCGGCGCCGGCGCCGGAGATCACGACCCGCGTGGTGGCCGGCGTACGACCGGTCAGCCGCAGGGCGTTCTTGAGCGCAGCCAGCGCGACGACGGCGGTGCCGTGCTGGTCGTCGTGGAAGACCGGGATGTCCAGGCGCTCCTTGAGGCGGTCCTCGATCTCGAAGCAGCGCGGCGCCGAGATGTCCTCGAGGTTGATGCCCCCGAAGCTCGGCGCCAGGCGCACCACGGTCTCGATGATCTCCTCGGTGTCGGTGGTGTCGAGGCAGATCGGCACGCTGTCGACGCCGCCGAACTGCTTGAACAGCACGGCCTTGCCCTCCATCACCGGCATCGCCGCAGCCGGGCCGATGTCACCCAGCCCCAGCACCGCGGTGCCGTCGGTGACGACCGCGACCGTGTTGGGCACCCACGTGTAGTGCTGGGTCAGCGACGGGTCCTGCGCGATCGCCTCGCAGACCAGCGCCACCCCGGGCGTGTAGGCCAGCGACAGGCCGTCGCGGTCGTGGAGGTCGACGGTCGAGACGATCGCCATCTTGCCGCCCACGTGCAGGTCGAAGACGGGGTCGCCCGCGCGCGGGTGCGATGGTGCCTCGGCGGTCTCGGGGGTCGGGTCGGCCACGATCGGGGATACTTCCACACCCCGAACCCCGCACGACCGCGTCTCGTGGAGACCCGGGTCACAGCCGACGGGGGCGTGGCCACAGCCGCCAGCGGGCGACGCCCAGCACGTCCTCGGGCCGTACGACGCCCCGCGCCCGGGAGTCCGCGCGGCCCTCCTCGGCGTTGTCGGAGAGCAGCCACCAGCCGGTCCCCCGCCACCCGGCCACCCGCTTGACCACCACCGTCCCGTCGCGGAAGCGCGCCACCGCGACGTCGCCGTCGCGCAGCTCCACGCCGTAGCGCACGAGCAGGCGGTCGCCGTCGCGCAGCCCCGGCAGCATCGACCGTCCGCGCACCAAGACCATCCCGAGGGGTCTGGGAGCCGGGCCGTCCACGCGGAGTAGTGTCGCAAACGACGTCCCCAACGCTTGAGAGGAATCCCATGCTCTCCCGCTTCTTCGCTCCCACCATCGAGGCCCAGGCCCACTGCGACCTGCCCTGTGGTGTCTACGACCCCGCCCAGGCGCGCATCGAGGCCGAGTCGATCAAGGGCATCATCGCCAAGGTCGCCGACAACGACGACCCCGACTTCCGCACCCGCGCCATCCTGATCAAGGAGCAGCGCGCCGAGCTGGTCAAGCACCACCTGTGGGTGCTGTGGACCGACTACTTCAAGCCCCCGCACTTCGAGAAGTACCCCCAGCTCCACGTGCTGGTCAACGAGGCCACCAAGCTCGCCGGCGCGTCCGGCGCCAAGGGCACCCTCGACGCCGACGTGGCCGACCAGCTGCTCGCCAAGATCGACGAGATCGCCGAGATCTTCTGGGAGACCAAGAAGGCCTAGGTGCCGCAGGTGCCTCCACGGGCCTGACCGAGGTGCTCGACCGACCTCGCCGGCAGCGGACGACCACGGGCGCGGATCCCCTCATGGGGGGTCCGCGCCCGTGTCGTTCCCGCCGTGCGGCAGCGGGACCTAGCCGGCTCGGCGGGTCAACGCCAGTCGCGTCGGGGTGACCGCCCACCCGACCCCCGCGCACAGCAGGGGTACGCCGAGCACGACCAGCCCCAGCGCGGCCCAGGGCACCGGCGTACCGGGTGGGCCGACCACCTGGAGGAGGGACGCCCCGCCGGCCAGCCCCAGCAGCAGCCCGATGGCGGAGCCGAGCCCGCCGACGTAGAGCGCGTGTCCGGCCGAGGTTGCGCGACGCACCCACGGCGGGGCCCCGATGGCGGCCAGGGTCGCGGCGTCGTCTCGGGACTCGGCGGCCGAGAGGGCCACGATCAGCCCGACGACCAGGCCGGTGACGACCAGCACCCCGACCGCACCGGCCAGCACCAGCGCATCCTGGTCCTGCGCACCGGTGCTCTCGAGCCCGTTGTGGGCCGAGATCCCGTGGAGCGCCAGTCGGTCGGAGTCGTCGGCGTGCAGGCCGTCGGGGCCGGCCACCCACCACGCGTCGGGGTCGGGCCGCAGCGTGGCGCCCAGGGCGGCGGCGGTCTCCGCGGAGATCCACCCGGACTCGTAGGTCGCCCACGCCGTGTCCACCCGGAGGGCCGGCAGGCTCAGGTCCCTCCGCCCCGGACCGCGTCCGGCGTGCGCCGCGAGCCGGCCCGAGGGTGCGGGGACGAACGTGAGGACCGATCCCGCGGCAAAAGCGGCGCGAGCCTCGTCAGAGACCTCGGCCAGGGCCAGGAAGTCGTCGTCGACGACCCGGATCGGGTCCCCTCCCGGGCCCACCAGGTCGCGCCGGCCCAGGACGGGCGTCGAGGTCACCAGCAGCTTCTCGGCGCCGACGACGTCGTGGAGGGTGCGCTCGAGCGCGCCGACCCTGGCGGGATCGGTCGCCCGGCCCCCGTCGAGGTGGACCGAGCCGACACCTTCGGGCAATCCGCTCCCGGAGCCCGACTCGGGGATCGAGCCGGCAGCCGCGACCCCCATCCCGGCGAAGACCGCGCCCATGGTGGTGATGCCGACGGCGAGCACCGCTGCCGTCGTACGACCCCGGTTGCGCGTGGCGTCCCGGGTGGCCAGGCGCCACGGGAGCCAGCCGCGGCTGCTGGTGCTGCCCGCGGCCGAGATCAGCCAGGGCAGCGCGAGCGTCGTCCCGACGAGGACGACCAGGGCGCACGCCCCGCCGAGCACGACGGGCACGGCGGAGACCACAGGGGTCGCGGCACCGGGGTCGACCGCGCCGCCGTCGCGGGCGGCCGAGGCCGCCGTGGTGCCGTAGGTGCGGGCGATCCACCAGCCGCAGACCACCAGCCCGAGCAACCCGCCGCCGACCAGGGCGAGTCCAGGGTCGCGGAACCGGTGGCGGCGCGCGGACCGGGTCGCCACGTGCCCGTCGAGGGCCTGCGCGGCAGTCATCCGACCGACGCCCCAGGCCGGGATCGCGGCCGCGAGCACCGCGCTGACCACGCCGAGGACCGCGATGACCAGGATGCTGCCGACCGAGAACGAGTAGTCGTAGTAGGTGGTGGAGCCCAGCCGTCCCAGGGTTCCGCGGCCCCAGCCGAGGACCGCCAGCCCACCCACGGTGCCGAGCGAGGCGGCCAGGACGCCCACCCACAGTCCCTGGGCGAGGAGGGTACGACGGACGTCGGCCGCGGTGGCACCGAAGGTGATGAGGAGACCCAGGGCGCGAGCCTGGCGCCGGGCTCCGACGGCGAACGCCGCGCCCACCAGCACGAGCACCTCGGTCAGCCCGATCCCGATGACCACGGCCCCGACGGCGACCGCGACCGGATCGGCGGGTGTGGGGAGAGGGGCGGCCTGACCCCAGTCACGCGGGTGCTCCACGGCGTCGCGCATCCACGACGAGACCCCCGCGGCAGCCAGCTCCTCGTGCAGCTCGATCGCCTCCGCGGTCGACAGCTCCGGCAGGTCGACGAGGAAGCGCGGCATCAGCGGGCCGCCGGCGTAGGGGTCGCGGGTGACGCCCTCGAGCACGACCGTGTCGGGCGGCACCACGAACGAGCGGGTCTCCTGGATGGCCGAGCCGGCGTCGGTGATCCCGACGACGTCCAGCGCCGTGCCGTCCTCGAGCGCCACGGTGGCGTCGGCGGCGGGCCCCGAGCCGTCGAGGAGACCGAGCTCGTCGGCGACGAGCCGGGGAAGCGCCACCTCATCGGGCGCCGACGGCGCCCGGCCCGCCACCAGCGGATCCGTCGTGCCGCGGACCAGCGGGTCGTCGAGGTCGGCGACGGTGGCGGTGAAGGTGCCACCGGTCGCGAGCCGAAGCTGGGCCTCACCGGTCCGGGTCACGCGTGAACCCGGCGGCAGCAGGCTCGTGACGTCGACGGCAAGGGGGTCGCGCCGCTCGCTCCGCGCGACGCCGCGGGCCTTGCCGGAGGTGACGTAGCGCCCCTGGTCCTCGTGCCTCGAGGTGACGGCCGGCCACGGGGTCACCCTCAGCTCGGCGTCGGCGGACCCGTAGTCGGTGTAGAGGGAGTTGGAGGAGTAGAAGTCCTCGGTCAGCGTGATCGTCGAGACGACGACGGCCGCCGTGACGGGGAGCGCCACCAACAGCGTGAGGACCGCCGTGCGGAGACGGTGGGCCAGCAGGTCGCGCCAGGCCATCCGCAGGGCAGGGCGCCAGCGGTGGATGCGTGCCACGCCTCAGACCTCCGCGAGCAGCGACTCGGGCTCCGCGGCCCGGCCGGTGTCGTCGACGGCGGCGCCGTCGCGCAGGAAGACGACACGGTCCGCCCAGGCAGCATGGCCGGCGTCGTGGGTGACGAGCAGGGCAGCGACCCCCTGGGCGCAGCGGTCCCGCAGCAGCCGCATCACCTGCTCCCCGGTGGCCGAGTCGAGGGCGCCGGTGGGCTCGTCGGCGAGGATGAGGGTGCGCTCGCCGACCACCGCACGCGCGATCGCGACCCGCTGCTGCTGCCCGCCCGACATGTCCTGCGGCAGCCGGTCGGCCAGGTCGACCAGGCCGACCTCGCTCAGCGCGTCGCGGGCGTGGGTGCGCGCGGTCCGGGCGCGGACGCCGTCGAGCTCGAGGGGCAGCGCGACGTTCTCCGCCGCGGTGAGCGACGGGACCAGGTTGAAGTCCTGGAACACGTAGCCGACCCGGTGCCGCCGCAGCCGGGCCAGCTCGCGCGGGGCCAGGTCGCCGAGCTCGACCCCGTCGACGAGCACCTGGCCGGCCGTCGCCCGGTCGAGGCCGCCGGCGAGGTTGAGCAGGGTCGACTTGCCCGACCCGCTCGGTCCCATGACCGCCACCAGCTCGCCGACCTCGACGTGGATGGTCAGGCCGCGCAGGGCATGGACGGCGGCGTTGCCGGCGCCGTGGATGCGGTCGACGTCGACCAGGGAGAGGGCGGTCATCGGATGCTCTCCTTCGCGGGGGTGGGGACGGCGGCCGCGACGGGAGCGGTCGCCGGGCGGGCACGGATGAGGGCCTGCTCGCAGTGGTCGAGCCAGCGCAGCTCGGCCTCGGCCATGAACCTCAGGTTGTCGAGCACCAGGGACCAGGCGAGGTCGTCGCTCTCGCCGTCACGCTTGAGGCGGGTCAGCTCCTGGAGCCGTTGCATGGTGGACGTGCGCTGGGCCTGCACGATCGCGCGCACGTCGAGGCCCGGCGCCGTGGCGGCCAGCGCGAGCTTGATCGCGAGCTCGTCGCGGGGACGGTCACCGAGCGTGATGGGCCGGGTCCACCACGTGCTCAGGGTCTGGCGCCCGAGGTCGGTCAGCTCGTAGCGCTGCCGAGCCTCCTCGTCGGTGTCCAGGGCGGTGACCTGGCCGTCGCGCTCGAGCCGGGCCAGCGTCGAGTAGACCTGGCCGATGTTCAGCGGCCAGGTGGACCCGGTGGCCTGCTCGAACTCGGCGCGCAGCTGGTAGCCGTACATGGGGCCCCGGTCGAGGAGGGCCAGGAGACCGTGCGGGATGCTCATGGATATCGAGTATGCATACCGCGTATCCAAGGCACAAGTACCGACGGTGCGTGTCACGGCCGACGTCCGCGACCGGGTCACCCCGGACTCACAGGCAGCCGGCGCGTGCCCCGATCCTGTCGAGCCCGGACAGGTCGCCGGCGCCGTAGAGGTGGTTGGCCCTGGTGAGGCTGCCGTTCATCAGCTGGGTGCTGCCCGTGCCGTGGCCGAGGCCGAGCCCGTGCAGCAGCTCGTGGGTCAGCACCTGGCCCCAGGTGACGGGGCCGGTGCGGGCGAACCCGGGCCGCAGCGTGTGGGCGGCGTCGAGGACGACGTAGCCGCGGGTGAGCTCGTAGGCCACGTCGCGCCCCGCGGGGGCCGGCACGGACGAGCCGCCGCCGTACCCGATGGTGGAGCCGGCCAGGCGCGGCACAGCGGTCTCGTCGGTCCAGGAGACCGCGAAGTCGACGTTGTCCGGGTAGGTGGCGGCGGTGTAGTGCACGTACGACGTGCTGCCGACGTAACGGAACCGGAGCCCGGTGTGACCGGCGATGCCGGCGAACGCACGCTTGGTGTCGGCCAGCGACCCGACGTAGGAGCCGGTCGGGTTGTAGGCCCACCGGATCGTGGTGCACGGGTCCCACCGGACGCCGCCCGACTTCAGCCAGGTCCAGTCGTCCGCCGAGCCGGCGGGGGCGGGGAGGTCGGTCGCCGGCGCCACGGCCGGGTCCGGCGGCGCCGAGGGGTCGCCCGGTCCCGGCGGCACGGGCGGTCCGGGTTGCTCCGTCGACGGCGGCGTCGGCCGGGACCGCACGGCCACCACGACGTCGCGCGAGGCCACCGCCCGGAGCGGGTCGCTGCGCCGTGCGGTCACCCTCAGGCGCACGCGCCCCGCGACCGTCCGGGCCGGCGCGACCATCGTGAACGAGCCGTCCCGGGTGGAGCGGGTGGTGGCGATCGTGCGCCACGACCCCTCGACCCTCCGCTGCAGGCGCAGGGGGCGCGACCCGGACCGGACCCGGACGACGCCGGTGACGCTGACCCGCTGGCCCACCCGCACCCAGGTGGGTGCCGAGACCGAGAGCTGGACCCGGCGGCCGAGGTGAGCACCGTCGGCGGACGGGCCGGGCGGGGTCGCGGCCACGGTCCGCACGACGTCCGGACCGGTGGCAGGGCCAGTGGAGGGAGCGGTGGCGGGACCGCCGAGGCCGGCGACGAGCACCGCACCCGCCAGGACGACGGCCCAACGGCGTGACGTGCGGGGGCCGGGCGCGGGCATGCGGATTCCTTCGACGACGAGGCGACCGCAGCGCTTCTCCGCCGGCGGCGGAACCCTCACGGACCAACACTGCGACGTTATCGACGCCGGGGCGGCGGAAACCGAAGTTGAGGGCACCTTGAACCGACCTTGCAGCCGACCCCCGCTCCGGAGCGGAGAACCCGTCTAACAAGAATGATTCTCGTTTGCGTTAGGGTGTGGACCGCACCGTCCACCACCCGAGAGCCGCTGATGACCCACCCCCTGCACCACCTCCTCCCCGTCCGCGGCCGACCGCGCCGCAGGGCCGTCGCCGGCGTCGCCTCGGTCCTGGTCGGTGTGCTGGTGCTGGCCTGCACCGCCTCGACCGCCGCCGACGCAGCGGACGGCGACGACGCCGCGGTCCTCGCGGTCGTCGCCGAGGGTCCGGTGACGGCGTTCGACGTGCGGACCGAGACCGGCACCCCCCTCGTCACGACCACCGCGCAGGGCCGGACCGTCGCGCCCGAGACGGTCGAGATCGTGGTGGACGGCGACCTCGCGGCGTACGACGTGGCGCCCGACGTCACCGCGCCGTGGGACGGGGTCGTCGCGGCGGGCACCCGGGTCTACCAGGCACCCGGCGCCGGGGTGCCCGGCCTGCCGGCGATCGGCTGGAGCGCGGAGCAGGCGCCGGGGACGGCCGTGACCCTCGAGCTGGCCGTCGACGGGCCCGGCCGGGTGGTGGCGTTCTCCCCCACCGGCGACCCGGCGCGGCTGGACGTCCACCTCGACACCGCTGCCGACCCGAGGGCCACGGTCCCCCTGCCGGGCACGGCGGTCGCGCCCACCTGGCTGTTCGGGCAGCCCGGCGACTACCTCATCGAGGCGCACGCCGTCACGGTCGCGCCCGACGGCGGCCAGGTCACCGGTCCGGCGACCACGCACCTGGTCCGGGTCACCGCCCCACGACCCACGACCCCGCCCGCCCCGGCTCCCGTGCCGGAGCCGCCGGCGGCGCCGGTCGCGCCGGTCGCGCCGCCGGCACCCGTCCTCCCCGAGCAGCCCCCCACCCGGCACCCGGTGCGGCGCGGCCCCACGGCCCAGCGCGCGGGCTGCGTCGTCCCCGGCCTGTCCCCCTCGGCGGAGACCGTGTCCGACGGCCACCTCGACTACGGGGTGCAGGTCCGGGCCGGGACCCTGGTGTCGCGGCTCAAGGACGACCGCACGACCCCACCGACCTGGCGGCGTCCCGACTCAGTGCTGCTCGCCCTCGGCGACGCCGCCCGCAGCACCGTGCCCGCCGGAGCGGCGTACTCGTTCCTCGGGCAGAGCGGCGACCCGGTCTGGAACATCGGGCAGACCCAGCAGGACGGCGTGCCGTGGCTGGGGTGGAACACCCAGCACCCCAGCGCGGTCTCGGGGATCGCCGGGCCGACCACGTGGCGCCTCGACGACGTCGACGGGCCGGGTGAGGTGTTCGTCTACCAGACCGGGTCGTTCGGCGCGCTCACCAAGGTCCTCGGTCGGACCGCGGGGTGGCCCGACCGCACCACGATCGCTCCCGGCACCCACGTGCACGGCAACCTCACCTTCACCGAGCCCGGGTCCTACCGGATCACCACCACCCACCTGGCCACGCTCGACGGGGGCCGACGGGTCTCGAGCACCGACACCCTCTTCGTCCAGGTCGGCCCCTGCGCCGACGGCAGCGACCCGGACCCGACGCCGGCGCCCGGGCCCGACGGTCCTGATGGTCCCGACGGTCCTGATGGTCCCGACGGCACCGACCTGCCCGACCCGGCCGGCGACCGCCCCGGCACCGGGACCGGGACGGGCGAGGCGGCCGACGGCGACGGGCCGGCCGGGACCGGGCTGCCCGGCGCACCGGCGCACGCGCCGGCCTGCGTCCCGACGAGCGACGCCGGCGGCTCCGGCTCCGGCTCGGGCGGGGACGCCGGCACCGGGCGCGGCACCACGACCCCGCCGGCCACCCGGGAGCGCATCACCACCGGGCACTTCGACTTCGGCTCGCAGCTCGTCGACGGGGCCCTGGTGGCCCGGGTCAAGGACGACCGCAGCCAGCCGCCGTCGTGGGAGGACCCCGCCGGGTTCGCGTTCGTCCTGGGTGCCTCCGCGGTCCAGGAGGTGCCGGCCGGCACCGACCACGCCTTCCTCGGCAGCCCCGGCGACCAGGTGTGGCTGATGCCGCAGACCCAGGTCGACGGCATCCCGTGGCTGGGCTGGAACACCCAGGACCCGGCGGTGCGCGAGCAGGTGAGCGGACACGTCCGCTTCCGGCTCGACTCCGTCGACGGACCGGGCGACCTGGCGGTCTACCTCACCGACTCGTTCGGTGGTGTCGGCGAGAAGGTGTTCGGGTCGGTGGCGGGGTTCCCGTCGTCGTTCTCCGTGCCGCTCAACGTGCACGCCCACGGCAGCTGGGCCTTCACCGCCCCCGGGGCCTACCGGGTCACCCTCACCCAGAGCGGCACGCTGGACGCCGGCACGGCGGTGTCCGCGACCGCCACGCTCACCTTCCTCGTCGGGGACGAGGCCTCCTCCCGGCGCGTCGTCCCGAGCGTCGCGACCGCACGGACGACGAGCGTCGCGACCACCGCGCCGGTCCTGGCGCCCGCGGCCCCCGCCCCGCCAGCGGCGCCAGCGCCCACGGTCGAGAGGACCTGCACCCTGCCCGGCACCGGGCTGGACAGCACGGTCGACCGGCTCCTGCCGCTCGGCCTGACCCTGCTGTTCCTCGGCGGGCTCGTGCTGCGCGGCCGCCGACCCGTCGCGCCGAGGTGGCTGCGCCGTGCCGCCTAGGGCCCTGCTGGCCGTCCTGGGTGCGGCGGTGCTCGTGGCGGCCGGGTGCGCCACCCCGCCCACCCTGTCCGACGACGACCCGCGCCTGCAGGTCGTCACCACCACCGCCCTGATCGCCGACCTGGTCGCCCGGGTCGGTGGCGACGACGTCAACGTGACGTCCCTGGTGCCCGAGGGCGCCGACCCGCACAGCTACGAGCCCAGCCTGCGCCGGGTGCGCGACGTGGTCTACGCCGACGTCGCCTTCAGCAACTACCTGCTGCTCGAGGAGCACACCATCATCAAGGCGCTCGATGCCAACCTGCCCGCCGAGGCCGTCAACATCTCGCTCGCCGAGGACGCGGTGAAGTACGCCGCCGAGATCATCCCGCTGGTCGAGAACGTCAACCTCGACACGATCTGGCTGGGCCTGCGCGCCGAGGGCGACGGCGCGGCGTACGACGCCACCCGCGCCTCCGACGTCCTGGTCAGCGCCACGGCGGCGACCGGCCCCGGTGACCTGGTCGGCTACCTCACCGGCAGCTTCGGCGACCCCGAGGTCTACTTCGACTCCTCCGACGGCTTCGACGACGCCGACGGCTACCGCGACGACACCGCGACCCTGCCGGTCGACGCCCACACCCACATGTCGTGGGCCTTCACCGAGCCGGGGGTCTACACCCTCACCCTCGCCGCCCGCCTGCAGCCCGACGAGCAGTCGGCCTCGGTCCCGCTCGGCGAGTCGACGTTCACCTTCGCCGTGGGCGTGCCGCCCGAGGACGTCGTCCCCGGCGCCCGGGTGCTCGACCAGGGCCACGCCGACCTCACCGCCGACCTCGACACCGGCGAGGTCGGCATCCGCTACGACCCCGAGGGCGGCGGCGAGCTCACGCAGGAGGAGCTGGCCGCCGAGGACGTCGTCGTCGACGTACCGGCCAAGGCACTCGCCGAGGTGCCCGACGACCGGCGACTGGGGTTCCTCGGCACCCCCGGCACCGCCATCCACCAGCTGCCACAGGCGGTGCTGGGCAAGCACGTGCACGGCGAGATCGACCCGCACCTGTGGCAGGACGTCGGCAACGCCCAGGCCTACGTCGAGCTGATCCGGGACACCCTCGCCGGCGCCGATCCCGAGCACGCTCGCGACTACCGCGACCGCGCCGCGGACTACCTCACCGAGCTCGAGGCGCTCGACGAGCACCTCGCCGAGACCATCGCCTCCATCCCGGCCTCCCGCCGCTACCTGGTGACGACCCACGACGCCTTCGCCTACCTGGCGCACGCCTACGACCTGCGGATCGCCGGCTTCGTGACCCCCAACCCCGCGGTCGAGCCGTCGCTGGCCGACCGTCGCAAGCTGACCGAGACCATCCGCAACCTCGACGTGCCGGCGGTCTTCCTCGAGCCCAACCTGGCGGCTCGCTCCGGCACCCTCGCCCAGGTGGCCGAGGAGGAGGGCGTCGAGGTGTGTCCCATCTACGGCGACACGCTCGACGACGAGGTCACCAGCTACGTCCAGATGATGCGGTTCAACGCCGCGTCGCTCCACGACTGCCTCTCCTGAAGGAGCACGACCCATGTCCCGTCCCCGGCTCGCCCTGGCGACCCTGAGCCTGACCCTGGCCGCGCTCGCCTGCCCCCCGGCGCAGGCGACGCCGACCGACGACCCCGGCCTCGACCAGCGCATCGAGGGCGACCAGGACGTCGCCACCGACGACGTCGTCCGCGACCGCGGGCACGTCGACCTCGGGCCGCGCTTCGCCGACGGCGAGTGGGAGCTGATGGTCCACGACGACACCGGGGCCGACGGGGCCGGCGGCTCGGTGTGGCGCGAGCTCGACCGCACCGTCTTCGCCGTCGGCGACGTCGCGCTGCAGCAGGTGCCGGACGACCCGGCGTACGAGTTCCTCGGCGTCCCGGCGGGTGAGCCGGTGCACGTGGTGCCGCAGACCCAGTCCGACGACATCGTGTGGATCGGCTGGAACACCCAGGACCCCGAGGTGATGGCCTCGGTCGACCGCGGGGTCACCCTCAGCCTGACCGGCGTCGACGGACCGGGCGACCTCGTCGTCTACCTCCAGGACGGCGGCTTCGGCGCGCCCGACGTGCTGTGGGACTCCACGGTCCCCGAGGAGCAGCCGCTCTTCGTCGACGTCAACACCCACACCCACGCCAACTGGGTCTTCACCGAGCCCGGGGTCTACCTGGTCTCGATCGAGGCGTCGGCCCAGCTCGTCGACGGGTCCGAGCAGGCGGCCACCGGCACCCTGCGGGTCGCCGTCGGCGACGCGACCTCGGCCGACGACGCGTTCTCCGCGCAACCCGCGGCGACCGCGCCGTCGCAGACCGTGCCCTCCCCCGCCGGGGAGGCGGACGAGGAGGCCGCCACGGAGTCGGCCGACGACGACTCCCTGGCACCGGTCGCCCTGGCCGTCGGAGGTGCCGCGCTGCTGCTCGCGGCGGTCGCGGTCGCCCTGGTGCTGCGCGGCCGCTCGGCCCGTCGTCGTGCCCTGGACCAGCCGTGAGCCGCGCGCTCGAGGTCGCCGGGCTGGTGGTCGACCTGGGCGGCCGCCCGGTGCTCGACGGCATCGACCTGGTCGTCGACCGCGGCGAGCTGGTCGGGCTGATCGGGCCCAACGGTGCGGGCAAGACGACGCTGCTGCGCGGCGTCCTGGGGCTGCTGCGCCCGCGGGCGGGCACCGTGCGGGTGGAGGGCGTCCCCGTCCGCCGCCGCAGTGCCGGGATCGGCTACGTGCCGCAGCGCCACGAGTTCGCGTGGGACTTCCCGATCAGCGTCGAGCAGGTCGTCGCCTCCGGCCTGACCGGCCGGCTCGGTCTGCTGCGTCGTCCGGGCGTGCCGGAGTGGCGGGCCGTGGGCCGGGCCCTCGACCTGGTCCGGATGGGCGACCTGCGCGCGCGCACCGTCGGGGAGCTCTCGGGCGGCCAGCGGCAGCGGGTGCTGGTGGCCCGCGCCCTGGCCCTCGACCCCACGGTGCTGCTGCTCGACGAGCCGTTCTCCGGGCTCGACATGCCCACCCAGGAGATCCTCCTCGAGCTCTTCACGTCCCTGGCCCGCGACGGCCGCGGCGTCCTGATGACCACCCACGACATCGTCTCCGCGCTGTACTCCTGCGACCGCGTCGCGCTGCTCAACCGCCGCATCGTCGCCGACGGGCCGGCCTCGCAGCTGCAGGACCCGGCCCTGTGGACCGAGACCTTCGGGGTCAGCGAGAACAACCCCCTGCTGCGGATCCTGGAGCCACGCTGATGCCGCTGTCCGACTTCCTCGCCGACCTGCTCAACCCCGACCTGCGCTTCCTGCCCAAGGCCCTGGGCGTCGCGGTGATGGCCGCGATCGTCTGCGGCGTGGTGGGGTGCTACGTCGTCCTGCGCGGCATGGCCTTCATCGGCGACGCCGTGGCCCACGCGGTCTTCCCCGGCCTGGCGGTGGCCTTCGTCGTCTCGGGCAACCTGATCCTCGGCGGCACCGTCGCCGGCGTCGTGACCGCCGTCCTGATCGCGGTCTTCTCCCAGGGCCGGCGACTCAAGGAGGACTCGGTGATCGGGGTCTTCTTCGTCGGCGCGTTCGCGCTCGGCCTCGTCGTGATCTCCCAGGCCCCCGGCTACGCCGGCTCGCTGCAGCAGTTCCTCTTCGGCTCGCTGACCGGCATCCCCGACCGCGACCTCGCCGTCGTCGGCGTCACCGGCCTGCTGGTCCTGGGCGCGGCGGTGCTGCTCCACCAGCAGCTGGTCGCCGTCACCCTCGACCGCGAGATGGCCCGCGCCCTCGGCCTCCGGGTCTTCTGGCTCGACCTGGCGCTCTACGTGCTGGTGACCCTGGCCGTGGTCATCTCCGTCCAGACGATCGGCAACATCCTGGTCCTCGCCCTGCTCGTCACCCCCGCGGCCACGGCCCGGCTGCTGACCGACCGCCTCGGCGTGATGATGGTGCTCGCCCCCCTGCTCGGCAGCGTCTCGGCCCTCGTCGGCCTCTACGTCTCCTGGTCGTGGGACCTCCCGGTCGGCGGCACCGTCGTCCTGGTCCTGACCTCGCTCTTCCTCCTCGCCTGGCTCGGCGCCCCCCGCCACGGCCAGCTCGCCCGCTGGCGCCGTACCCCGTCGTACGACTCCGCCGGCTGAGGACCACCCGTCGTACGACGTCGCACGGCGACGGTGGTCGAGCCGCGGGGACGACGTCTCCGCGAGTCGAGACCCCCGCAGGGTGCCTTCCCTCGCCGGGTCTCGACTCGGGGTCGGGCGCTCGCCCGGCTCGACCAGCGTGAGTGGCCGTCGTACGACGGTCGATCACCGACGGTGGTCGAGCCGCGGGGACGAAGTCTCCGCGAGTCGAGACCCCCGCAGGATGCCTTCCCTCACCGGGTCTCGACTCGGGCTCGCTGCCGCTCGCCCGGCTCGACCAGCGTCGTCGTACGACGTCCTGACATCACCCCGGCCACGACGACAACGGGCCCCGGCGGATGCCGGGGCCCGTCGGGTGTCGCGGTCGCTCAGCGGCGGGCGACCTGCACCGCGAGGCGGTCGGTGCTGGAGCGGAACGACGCGTTGCCCAGGTAGCGGACCGTCAGGGCGTGGCGGCCGGGTGCGAGGCGGGGCAGCCGCAGCTGGGCCGGCGTGCCGGCGACCCGGGCCCTACCGAGCACCTTCGAGCCGCGCGCGACCACGACCGTGCCCCGCGGGGCGAGGTCGGAGCGGACCTGGATCCGCACGACCGGGCGGCGAGCGGCGGTGGCGCGGGCCGACGTGGTGGTCGCGGCCTTGCGGACCGTGAGCGCGTGCGCCGCCGCGGTCGAGGCACGCTGGGCCCCGGCGTCCTGCGGGACGAACGTCGCGGCGACCGACTGCCGGCCCACCGGGAGGGTGCGCGGCAGGGTGATCGGCGCCGCGCCCTGGGGCGAGAGGGCGACCGAGGCACCGACCGGCTCACCGCCGACCGTGAGCCGCACCGAACCCGCGCCGGGCGCCGTACCGGCGGCCACGCGGACGTCGGCGACGACGGCCCGGCGCGCGCCGTACGAGCTGGTGGCGCTGCTCAGCGCCACCGACGTCGTCGTCCCCACCGCGGCGCCCTCGACGACGTCGAGGGTGATCGGGGCCGACTCGGCCACCACGGCGTGGTCGTGGTCGAACAGGCGGGCCACCACGGTGGCGCCGTCCATGTCGGCCGCGATCGGCAGCTCGGCGTCGGCCGCGTCGCTGCCGGGGATGTAGGTGTAGAACTCCTCGCCGGTCTTGCGCAGGTACCAGTGGTAGTGCGCCTGGTCGGTGACCGGCTGCTGGGTGGAGGTGAACCGGGCCACGTCGCCGACCCGGTGGGTGGCCTGGTCGGCGCTCGCGCCGAGCGTGGTGATCTGGTCGAGCTGGGAGACGTCGAGCGTGATCGGCTCCGACGACGCGACGACCTGGTGGTCGGCGCCGTACAGGCTGGCGTAGACCTGCGCGCCGTCCCAGACCAGCGACGTCGGCAGCTTGAGCTCGGCGGTGCCCGACCGGTTGCTGATGGCGTAGTCGGCGTCCCCCGGCTTCTTGATGAACCAGTGGTAGTGGTCGAGGTCGGTGGGGGCGGTCGGGGCCGCGCTCAGCGTGATGCCCTGGCCGTAGAGGTACGTCGCGCCCGGCCGGTTGGGCGTGACCTCCAGGCCGAGGTCCGCCGCCTCCTCGCCGACCTGGATCCGGTACTCCGCCGCCGGCCCGGTCAGGACCGGACCCTCGGTGGTCTGCGCGGTCGGGGTGACCGTCAGCGTGTAGGTGCCGACCTCGGTGAACGCCCACTCGGTGTGCACGTGGGCGCTGCGGCTGACCGGGATCGTGTCGGGACCGCCGTCGCTGGAGTCGACGTGGTGGTTGGTCGGCTCGCCGAAGGGGCTCTGCATGTAGGAGTGCACCTCACCGGGCCCCTCCACCTCCACCGCGAGCCGCACGGGCTGGCCCGACGCCGGCAGCGTGGTGCCGGCGGGGAGGCTCGCGACCAGGCGCTCGGTGCTCCACCCGGGCCACGGCAGTGCCTGGTCCTGGCTGAACGGCAGGACGTAGACGGTGTCGCCGGTCTCGCCGAGGAAGTCGTAGGACGCCAGGAGCCCCTCGGGCAGCTCGAACGCCGCCTCGTCGGCGTCGACGGCGATGGTGACGTCCGCGGGGTCGCGGAACACCTTGCCCGAGCCGTGGAGGCCGGTGTCGTCGCCGACCCGCAGCGCCAGGCCGCCGGACGGCTGGTCGTAGGTGACGTCGAAGAGATCGATGTGTCCCGAGGTGAGGACGAACGGACGGGGTTCGGCCGCCGCGGCGGGCGAGCCGGACGCCGCGATCAGCGTCACCGGCAGGGCGAGGGCGAGGACGGGAGCCAGGACGGCCCTGTTGAGCTGGATGGTCATGGACGACTTTCGAGAGAGGACGACGGAGCTTGGATCATAATGAGATTCATTCTCAAATAGCAATGTGGTCCACCGGTGTTTGCCGGCGCGGTGCTCGGGTACGGCCCGAGCACGAGCAGGGGTGGCAGTAGGGTCGCAACGCCGAGCACCGTCAACGAAGGACATGGACATGCCAGTGACGTCCCAGCCCGTCGACCAGCCCGTGGCCCCCGACGGTCGCGCCGACGTCGAGCTCCGGCTGCCGGCCGACAGTGCCTACGCGTCGGTGCTGCGGACGACGACCGCCGGCCTGGCCGCGCGCCTGGACTTCACCATCGACGACATCGAGGACCTGCGGATCGCGGTCGGCGAGGCCAACGCGATGGTGCTCGACCACGCCGACGACGGCGGCGACCTGACGGCTGCGTTCTACCTCGCGCCCGGCCGGATGACGATCTCGATCGCCGTCCAGGCCGCCGGCAACCCCGTCCCCGACCTCGACAGCTTCGCCTGGCAGGTGCTGGCGACGCTGGCCTCCTCGGCCGACATCGAGAGCGCCGGGGGCCGGTTCGCGATCGTGATGACCATGGTGTCCTCGGCTGCCGGAGCCGGCAGCTGACCATGGAACCGACCCCGCCTCGCGACGACGTTCGCGAGCCCGACCCGGCGGACGACGCCCGCCGGACCCGCGTCGAGCTCACCCGACAACGCAGCGCCGAGCTGTTCGTCGTGATGCGTGACGACCTGGGCTCCGACGCGACCCGCTCCCACGCCCGCGACTCCCTCGTCCACCTGCACCTCCCGCTGGTGGAGCACTGCGCACGCCGCTTCCGCAACCGTGGCGAGCCGTTCGAGGACCTGGTGCAGGTGGGCACGATCGGGCTGATCAAGTCGATCGACCGCTTCGACACCGACCGCGGCGTCGAGTTCTCGACCTACGCCACCCCGACGATCATCGGCGAGATCAAGCGCTACTTCCGCGACAAGGGCTGGGCGATCCGGGTGCCGCGGCGGCTCCAGGAGCTGCGCATGCAGATCGGCGCGGCGACCGCCGAGCTCACCCAGAGCCTGGGCCGCTCCCCCACCCCGCGCGAGCTGGCCGAGTCGATCGGCTGCACGGTCGAGGAGATCGTCGAGGGCATCGAGTCGAGCAACGCCTACTCGACGCTCTCGCTCGACGCCACCGACAGCACCGAGGACGGCTCCTCGAGCATGCTCGACGCCATCGGGATCGACGACGAGGGGCTCGAGCACGTCGAGATCCGCGAGTCGATCAAGCCCCTGCTGGAGAAGCTGCCGGCGCGGGAGAAGCGGATCCTGCTGCTGCGGTTCTTCAAGAACATGACCCAGTCGCAGATCGCCGAGGAGATCGGCGTCTCCCAGATGCACGTCTCCCGGCTGCTCACCCGGACCCTCGAGGAGCTGCGGGCCTCGCTCGAGGCCCCCGACGGGCACTGACCCCGCGCGGCCCGGCCCGGCGCGACGCCGACCGGGCGCCCGTCAGGACCCGTCGTCGGGGTCGCCGAGCAGCGCCTCGAGCGTGGCCGGATGGATCATCGCGGCCAGCGCGACGAGGGCGCTGACGGCGAGCGCGAGAGCCAGCAGGGCGTTGTCGCGGGCGTTCCAGGCGATGCCGAGCTGGATCAGCTGGGTGATCATCACCGGCCCCCGCGCCCAGGGACGCCGACGGGTCAGCGCCCAGGCGCAGGCCAGGAGCGCGACGCCGTAGGCGCCGAAGAAGACCCCGACCGACACGCCGACCTCGAGCCGCGACGGGACGACGTCGAGCAGCCCGACGACCGCCAGCACGACCAGGCCGACCCCCTGCAGGGCCACCAGGACGGCGGCGACGAGGAGCGGCAGCGGGGCGGCCGGGGAGGTGGGCGTGGACGTCGCCGGATCGGTCACGGGCCGAGCGTACGCAGCCCACGATCGTCTCTGTGACCCAACGAACCGGTGGAAACACTTGATCCGGGCACCGATAGTTGCGACAGTGGTCGAGCGCTCGTGAAATCCTTCACACACGGGATTGTCCGCGCGCCCGCAGGCCTGAGCATCCCTGCCTGCACGTCTCTACCTAGAAGGATCCACCTGCCATGGATTGGCGCCACCGTTCCGCCTGCCTCGACGAGGACCCGGAGCTGTTCTTCCCGATCGGCAACACCGGCCCCGCCATCCTCCAGATCGAGGAGGCCAAGCAGGTCTGCCGACGTTGTGACGTCCGCGAGCAGTGTCTCGCATGGGCGCTGGAGGCGGGACAGGACCACGGCGTCTGGGGTGGCTTGAGCGAGGACGAGCGCCGGGCCCTGAAGCGTCGCAACGCCCGCGCCCGGGTGCGCACCGCCTAGTCCCCGGTTTCCCGAGGACCCCTCACGCGAGCTCCGGCACGTCGATCGCGACCCGGGTGCCGCCGTCGGGCCGGGCCCGCACCTCCAGCTGGCCACCGAGCTCCGACTCCACCAGCGTGCGCACGATCGACAGGCCCAGGTTGGTCGACCCGTCGAGGCTGAAGCCCGGCGGCAGGCCGCGACCGTCGTCGTCGACGACGACGTGCATCCGGCCCGCGACCCGGTCGACCCCGACCACGATCGTGGCCTGCGCGGCGACGTCGGCGTCGTCGTAGCCGTGCTCGACGGCGTTCTGGAGGAGCTCGGTCAGCACCATGGCCAGGGCGTTGGCCGCCTCGGAGGGCAGCACTCCGAAGCTCCCCTCGCGGCTGACCCGGACCCGTCCGGTCAGCGCGCTCACCTCGGCGACCATCGTGCCGAGGCGGTCGGCGATCTCGTCGAACTCCACCGTCTCCTCGACCGCCTGGCTCAGCGTCTCGTGCACGATCGCGATCGTGCCGACCCGGCGCACGGCCTCCTCGAGCGCGAGCTTGGCGGTCTCGTTGTCGATCCGGCGCGCCTGCAGCCGCAGCAGGGCGGCGACGGTCTGCAGGTTGTTCTTGACCCGGTGGTGGATCTCGCGGATGGTCGCGTCCTTGGTCACCAGCTCGCGGTCGCGCCGCCGCAGGTCGGTCACGTCGCGCACCAGCACCAGCGCGCCGATGTGCGTGCCCTCGGGCCGCAACGGGATCGATCGCACGATCAGCGAGACCTCGTCGGTGCCGATCTCGACGTCCCGGTGGGCGCGACCGCCGAGCACCGCGCTGAGCGTCTCCTCGTCGGGACGCCGCCGCGGCGGCACCAGGTCGCGCACCACCTCCGCGACCGACTGGCCGGCGAGGTCGCCGGACAGCCCGAGCCGGCGGAAGACCGACTGGGCGTTGGGGCTGGCGTAGGCGACCCGGCCGGCGTCGTCGACGCGGACGAACCCGTCGCCCACCCGCGGGGAGTCGGCGTGGTCGCTGCGCTGCCCGGTGGCCGGGAAGTGCCCGGAGGCGATCATCTGGGTCAGGTCGGTCGCGGCCTGCAGGTAGGACAGCTCGAGGCGGCTGGGGGTGCGCACCCCGAGCAGGTTCGTGTGCCGGCCGATCACCCCGATCACCCGGCCCGCCCGCACCACCGGGATCGACTCCATGCGCACCGGCACCTCGTCGCGCCACTCGGGGTCGCCCTCGCGCGCCGTGCGGCCCTGGTCGTACGCCGCCTCCAGCAGCGGCCGGCGTCCGCGCTCGACGAACTGGCCCACCAGGTCGTCGACGTACGCCGTGGGGCCGGTCGTCGGCCGCATCTGCCCGGCCGCCCAGAATCCCGTCCCCGCCCGGTCGGGCAGCCACAGCACCAGGTCGGCGAAGGAGAGGTCGGCGATGATCTGCCAGTCGGCCTGCAGGAGCTGCAGCCAGGCGACGTCGTCGGCGTCGAGATCGGTGCGCGTGCGGACGATCTCGGCGAAGGACGGCACCGACCGAGGATAGGCCCCCGTCCGGACCGGAACCCTCCGGATCGGACCCACCCGACTGGGTGGTGCCGAGTTTGTCTGAAACAATGCGCCGGTGTCTCGGGTGAACTGGAAGCAGGTGCACGACGATGACTTCCGGGTCCCGGAGCACCTCTCGTTGAGCGACCTCACCGAGGAGCTGACGGTGATGCTCGGTGACGTCGACCCCGTCCTGCGGGACGGGACGGCGTACCCCACGTTGGCGACCTGGATCGCCCGCGGGGTCTACGACGACCTGCTCCCCGGCCTGGGCGACGGCATGGTCGCCGGGCTCGGCGCCGGGCTGGGTGAGCGCGACACCGACAGCGTGTTCCGGCGCGCGTTCTCGGCCCTCGTGGTCGCCGAGTGCATCGAGCGCGACAACAGCCGGCCGCTCGTGCTCGGCGGCAAGGTGCTGCAGTGGGGCGACGCGATCGCCACGTGGCTGCTGCGCGAGCAGGACCTGCGCGGCTGGGTCGACGGCAAGGGCTGGGCGCACGCGGTCGCGCACGGCGCCGACGCCCTCGGCGCGCTGTCCCGCTCCCCCCACCTCGGACGCGCCGAGCTGACCGTCGTGCTCGACGTCGTCGCCGACCGGCTGCTGCTGCCCGTCGACCAGCCGTTCACCCACGGCGAGGCCGACCGGCTCGTCGGCACCACGATGGCGGTGCTCCGCCGCGGCACGGTGCCGCTCACGGTGCTCGAGCCGTGGGTCAACCGGATCGCCGGCGGCGCCTCCCCGCACGCCCGCGCGCGCGGCTCCGACCCCTACGTCACGACCGGCAACGCCCAGGCCTTCCTCCGCTCCCTCTACCTCCGCCTCGCCCTCGGCAGCCGCCCCCCGACCGTGCGCGCCGACCTGATGCTCGTGCTCGTCGGCGTCCTGCGCGAGACCAACGAGGCCTTCTCCGTCTGACCCCGCCCGGACCCGTCGCGCTGACCTCCCGCGCTGACCCGTCGTACATGTACGACGGGTCAGCGTCGATCTCGCGGTGACCCGTCGCATCGTTGCGACGGGTCAGCGTCGATCTCGCGGTGACCCGTCGCATCGTTGCGACGGGTCAGCGTCGATCTCGCGGTGACCCGTCGCATCGTTGCGACGGGTCGATAGCGTGCGGGCATGACCGACGAGAGCCCCGAGCAGATCACCGGGCACGCGGGGGAGCTGGCGGTCGCCGCTGCCCGCGCGCACGGTGTCGAGACGATGTTCACCCTGTCCGGCGCCCACGTCTTCCCGATGTACGACGGCGCGGTGCGGACCCAGCAGGAGGGCCAGGGACCTCCGGTGCGGCTCCTCGACGTGCGGCACGAGCAGACCGCGGCGTTCGCGGCCGAGGCCACCGGCAAGCTGACCCGGGTGCCGGGGCTGGCGGTGCTCACCGCGGGCCCGGGCGTGACCAACGGCGTCAGTGCGATCGCGCAGGCGCAGTTCGCCGGCTCCCCGATGGTCGTGGTGGGCGGCCGGGCGCCGCAGAACCGCTGGGGCAGCGGCAGCCTGCAGGAGCTCGACCAGCCCCCGATCGTGGCGTCGGTCTCCAAGCACGCCGCGACCCTGCCGACCGCCGGCGACGTGCTCGGCGGGATGGACGAGGCGTTCCGGCTGGCCGGCTCGTCGCACCGCGGGCCGGTCTTCGTCGACGTGCCGATGGACGAGTTCTTCGCCAGCTCCTCCGGCCCCGCGCCGAGCGGCGAGCGCACCCGCGGCGCCGAGCCCGACACCGACGCGGTCGACCGGGTGGCCGGGCTGCTCGCCGCGGCCGCGCGCCCGGTGCTGGTCCTCGGCACCGACGTGTGGGCCGATCGAGCCGAGGTGGCCGCGATGCGGTTCGTCGAGGCGGCCGGCGTCCCGGCGATCACCAACGGGATGGGCCGCGGCGTCGTCCCCGGCGGGCACCCGCTCCTGGTGACCAAGGCGCGCAGCCAGGCGCTCAAGGAGCCCGACCTCGTGGTCGTCGTCGGCACCCCGCTCGACTTCCGGCTCGGCTACGGCGTCTTCGGCGACGCCCGCGTCGTCCACGTCGCCGACAGCCCCGGCCAGGTCTCGCAGCACGCCGCGCTAGCCGAGTCGGTCTCGGGTGACCTCACGTCGTTCTTCGACGGCCTCCTCGCCGCGCTCGAGCGTGGCGCCAAGCCCGACTGGCGCGCCTGGGTGACCTCCCTGCAGGAGACGGTCGCCGCCGCGGTCGAGCGCGACCGCGCGCTGCTCGGCGCCGAGGCCGACCCCATCCACCCCGCCCGGATCTACGGCGAGCTGGTGCCGCGGCTGGCCGACGACGCCGTCGTGATCGGCGACGGCGGCGACTTCGTCAGCTTCGCCGGCAAGTACGTCGAGCCCAAGCGCCCCGGGGGCTGGCTCGACCCGGGCCCCTACGGCTGCCTCGGGGCCGGCCTCGGCGCGGCGATGGCGGCCCGGATCGCCCGCCCGTCGTCGCAGGTCGTGCTGCTGCTCGGCGACGGCGCCGCCGGCTTCTCGCTGATGGACGTCGACACGCTGGTGCGCCACGACCTGCCGGTGGTGATGGTGATGGGCAACAACTCCGCCTGGGGCCTGGAGAAGGGCCCGATGCAGATGCTCTACGGCTACGACGTCGCGGCCGACCTCGCCCCCCGCACGGCGTACGACGGGGTGGTCAAGGCCCTCGGCGGCGCCGGCGAGACCGTGACCGACCCCCGCCAGATCGGCGCCGCGATCGACCGGGCCTTCGCCTCGGGGGTGCCCTACCTGGTCAACGTGATCACCGACGTCGACGCGGCCTACCCGCGGTCGACCTTCGGCATCTGATGCACGTACGACGCCTCGAGCCCGGCGACCACGCGCAGGTACGGCGGGTCCTGCTCGCCGCCTACGCCGACCACGTCGCCGAGGAGGCCGACTACGCCGACCAGCTGGTCGACCTCGAGCGGCGCGACCGCGAGGCCGAGGTGTGGGTGGCGCTCGACGACGACGGGACCGTCGTCGGCACGGTGACCCTGTGCCCGCCCGGGTCGTCGTGGCGCGAGATCGCCACCGACGAGGAGGGCGAGTTCCGGATGCTGGCCGTCGACCCCGCCCACCACGGCCGGGGCCACGGCCGCGCCCTGTCGGTCTGGGTGGTCGAGGAGCTACGCCGTCGTGGCCTCGCGGCGGTCGTGCTGTCGAGCAGCACCACGATGACGAGCGCGCACCGTCTCTACGAGAGGCTCGGCTTCGTGCGCCTGCCCGAGCGCGACTGGTCGCCGAACCCCCACGTCGACCTGCTGGCCTACCGTCTGGAGTCCTGAGTGGACGAGCTCACCGCCACCGTGTCCTTCACCGTGACCGACGACGACACCGCCGCCGCGGTCGGCTCCGGGACGCTCCCGGTGCTCGGCACGCCCCGGTTGCTGGCCTGGTTCGAGGCTGCCACCTGCGCCGCCCTCGAGCCGACCCTGCCGGCGGGCTCGACGTCGGTCGGCACCCGGATCGCCGTCGAGCACCTCGGCGCCTCGCCCGTCGGCCAGGCGGTCGAGGTCACGGCCTCCACGGCGTACGCCGACGGCCGGCTGCACCGCTTCACCGTGGCGGCGCGGCACGTGGGCGGCACCTCGGCCGGCAAGGTCGTCGGCTCCGGGGAGGTCACCCGGGTCGTCGTCGACCGCGAGCGGTTCCTCGGGCGCCTGTAGCGCGGAGGACGGACCGGAAAACGAACGCGACCCCCGGCCGGTGGCCGGGGGTCGAGAAACAGCTCAGCTGTTGGGGCGCTTTCCGTGGTTGGCGCCCTTCTTGCGGCGCGCGCGGCGCTTGCGTCCGGTCTTGCCCATGGTGTCCTCCTGGGATCGAGATCGGCCCAGTCTCTCAGGCAGGCGGGGCGAGGCGGAAATCGGGCGGCGAAGGCGGTGCCGGTCAGCCCTCGGTGGTGGTGATCTGCACCTGCACCTCGCGGATGCGGATGCGGACCCGCTCGCGGAGGTCGGCCGGGGCCACCTCGGTGCACGACCGCGCGACGACCGACTTCACGGTGCGCTGGAGGTCGTACTTGACCAGGCACGGGTTGCACGAGTCGAGGTGCACGCGGACGGCGTCGCAGTCGGCGTCGTCGAGCTCGTTGTCGAGGAAGTAGACGATGCGCTCGAGGAAGTCGGCACAGTCCTGGTCGGCGGTGGGCCCGGCGTGGGCGTGGTCGTGGCTCATCAGGACTTCGCCTCCACCGTGGCAGCCGGGAGCAGGTCGTTGCCCCGCACGTAGTCGGACAGCATGTCGCGTAGCTGGCGTCGCCCGCGGTGCAGTCGCGACATCACGGTGCCGATGGGCGTGTCCATGATCTCGGCGATCTCCTTGTAGGCGAACCCCTCGACGTCGGCGAGGTAGACCGCGAGCCGGAACTCCTCGGGGAGCCGCTGCAGTGCGTCCTTGACCTGCGAGTCGGGCAGGTGCTCGAGCGCCTCCATCTCGGCCGACTTCAGGCCCGAGGAGCTGTGCGACTCGGCGCGGGCGAGCTGCCAGTCCTCGACGTCCTCGGACATCGACTGCTGCGGCTGGCGCTGCTTCTTGCGGTAGTTGTTGATGAAGGTGTTGGTCAGGATCCGGTAGAGCCACGCCTTGAGGTTGGTGCCCGGCCGGAACTGGTGGAAGGCCGAGTAGGCCTTGGCGAAGGTCTCCTGCACCAGGTCCTCGGCGTCCGCGGGGTTGCGGGTCATCCGCATCGCCGCCGAGTAGAGCTGGTCGAGGAAGGGCAGGGCGTCACGCTCGAAGCGCAGCGAGCGCTCGGCGTCGGTCTCGGTCTCGAGGTCGACGACCTCGGGCTCGGTGGATAGGTCTGTCATCAGGTCCCAGCGTACGTCGCCGGTGGGACGATCCATCACTGCCATCACGTGGGACAGAACACCTCAGGGCCGGGAGGGATTCCCGACGACCTCGCGCACGATCCACTCGAGGGTCGACTCGACCAGGATCTCGAGCGCCTCGTCCTGGCTGACCGGACCCTTCCTCGGCACCCGGAAGGAGTGGTCGGCGCCGGGGACGACGACCAGGTCGAGGTCGGGTGGGAACGACTCCGGCAGGCCCATGGTGTCGCGCTCCCCCTGCACCACCAGGATCGGGACCCGGGCGCCGCGCAGCTCGGGGAGACGCGACTTCTCCGGCTTGCCCGGGGGGTGGAGCGGGAACGCCAGCGCCAGGCAGCCCACCGCACCGAGCCTGCGGGCGGTGCGCGCCGCCGAGCGGGCCCCCGCCGACCGGCCGCCGACGACCAGCGGCGAGCGGGTGCGCAGCTTGTCGGCACCGGCGATGAACGCCTCGTCGAGGGTGGGCGGGGCGGTGGCGACCTTGCGGCCGGCGCGCTTCCACGGCTGTTCGAACCGCACCACCGAGACGTCGTTGCGCGGCAGCGCCGCGGCCAGCGCCTCGAGGTCCGGGGTGTCGATACCGGCGCCGGCACCGTGGCCGAGCAGCACGGTGGCGATCGGGCGCCGCGCCCGGTCGGTGACCAGCAGGCCCTCGCCGTGCGGGGTGTCGACCAGCAGCTCGTGGCGGCTCACAGCAGGGTCCCCTGGCCGTCGCCCGGCTCGTCCCGGGGCTCGTCCCGGGGTTCGTTCCCGGTCTCGTCGAGCGGCAGCGGCTCGACCAGCTCGGGCCCGTTGTTGCGCACGTTGCCGACCGCCGGCGAGACCGGGTAGGCCTCGAGGCGGCCCGGGGCGGCGGGCACCAGCAGGTCGAGCAGGGTGTCCTGGTCGGTGCGCGGGTCGAGCCAGGCGCCCCGGCGGTCGGGCTCGACCATCAGCGGCATCCGGTCGTGGATGCGGCCCAGGTCGTCGGCGGCGTCGGTGGTGATCACCGTGCAGGTCCAGCGGAACCGCTCGGGGTCGTCGTCGGCACGGGTGGGGTCGCGCCAGATCTCGTAGAGGCCCGCCATCGCCAGCACTCCCCCGTCGGCGGGCCGGATGAAGAAGGGCTGCTTGCGCGGCTTCCCCTTCGCCCGTCCGACGGCGGAGGGCTGCTCGGTCTCGTACCACTCGAAGTAGCCGTCAGCCGGCAGCAGGCACCGCCGCTTGGCGAAGGCCCGCCGGAACGCCGGCTTGTCCGCCACGGTCTCCATGCGCGCGTTGATCATCCGGTTGCCGATGCCGGGGTCCTTGGCCCACGAGGGCACCAGCCCCCAGCGCAGCACCCGCAGCTGGCGCACCGGGTCGTCCGTGGCGGCGGGCGGCGCGTCGGGGTCGCCGTCGCGGACCGACGGTGTCCGCTCCACCACGGCGTAGACCTCCTTGGTGGGGGCGACGTTGTAATCGGGCTCGAGCGCCGCCTCGACACGGGAGTCGACGACGTCGAATTCCTCCGCGAGGTCGTCGGGCTGCCTGCTCGAGGCGTACCTGCCGCACATGGCCTCGATCGTAGGGGTGGCGAGGCGCCCCGGGGGATCACCTAGGTTGGGACCATGAGCCTCAGCCGCCTCGTCGCCCGCCCACTGATCGCCGTCGGGATCATCTACCTGGCCCAGGGAAACCTGCGGAACCCCGCCGCGGTGGCGCCGTCCGCCGCCAAGCTGACCGACAAGGTGGTGCCGGCAGCCAAGAAGGCCGGGGTGCCGCTGCCCGAGGACACCGAGACCCTGGTGCGCCTCAACGCCGGCGTGCAGGTGGCCGGGGCACTCGCCCTCGGCACCGGCCGCGCACCCCGCCTGGGTGCCGCCGCGATCATCAGCTCGCTCGTGCCGGCCACGATCGCCGGCCACGCGTTCTGGTCGGAGACCGACCCGGCGGCCAAGGCGAGCCAGACCAAGCAGTTCTTCAAGAACCTCGCGCTGATCGGCTCGCTGATCGTCGTGGCCGGTGACACCGACGGCCAGCCCGGCGTGGCGTGGCGCGCCCGCCGCGTCGCCAAGGACGCCCGCCGCGAGGCCAAGCACCTCGCCGGTGCGGCCCGACGCGAGGCCAAGCTCGCCAAGGCCAAGGTCGGCTGACTTGCCGGACCCGTGGCCCGCACCCCGTGTGCGTGAACCCGTCGACGTCACCGTCTCGCTGCCGGGGAGCAAGTCGCTGGCCAACCGGGCCCTGGTCCTGGCCGCGATCTCCGACGGCCCGTCCGTCGTACGCCGGGCCCTGCGCTCGCGCGACACCCTCCTGATGGCCTCGGCGCTGACGGCGCTGGGCTCGACGGTCGACACGTCCGGTGCCGACTGGCTCGTCACGCCGGGGACGTTCGACCGCGACGCCGACGTCGACTGCGGCCTCGCCGGCACCGTGATGCGGTTCGTGCCGCCGATCGCCGGACTGTCCTCGGGCGCCGTCGCCTTCGACGGCGACCCGCACATGCGCTCGCGGCCCATCGGCGAGGTCCTCGCGGCGCTGGCCGCGCTCGGGGTCGACGTCGACGACGGCGGACGGGGCGCGCTGCCGTTCACCGTGCGCGGCACCGGGTCGGTCCCGGGCGGCACGGTGGTCATCGACGCCTCGGCCTCCTCGCAGTTCGTCTCGGCACTGCTGCTCGCCGGGGCGCGGTTCGACCGTGGCGTCGACGTGCGCCACGACGGCAAGCCGGTGCCCTCGCTCCCCCACATCGAGATGACCGTGGCCGTGCTGCGCGAGCACGGCGTGGAGGTCGACGACGGCGAGGCCAACCGCTGGGCGGTGGCGCCCGGTCCGGTGCAGGCGGTCGACCACGTGATCGAGCCCGACCTGTCCAACGCGGCGCCGTTCCTGGCGCTGGCGGCGGTCAGCGGCGGGCGGGTCACCGTGCGCGACTGGCCCGAGGCCACCACGCAACCAGGCGACGAGCTGCGCTCGATCCTGTCGCAGATGGGGTGCGAGGTCGCCCGCACCGACGACGGCCTCCAGGTCACCGGTCCCGACCGGCTCCAGGGGGTCGACCTCGACCTGCACGACGTCGGCGAGCTCACGCCCGCCGTGGCTGCGCTGTGCGCCCTGGCCGAGGGGCCGTCCCACCTGCGCGGGATCGCGCACATCCGGGGCCACGAGACCGACCGGATCACGGCGCTGGCCACCGAGCTCGGCGCCCTCGGCGCCGGGGTCACCGAGCACCCCGACGGGCTGTCGATCACCCCGGCCCCGCTGCGCGGCGGCGTGTGGCACACCTACGCCGACCACCGGATGGCGCACGCCGGCGTGATCATCGGTGCCGCGGTCGACGGTGTCCTCGTCGAGGACGTCGCCACCACCAGCAAGACCTTCCCCGACTTCGCGGCCTTCTGGTCCTCGCTGGTCTGAGGCACCCTCCCCGATGTCCGGCCGCTACTCCGACCACGACCCCGAGCACTACGAGCGGCCCCGCCGCCGGACCCGCCCGCGCACCAAGGAGCGGCCGTCGTACGACGACGCGGTCGACGGCGTCGTCGTCACCGTCGACCGGGGTCGCTTCACCCTGCTGGTCGACGGCGTCACCGTGCTGGCGGTCAAGGCACGCCCGTTGGGCCGCAAGGGCGTGGTGGTCGGCGACCGGGTGCGCGTCGTCGGCGACACCTCGGGCGACGGCGGCACGCTGGCCCGCGTCGTCGAGGTCGTCGAGCGGACGACGACCCTGCGGCGCACCGCCGACGACGACGACCCGGTGGAGCGGGTCATCGTCGCCAACGCCGAGCAGCTGGTCATCGTCACCGCGCTGGCCGACCCCGAGCCCCAGCCGCGGATGATGGACCGCGCGCTCGTCGCGGCGTACGACTCCGGGATGACGCCGCTGCTGTGCCTGACCAAGGCCGACCTGAAGTCCCCCGACGAGCTGCTGGTGACCTACCGCTCCCTCGGCGTGCCGTGGGTGGTCACCGAGCGCGGCGGCGACCTCACCGAGGTGCGCGAGCGCCTGGCCGGGCGCACCAGCGTGCTCGTCGGGTCGAGCGGTGTCGGCAAGTCCACGCTGGTCAACGGGCTGGTGCCCGACGCGTTCCGCGAGGTCGGCATCGTCAACGCCGTCACCGGTCGTGGCCGCCACACCTCGACCTCGGCCTACCTGCTCCCGCTGCCCGACCACGACGGCGTGGCGGGCGGCTGGATCATCGACACCCCCGGGATCCGGTCGTTCGGGCTCGCGCACGTGCGGCCCGAGGACCTGATCGGCGCCTTCCCCGACCTCGACGAGATGACCGAGGACTGCCCCCGCGGCTGCACCCACGGCGACGACGAGCCGGAGTGCGGTCTCGACGTGGCCCTGGCGCGCGGTGAGGCCGACCCCGACCGGGTGTCGTCGTTCCGGCGGTTGCTCACCGCCCGGTCGGTCAGCGAGTACTGAGCCGCCGGCTCAGCCCTCCACGCCGTACCAGGCGATGCTGGCGCCGGCCTCGCCGGTGAGCACCGTGTAGACGAGGGTCAGCACCCCCAGGACGCCGACACCCACCCCGAGCGCGATGCGGGTGGTGCCGGTGCGGGTGTGGAACCAGGCGGCGGCGAAGGCGACCAGCGCGAAGGCGGTGACCGACCAGCGCAGGATGCCGGCCCGCTCCTCGTGGGTCTCGAGCAGGGCCGGCAGCTCCTCGAACTCATAGCTGCCGGCGTTGGCCTCCGCGACGCTCTCCCCGGAGAGGTAGGCGACCCAGATGGCGACGAACGCGGCGGCGGCCCCCGCCGCGAGCGGCCAGCGCAGCCAGTCCCGCCACCGCGGGACCGCTGCGTAGAGCAGGCCCGCGAGCGCGGCGAGCGGCGTCAGGACCACCGCGGCGTGGACCGCGAGAGCGTGCAGGGGAAGCCCGTTGATCTCCATAGATGAAAGATAAACCACTTCGGGGTCAGTAGCCTGTCGCCCGTGGCCGCAGATCGCACCGACTTCACCGACGACCTGCGCCTCGCGCACGTGCTGGCCGACGACGCCGACGCGCTGACGACGGCCCGGTTCAAGGCGCTGGACCTGCACGTGATGAGCAAGCCCGACCTGACCCCCGTCACCGACGCCGACCAGGCGGTCGAGGAGGGCATCCGGCGCACGCTGTCGCGGGTGCGCAGCCGCGACGCGATCACGGGTGAGGAGCAGGGCTCGAGCGGCAACTCGCAGCGCCGCTGGGTCGTCGACCCGATCGACGGCACCAAGAACTTCGTCCGCGGCGTCCCGGTCTGGGCCACCCTGATCGCCCTCGTCGTCGACGACGAGGTCGTGCTCGGCGTGGTCTCGGCCCCCCAGCTGCAGCGGCGCTGGTGGGCCTCGCGCGGCAACGGCGCCTGGACCGGCCGCTCGCTGCTCAAGGCCACCCGCATGCAGGTCTCCGACGTACGCCGCCTCGAGGACGCCCACCTCGCCTACTCCTCGCTCAGCGGCTGGGAGGAGCGGGGCCGGCTCGACGACGTCCTGTCGCTGATGCGGCGGTGTTGGCGCACCCGCGGGTTCGGCGACTTCTGGTCCTACATGCTGCTGGCCGAGGGCGCGGTCGACCTCGCCGCCGAGCCGGAGCTCGAGGTCTACGACATGGCCGCCCTCGACGTGATCGTGCGCGAGGCCGGTGGCCGGTTCACCGCCCTCGACGGCACCGACGGCCCCTGGGGCGGCAACGCCCTGGCGTCCAACGGCCACCTGCACGAGGCGGCCCTGTCGTTCGTCGGCGGGCTGCCCGACGACCACGAGGGCGACCCCGACTGGCCGACCTCGGGCCCCGGCAGCGTCAGCGACCTACGGGCCCACCGTGCCCGCGAGCCCCGCGAGCCTGGTGACACGAGCCCGCCCCAGCAGTAGCGTCCCGCCCATGCACATCGGTGAGATCCTCGAGGCCAAGGTCAACCGCGACATCGTGACCATCCCTCCCGAGGCCGGCGTACGGGAGCTGATCTCGCTGCTGGCCGAGCACAACATCGGCGCCCTCGTCGTCAGTGGCGACGGCACCAGCGTCGACGGGATCGTCAGCGAGCGCGACGTCGTCCGCCACCTGCACCACGACGGCACGGTCGTCAACAACACCGTCGCGGCGATCATGACCCAGTCGGTCGAGACCTGCACGCCCGACGACGACCTCGACGAGGTGATGGCCCGGATGACGGCCAAGCGGTTCCGCCACGTCCCGGTCTGCGACGGGGGCACGCTCGTCGGCATCATCTCGATCGGCGACGTGGTCAAGCACAAGATCGGGCAGCTGCAGTTCGAGCGCGACCAGCTCGACTCCTACGTGCACCAGCAGTAGGTGGCGACCGCACCCGACCTGGCGCTCTCGACGGCCGCCGGCCGGTGGGTGCTGGTCGCCGCGATCATGGGCTCGGCCCTGGCCGGCATCGACGCCACCGTCGTCAACGTCGCCCTGCCGGCCCTCGGCGCCTCGCTGGACGCGGAGTTCTCGGCACTGCAGTGGACGGTGTCGGCGTACGCGCTGACGCTCGCGTCGTTCATCCTGCTCGGCGGCACGCTGGGCGACCGCTTCGGCCGGCGGCGCATCTTCGTGGTGGGCGTGGTGTGGTTCGCCGTCGCCTCGCTGGCCTGCGGGCTGGCGCAGGACGTCGGGACCCTGATCGCCGCCCGGGCCGTCCAGGGCGTGGGGGCGGCACTGCTGACCCCCGCCAGCCTGGCGATGCTGCAGGTCACGTTCCGCTCCGAGGACCGCGCGCGGGCGATCGGCGCGTGGTCGGGGCTGGGCGGCGTCGCCACGGCCATCGGGCCGCTGCTCGGCGGGTGGCTCGTCGACGTCGCGTCGTGGCGCTGGGTCTTCCTGATCAACCTGCCGCTCGCCGCGGTGGTGGTCTGGCTCGCGCTCCGGCACGTGCCGGAGACCCACGACGAGGGCTCCGACGGCACCGACGTCGACTGGACCGGTGGCCTGCTCGGCGCCGTGGCCCTGGCCGGGCTCACCTTCGCACTGATCGAGGCGCGGCGCGGCGGGGCCGTCGTGGCGGCCGGGCTGGCGGTCGCCGTGGTCGGCGCCGCCCTGTTCGTGCTGCGCGAGCGGCGGGCGGCGTACCCCGTGCTGCCGCTCGGGGCGTTCGCCTCCGGACGGTTCAGTGCCGTCAACGGCGTCACGTTCCTGGTCTACGGCGGCTTCGGCGCGGTGTTCTTCCTGCTGGTCGTGCAGCTGCAGGAGGCCACCGGGTTCGGGCCGGTCGCGGCGGGCTCGGCACTGCTGCCGGTGACGGCGCTGATGCTGGTGCTGTCGCCGCGTGCGGGCAAGCTCGCCTCCCGCATCGGCCCCCGGATCCCGATGTCGGTCGGCCCCCTGGTCTGCGCCGGCGGCCTGCTGCTCCTCGCCGGCGTCGGGCCCGGCGACGGCTACCTCGTCGACGTGCTGCCGGGCGTGGTCGTCTTCGGGCTGGGGCTCTCGCTGCTGGTCGCGCCGCTCACCGCCGCCGCCCTCGGCGCGGCACCCGACGAGCACGCCGGGATGGCCTCGGGCGTCAACAACGCCGTCGCCCGGACCGGCGGTCTGCTGGCCGTCGCCGCGATCCCGGTGATCGCGGGCATCGACAGCGGCGCCCCGTCGGGGTTCCGCAACGCGCTGTGGATCTCGGCGGCGGTCCTGGTCGTCGCCGGGGTGGCCGCCGCACTGACCGTGCGCGACGACGTACTGGGGTCGGGCACCGCGGCCGTGGAGCCGCCGGCCGAGCCGGTCCACCACCTGCGGCACTGCAGCGTGGGAGCGCCCCCGCTCGCCGCGGCGTGCGACGAGCGGGGGCGCATCCAGGGCCAGGACAGGACCTAGCCCCTCGCCTGCGACCGGTTCGGTCCCAGGTGACCGTTCGGCGAGCGGGGACTCGAGCGGACGTCGCTCGGGTCGGACCCCTGGCGCACCTCCGCGCCGTCGCTCACCCGGCCGTTGTCGGTGTCGTAGTCGGCCGGGTCGGTCTGGCGCCGGTCGTGGCGACCGTTGCGGCTTCCGGTGACCTCCTGCTTGTCACCGAGCCGGTCCCGGTCGGTGTCCGCGGCGACCGGGTTGGTCCGGCGGTGACCGATCACGAACGTGCCGCCCCTGGCCACCACGCGCTGCCGGATCCTGGTGCCGACGACCTCCGCGCGGTCGCTCAGCCCGTCCCGGTCGGTGTCCCGGGCGCACGGGTTGGGCCACACCTTGCCGATGGTCCGGCGGTGGCCGGCGCGCGTCACCTGCTGCCGTACGACGATCCCGCGGGTCTCACGTCCGTCGTGCAGCCCGTCACGGTCGGAGTCGACCCGGGTCGGCGACGTGCTGCAACGGGAGTAGCGAGCCGGGCCGGCGACCTCCCGGCCGTCGTCGACGCCGTCGTCGTCGGTGTCCGGGTCACGCGGGTCGCTGCCGAGCGCGGCCTCCTGGCCGTTGGTGAGGCCGTCGCCGTCCGGGTCGGCCCCACCGGTACCACCGTCGGCGCCGTCGTCGGACCCGTCCAGCGGGTCCGTGCCGGCCTCGACCTCGTCGCCGTCGCCGACACCCCCGTCGTCGGTGTCGGGGTCGGTCGGGTCGGTCGTGAAGAACTCGACCTCGGCGCCGTCGGACAGGCCGTCGTCGTCCGTGTCGGGATCGGCGGGGTCGGTACCTGCCGCGGCCTCCTCGCGCGTGGTCAGGCCGTCGCCGTCCGCGTCGTTGGCCGGGTGGTCGTCAGCGGGGTCGAGCGGGTCGAGCCCGTGGGCCACCTCGGCGCCGTCGGTGATGCCGCCGTCGTCGGTGTCCGGGTCGCGGGGGTCGGTCTCGTGGGTGTGGACCTCGGCGCCGTCGGTCAGTCCGTCGTCGTCGGTGTCCGGGTCACGGGGGTCGGTCCCGGCCGCCTGCTCCTCCGTCGCGGTGAGGCCGTCGCCGTCGGCGTCCCCGTCCACGGGCGGTACGTCGTCACCCCCGGCCAGCGGGTCGGTGCCGGCCTCGACCTCGTCGCCGTCGCCGACACCACCGTCGTCGGTGTCGGCGTCCAGGGGGTCGGTCTCGTGGGTGTTGACCTCGGCACCGTCGGAGAGCCCGTCGTCGTCGCTGTCGGGGTCGGCCGGGTCGGTGCCCAGCTCGCCCTCCTGGCCGTCGGGGAGGCCGTCGCCGTCGCCGTCACCGCCCGGGAGGTCGTCGGTCCCGTCGAGCGGGTCGGTGCCGTAGCCGACCTCGGCACCGTCGGTCACGCCACCGTCGTCGGTGTCGGCGTCGTTGGGGTCGGTGCGGGTGCCGTTGACCTCGACACCGTCGGACAGGCCGTCGCCGTCGGTGTCGGGGTCGAGCGGGTCGGTCTCGTGGGTCTTGACCTCGGCGCCGTCGGTGAGTCCGTCGTCGTCGGAGTCGGGATCGGCGGGGTCGGTGCCCGCTGCGTCCTCCTCGGCGTCGGTGAGGCCGTCGGAGTCGGAGTCGACCGGGCCCTGGTCGGCCTGGCAGAGCACGCCACCGGCCGGAGCCGTCGCCGCGGCCGTCATCGGACCCACGGCGAGCGAGAGGTCGACCACGGGGCCGTTCGCCGCGCGCACGGAGAGGTCGATGGCCAGCACGGCGTCGAGCGACGCGGAGGCCGACGTCGCGGTGGTGGTCTCCTGCGGTGCGGCCAACCGCACCCCCAGGTCGACCGTGAGCAGACCGAGGGGGATCGGTACGTCGAGCCGGTCGCCGTCGGCGGGGACGTCGAGGACCTCCCCGTCGGCGAGGCGGACCGTGACCAGCGGGTCGGAGTACTCCGTGGTCCCCCCGGCCCCGCCGGCCGTCGCGCGCAGCACGGCCGGGCCGGCCACCTTCACGACGGCGAGGCCACCCAGCAGCGAGACGTCGCCGACCTGGGTGGTGGTCTCGGCGACCACCAGGTCGCCGTCGCCGGGTGCGTCGACCAGCCGGGTGGTGCTGGTCGTGGTCGAGGCGGCCACCCGGGCCGTGGTCGCGATCGGGGGCAGGCCGGGCAGGGTGGGCACACCGAGCACGGTGAGCCCGGCGAGCTCGGTGCGGGCCGAGCCGAGCAGCCGCTGGCCGCCCACCGCGGGCACGCACGCGTCGTCGCTGAGGTACGCCGCCGAGACGTCGCCCTCGATCACGTCGACGTCGGCCAGCGGCGCCAGGTCGAGCGGCAGCAGCGTCTCGACCGGCGGGTCGCTCGACGGCGGCGCGGAGGCCTCGGTGCTGTCGAGGGGCAGCGGGGTGCCACCGAGCGCGACGTCGACGTTGGCGCTGCTGGCCGTCACCTCCGGCGAGGCCGCCGTGTCGGTGGTGGCCCGGGCGTGCCCGACCACCACGTCGGCGAGGCTGCCGCCGAGCAGGTCGGCGTCGAGCCGCACGATGTCGCCGTGGGCGGTGGCGGCGTACGAGCCCGGTGGGGCGGCGCCGGCCGCCGGGGACGGCAGGGCGGCGCCGAGCGCGACGGCCGTGGTGAGGGCCGTCAGGGTGGCCAGGACGGGCCGGTGGCGCGCCGAGGAGACCAAGGAGGGGGGCATGAGTGATTCTCCAGAGGACGGAGGGACAGGAGGGAGCAGGCTCCGCCGTACCCATGCGTCCCGAGTTTCTGCATCGCCTGCCCGTCCGGGTGGGCGGCGCCCCCTGACCGCGGGGTCCTAGGGTGGCTCCATGGAGAAGCCCGAGATCGAGTTCCCCGACCCCGAACCGCCCACCGACCTGGTGATCTCCGACGTCACCGTCGGCGACGGGCCCGAGGCCGCCGCCGGCCAGACCGTCAAGGTCCACTACGTCGGCGTCGCCCACTCCACCGGTGAGGAGTTCGACGCCTCCTACAACCGCGGTGAGCCCCTGCAGTTCCGCCTCGGCATCGGCCAGGTCATCTCCGGCTGGGACCAGGGCGTGCAGGGCATGAAGGTCGGCGGCCGCCGCCAGCTCGTCATCCCGCCCCACCTCGGCTACGGCGACCGCGGCGCCGGCGGCGTGATCAAGCCCGGCGAGACCCTGATCTTCGTGGTGGACCTGCTCGAGGTGCGCTGAACGCTGCTCGCCCACCTTGCGGGGGTCTCGGCCCGCGGCGACGTCGTCCTCGCGGCTCGACCACCGTCGGTGACCCACGCTGGTCGAGCCGGGCGAGCGCCAGCGAGCCCGGGTCGAGACCCGGCGGGGTGCGCACCCTTGCGGGGTGGTTTCGAGACGGTTGCCAGCGCAACCTCCTCAACCACCGGGTCGGCAACCCACGTTGGTCGGGCGGGTGGTTTCGGGGCGGTAGCCAGTGCAACCTCGTCGACCACCGGTGGTCGGTGACTGACGCTGGTCGAGGAGGGCCGCCAGGCCCGTCTCGAGACCATCCCCCACGCTGGTCGAGCCGGGCGAGCGCCAGCGAGCCCGAGTCGAGACCCGGCGAGGTGCGCACCCTGCGGGGGTCTCGACTCGCGGAGACTTCGTCCCCGCGGCTCGACCACCGTCAGTCACCCACGCTGGTCGAGGAGGGCCGCCAGGCCCGTCTCGAGACCACCGATGGTGGGGTCGCTGCTGCTACCAGGGGAAGTCGTCGGGCGTGGAGCCGTCGGCCACCCGGGCCGACTGGGCCGCGACCTGGACCAGGTCGCCGTTGACCAGCTGGCGGCCCCGGCGGGTCTCGGGCACGCCGTTGACCCGGACGACGCCGCCGGCGAGGAGCTCCTTGGCCGCGGAGCCGGACTCCACGAGGTTGGCGAGCTTGAGGAATTGTCCGAGCTTGATGGTCTCGTCCTCGATCGAGACGTTCACGGGATCAGCCATGGTCCTAGTCAATCACCTCACTCGACCAGGACCGCGACGGCGTGGATCAGCAGCCCCACGAGGCCGCCGACGATGGTGCCGTTGATCCGGATGAACTGCAGGTCGCGTCCCACGTGCAGCTCGATCCGCTGGGCCGCCTCCTTGCCGTCCCACCGCTCGATGGTGTGGCTGATCACGGCGGCAAGGTCGCTGCCGTAGCGCTCGACGACGAACACCGCGGCGTCGGCGGCACGCCCGTCGAGGCGCTCCCGGAGCGCGGCGTCCTCGCCCAGGCGGACGGTGAGAGCGGTGACCTCGGCCCGCAGCCGGCGTCGTACGGCGCCCTCGGGGTCGCCCAGCGACGTCGTCAGCGCGCGCTGGAGCGCCTTCCACAGCGAGATGCCGGACGTGACCACGGCGGGGTGGTCGAGCAGCCGGTCCTTGAGCCGCTCGGCGCGCTCCTGGGTCGCCGGGTCGCCGAGCAGGTCGTCGGCGAGCTGGCGCAGCAGCGAGTCGAGCGCGACCCGCGCGCGGTGGCTCGGGTCGGTGCGGATGTCGCCGACCCAGCGCACCATCTCGACGTGCACGCGAGCAGTGACGCGCTCGTTGAGGCTGTCCGGGGCCCACCAGGGCGCCCGCTCCCCCAGCACCTCCTGGACCGTCTCGGGGTTCTCGCGCAGCCAGTCGTGCAGCTCCTGCAGCGCGAGGTCGACCAGCCCGAGGTGCAGGTCGTCGCGGACCGCCTCCGACAGCAGGCCGCCGAGCAGCGGCGAGATCGGCTCCTCGCGGAACCTCGGCACGAGCGCCTCGGTGACCAGCGCCTCGACGTGCTCGTCGCGCACCTTGCTCAGCGCGATGCAGGCCACCTCGGAGACCTCCTCGACGACGCGTCGCGCGTTGGCCTCCTCCGAGAGCCACTCCCCGACCCGTGCCGAGATGCCGACGGCACCGATCCGCTCGCGGATGATCCCCTCCTGCAGGAAGTTCTCGCGCACGAAGTCCTGCAACCCCTGCCCCAGGTCGTCCTTGCGCTTCGGGATCAGCGCCGTGTGCGGGATCGGCAGGCCGAGCGGGTGCTTGAACAGGGCCGTGACCGCGAACCAGTCGGCGATGGCGCCGACCATCGACGCCTCGGCCCCGGCGTTGACGAACCCGAGGACGCCGTCCTGGCCGAGCGTGGCGACGTACACGACGGCGGCGAGCACGAGCAGCGCGACGGCGACCGTGCGCATCCGGCGCAGCTTGCTGCGTCGTACGTCGTCGGCGGAGGCGTCGACGAGCGGCCCGGGGGCGGGGCTCGTGGTCGTGGCGGTCACCGGCGCGCCGCCCGCACCTGCGTCAGGTACGCCGTGCTGGCCGGCAGCCACGCCGCCACCACCCCGGTCACCCCGAGGGCCACCCAGACCCACGCCTGGGGTCCGAGGACCAACCAGAGCAGCGAGACCACGGCCAGCGCGGTCGCCAGCCCGCGGGCCCAGCGACGCCCGCGGTAGAGCGAGCGGCCGAGCAGCTCGTAGACCAGCGCGGCGACCAGCGAGAGCAGGACGAACGCGACCCCGAGGGCCGTGAGCAGGTCGGCCCACCGGTCGTCGCCCGCGACCTCGATCGCCTCCTGGACGACCTCGGCCGTGCGCCCGTCGAGACCGAGGTCGGAGACGGCGTCGACGGCGGTGACGGCGGTGCCGACGTCGCCGACGGTCGAGCGCGCCCAGACCAGGAACGCGACCGCGGAGCCGACGGTCCACAGCGCGGCCAGGCGCAGCGACCACACCGCCACCCGGATGCTCGGCGGCACCACGACCTGGCGCTTGTCGCTGTAGGGCACGAGGGGCCGGGACGGAGGTCCGGCGGGATGGATCGACACGGGGGCAGTCTCCCCCACCCGGCGCGGCCGGGGTGTCGCATCCCCGGTCCCTGGCGCCCCTCGTGGAACACTGGCCCCCATGCCCGAGCCCCGTACCGTCATCACCTTCGGGACCTTCGACGTCTTCCACGTCGGCCACCTGAGGGTCATCGAGCGGGCCGCGGCCCTGGGCGACCGGCTGGTGGTCGGCGTCTCGGCCGACGCGCTCAACCTGCGCAAGAAGGGTCGCGAGCCGGTCTTCAGCCAGGACGAGCGGCTCGAGATCGTCGCGGCGCTCAAGCCGGTCGACGAGGTGTTCGTCGAGGAGAGCCTCGAGCTCAAGCGCGACTACATCCTCACCCACGGCGCCGACGTCCTGGTGATGGGCGACGACTGGGCCGGGCGCTTCGACGAGTTCCGGGACATCTGCGAGGTCGTCTACCTCACCCGCACGCCCGCGATCTCGACCACCGCCCTGATCGAGAAGATCTCCGCCTCGTCCTGACCGGTCCCCACCGGCCCCCCGACCGCCTCCTCTTCCCCGGAGCTGATCGTCATCCTTCCCCGTGCCCTGCTCGCCGCTGCCCTGCTGGCCGCCGCCCTGACGCTGCCGACCGCCGGCGCCGCACCGGCCGCACCGGCTGCCGGCGTCGGGTCCGCCGCGCCGGCGTCCGCCCGGGCGGAGTCCGACCCGCCCCTGGTCCGGGCCACCCGCCTCCTCCACGGTGAGGTCGCGCGCGACCGTCCGGAGGCGACCATCGCGCTGCGCGACCTCTTCCTGGCCCGGCCCACGCTGGGCGACCTCGGGGAGCAGTTCGCCGGCGGCCTGCTGGCCCGGCCGACCGACGGAGCGCAGGACCCGTTCGCCGACGGCTACTCCGCCCCCGCGACCCGTCGCTGCGGCACGCACGTCTGCGTCCACTGGGTACGCCGTGGCCCCGACGCCCCCGCGACGGCCGGCTGGCCCCGGGTGACGCTGCGGGTGATGGAGCGGGTGTGGCGACGCCACGTCGGGAGGCTCGGCTACCGCGCCCCGGCTCGCGACGGACGGCGCGGCGGCAACGCCAAGTTCGACGTCTACCTCAAGGACGTCGGCAGCCGGGGGCTCTACGGCTACTGCTCACCGGAGTCGCGGGTCGCCGGACGACCCAAGCAGGCCAAGGGCTTCTGCGTGCTCGACGACGACTTCGCGCGCACCCAGTTCGGCCGGGCCCCGGAGCAGACGCTGCGGGTGACCGCGGCGCACGAGTTCTTCCACGCCGTCCAGTTCGCCTACGACTTCACCGAGGACCCGTGGCTGCTGGAGTCGACCGCCACCTGGGTCGAGGAGCGCTTCGCCGACGACGTCGACGACAACCGCGCCTACCTGCGCTTCGGCCAGCTGGCCCGGCCCGGCGTCCCGCTCGACCTCTTCGAGACGACCGGTTACGCCCACTACGGCAACTGGACCTTCTGGGAGTTCCTCGGCCGCCGCTTCGGCCCCGAGGTCGTGCGCAAGGTCTGGGAGCGTGCCGGCACCGGGGGGACGCTGCCCGACGACCACTCGGCCACCGCCGTGCAGGAGGTGCTCGCCGTGCGCGGCGGGCTCCCCCGCTCCTTCGCGGCGTACGCCGCCGCCAACACGGCGCCGTCGCGGACCTACCCCGAGGGCGCGGTCTACCCCTCGGCACCGGTCGCCGAGCGACGACTCTCCGCAACCCAGCGCCGGACCAAGGTGCACGCCCGGATCGACCACCTCACCTCACGCTCGGTGCGCCTGCGCCCCGCCCGCTCGCTCACCCGCGGCTGGCGCCTGACCGTCAAGGTCGACGCGCCCGACCGGCGCCACGCGCCGGCGGCGCACCTGCTCGTGGAGCGGCGTGACGGACGCCTCCAGCAGCGCCGCATCCCGCTGACCCGCGGGGGGTTCGGCAAGGCGGTGGTGCGCTTCGGCGCCGGCTCGACGCGTGCGGTGACGGTGGCGCTGGCCAACGCCTCGACGCGCTACCGGTGCGACCGCGGCACCACCCTCGCGTGCCGCGGCACCTCGCTCGACCAGCGCCAGCCGTTCGTGCTCAAGGCGTTCGTCAGCCGCTGACGGCCGAGCCGTCGAGCCGCTCGCCGAGCCGGTCGAGGCACCGGTCGGCCATCCCCCGCCACATCCGGGCGAACGCCGGCATCACCGGTCGCCCGGCCGCGGTCGGCCGCAGCTCCCACGACCAGGTCACGCGGGTGCCCGCGCCATCGGGCTCGAAGGCCCACAGCCCGTCGACGCCGGCGACCAGCAGGCGCATCGGCCCGTGGACGTCCTCGAGCCGGTAGCCGAACCGTGCCGGCGCGTCGAGCACGGTGAGCACCTCGGTGGTGCGCCCGCCGTCGGAGAAGTGCAGCACCCGGCGCTGCCCGAGCTCCTGCGCCCACGGCCCCTCCTCGTCGACGCGGACGACGCCGGGGATGGCCAGGTAGCGACGGCCGAGCAGCTCGGGCAGCGGCGCCGGCGCCACCACGGCGTACGCCTGCGCCACCGGGACCGGGTAGGTACGGGCGCGCTCGAGGTGGGTCACGGGTCGCACGCTACCGACGCGCGAGGCTCCCCGGGAGGTGCCGCGGGTGACAGGATCGGTCCGTGACCGGACCCGAACCGACCCGCCTCGAGGCCACCCGCGTGATCGCGGCCCCTGCCGCCGACGTCTTCGCCGTCCTGTGCGACCCGCAGGGGCACGTGGCCATCGACTCCTCCGGCATGCTGCAGGGCGCCACCGGCGAGGTCGTCACCGCCGCCGGCGACTCCTTCGCGGTGCACATGGACCGCGAGGCCCTCAACGACTACCCCGAGATGGGTCGCTACGACGTGACGGTCACGATCGCCGACCTCGAGCCCGACCGCCACGTGTCGTGGACGATCCTCGGTCGGGTGCGCCCGCAGATCGGTCACGTCTTCGGCTACCGGCTCGAGCCCGACGAGTCCGGCGGCACTCGGGTCACGTCGTACTACGACTGGAGCGACATCCACCCCGACTGGGCCGCGATGGGGATCTTCCCGGTGCTGTCGGAGGGCGCGCTGCGCGCGACGCTCGGCATCCTCGACCGCACCGTGCGCCGCGGCTACCCCCGTGGCTGAGGGGCGCTGAGCACCGTGCACGTCACCGTCACCGACGTCTCCCGGCTGCAGTTCGACGACGGCACGCCCGTGCGGGCGGCCTCCGCGATCGCGCCGCTGGGCGACGGCTTCCTCGTCGTCCAGGACGACGCCACCCACGGCTGCCTGCTCGACCGGTCCGGCACGGCGAGCAGGCTGCGGCTGCTGCCCCCGGTCGAGGGCCACGACGTCTTCGCCGAGGACGCCGGCACCAAGCACCTCAAGCCCGACCTCGAGGCCGCCTGCGTGGTGCCCGACGGCGTGCTGCTGCTCGGCTCGGGCTCGACGCCGGCCCGGATGCGCACGGTGCTGGTGCGCCCCGACCTGAGCACCGTCGTCCACGACCGGTCCACGACGTACGCCGCGGTCGCGCGGGTGCTCGGGCTGCCGGCCGACGTGCTCAACCTCGAGGGCGCGTGCGTCGTCGACGGGAGGCTGCGGTGGTTCCAGCGCCGGCCGGCCGCGAGCGTCGACGTCGACCTGCCTGGGCTCGACCGGGTCGCCGACCCGCGTCCCGTCGACCTCGGTCGGGTCGACGGTGTCGACCTCGGCGTGACCGACGCCGTGGCGGTGCCCGGCGGGGTGCTGCTCGCGGCGGCGGCCGAGGACTCCCCCACCGCCTACGACGACGGCCCGGTGATGGCCTCGGCCCTGGTGCTGCTGCGCGACGGCGCCGACCCCGTGGTCGCACCCCTGCCCCACGTCGAGGGTCGGGTCGCCAAGGTCGAGGGCCTGGCGCTCGTCTCGTGGGACGACGGCGGCGGCACCGTGGTGGCGACCGTCGACGCCGACGACGCCGACGCCCCGTCGCTGCTGCTGGGGCTCAGCGTCGCGAGTAGTCCCTGAACCCGCGCTTGGTCTTGCGGCCCAGGTAGCCCGCGGTGACCAGGTGCTCGAGCAGCGGCGCCGGCGCGAAGCCGGGCTCGCGGAACTCCAGGTAGAGCTCGCGCTGGATGGCCAGCGACACGTCGTTGCCGACCACGTCGAGCAGCTCGAACGGCCCCATCGGCAGCGCGCAGCCCTGCTTCATCGCGATGTCGATGTCGTCGGCGGTGGCGTAGTGCGCCTCGAGCATCTTGACCGCGTCGTTGAGGTAGGGGAACAGCAGCGCGTTGACGATGAAGCCGGCCCGGTCACCGCACGAGACCGCCACCTTGCCGATCTCGGCGCACAGCGCCCGTGTGGTCTCGGTGACGTCGTCGTCGGTGGAGACCGTGGAGACCACCTCGACCAGCTTCATGACCGTCGCGGGGTTGAAGAAGTGCATCCCGACGACGTCCTGCGGACGGCTGGTGACCCGGGCCATCGAGATGATCGGCAGCGAGGAGGTCGTGGTCGCCAGGATGGCCCCCGGCTTGCAGATCTCGTCGAGGTTCTCGAACAGCGTCGTCTTGACCGTCAGGTCCTCGGCGATCGCCTCGACGACGAGGTCGACGGTGCGCAGGTCGTCGAGGGAGGTGGTGCCGGTGACGCGTCCGAGCACCTCGACCTTGGCGTCCTCGGTGCTCCGGCCGCGCTGGATCTGCTTGTCGAAGCTCTTGGTGATCGCGGCGACCACGCCGGCCACCTTGTCCTGGCTGCGCCCGACGTAGAGCACGTCGTGGCCGGCCTTGGCGAAGACCTCCACGATGCCCGAGGCCATCGTGCCGGTGCCGACGACGCCGACCTGGCGGATGTCGTGCTTGAGCTGCGGCGCCTCGTCGGGCGACGGTGTCTTGTCGTCGACGACGACGACCGGGCTGTCGGGGCCCTCGTAGGTGTAGAAGCCGCGGCCGGTCTTGCGACCGAGCAGGCCCGCGGTGACCATCTGCTTGAGGATCGGGGTGGGGGCGTGCAGCCGGTCGCGGCCCTGGCGGTACATCGTCTCGAGGATCTCGTACGCCGTGTCGAGGCCGATCAGGTCGAGCAGGGCCAGCGGGCCCATCGGGTAGCCGCAGCCGTGGCGCATGGCCGCGTCGATGTCCTCGCGGGAGGCGTACCGGCCCTCGAACATCGAGGCCGCGTGGTTGAGGTAGCCGAACAGCAGGGTGTTGGCGATGAACCCGGCCTTGTCGCCGCACACCACGGGGCTCTTGCCGAGGGTGCCGAGCAGCGCCTGCACGTCGTCGAGGACCGACGGCTCGGTGACCACCGTGCGCACGACCTCCACGAGGTCCTGCACCGGGGCGGGGTTGAAGAAGTGGACGCCGACGACCCGACCCGGAGCCGAGGTCGCCGTGGAGAGCTCGGTGACCGACAGCGAGGAGGTGTTGGTGGCCAGCACCGCGTCGGGGCCCACGACGCCGTCGAGCTCCTGGAAGATCGCCTTCTTGACCGGCATCGACTCCACGACGGCCTCGATGACCAGGTCGGCCGCGGCCAGGTCCTTCAGCTCGGTGGAGAAGGTGATCCGGCCCAGCAGCTCGGCCTGCTCGGCCTCGCTCATCTTCTCGCGCTTGACCGCCCGGTCGGTCGAGTGGGCGAGGTGCTGGCGCCCGCGCTCGACGCCCTCCTCGTTCTGCTCGACGCCGAGGACGGCGTACCCGTGCCGGGCGAAGACCTCGGCGATGCCGGCTCCCATGGTGCCGAGGCCGACGACGCCGATCGTGGAGAAGGTGCGGGCCGGGGCCCCGGACGCGGTGTTGCTGGTCATGGCGGGCATCCTGCCACGCGGCCCGGGAGCGCCGACGACATGTTCACTCACCGGTAACTTGGCGCTCCAGGCGACGCTCCATGACCACCCGGGCGCCCGGCTCGTCGAGGCCGAGCGCGCGCTCCCGCGCCCGCTGGTCGCGCTGGAACGGCTCGAGCCGGTCCGGGTCGACCTCGGCGAACCCGAGGCCGGCGTAGAACGGTCCGTTCCAGGGCACGTCGCGGTAGGTGGTCAGCGACATCCGGTCGTAGCCGGCCCACCGCGCCTCCTCCATGGCGGCCCGGACGAGCGCCGTCCCGATCCCCCGACGGCCGTACGACGGCAGCACCGAGAGCTGCTCGAGGTGGGCGTGCAGGTCGTGCGGGACGACGTGGGCGAACCCGACGAGGCGTCGGTCGTCGGCGGCCACCAGGAGGAAGCCCTGGCCGTCGCGCTCGGCCCCGCTCACGGCAGGTCCGGTCAGCGCCGGCACCACCCGGTCGCCGAAGTGCTCGGCGAACATCGGCGCGCCGGCGTCCTCGATCGCCGCGATCCGGCGCAGGTCGCTCGGGCGCGCCGGTCGGATCGCGATTGTCACGCCCGTCACTCTAGGTTCACCCCCCGTGTGGTGTAGGACGCGGCCACCCGGGCAAGGTTCGTGTTGCCGACGTCCGACCCGGACGCCGGGCACTCCCTGAGAGGACTCTCCATGCACCGTTCCCCCCTGCGCCGCCTCGCACCCGCGGCCCTCGGCGCCCTGTTCCTGACCGCGTCGCTGACCGCCTGCGGTGGCGGCCCCGGTGGTGACGCCCCCGAGGACGCCTCGCAGGAGGAGTTCTGCACCGCCCTGACCGACGAGAAGGGCTTGTTCGGCGCCGCGGGCGACCTCAACGCCGACGACGTCAACGCGTGGGCCGAGGACCTGGCCGAGGTCGGCACCCCCGAGGGCATCGACGGCGACGCCCGCAAGGGCTTCGAGGTCTTCGTCGACGAGCTCGCCGAGGCCGACGACTCCGACCTGGAGGAGGGCGCCGACGGCCCCAAGGTCAGCAAGGACGACGAGGAGAACGTCGAGAAGTTCGTGAGCAGCGGCCCGGTCACCGAGTGCATCGCCGGCAGCATCGAGGCCCCCACGGACGTCCCGTCCTGACCGGCTGAGGCTCCTCGACGTCGGGGGCAGCGGTGCGCCGCTGCCCCCGACGCGTAGATTCACCCCCCGTGAGACTCGTCGTCGCCCGCTGCCAGATCGACTACGCCGGACGGCTCACCGCCCACCTGCCGATGGCCACCCGGGTGCTGATGATCAAGGCCGACGGCTCGGTGCTCGTGCACTCCGACGGCGGCTCCTACAAGCCGCTGAACTGGATGAGCCCGCCGTGCACCCTGCGCGAGGGCACCACCGACGACGGCGCCGTTGAGTGGACGGTCGTGAGTCGGAGCACGCCGAAGGGGCCGGACGACACCCTGCGCATCCTCATCGAGGAGGTGCTGCACGACTCCTCCCACGACCTCGGCATCGACCCGGGCCTGCAGAAGGACGGCGTCGAGAAGCACCTGCAGGAGCTGCTCGCCGAGCACCCCGCGACCCTCGCCGAGGGCCTGACGCTCGTGCGCCGCGAGTTCCCCACCGCCATCGGTCCGGTCGACCTGATGTGCCGGGACGCCGCGGGTGCCAGCGTGGCGGTGGAGATCAAGCGCCGCGGCGAGATCGACGGCGTCGAGCAGCTGACCCGCTACCTCGAGCTGCTCAACCGCGACCCGCTGCTCGCCCCCGTCCGCGGCATCTTCGCCGCCCAGGAGATCAAGCCGCAGGCCCGGGTGCTGGCCACCGACCGGGGCATCGCCTGCGCGGTCGTCGACTACGACGCCCTGCGCGGCCTGGACGACCCCAGCCACCGCCTCTTCTGAGTCCCGCGACTGACGCCATGCGGATCTTCCACATCGCCACGGCGGCCGACTGGGAGGCGGCGCGGACCTCGGGCCGCTACACCACCTCGACGCGGGGGCGCACCCTGGCCGAGGAGGGCTTCATCCACGCCAGTCGCGGCGACCAGTGGCAGGACGTGCGGCGGCGCTGGTACGCCGACGTCACCGAGCCGCTGGTCCTGCTGGTCATCGACCCCGACCGCCTGCGCTCCCCCGTGGTCGACGAGCCGGTTCCCGGCTCGTCCGAGACGTTCCCGCACGTCTACGGACCCCTCGACGTCGAGGCCGTCGTGCGGACCATCCCCCTCGACCCGGCGGTCCCGGAGCCTGCGGAGCGCGGGCTTCGCGAGCCGGCGTCCGCCTCGCCGTCGTTCAGCCGGCTCTACCTGCAGGAGGTGTACCGCAGCGTGGCGCTGGCCGCGCTGGTGCTGGCGACGGTCGTCGTCGGCACGTCCGTCGGCCTGGTGGCCCACGAGGAGTGGGGTCCGCTCACCGGCGCGGCGGCCGGTCTGGCCCTCGGCGTGCTCGTGGCCCGCCACCTGTCCCGCCGCCTGTCCCGCCGCCTGTCCCGCCGCCTGTCCCGCCGCCTGTCCCGCCGCGACCCGGTCACGTAGGTTGTCGCCCTTGAACCCCAACGCCCGGCCCCGCACCCGCCGCCCGCTCCTGGCCCTCGTCACGGCGTCCGTCGTCCTCGCGACCACGCTCACCGCCTGCGGTGGCGACGGCCTGTACGACACCACCTGCGGCGAGCTGGAGGCCCTCTCGACCGACGAGCTGTTCGACACCCTCCAGGACGCCGCCGACGGCGACGGCAGCGACGAGGCGGTCGACGCCGCGGAGCAGCTCCGCAAGACCCCCGACGACCAGCGCCCCGAGGTCGCCCGCCGCATCGTCGAGGGCTTCTGCGAGGGCGAGGACGACGACACCACCCTCCGGGACACCGACCTCGGCTCCAGCTGATCCACGCTGACCCGTCGCACCTGTACGACGGGTCAGCGCGAGGTGTCAGCGCGGGGGGCCGACGAGGGCGGCGACGTCGTCGGCGCAGCCCCACGAGAGGGTCACACCTGAGCCGCCGTGGCCGTAGCAGTGCACGACCCGACCGTCCCGCTCGAGACGGACCTCGGGGCGGGTGGGTCGCAGGCCGACCTTGTGCCGCAGCACCCGGGCGTGCGCCAGGGCCGGCACCAGGGCCGAGGCGCGGCGCAGCACGTCGGCGGCGACCTCGGGCGACGGCGTACGGCTCCACTCGCCGACGTCGGCGGTGCCGCCGACGACCACCTCGCGCTCGCGCGGGACGACGTACGTCGGGCCGGCGGCGTCGAGCCAGAACCGGTCGAGGGTCACGCCGTCGACCACCACGACCTGGCCGGCGACCGGCACGACGGTGTGGTCGGCGCCGAGCAGCCGGGCCCCGAGCCCGGAGCAGTTGACGACGACGTCGTCGGGCCCGGCGGGGTCGGGCAACGACGAGAGGTTGAGGCGGGTCAGGGTGCCGCCGAGGCGCTCGACCGACGCGGCGAGCCACGGCAGGTAGCGCGGCATGTCGACGACGGGGGCGACGACCTCGCCCCGCTGGAGGTCGGTGCCGGGCAGGAGCCGCACCCCGTGGTCGCCGGAGGCGGTGGCGGCGACGTCGGCGAAGACCTGCTCCGACCGCGTCGTCCAGCGTCCGACGAGCTCGGTGGGACCGGCGCGGTAGGGGTGGACGACCGCCGCGGCCACCGCCGAGGTGGTCTCCAGCGGGAGGTCCCGGGCGACCACGTCGACCCGGTGGCCCTGCTCCAGGAGCCGGACCGCACAGGTCAGGCCGACGACGCCGGCCCCGACGACCAGCACCCGGCTCATGCGCTCCCGGCGACCCTCGGTGCGGTGGCGTCGGCGCCCTCGCCGCCCTGCTCGCGGGCGACGTAGTCCTCGATGTCGTCGATGTCGTCGGCGTTGCGGCGCACCACGGCGAGCAGGTCGCTCATCGTGGCGACCTCCTCGACCTGCTCCTTGATGAACCACTGCATGAACTGCTCGGAGGCGAAGTCGTACTCCTCGCGCGCGGTGCGCAGCAGCGCGTTGATCTGCTCGGTGACCCGCTTCTCCTGCGCCAGGGCGAGCTCGACGGGCGCCACGACGCTCTCGAACGACGACACCGGGGCGTCGACGCCGGGGATGACCACGTCGGCGTCGGTGTCGAGGAGGTACTGGACCATCATCATCGCGTGGTCGCGCTCCTCGAGCGCCTGGCCGTAGAACAGCGCGGCCATCTGCGGCATGGTGAGCGCGTCGTAGTGGACGGCGATCGCGACGTACTGGTTGTGGGCCGCGAGCTCGTTGCCGATCTGGGCGTTGAGCTGGTCGGCGAAGCGCTGTGCAACCACGGGGTGAACTCCTGTGTCGGGCGAGCCCGCACGCCGGGTCAGGCTGCGCGGACCAGCTTCTTCTTGGTGACCTTCTTGCCGTCGAGCCGGACGAGGTGACGGCGCTTGACGGTATACCCAGCCGGGAGGGTGCCCTCCTTGAGCATGCGCAGGGGGCAGCGGTCACACTTCTTGCGCGACTCGCAGCACTTCAGCTTCGGCAGCTTGGCCACCTGGCCGCTCTTCTTGCCCACGCCGGAGAGGCTAACACCCAGGTGAGGTTTGCCTTGCCTTGGTGTCACCGACGCCACAGCGCGGGCAGTGCAGGTGCCGGTGCAGGTCTCAGTCCAGCCCGTGCGCGGCGCGGATCACGTCGACGATGCCGCCCATGATCTCGGTGAGGCCGAAGTCCTTGGGCGTGTAGACCGCGGCGACGCCGGCCTGCTTGAGGCGGCGGGCGTCGGCGTCGGGGATGATCCCGCCGACGATCACGGGGACGTCGTCCAGCCCCGCGGCGCGCAGCCCCTCGAGCACCGAGGGCACCAGCTCCATGTGGCTGCCGGAGAGGATCGAGAGACCCACGCAGTGCACGTCCTCGGCGACCGCGGCACTGACGATCTGCTCGGGCGTGAGCCGGATGCCCTGGTAGACGACCTCGAAACCGGCGTCGCGGGCCCGCACGGCCACCTGCTCGGCGCCGTTGCTGTGCCCGTCGAGACCGGGCTTGCCGACGAGCAGCCGCAGCCGCCCGCCGAGCTCGTCGCCGGTGGCCTGGACGCGGTCGCGCACCGCGGTGAGCTCGGCGCCGGCCTCGGCGACGCCGACCGCGCCACTGACGCCGGTCGGTGCCCGGAACTCGCCGAACACCTCGCGCAGCGTGCCGGCCCACTCCCCCGTCGTCGCACCGGCGCGGGCGGCCTCCAAGGTGGCGGCCATCAGGTTGGTCTCGGTCCTGGCGTCGCGCGCCAGCCGCTCGAGCGCCGCCTGCACCGCGTCCTCGTCGCGCTGCTCCTTCCACGCGGCGACGGAGTCCAGCGCGGCCTGCTCGGCCTGGGGGTCGGCGGCCATGATGGCGCCGTCGAGGTCGGCGGTCAGCGGAGACGGCTCGGTGGTCTCGAACCGGTTGACGCCGACGATGATCTCGTCACCGTTCTCGATCCGGGCCCGCCGCGCGGAGTGGGCCGAGACCAGTGCCTGCTTCATGTAGCCGGACTCGACCGCCGCGATCGCCCCGCCCAGCGCCTGGACGCGGTCGATCTCGGCCCGGGCGCCCTCGGCCAGCTCGGCCACCTTGGCCTCGATGACGTGCGAGCCGGCGAAGATATCGTCGTACTCGAGCAGGTCGGACTCGAAGGCCAGCACCTGCTGCAGGCGCAGCGACCACTGCTGGTCCCAGGGCCGCGGCAGGCCGAGCGCCTCGTTCCAGGCCGGCAGCTGGACGGCGCGGGCCCGGGCGTCCTTGGACAGCGTGACGCCGAGCATCTCCAGCACGATCCGCTGCACGTTGTTCTCGGGCTGCGCCTCGGTCAGGCCGAGGGAGTTGACCTGGACGCCGTAGCGGAACCGGCGCATCTTGGGGTCCTGGACGCCGTAGCGCTCGCGGGTGATCTCGTCCCACAACCGGACGAAGGCCCGCATCTTGCAGGTCTCCTCGACGAAGCGGACGCCGGCGTTGACGAAGAAGGAGATCCGGCCGACGACCTTCTCGAAGTCGTCCTCGGAGACCTGGCCGGAGGCCCTGACCTGGTCGAGGACGGCGATCGCGGTGCACAGCGCGTAGGCGAGCTCCTGGGTGGGCGTCGCGCCGGCCTCCTGCAGGTGGTAGCTGCAGATGTTGATCGGGTTCCACTTCGGGATCTCGTGGACCGTGTAGGCGATCATGTCGCCGATCAGCCGCAGGGAGTGCTGCGGCGGGAACACGTACGTCCCGCGCGAGAGGTACTCCTTGATGATGTCGTTCTGGGTCGTGCCCGCGAGCTGGTGGGCGACCTCCGACGGCTCGAGGTCGGGGTTCTGCTCCTCGGCGGCGACCTGGTACATCGCCAGCAGCCACATCGCGGTGGCGTTGATGGTCATCGACGTGTTCATCCCGGTCAGCGGGATGTCGTCGAAGAGCCGGCGCATCTCGCCGAGGTGCGGCACCGGGACGCCGACCTTGCCGACCTCGCCGCGCGAGAGCGGCGAGTCGGGGTCGTAGCCGGTCTGCGTCGGGAGGTCGAAGGCGACCGAGAGCCCGGTCTGACCCTTGGCCAGGTTGGTGCGGTAGAGCGCGTTGGACGCCGCGGCGGTCGAGTGCCCGGCGTACGTCCGCATCACCCAGGGCCGGTCCTTGGTGGGCCGCTCGGCTCGCTCGGTCTCCGTCATGGCCGGAAGCCTAGGACGGCGGTTACGCGTTGGTAACCTGTCTCGGAGTGGGATATCCGACAGTGCGCGTCAGGCGGTGACGGCCTCGCGCTCGACCGCGACCACCCGGATCAGGTGCGTCATGTGCAGCAGGCGGCGGACGGGGCCGTTGCAGCCGCGCAGGGTCAGGCGGTGGCCCTGACGCACGGCCTGTCGCGAGGCGGCGCCGAGGACCCGGAGCGCGGTGACGTCGACCGAGCCGACGGCGGTGAGGTCGACCACGACGCGCTCGTGCACCGCGAGCAGCTCGTAGATCGCGGCGCGGACCTCCCGCGTGCTGCGCACGTCGAAGTCCCCGGTCAGCACCAGGGTGGACCCGTCGGTGTGAATGTCCACGTCGGCTCCTCCTGTTGCGCTCCGTGTACTGACTATGACGCTCTCAACCTCTCCCAGGTTGCACCTGAGGGCCAACGAATTCCGGCAGGTCCCCGGGCGAGTCCCGGGGAGTCCCCGACCTGCCCCCAGGGGAACCCGGCGCCGGCACCGGCCGGCACGGGCCAGCACCGTCCGAGGACCCCGGGACGGGGCTCGCTACTGTGCCCGCATGGTCAACCTCACCCGGATCTACACCCGCACCGGCGACGGCGGCGAGACACGGCTCGGGGACATGAGCGTCACCACCAAGAACGACCCGCGCCTGCACGCCTACGCCGATGTCGACGAGGCCAACGCGCACCTCGGGCTGGCGGTCGCCACCGGCGGCCTCGACGACGACGTGGTCGCCGTGCTGACCCACGTGCAGAACGACCTGTTCGACGTCGGTGCCGACTTCTGCACCCCGGTCGTGCCCGACCCCGAGTTCCCGCCGCTGCGGGTCACCCAGGACTACGTCGACCGCCTCGAGGGCTGGTGCGACCACTACAACGAGCCGCTGGCGGCCCTGCGCTCGTTCATCCTCAACGGCGGTACCCCCGGCGCCGCGCACCTCCACGTCAGCCGCACGGTCGTGCGTCGGGCCGAGCGCTCGGCCTGGGCGGCGTACGACGTCCACGGCGAGACCATGAACGTGCTCGCCATCACCTACCTCAACCGGCTCTCCGACCTGGTGTTCATCCTCGCCCGGCACGCCAACCGCGAGCGCGGCGACGTGCTGTGGGTGCCGGGCGGCGAGCGGGGCTGAGCCCGTCCTCCTGGTCCACCGGCCACCTGTGGAGAGACCCTCGGACCGTCGGTGCCCCGTGCCACGATGGACGAGGTCATGAACATCCTCCGTCGTCTCACCCCCAGCGAGGTCTCGCGGCACTTCGCCCACGACACGATGCTGCGCGCCCGCGGCTACGCCGGCGGGCAGGCGGTCGAGCGGCCCCAGGTCGGCGACCTCACCGCGAGCACGGTCACCGCCTCCGCCGAGGTGCGCGGCTCCGACTCCCGCCCCTACGTCGTGCGCCTGCGGGCCTCCGAGCACGACGACGTGCTGTCCATCGCGACCACCTGCACCTGCCCGATCCAGTTCCAGTGCAAGCACGGCGCGGCGCTGGCCCTCGACCTGGGGGCGATGTTCTCCGCACCGGCCGCGATGAGCTGGGAGCAGCAGCTGGCCGAGCTGGTCGGCGACCTCGCCGACCTGGCCCCGCCCGAGACCGACCCGGTGCCGCTGGCGCTGCAGGTGAGCTGGGACGAGGGCCGCGGCCACCGCGTCTACTACCAGACCGGCCCGCTGCTGCGGCTGCGACCGATGCGGCCGGGCAAGAAGACGAGCTGGATCAAGTCCGGCATCACCTGGAGCACGATCCCGGGCGCGAGCCAGCGCCAGGAGCACGAGCCGCGCCAGCTCGAGGTCCTCAAGGCGCTGCACTCGGCCCTCGAGCGCCACGGCGGCTACTGGTACGCCGGTCGCGAGCCCACCATCGGCGACTTCGGCCCCGACGTGGTGCCGCTGCTGCTCGAGGCGCAGGCGGTCGGCATCCCGCTGCTGCTCCAGCACCTCACCGCCCTGCACCTGGTCGAGAAGCCGGTCGAGCTGCGCGCCGACGTCGGCACCACCGCCGACGGGCCGCAGGTCGCGGTCGGCCTCGACCACGAGGGTCGGCTGTGGCACGGCGCCGAGGTCGCGCTGTGGGGCGACCCGGCCCACACCGCCCTGCTCGACCACGGTGACGGCGAGCTCACCCTCGCGCGGCTCGGACGACGCCTGGGTCGCGGCCCGGCGCGGGTCCTCACCGGCAAGCCCCTGGTGCTGCCGGCCGAGGCCACCGACCGGCTGCCCGACGAGCTGGCCTCGCTGCGCCGGCTGCTGCCGCTGGGGTCGCGCGACGGCACGGTCGAGGTGCCCGACGCCGTCGCCCCGCGGCTGCGGCTGACGGTCCGGTGGGCCACCGCCGACGCCGCCACCCTGGTGTGGGAGTGGGTCTACGGCGAGCAGGTCGTCGGCTTCGACGCCGACGCGCCCGTCCGCGACCGCCGCGCCGAGCGCGAGGTGGTCGCGCGACTGCCCGAGCCGCCCACGCCGCAGCGCCGCGAGGTCAGCGGCGTCGACGTCCTCTCCCTGTCCCTGCTCGAGCTGCCCGTGTGGCGCGACTGCGACGACGTCGAGGTCGTCGAGGTCGACCCGCCCGAGTTCCGCGAGACCGACGCGGCGCCCGTGATCGGCTTCGAGTCCCCGGCCGACGACGACGGCTCCACCGACTGGCTCGACCTGTGGGTGACCATCCGGGTCGACGGCGAGGCGGTGCCGCTGGCCGCCGTGCTGGCCGCCCTCACCCTCGACGAGGAGCACGTCGTCCTGCCGAGCGGGCTGTTCTTCCGCGCCGACCGTCCCGAGTTCGCGCGCCTGCACTCCCTCGTGCGGGCGGCCGCCGAGCTGCGCGAGCCCGACGGCGACCACATCAGCGTCGGCACCCACGACCTCGGGCTGTGGGCCCAGCTCGCCGAGATCGGCGTCGTCGACGCCCAGGCCGAGGAGTGGGTACGCCGCGCCCAAGCGCTGCGCGACCTCACCGACATCCCGCGACCCGAGCCCACCGGCGTCGTCTCGACCCTGCGGTCCTACCAGCGCGACGGCTTCCACTGGCTGGCGCTGCTGTGGGAGCACGGCCTCGGCGGCATCCTCGCCGACGACATGGGGCTCGGCAAGACGCTCCAGGTGCTGGCCCTGGTGGCCCACACGCGGGCCGCGACCGACAAGCCGTTCCTCGTCGTGGCACCCACCAGCGTGGTCTCGGCCTGGGCCACCGAGTCCGCCCGGCACACCCCCGGGCTCCGGGTCCGCACCGTGACGGCGTCGGGGGCGCGCCGCGGCGAGACCATCGCCGAGATCGCCGCCGACGCCGACGTCGTGGTCACCAGCTACACCTTGCAGCGGCTCGAGACCGCGGCCTACGCCGACGTCACCTGGGCCGGTCTGGTGCTCGACGAGGCCCACCAGCTCAAGAACCACCAGAGCAAGACCTACTCCTCCGTGCGCCGGGTCGAGGCGCCGTTCCGCCTCGCCGTCACCGGTACGCCGTTCGAGAACCGCCTGCTCGAGCTGTGGTCACTGCTCTCGATCGTCACGCCCGGCATCTACCCGCAGCCGCGGGCATTCACCGACCACGTCGTGCGCCCGGTGGAGAGGCAGGGCGACGACCAGGCGCTGCAGCGCTTCACCCAGCGGATCAAGCCGTTCCTGCTGCGGCGCACCAAGGAGCTGGTGGCCGCCGACCTGCCGCCCAAGCAGGAGCAGGTGCTGCAGGTCGAGCTCCACCCCCAGCACCGCAAGCTCTACGACACCCACCTCGCCCGCGAGCGCCAGCGCATCCTCGGCCTGGTCGACGACTTCGACGGCAACCGGATCGCGATCCTGGCGGCCCTCACCAAGCTCCGCCAGCTCGCCCTCGACCCCGCCCTGGTCGACCCCGCCCACGACGCGGCCGCCTCCGCCAAGACCGACGTGCTGGTCGAGCACGTCGTCGAGCTGGTCGCCGAGGGCCACCGCGCACTGGTCTTCAGCACGTTCACCGGCTTCCTGCGGCGCGTCCGCGACCGCCTCACCGAGGCCGGCATCCCCACCTCCTACCTCGACGGCACCACCACCCGGCGCGCCGAGGTGATCCAGGAGTTCCGCGACGGCGCCGCCCCGGTGTTCCTGATCAGCCTCAAGGCCGGGGGCGTGGGGCTCACCCTCACCGAGGCCGACTACGTCTTCGTCCTCGACCCGTGGTGGAACCCCGCCGCCGAGGCCCAGGCCGTCGACCGGGCGCACCGGATCGGCCAGACCCGGTCGGTGATGGTCTACCGGCTCGTCTCGACCGACACCATCGAGGACAAGGTGATGGAGCTCAAGGCCCGCAAGGCCGAGCTGTTCGCCCGGGTGATCGACGGCGACGGCGCCGCGTCGCAGTCCATCACCGCCGACGACATCCGGGCGCTGTTCGACTAGGGGCCCACCGGCCTACGGCTGGTCGAGCACCGTCCCGACGAACGCGAGCACCGCCTCGGCGAACGCCTCGGGCTGGTCGAGGTTGACGACGTGCGCGGCGCCGGGCACCACCCGCACCTGGGCGTGCGGGCAGGCGCGCAGGAACGTGCGCACGCCGAGCCGGAACTGGTCGAAGCGCCCGTTGAGGAACAGCACCGGGCACCGCACCCCGTGCAGCATCGACGGGCGGCAGTGGGTCATCACCTCGCGCCAGGCGTCGGCGGTCGGCGCGAAGTAGTAGCCACCGGCGATCACGGGCTCGATCAGCTCGGCGGGGTAGACCCGGCGCAGCAGCCGGTCGTTGAAGCGCGTCATCCGCGCGGGGCCGATCCGGTCGGTGAGCGCGGCGACCCCGCGGTACGCCGCCGCCCCCGGCCCCACGGGGACGGCGGTGCAGCCGGCCAGCACCAGGCCGTCGAGCGACGAGGCGTGCCGGGCTGCGTGGGCCATGGCGACGTAGCCGCCGAGGGAGTGCCCCACGAGCACCGTGGGGCCGGGCGACGCCGTGACGGCCTCCTGCACGACCTCGACGCAGCGGTCGAGCGTGAACCGCTCCCCCGCCCGCGTGCCGTGCCCCGGCAGGTCGACCAGCACCACGTCGACCGCTTGCTCGAGCAGCGCGACCTGCGGCAGCCACTGGCTGCTCGCCAGTCGCGAGCCGTGGACCAGGACGACCCGGGGTCTCATCGGCCCACCGGCACGGGTCGGCGGGCGGCGAGCACCAGGCCCACCGCCGGCAGCATCAGCAGGGCGACGGCCTGGAGCGACTCGAGCGTGCCGATCCGGTCGCCGAGCGCACCCAGCAGCGGCGGACCACCGAGGAAGGCGGCGTAGCCGACCGTCGAGACGACGCTGAGCCGGGCGGCGGCCCGCGCCGGGTCGTCGGCCGCGGCGCTCATCCCGACCGGGAACCCGAGCGACGCGCCGAGCCCCCAGACCAGGCACCCGAGCCCGACCACCGGCCAGGTGCCGCCGTGCACGACGAGCAGCACGCCGCCGGCCACCAGCGCCGCACTCGCCCACAGCGTCGGCACCCGGCCCCAGCGGTCGAGCACCACCGGGCCGCCGAGGCGCCCGAGCGTCATCGCCGTGACGAACACCGCGTAGCCGGCGACGCCCACCCACGCCGCGGTGTCGTAGCCGTCGACGAGCGCGAGCGCGAGCCAGTCGTTGGCCGACCCCTCGGCCACGGCGAAGGTCAGCACCATCAGCCCGACCAGGACGGTGCGTGGCTCGAGCCACGCCCGGGCCGCGCCGGTGGGGCCCTCGGACGGCGTGGTCGGCAGGAAGCCCCGGGTCGCCGCCACCACGGGAGGTACGGCGAGCACCGCCAGCACCGGCAGGTGCACGGCCAGCGGCACGTCGAGCCGCACGACGAGCACGCCGAGCAGCGCTCCGAGGACCGTGCCGAGGCTGAAGCCGGCGTGGAACCGGGGCATCACGGTGCGGCCGAGCCGGCGCTCCACCTCGGCGCCCTCGACGTTCATCGCGACGTCCCACGCCCCGACGCCGGCGCCGTAGACGAACAGGCCGACGGCGGTGACCGCCACCGAGCCGACGACGTCGGCGCCCAGGGCCGCCACGACGAGTCCGAGCACGTCGAGCGCGGCTCCCCCGCGCACCACGGTCGCCGCTCCCCAGCGGTCGACCAGCGCGCCCGTGGTCGGCAGCGCCACCAGCGACCCCGCCGCGATGGTGAGCAGCAGCAGGCCCAGACCGGTGTTGTCGAGGTCCAGGCCGGCCCGCAGGTCGGGGACGCGCGCGACGAGGGAGGCGAACAGGAGCCCGTTGAGGGCGAAGACGACGGCGACCCGGGACGTCACGACGGCTAGCGGTTCCAGTCCGTGCCCGGTGGCCGGGCCTCGAGCCAGGACTGGAAGCCGGTCAGCGAGGCCGCGGACATCGCCAGCTCCACCTCACCGGACGGCGAGTGACAGCGGATCACCACGTGGTCGGGGTAGAGCGACATCTGCTCGGCGCCCAACGGCTCGCGGCGTCCGTCGTAGCTGAGCGACTCACGCGCCCAGGACCGCTTCGGGCGCGGGGCGAGCGAGAACACCCGGAACCACTCGAGGGTCTCGCCGGAGTAGCGTCCGACGCCCAGCACCCAGCCGCGTCCGTCCGCCGAGGGCTGGACCCGGTGACCGAGCTCGAAGACGCCGCCGTGGCGGGCGATGAGGCGCCGGCGCACGACGAGCGCCAGGCCGTAGACGAGCAGCGCCAGCAGGAGCGCTCCGGCGACGTCGATGACCCACTGCCACCACGCCATCGGTTCTGCTCGCTCCTCGTCGTCCGGGAGCGATCACCCTAGGGCATCGGACCGGGGGGTCCCGTACACGGGTCCGGCGCCGCCCAGCCGCATCGCGGCCGGACGGCGCCGGGTCGTCCAGGGGGGACGGTCGGGGCCCGAGGTGACTAGGCCCCGGCGCGCTCGACCGCCAGGATGCGGGCCTCGTGCTGGCGGATCAGCTCCTCGTCGAGCTGCTCGGCCGTGCGGAGCTCGCCGAGCTCGGCGCGGATCGCGTGCTCGTCGATCTCCTCGGCGAGGATCGCCCGCGGGGAGAGGATGGAGACCCGGTCGTCGGCGACGGAGATGAAGCCACCGTCGACCGCCGCGACGATCTTCTCCTTGCCCTCGCCGGTGATCTCCACGACCGCCTCGGTGAGCAGCGACAGCAGGGGCGCGTGCCCCCGCAGGATGCCGACGTCGCCCTCGACGGTCCGGGCGATCACCCGCGTGGCCTCCCCGGACCAGACGGTCCGGTCGGCCGAGACCAGCTCGACCGTCAAGACGCCTGACTCGGCCATGTCAGAGGCTCTTCTGGATCTCGGCCCACCTGGCCTCGACGTCGTCGAGACCACCACACATGAAGAACGCCTGCTCGGCGACGTGGTCGTACTCGCCGTCGGCGATCTTGTTGAACGCCTCGACCGTCTCGGCCACCGGCACCGTGGAACCCTCGATGCCCGTGAACTGCTTGGCCACGTAGGTGTTCTGCGAGAGGAAGCGCTGGATGCGGCGCGCCCGGCTCACGATGACCTTGTCCTCCTCGGACAGCTCGTCGACACCGAGGATCGCGATGATGTCCTGCAGCTCCTTGTTGCGCTGGAGGAGCTGCTTGATCCGGATCGCGCAGTCGTAGTGCGCCTGGCCGATGTACTCGGCCGAGAGGATCCGCGAGGTCGACGTCAGCGGGTCGACGGCCGGGTAGATGCCGAGCGAGGCGATCTCGCGCGAGAGCTCGGTGGTGGCGTCGAGGTGGGCGAACGTCGTGGCCGGCGCGGGGTCGGTGTAGTCGTCGGCCGGCACGTAGATCGCCTGCAGCGAGGTGATCGAGTGACCGCGCGTCGAGGTGATCCGCTCCTGGAGCGTGCCCATCTCGTCGGCCAGGTTGGGCTGGTAGCCCACCGCAGACGGCATCCGGCCGAGCAGGGTCGAGACCTCGGACCCGGCCTGGGTGAACCGGAAGATGTTGTCGATGAACAGGAGCACGTCCTGCTGCTGCACGTCGCGGAAGTACTCCGCCATCGTCAGCGCCGACAGCGCGACCCGCAGGCGGGTGCCCGGCGGCTCGTCCATCTGGCCGAAGACGAGCGCGGTCTGGCCGAGGACGCCGGCCTCCTCCATCTCGACGATCAGGTCGTTGCCCTCGCGGGTGCGCTCACCGACACCGGCGAACACCGACACGCCGCCGTGGTCCTTGGCGACGCGGGCGATCATCTCCTGGATCAGCACGGTCTTGCCGACGCCGGCACCACCGAACAGGCCGATCTTGCCGCCCTGCACGTAGGGGGTCAGCAGGTCGATGACCTTGATGCCCGTCTCGAACATCTGGGTCTTGGCCTCGAGCTGGTCGAACGCCGGGGCCTTGCGGTGGATGCCCCACCGCTCCTGGGGCTCGAACGACTCACCCTCCTCGAGGTTGAGCACGTCGCCGGTGGCGTTGAAGACCCGGCCGAGGGTCGCGTCGCCGACCGGCACCATGATCGGGTTGCCGGTGTCGGTGACGAGGCCGCCACGGACCAGGCCGTCGGTCGGCTTCAGCGAGATCGCGCGGACCATGCCGTCACCGATGTGCTGAGCCACCTCCAGCGGCAGCGTCGTGGTCTCGCCGAGGAGCGTGACGTCGACCTCGAGCTTGTTGTAGATCTCGGGCATGGCGTCGATGGGGAACTCGACGTCCACCACCGGGCCGATGACGCGAGCGATCCGTCCGGTGCCGGCGCTGCCGGTCTCCGGAGACTTGTCGAGCGTTGCGGTCATGGTCTACTCACTCCCTGCGTTCGCATCGGCGAGCGCGTTCACGCCACCGACAATCTCACTGATTTCCTGGGTGATGCCGGCCTGGCGTGCCTGGTTGGCGATCCGGGTGTACTTCTTGATGAGCTCTTCGGCGTTGTCGGTGGCCGACTTCATCGCCCGCTGGCGGGCCGCGAGCTCGGACGCCGCCGCCTGCAGCAGGGCGAAGAACACCCGGCTGCGCACGTACTGCGGGAGCAGCCCGTCGAGCACGGCCTCGGGGGACGGCTCGAACTCGTAGAGCGGCAGGATGCCGGTCTGCTGCTCGACGACCTCGAGGGGCAGCAGGCGCACGGCGGTCGGCTCCTGGACCAGCATCGAGCGGAACCGGGTGTAGACGACGTGCACCTCGTCGACACCGTGGCCCTCGGCGCCGTCCGAGGCGTCGGCGAGGAAGGCGTCGATCAGCGCGCGGCCGACCTCCTCCGCGACGTCGTAGGACGGCTGGTCGGAGAACCCGGTCCACGAGCGCACGACCGGCCGTTGCCGGAACCGGAAGTAGGCCTCGCCCTTGCGCCCGCAGATGTAGGTGTCGATCTCCTTGCCCTGCGAGCGCAGCCGCTCGGCGAGCCGCTCGGACTCCTTGAGCACGCTCGCGGAATAGGCACCGGCCAGACCGCGGTCACTGGTCACGACGAGGATGGCGGCCCGCTTGGGGTCGTCGCTCTCGGTGGTCAGCGGGTGGTCGACGTTGGAGTAGGTCGCCACCGCGGTGACGGCCCGGGTGAGCTCGCGAGCATAGGGAGCGGCGGCCTGGGCCCGCTGCTGCGCCTTGATGATGCGGGACGCAGCGATGAGCTCCATGGCGCGCGTGATCTTCTTGGTCGACTCGACCGACTTGATCCGCGCACGGTACTCACGCAGCGAGAGGGCCATCCCTAGCTCCGCTTCTGCTTGACGACCGTCTCGTGCTCCTCGGACTCCAGCGCCTCGGCCTGCGGCTCGTGGCCCGGCTTGACGGTCTTGCCGTCGGAGGCCTCGAACTGCTGGAGGAAGGAGTCGAAGGCGTCGGTAAGACCGGCCTCGTCCTCGAACTTCGTGGTCTCGCGGATCGCGGCCAGGATGCCCTCGTGCGAGCGGCGCAGGTAGTCGAGGAACTCGCTCTCGAAGCGCAGCACGTCGTCGACCGCGACCTTGTCGAGGCGGCCGGTGGTGCCGAGCCACAGCGCGACGGTCATGTCCTCGAGCGGGTACGGCGAGTAGGCCGGCTGCTTGAGGAGCGCCATCAGCCGCTGACCGCGGTCGAGCTGCTGGCGCGAGGCCGCGTCGAGGTCGGAGGCGAACATCGCGAACGCCTCCATCGCGCGGAACTGCGCCAGGTCGACCTTCAGCGAGCCGGTGACCGCCTTCATCGCCTTGGTCATCGCGGCGCCACCGACGCGCGAGACCGAGACGCCGACGTCGATCGCGGGACGCTGGTTGGCGGCGAAGAGGTCGGACTGCAGGAAGATCTGGCCGTCGGTGATCGAGATGACGTTGGTCGGGATGAAGGCCGAGACGTCGTTGGCCTTGGTCTCGATCATCGGCAGGCCCGTCATCGAGCCGGCACCCAGCTCGTCGGAGAGCTTGGCGCAGCGCTCGAGCAGCCGGCTGTGCAGGTAGAACACGTCACCGGGGTAGGCCTCGCGGCCCGGCGGGCGACGCAGCAGCAGCGACACGGCGCGGTAGGCCTCGGCCTGCTTGGTGAGGTCGTCGAAGACGATCAGGACGTGCTTGCCGTCGTACATCCAGTGCTGGCCGATGGCCGAACCGGTGTAGGGGGCGAGGTACTTGAAGCCCGCACTGTCGGACGCCGGCGAGGCGACGATGGTGGTGTACTCCAGGGCGCCGGAGGCCTCGAGGGCGCCGCGGACGGCGGCGATGGTCGAGCCCTTCTGGCCGATCGCGACGTAGATGCAGCGGACCTGCTTGGACGGGTCGCCGGTCTCCCAGTTCTGCTTCTGGTTGATGATCGTGTCGATCGCGATCGTCGACTTGCCGGTGGCGCGGTCGCCGATGATGAGCTGGCGCTGGCCGCGGCCGATCGGGGTCATCGAGTCGATGGCCTTGATGCCGGTGGCGAGCGGCTCGTGCACCGACTTGCGCATCATCACCGAGGGCGCCTGCAGCTCGAGCGCGCGGCGGTCGGTCGACTCGATGTCGCCCAGGCCGTCGATCGGGGTGCCGAGCGGGTCGACGACGCGGCCGAGGAAGTTGTCACCCACGGGGACCGAGAGGACCTCGCCGGTGCGCCGCACCGTCTGCCCCTCCTCGATCTTGTCGAAGTCACCGAGGACGACGACACCGATCTCGCGGGTGTCGAGGTTGAGCGCGAGACCACGGGTGCCGTCCTCGAACTCGAGGAGCTCGTTGGCCATGCAGGAGGGCAGGCCGCTGACGCGGGCGATGCCGTCGCCCGCGGTCGCCACGTGGCCGACCTCTTCCTTGCTGCTGGCGTCCGGCTTGTAGTCGGCGACGTACTTCTGCAGGGCGTCGCGGATGTCCTCCGGACGGATCGAGAGCTCCGTCATCGTTTCCTTCTCTCTTGGATCTGTACGTCGTACGTCGTGGATGGTGGTGGTCAGCCGGCGATGCGGCGGCGAGCGTCGTCGAGCTTGCTGGACACGGTGCCGTCGATGACGTCGTCACCGATCTCGACACGGATGCCGCCGAGCACGGTCGGGTCGACCAGCAGGTTGAGGTGCACCGGGTGGCCGTACTGCGCCGAGAGGACCGCGGCCAGGCGGGTGGCCTCGTCCTCGGTGAGCTCTCGCGCGACGCGGACGGTGGCCACGCCCTCCTGCTGCACCTCGGCCGCGATCTTCTGGTAGTCGGTCAGGGCCGCCGAGACGGTGCGGTAGCTGCCGGAGACCGCCTGCTCGGCCAGCGTCACCGTCGACGGCAGCGCCCTGCCCCCGAGGATGCCGCCGATGAGCACGGCCTTGTCCTCGGTGGTCCGGGCGGGGTCGGCGAGGGCGTCGCGCAGCTCCGGGTTGGTGCTGACGGCCTGGGACCAGGCGAACAGCTCGTCGGCCAGGCGGTCCGACTCGGGACCGGCGGCCTTGACCAGCGTGATCACGCTGAGCTGCTCGAGCACGTCGGCGAGGTCGCGGGTCTTGGTCCACCGACGGCCGACGGCCGTGGCGAGCAGGTCGAGAGCACCGTCGCCGACCTTGCCGCCGAAGACCTCCCGCACGAGGCCCTGCTTGGCCTCGGTCGGGACCGAGCCGTCGGTCGCGAACCGGCGCAGCGCACCCTCGCCGCGCAGGGTGGCGGCGATGGTGAACAGGTCGTCGGCGAGCCGGGCGCCGGCCTCACCGGAGCCGAGGTGCGTCCCCAGCTCGTCGGTGAGTACGGCGAGTGCCTCGGCCGAGGCTCCGCGCAGGTCCATCGTGTCCCTCTCGTCTGACTAGTTCTGGGCCGGCGTGCCGGCCTCGAGGTCGGCCAGGAACCGCTCGACCACCCGGCTCTGCCGGTCGTCGTCGTCGAGGCTCTCCCCGACGATACGTCCGGCCAGCGTGGTGGCCAGCGTGCCGACCTCGGACCGCAGCGAGGTGACGGCCTGCTGGCGCTCCGCCTCGATCTGCGTCTTGCCGTGCTCCACGATGCGGTTGGCCTCCGACTGCGCCTGCTCGCGCATCTCGGCGATGATCACCGCACCCTGCTCGCGGGCCTCCTCGCGGATGCGAGCGGCCTCGTGCCGGGCGTCGGCGAGCTGCTTGTCGAGCTCGGCGAGCTTGGCGTCGGCCTCGGCCTGCTTGGTCTCGGCCGCGGCCAGACCGCCCTCGATCGCCTTGGTGCGCTCGGCGTAGGCCGCCTCGAAGCTGGGGACGACGAACTTGGCGATCGCGAAGACGACCAGGCCGAAGACCACGAGCCCGATCACGATCTCGACCGGGTGCGGGATGAGCGGGTTGAGCTCCTCCGCCATCACGGTCAGCTGCGGAACCATGCGGTTGCCTCCTGTGGTCGCGACGGGCTCGGCTACGGCTGCAGCACGAACGAGAGCGCGACGCCGATGATGAACAGCTGCTCGGCGAGCACGAAGCCCAGGATGGCGATCGAGCGAAGCTTGCTCTCGGCCTCGGGCTGGCGGGCCACACCGCTGACGAACGCGGCGAAGATCAGGCCGATGCCGATACCAGGACCGATCGCGGCAAGGCCGAGACCGACCATGTTGAGGGTACCCAGCTCCACGGGATTTCCTTTCGTTGTGACGCCGCACTCGCGGGCGTCAGGCTTGTGGGGTGGTGCGGTGCTGCGGTGCTGCAGGTGGTGCGGTGGTGGGACGGATCAGTGCTCGTCGGCGAGCGCGAGCCCGATGTACATCGCGACGAGCAGGGTGAAGACGTAGGCCTGGAGGAACATGATCAGCAGCTCGAGGAAGCTGATCAGGATCGCCATCACCCAGGAGATGATGCCGCCGACGATGCCGACCACCCCGCCGTACTCGAAGAAGAGGTGCTCACCACCCAGGGAGAACACCAGCAGCAACAGGTGCCCGGCGAACATCGTGGCGAACAGACGCAGGGTGAGCGTCGCCGGCCGGACGATGATGTTGGAGAAGAACTCCAGCGGGACCAGGATCAGCAGGATCGGGCCGCGCAGCCCACCGGGCATGGTCTGCAGCTTGAGGTAGCCGAGGAACCCGTGGCGCCTGATGCCGGCGACGTTGTAGACCACCCACGCGACCAGCGCGATCGCGATCACGTAGCCGATGCGGGACATCGGCGGGAACTGCACGAACGGGATGAGCCCGTAGTAGTTGTTCACCAGGACGAAGAGGAACAGGGCGAACAGGTAGGGCACGTACTTCATCGCGTCGTGGGCGTTGATGTTCTCGCGCACGATGCTGTTGCGCACGAACCCGTAGACGGCCTCGCCGGCGAACTGCGCGCGGCCGGGGACGACCGCCGCCTTGCGCGACATCAGGTAGAAGGCCCCCACGATGATCAGCGAGGAGAGCACCACGAGCACCATGGGCTTGGTGACGCCGCTCATCTGCGACTGCCCGAAGAACTCGAAGTGGCCGCTGCCGAAGATGGCGGGCAGGTCGAAGTCGCCTGGTCCGGGCGGCGTGAACGGCTCCTGCGAAACCAGGGCCGTGTGCATGCCGGTCATCGCTTCTCCTGTGTCGTGGTCGCCATGGGTGGGATGAGGTGTGCTCGTGGTCGATCAGCCGGAGCTGTGGTGTCCGGTGGGACGGGACGACCACACCGGCCACCGCGTCGAGAAGCGCCGCGCCAGCGCCCGGTCACTGTCGTGCCACGGTGCGCCGCGCTCGGACAATAGCAGTCCCGTGTCGTCACTTCGAACCCTCGCTGCGGTCGTCGTCACCGAGGTCGTAGAGGGGGATTCGGGCCGCCGAGGCGAGCACGATCTGGCACGTGCTCCACACCAGCGCGCTGGCCACCACCGACGCCCCGAGCCAGCCGCGCGAGAGCGTGTCGTCGAGGAGATCGGCGGCCGAGAAGGCGAGGAAGAGGCCGATGATGACCATCACCTGGCCGGTGTAGGTCACCAGGGCGACCATCAGGGCGACCTCGGCGCTGCGCGAGGACATCGCGTTGACGGCGAGCGCGCCGCTGACGAAGACGGCCAGGACGACACCGGCCCCGACCAGCACCGACAGCAGGCCGGCCCGCCCCGTGACGAGCGCGGCGACGACGGCCAGCACCAGCGAGATGGCGAGCGAGCCGACGGTCGCGCGGACCAGGATGCTGGTCGGCGTCTCTCCCGCGAGGCGGTGGAGGGCGGTCGTCATCGTCGGCGGCCGTTCTAGTAGGGCGTGCGGTGCTGCGTCCTGCTCGTGAAAGTTATCACAAGGTCTCCTCGGACAGCACGCGGGGTCGGTGCACGACCGGCAGCGCAAAGGTCAGCAGCAGGGTGACGGCGAAGCCGACGCCGATCGCGATCCAGACCGGGGAGCCGGTGCGCAGGCTGGCCAGCACCGTGGAGAAGGCGATCAGCCCGGCCCAGACCCACATGATCACGACCGCGCGGCGGTGGGAGTGCCCGATCTCCAGCAGGCGGTGGTGCAGGTGCTGCTTGTCGGGCGCGAACGGCGAGCGCCCCGCCCGGGTGCGGCGCACCACGGCGAGGACGAGGTCAGCGAAGGGCACGATCAGGATCAGGATCGGCAGCGCCGCCGGGAGCAGCATCGGCAGGAAGCTCGCCCGGGCGCCGTCCTGGCCGAGGGTGATGTCCTCGGCGCTGAACTGGGTGGTCACGGTGATCGCGGTCGCCGAGAGCACCAGGCCGATGAGCATCGAGCCGCTGTCGCCCATGAACAGCCGGGCGGGGTGGAAGTTGTGGACCAGGAACCCGGCGCACACGCCGGCGAGCGCGGCGGAGAGCAGCGCGCCCGTGGTCGCCCGGGTCACGTCGTTGGCCGCGCTGAGCTGGTAGCAGTAGACGAAGAACGCCAGGGCCGCGATGCCGACGACCCCGGCGGCGAGGCCGTCGAGGCCGTCGACGAAGTTCACGGCGTTGACCGTGGCGATGACGATCACCGCGGTCAGGATCGCGCCCTGGGCGGCGTCGAGGGAGAACTGCTCCTGGTTGGGGGCGTAGAAGAACTTGAACTGGACCCCGGAGTAGACGAGCAGGCCGACGGCCATCACCTGGCCGCCGAACTTGGTCAGCGCGTCGAGGTCGAAGATGTCGTCGAGGACGCCGACCCCGCAGATCAGGGCGCCGGCGAGGATCACGGCGCGCGCGTCGGGGAACGTGAACGACCCGCTGTCGGGGCTGGACAGGAACGGCAGCTCGCGGGCCACGAGGTAGGCCGCCACCAGCCCGCCGAGCATCGCGAGGCCGCCGAGGTAGGGGATCGGCTCGGCGTGCACGTCGCGGTCGCGGACGGCGGCCACCGCCCCGGTGCGCAGCGCGATCTCGCGCGCGACGACGGTCAGCAGGTAGGTGACGGCACCCGCGACGAGGAAGACGACCAGGTACTCACGCATCGGCCTCACCGTCGACCAGGGTCGCTCCCAGCGGCTCGAGGACCTCGTTGAGCTGCTCGAGGCTCAGCGCCCCCAGGCGCAGCACCCGGCCCTGGCTACCGGTGGCGTCGACGATCGTGGACGACTCCCCCACCGGCGACTCGCCGGCGTCGATGATCACGGCGACCGCCTCGCCGAGCATCTCCTCGGCCTGGTCGGCGTCGGTCGCGGCGGGCGAGCCGGTCAGGTTGGCCGAGCTCACGGCCAGCGGACCGGTCCGCTCGAGGACCTCGCGGGTCAGCTCGTGGTCGGGCATCCGCACCGCCACCGTGCCGCGGGTGTCGCCGAGGTCCCACATCAGGGAGGTCTGCTGACGGCACACGAGCGTGAGCGGGCCGGGCCAGAAGGCGTCGACCAGCGCCCGGGCGTAGCCGGGCACGTCGCGGGCGAGCGCGTCGAGGGTGGTGGCGCTGCTGACCAGGACGGGCGGCGGCATCTCGCGACCCCGGCCCTTGGCCTCGAGCAGGTCGGCGACGGCGTCGGCGTCGAAGGCGTCGGCCGCGACGCCGTAGACGGTGTCGGTGGGCAGCACCACGAGGTCGCCCCGCTGGACCGCGAGGGTGGCGGCCTCGATGGCCGTCTCGCGCTCCTCGTCGGTCCCGGTGGGGTAGCGCTCGGACGTCACCTGCCTCATCCTGCCAGCCGCGCCGTGACGAACCGGGGACGCCCGGCGAGGTCGCGGTGGTCGCGTACGTCGACCCACCCCCCGGCCGCGACGAACGCCGCCGGCGCGGACTCACCCTGGACGTCGGCGTGCTCGGCGCCGACCACTCCCCCGGGCCGCAGCAGCCGCGCGGCGCGGCGGGCGAGCAGGCGGATCGCGTCGAGCCCGTCGGCGCCCGAGAACAGCGCGAGATGGGGGTCGTGGTCGCGGGCCTCGGGCGCCACCGACTCCCACGCCTCGAGCGGGACGTACGGCGGGTTGCACACCACCACGTCGACCGTGCCGCGCAGGTCGTCGAACGCCTCGGCCATCGACCCGGCCCGCAGGTCGACGCCGGTGCCGGCGAGGTTGCGCGTCGCCCAGGCCAGCGCGGACTCGTCGAGCTCGACCGCGTGGACCACCGCGTGCGGCACCTCGTCGGCGACCGCGCGCGCGATGGCGCCCGACCCGGTGCACAGGTCGACGACCACGGGCGCGGCGAGCGGCGCCGCCTGATCGATCGCCCACCCCGCCAGCAGCTCGGTCTCGGGGCGGGGCACGAAGACCCCGGGGCCGACGGCCAGCTCGACGTGGCGGAACCCCGCGACCCCGGTGAGGTGCTGCAGCGGCTCGCGCCGGGCCCGGCGCGTCAGCAGGGCATCGTAGGCGGCCACCTCGCGCTCCCCCACCTCCTCGACCAGGGCCAGCCGGCTGCGCGGGAGGTCGAGGACGTGGGCGAGGAGCACGGCGGCGTCGTGCTCGGGGCTGGCCACCCCGGCCGCCCCGAGGCGGGCGGCGGCCGCCCCGAGGAGCGCGCGGGGCCTCACTGCTCCAGGGCCTCGAGCCGGCCGGCCAGGTCGGCGTCGACGCACGAGTCGAGGACCGGCTGGAGGTCGCCGTCGAGGACCTGGTCGAGGTTGTAGGACTTGTAGCCCGTGCGGTGGTCGGAGATCCGGTTCTCCGGGAAGTTGTAGGTCCGGATGCGCTCGGACCGGTCGACGGTGCGGACCTGGCTGCGGCGGACCTCGCCGGCCGCGGCGTCGGCCTCCTCCTGGGCGGCCGCCAGGAGCCGGGCGCGGAGGATGCGCATGGCCTGCTCCTTGTTCTGCAGCTGGCTCTTCTCGTTCTGGCAGCTGACCACGATGCCGGTGGGCACGTGCGTGATCCGCACGGCGGAGTCGGTGGTGTTGACGCTCTGCCCACCGGGTCCGCTGCTGCGGAAGACGTCGATGCGCAGGTCGTTGTCGTCGATCGTGACGTCGACCTGCTCGGCCTCGGGCAGCACCAGGACACCGGCCGCGCTGGTGTGCACCCGGCCCTGCGACTCGGTCACCGGCACCCGCTGGACGCGGTGGACGCCGCCCTCGAACTTCAGCAGCCCGAACGGCGTGGCGCCCGGCTCGGGGGTGCCCTTGGCCTTGACGGCCACGGTCACCGACTTGTAGCCGCCGAGGTCGGACTCGGTGGCGTCGAGGACCTCGACCGACCAGCCGCGCTGCTCGGCGTAGCGGGTGTACATGCGGAGCAGGTCGCCGGCGAACAGCGCCGACTCCTCGCCGCCCTCGCCGGACTTGATCTCCAGGAGGGTGTCCTTGTCGTCGGCCGGGTCGCGCGGCGCCAGCAGCCGGCGCAGGCGCTGCTCGGCCTCCGGCAGCTGCTCAGCGAGGGTGGCCGCCTCGGCCGCGAACGACGCGTCCTCGCCGGCCAGCTCGCGGGCCGCCTCGAGGTCGTCGCCCAGCGCGGTCCACTCGCGCCAGGCGGCGATGATGGTGGTCAGCTCGGCGTAGCGCCGGTTGAGCTTCTTGGCCAGGCGCGCGTCGGCGTGCGTCTCGGGCTCACCGAGCCGCCCCTCGAGCTCCTGGTGCTCGACGATCAGGCCCTCGACGGGCTCGAACATGGTGACCTCTCCTCGGCTCCTGGGCGACGGTGGAACGGGACGAGCGCCGACCCCCGCATCGGGGGTCGGCGCTCGTGAGGTCGCTACTTGCTGGAGTCGGCGGCGGCCTTCTTCTTGTACCGGGCCTCGAACCGGGCGACGCGGCCGCCGGTGTCGAGGATCTTCTGCTTGCCCGTGTAGAACGGGTGGCACTGGGAGCACACGTCGGAACGGATCGAACCGGAGGCGACGGTGCTGCGCGTCGTGAACGTCGCGCCGCAGGTACAGCTCACCTGGGTGACGTGGTAGTCGGGGTGCGTGTCCTTCTTCATGGCTGTCCTCTCGATGTGCCCCGGGTCGCCGCACGGCGTGCAGCGTGAACCGGAGCCGACGTACATCGTAGTGAACACCGCGCGGTCTCCCATATTCCGCGGGTGGGGGTCGCCGTACCGCTAGGCGTCGCGCGACCCGGCGGGGACGCCGTCGCTGGCCGGGGAGGGCACCGCGGTCAGGCGGGAGTACCGCTCGCCGTGCAGCCGCAGGCGGACGAAGACGGTGGTCCCCTCGCCCTCGGCGGACTCGATGACCACGTCGCCGGCGTGCTTGTCGATGATGGTCTGGACGATGCGGAGCCCGAGGCCGGTGCCCGCGATCTCGTTGGTCATCGCGTTGGAGGCGCGGAAGAACCGGGTGCCGAGCCGGTCGATCTCGGCGCTCGGGATGCCGATGCCGTGGTCGCGCACCACGACCTCGACCCGGCCGAGGACCCGCCGGACCGACACCTCGACCGACCCGTCGTCGTGGCTGAACTTCACCGCGTTGCCGAGCACGTTGAGGAACGCCCGGTAGAGCAGCGCCCGGTCGCAGAGGACCGGCATCGGGACGTCGGGGGCGACCACGTCGATCGTGATGCCGCGGCGGGCCGCGGTCATCCGGACGTCGGTGACCGCGTCGACGACCATCTCGGTGACGTCGGAGGGCTCGAGCTCGGAGGGACGGTTCTCGGCCTTGGAGAGCGCGAGCAGGTCGTCGATGAGGGCGCGCAGCCGGAGCACGTTGCGCCGGGTCGCCTCCAGCATCCGGTCGTGGCGCGGGTCGAGCCGGCCCTCGAACTCGTCGGCGACCATCTCGAGGTAGCCGCTGATGGTGGTCAGCGGCGTCCGGAGCTCGTGGGAGACGTTGGAGACGAAGTCGTCCTTGGCGCTGTCGAGGACGTGGAGCTCGTCCTGGATGCGGCCCTCGACCGCCTGGGCCCGTGAGCCCGCGTCGGCGAAGTCGTTGAGCGCCCGGGCGATCGAGCGGACCTCCTTGGGCCCGGTGTGGGCGGCGGCCCGGCCCTCCGGGTCGTCCTGGAGCATCCGCTGGACGACCTGCTCGAGCGCGCGCAGCGGCTCGGAGATCTCGGCGAGCACACGCGACCGGGTGCGCAGGACCAGGATCACCGAGACGCCGAGGAGCACCACCATCGCCATCACCGTCAGCCACAGGCGCAGGGCGGCGGCGGAGCCGGCCTCGTCGCGCTCGTCCGCCAGCGCCTCGGACGTCGCCGCGCGGGCGTCGCGGTAGCCGGCGAAGGTGCGCTGGCCGGCGGCGTACTGCTCGGGCCGCAGGACGCCGGCACGGCCGGTCACGACCGGCTCGGCGTAGTCCTCGACCCACCGGTCGACCTCGGCGACCTCGCGGTCGACGAGCGTCCCGACACCGGCGCCGTCGGCCTCGCGACGCAGCGCGTCGGCGGCGGCGGCGACCTCGGTGCGTGCCTCGCGGTAGGCGTCGAGGGCGGCAGGCTCGCCGGTGAGCGCCCACGCCGAGGTGGCCGAGTCGAGACCGGCCACGCTCGCCACGAACCGCTCGTGCGCCTCGGTGGCCGGCTCGACCTCGTCGGAGAGGCGCCGCACCGCGGACTCGCTGGCCAGCACGCCGGTCACGCAGATGACGACGGCCAGCACGACGAGCGCGGCCGTCCGCCAGACCACCGGCGCGAGCAGGTCCCGGACCGGCCTGCCCGGTGTGGACCGCTGGACGTCACCCGTCACCGCACCGTCCTCCCCCGGACCGCAGACGCTCCCCCCTCAGGGCGTCGGTGCATCGTAGCGCCGCGCGCGACGGACGGGGAGGCGGACGGGGACGGCCGGAGGCGGTCAGCGCGCGAGCAGGGCCTCGACGCGGGACGCGAGCTCGCGCGGGCTGAAGGGCTTGGTGATGTAGTCGTCGGCCCCGGAGTCGAACCCCGTGTTGACGTCGGACTCCTGGGCGCGGGCCGTGAGCAGGATCACCGGGAGGTCGAGCAGCTCGGGGTCGCTGCGGATGATCCGGATCGCGTCGAGCCCCGAGACCCCCGGCATCATCACGTCGAGGACGCACAGGTCGGGGCGGCGCTCGCGGCAGGCCTCGATCGCCGCGGCCCCGTCACCGACGGCGACGATGTCGTGACCCATGGTCGAGAGCTTGAACTCCACCAGCTCCCGGATGTCGACGTCGTCGTCGGCGACCACGATCCGTGCCATCTCAGTTCTCCTGTCGCGACGACGAGGCGCCGGCCGGTAGGGCGGCGCGCTGCACCTGGGTGAGCAGCTCGATGTTGCTCTGCGTGCCGCGCACCCGGTCGAGCAGCAGCTCGAGAGGACCCTGACCGTCCGCGGTGGCGAGGGCACCGCGGAGCTGGTCCACGATGGCCAGCTCCTGCTCGCCGAGCAGCAGCTCCTCGCGGCGGGTGCCGGAGGCCAGCGGGTCGATCGCCGGGGTCAGGCGGCGCGCGGCGAGGTCGCTGCGCAGCCGCAGCCGCAGGTTGCTGGTGCCCTGCAGCTCCTCGAGGATCGCCTCGTCGGTGGCCGAGCCGCTCTCGACCTGGGCGGTCGCCAGGATCGTGAGGGAGCCGCCGTTCTCGATGTTGCGGGCGGCACCGAAGAACCGCTTGGGCGGGTGCAGCGCCGCTGCGTCGACCCCGCCCGCCATTACCCGGCCCGACGGCGGCGCCGAGAGGTTGTAGGCGCGCCCGAGCCGGGTCAGCCCGTCGAGCAGGACGACGACGTCGTGGCCCAGCTCGACCAGCCGCTTGGCCCGCTCGATCGCGAGCTCGGCGAGGACGGTGTGGTCGGCGGCCGGCCGGTCGAACGTCGAGGCGATGACCTCGCCCTTGACCGTGCGCTGGAACTCCGTGACCTCCTCGGGCCGCTCGTCGACCAGCACGACCATGAGGTGGCACTCGGGGTTGTTGGCCGAGACCGCCGCGGCGATCGACTGCAGCAGCGCGGTCTTGCCGGCCTCGGGTGGCGACAGGACCAGCCCGCGCTGGCCCTTGCCGACCGGCGCGACGAGGTCGATGACCCGGCCGGTCAGGTTGGCGGCGTCGGTCTCCAGGCGCAGGCGCTCGGAGGGGAAGAGCGGGGTCAGCTTGGCGAAGTCGGCCCGCGTGCGGGCGGTGTCGGGGTCGTGACCGTTGACGCTGTCGACGCGCACCATCGGGTTGAACTTCTCGCGGCGCTCGCCCTCGCGCGGGTGCCGGACCTGACCCACGATCGCGTCGCCGCGACGCAGGCCGAACCGGCGCACCATCGACAGCGACAGGTAGACGTCGTCGGGGCCGGGGAGGTAGCCGCTGGTGCGGACGAAGGCGTAGTTGTCGAGCACGTCGAGGATGCCGGCGGCCGGGACCACCACGTCGTCCTCGAGGATCGTCGTGTCGGGCTCGTGCCGGCCGACCGGGCCGCCGGGGGCGTGCTGGTTGCCGCCGCCCTGGCCCTGCGGGGCACCCTGCGCCTGGCCCTGCGGTCCGCCCTGCTGCCCGCCCGACTGACCACCCTGCTGGACCGGCTTGTCCAACCGGTTGCGGTCGCGACCGCGTCGCCGGCGGTTGCGTCCGGTGCGGCCCTCGCCGTCGCCGTCGAGGCCGCCCTGCTGCCCGCCCTGGTCGCCCTGGTCGGGGTCCGACCTCTGCTCGGGCTTCTGGTCCGACTTCTGGTCGGGCTTCTGGTCGGGCTTCTGGTCGGGCTTCTGGTCGGGCTTCCGGTCGGGCTTCTGCTCGGACGAGCGCTCCGGCTTCTGCGCCGGCTTCTGCTCCGGCTTCTGCTCGGACGTGCGGTCGGGCTTCTGCGCCGACCGCTTCTGGTCCTGCTGGGTTGCCTGGCGGTCGGCCTGGCGGTCGGCCTGCCCCTCCGGGTCGGGCCGCCGGTCCGTGGTCCGCGCGGGGGCGTCCTGGCTCGCCGCGGGCTCGTCACTCCCCCGGGCCGGCGGCGGCTCGCGGTCGCCGTCGGTGCTCGCCGCGGGGGCGGCCTGGGACGACCTGGCTGCCGGGGCGGCGCCGGCCTGGGCGGCCTTGATGGCCTCGACGAGCTGGGCCTTCTTGAGCGAGCCCGCACCCTTGATGCCCATCCCCGAGGCCATCGCCTTGAGGTCGGCGAGCAGCATGCCGTTGAGGCCGCCGGCGCGCTTCTTGGGCGCCGGTTCGGCGGATCCGGTGGTCTCGGTCACGTGGGGTCCTTCAGACAGGTGTCGAGTCGCAGCCAGGCACGGCACGGACCGGTCGCGACCCGAGGAGGTGCGTCGCGGTGGACCCGCAGACGCCGCTCCGGGAACCCGGAGCGCGGCAAGGCTAGCACCCGGCCAGGGTGGCGCCGGGCACTCCGATCGCCAGCGCCCGCGCGGTCCAGCCGTCGGGGCGGCGGGCCAGCAACCGGTCGAGGTCGGTGCGGGGGTCGGTGAGGACGAGCACGGTGGGACCCGCCCCCGAGACCACGGCCGCGTGCCGGTCGGCGCGCAGGGCCCGGACGAGCGCGAGCGAGGCCGGCATCGCGGGCTCGCGGTAGTCCTGGTGCAGCAGGTCGTGCGTCGCCTCGTACAGGTGGTCGGGCTGGCCGGCCAGCGCCGCGACGAGCAGGGCCGCGCGACCGGCGTTGGCGGCGGCGTCGGCGTGCGGCACGGTGGCCGGCAGCAGCCCGCGGGCCGCCTCGGTCGAGAGTCCCTCGGGCGGCACGAACACGACGGCGCCGACACCGGGGGCCACCGGGCAGGAGGTGCTCCAGAAGCGGCCGTCGCGGTGGCCGGAGACGGTGAAGCCGCCGAAGTACGCCGGCGCCACGTTGTCGGGGTGTCCCTCGGTGCGGGCGGCGAGGTCGAACGCCTCGAGGTCGCCCAGGCGCTCCGAGCCGCCCTCCACGAGGGCGCGGGCGAGCACGATGCCGCCGACGATCGCGGCCGAGGACGACCCGAGCCCGCGGGCGTGCGGGACCACGTTGCGACAGCGCAGCCGCAGACCGGACGGCTGGCCGCCCAGCGCCTCGAAGGCGGCGCGCATCGCGACGATCACCAGGTGCGTCTCGTCGAGCGGTACGGCGTCGGGTCCCTCGACCTCGATCTCGAGACCACTCGGCAGGACCTCGGACTCGAGCTCGTCGCGCAGGTCGAGGGTCAGGCCGAGCGTGTCGAAGCCGGGCCCGAGGTTGGCCGACGTGGCCGGCACGCTCACGCTCACCGGGCCGTCGACGAACCGGGTCACGCCAGCCCGGCCGCGCTCGCCGCGGCGGCGACGTCGGCGTCGACGACCGTGTCGACCAGGGCCCCGACGCCCTCGAGGGCGGTCGCGGTGTCCTTGAGCCCGTGGCCGGTGACGGTGACGACCACGGTGGCGCCGGCGTAGGTCTCGCCCTGGGCGAGCTCCTGCAGCATCCCGGCGATGCCGGCCGCCGACGCCGGCTCGACGAAGACGCCGTCGCGCGAGGCCAGCTCGCGCTGGGCGGCGAGGATCTGCTCGTCGGTGACCGAGGCGAAACGACCCTCGGACTCCTTGGCCGCCTGCTCGGCGAGGTGCCACGACGCCGGGTTGCCGATCCGGATGGCGGTGGCCTTGGTCTCGGGGTCGGGGAACGGCTCGCCGGTGACCAGCGGTGCCGCGCCCGCGGCCTGGAAGCCCCGCATCACCGGCCGCCTGGTGGCGCGGCCGAGGGCGGCGTACTGGACGTAGCCGAGCCAGTACGCCGAGATGTTGCCGGCGTTGCCGACGGGCAGCAGGTGGTAGTCGGGGGCGTCACCGAGGAAGTCGACGATCTCGAACGCCGCGGTCTTCTGGCCCTCAAGGCGCACCGGGTTGACGCTGTTGACCAGCGCGACCGGGTAGTCGATGGCCAGGCCGCGGGCCATGGCGAGGCAGTCGTCGAAGTTGCCGCGGACCATGATCACCTGCGCGCCGTGCACGATCGCCTGGGCCATCTTGCCCGCGGCGATCTTGCCCTCGGGCACGAGCACGAGCGGCTTGAGCCCGGCCTTGGCGGCGTAGGCGGCCATCGAGGCGGAGGTGTTGCCCGTGGAGGCGCAGACGACGGCCTCGGCCCCCTCGGCCTTGGCGACCGAGATGGCGGCGGTCATGCCGCGGTCCTTGAACGAGCCGGTGGGGTTGCCGCCCTCGACCTTGAGGTGCACCTGGGCCCCGGTGAGCCCGGAGAGCCACTCGGAGTGGACCAGCGGGGTGCCGCCCTCGCGCAGGGTGACCGCGGGCGTGCCCTCGGGGATGTCGAGCAGGTCGCGGTACTCCTCGATCACGCCGAGCCACTGACGGCGGGGCACCCCTCGACCTCCGGGGTTCCCGCCGCGTTGTTCGCCGGAGGAGCGAAGCGGGGAAGGCGAAAAAGGCGGTGGGGTGGTCATTCCTCTGCTCCTTCGACGCGCATCACGGAGGTGACGTCGCGGACGATGTCCATGCCCCGCAGGTGCTCCACGGTCGCGCTGAGCTGGGCGTCGGTCGCGCTGTGGGAGACCACGACGAGCTGGGCGTCGTCGTCGCGGCCCTCCTGACGCACGGTCTGGATGGAGACCCCGTGCTCGGCGAAGGCGTGGGCGACGGCGGCGAGGACGCCGGCGCGGTCGTCGACGTCGATGGCCACGTGGTAGCGGGTGCGGGTCTCGCCCATCGGCAGCACGGCCCGGTCGGCGTACGCCGACTCGCCGGCGCCGCGGGTGCCGGCGACGTGGTTGCGGGCGACGGTCACCAGGTCGCCCATCACCGCGCTCGCGGTGGGCGACCCGCCGGCGCCGGGGCCGTAGAACATCAGCTGGCCGGCGGCGTCGGACTCGACGAACACGGCGTTGTAGGCCTCGCGGACGCTGGCCAGCGGGTGGCTCCGCGGGATCATCGCGGGGTGGACGCGCACGGCGACGGCCTCCTCGCCGTCGGTGCTGTCGGTGCCGGCGCGCAGCTCGCAGATGGCGAGCAGCTTGACCACGCACCCCATGCCGCGCGCCGAGGCGATGTCGGCGGCGGTGACCTCGCTGATGCCCTCGCGGTGCACGTCGGAGGCCGTGACCCGGGAGTGGAAGGCCAGCGAGGCGAGGATGGCGGCCTTGGCCGCGGCGTCGAATCCCTCGACGTCGGCGGTCGGGTCGGCCTCGGCGTAGCCGAGCTCCTGGGCCTCCTCGAGCGCCTCGGCGAACCCGGCGCCGGAGGAGTCCATCTTGTCGAGGATGAAGTTGGTGGTGCCGTTGACGATGCCGAGCACCCGGGTGACCCGGTCGCCGGCGAGCGACTCGCGCAGCGGGCGGAGGATCGGGATCGCGCCGGCGACGGCGGCCTCGTAGTAGAGGTCGCGCCCGGCCTTCTCGGCCGCCTCGAACAGGGTGGGGCCGTCCTCGGCGAGCAGGGCCTTGTTGGCCGAGACCACGCTGGCGCCGTGCTCGAGCGCGGAGAGGATCAGGCTGCGCGCCGGCTCGATGCCGCCGATCACCTCGACCACCAGGTCGACGTCGTCGCGGGCGACCAGCGCCTCCGCGTCGGTGGTCAGCAACCCCTCGGGCAGGTCGATGTCGCGCGGGGCGTCGATGCGGCGCACGGCGACGCCGGCCAGCTCGACCGGCCGCCCGACCCGGGCCGCGATGTCGTGGGCCTGCTCGGAGAGCAGGCGCACCACCTGCGACCCGACCACGCCGCAGCCGAGGACCGCCACCTTCAACGGCTCTGTACCCATCACGCACCCACGTCCGTCGCCAGCAAGTCGTCCTCAGTCTCCCGTCGGAGCAGGATCCTGGCCTCCCCGTCCCGAACCGCGATCACCGGGGGGCGGAGCGCGTGGTTGTAGTTGGAGGCCATCGAGCGGCAGTAGGCGCCCGTGCCGGGCACCGCGAGCAGGTCGCCGGGGGCCACGTCACCGGGCACGAACTCGTCGCGGACGACGATGTCGCCGGCCTCGCAGTGCTTGCCGACGACCCGCGCGAGCACGGGCGGGGCCGCCGAGGCGCGGCTCGCGAGCGTGCAGGAGTAGTCGGCGTCGTACAACGCGGTGCGGATGTTGTCGCTCATGCCGCCGTCGACGCTGACGTAGGTGCGCACGGCCCCGCCGTCGAGCGCGACCGGCTTGACCGTGCCCACGGTGTAGACGGTGCACATCGACGGACCGACGATCGCGCGGCCGGGCTCGATCGACAGCCGCGGCGGCTCCAGCCCCAGCCCGCGGCACTCGTCGGCGACGATCTTGGTCATCTCCGTGGCCAGCTGCGCCGGGTCGGAGGGGTCGTCCTGGGTCGTGTAGGCGATGCCGAACCCGCCGCCGAGGTCCATCTCGGGCATGGTCACGCCCAGCTCCTCGCTGACGCGGGCGTGCAGGCGCAGGACGCGCCGGGCGGCGACCTCGAACCCGGAGGAGTCGAAGATCTGGCTGCCGATGTGGGAGTGCAGGCCGAGCAGGTCGAGCCCCGGCGTCTCGTGGACCCGCCGGACGGCCTCGTAGGCGTCGCCGCTGGTGATCGAGAACCCGAACTTCTGGTCCTCGTGGGCGGTGGCGATGTACTCGTGGGTGTGGGCCTCGACGCCGGCCGTGACCCGGACCATCACGCCCTGGCGGGTGCCGAGCTCGGCGGTGACCTGGGCCAGCCGCTCGACCTCGGCGAAGGAGTCGACGACGATGCGTCCGACGCCGGCTGCCACCGCCCGCCGCAGCTCGGGGTGACTCTTGTTGTTGCCGTGGTAGCCGAGCAGGGCCGGGTCGACGCCGGCGCGCAGCGCGACCGTGAGCTCGCCGTTGCTGCAGACGTCGAGTCGCAGCCCCTCCTCGACCACCCACCGGGCGACCGTGGTGCACAGGAACGCCTTGGCGGCGTAGTAGACGTCGTAGTCGGCGAAGCCGTCGCGGAACGCGCGCGCCCGGGCCCGGAAGTCGGCCTCGTCGAGCACGTACGCCGGCGTGTTGTGCTCGGCCACCAGGTCGGCGACCGCGACCCCACCGACCACGAGGTCGCCGTCGCGCTTGTGGGCGGTGCTGCTCCACAGCAGCGGCACCAGGTCGTTGGGGTCAGCCGGGGGCCGCAGCCAGGCGGGTCCGCGCAGGGCACCGGGCGCGTGGGCCCAGCCGGCCTCGTGGGTGGTGCTCACGACGACCGGTTCACATCCGCTCGGGGGCGGAGACCCCGAGCAGGCCGAGGCCGTTGGCCAGCACGACGCGGGTGGCCTCGACCAGCAGCAGCCGGGCCCGGTGGAGGTCGTTGGTCTCCTCGTCGCCCATCGGCAGCACCCGGCAGCTGTCGTAGAACCGGTGGTAGGTGCCGGCGAGGTCCTCGAGGTAGCGGGCCACCCGGTGCGGGGCGCGCAGGTCGGCGGCGCTGGCGACGACCTTGGGGAAGTCGGCGAGCGAGCGCAGCAGCACGCCCTCCTTCTCGTGGACCAGCAGCGCGGGGTGCGACTCGGCCACCACGCCGAGGTCGGCGGCGTTGCGCAGCAGGCTGGAGACCCGGGCATGGGCGTACTGCACGGTGAAGACCGGGTTGTCGTTGGACCGCTTGGTGATCTCGGCGACGTCGAGGGTCAGCGGCGAGTCGGCCGGGTAGCGGGCGAGGGAGTAGCGCAGCGGGTCGACTCCGATGTCCTCGACGAGCTCCTCGAGGGTCACCATCGTCCCGGCGCGCTTGGAGAGCTTCAGCTCCTCCCCGTCGCGCAGGATCTTGACCAGCTGCCCGATCATCACGTTGAGCGTCTGGTCGGGGTCGTCGCCGACGCACGCGGCCATCGCCCGCAGCCGGCCGACGTAGCCGTGGTGGTCGGCCCCGAGCAGGTAGATGCAGTGGTCGAAGCCGCGGGCCCGCTTGTCGAGGTAGTACGCCGTGTCGGAGGCGAAGTAGGTGAGCTCGCCGTCGGACTTGATCAGCACCCGGTCCTTGTCGTCGCCGAAGTCGGTGGTGCGCATCCACAGCGCGCCGCCCTCGGTGTAGACGTGGCCGAGGTCCTGGAGCCGCTGCAGGGTGTCGGGCACCGAGCCGGAGGCATGCAGGGACTGCTCGGAGAACCAGACGTCGAAGAAGGTGTTGAACGCCGCGAGCGACTCCTGCTGCTGGCGCAGCTGGACGTCGTAGCCCACCTGCCGCACGGCGGCGCGGCGCTCGTCGGGCGGCAGGTCGAAGATGCCCGGGCGGACGGCCTCGACCTGCGGGACGAGGTCGTCGATGTAGCCGCCGGCGTAGCCGTCGTCGGGCTTCGGCTCGCCGAGCGCGGAGGCGATGATCGAGTCGGCGAAGTGGTTCATCTGCACGCCGCGGTCGTTGATGTAGTACTCCCGGGTCACGGTCGCCCCGGCCGCGTCGAGGACCCGGCCGATCGCGTCGCCCAGGACCGCCCACCGGGTGTGGCCCAGGTGGAGGGGGCCGGTGGGGTTGGCCGAGATGAACTCGACGTTGATCGCCTGCCCGGCCAGCACGTCGGAGCGACCGTAGCGCTCCCCCGCCGCGACGACGTCGGCGGCGACCTGGCCCTGCGCGCCGGCCGCGACCGTGATGTTGATGAACCCCGGACCCGCGACCTCGACGCCGGCGATGCCCGCGTCGTCGCGCAGCCGGGCCGCGAGCAGCTCGCCCAGCGCGCGGGGGTCGGTGCCGGCCCGCTTGGCCAACTTGAGGGCCACGTTGGTCGCGTAGTCGCCGTGCCCCTTCTCCCGCGGTCGCTCCACGGTCACCTCGGCCGGCACGCCGTCGGGCAGGGCGAGCGCGCCCTGGTCGACGAGCGACGCCAGGGCGTCGACGACGGTCGCGGAGAGCTGAGCGGGGTTCACCCGTCAAGGCTATCGGCGGCTACCGGTTTCCCTCTCATCAGTTCCGCCGGGTAGTGTCCGGACCGCGCCGTGAGGCGTGCTGCCTCCGTAGCTCAGGGGATAGAGCACCGGTTTCCGGTACCGGGTGCCGCAGGTTCGAATCCTGCCGGAGGCGCACAGGGTCCAGCGCAGGGTCTGCGCCACTCACCGTCCTCGGTGGCCGCCGGGCTTCTCGAGCCGGGCCGGGCGGTCGTCGGACCGCCGCCGGGCCGCGACCAGCGCCGCCAGCGCCGTGGTGATCGGGACGGCGGCGACCAGCCCGATCGTCGCCACCGCGCTGCGCACCACCTCCTGCGCCACGAGCTGGTCGGTCACGACGCCGCCGAAGGATTCGTCGGCTGCGACGATGAGCACGAGCAGCGGCAGCGACGAGCCGGCGTAGGCCAGGACGATCGTGTTGACCACCGAGGCGATGTGGGCGCGGCCGACACGGCTGGCCGCGCGGTAGAGCTCGAGGGCGCCGTGGGCGGGGTTGGCGTGGGCCAGCTCGTCGACGGTGGCGGCCTGGGTGACCGTGACGTCGTCGAGCACGCCGAGGGACCCGATCACGATCCCGGCGAGCAGCAGTCCCTGCAGGTCGACGCTCAGCCCCGTGCCGACGGAGGCAGCCACGTCGTCGGCAGCACCGCTCAGGTGCAGCGCCGCGACCGCCGCGGCGGACAGCAGCCCGGTGAGGACCAGGCTCACCAGGGTGCCCACCACGGCGACGGTCGTGGACAGGGTGAACCCGTGCGTCAGGTAGAGCACGGTCAGGACGATGGCGGCCGAGCCGACGATCGCGACCAGCAGCGGCGGGCTGCCGGCCAGGATCGCCGGCACCACGAACAGGACGAGCAGGGCGAACGTGGCGCCGAGCCCGACCAGGGCGGTGACGCCGCGCCACCGACCGAAGGCGATCAGCGCCAGCACGAACGCGACGGCCACCACCCACAACCCGGTGCCCCGCTGGTGGTCGACGATCGTGTAGACCTCGCCGTCGGGGCTCGTGGCCCGCACCAGCACCACGGCGTCGCCCTCGTCGACCTCCGGCGCCCCCGCACCGTTGGGCAGCGGCACCTCGAGCGGGGCGGCGTCCTCCCCCGCCCCGTCCCCGGTGAGCCGCACCGTCGCCGTGCCGCACCCGTTGACGTCGTCGGGCAGCGTCTCGGGGCACGCCTCGCGCTCGACGGCGGTGACCTCGCCCTCGACCTGCTCGGCCGCGCCCACGGCCGTGGTGATCGACACCGGGTCCGAGGGCCACAGCCAGACCAGCCCGACCAGGGTGGCCAGCGCGAGGGGCGCGACCACGGCCAGCGCGAGCCGGCGCATGCGGCCGGACTCGGGTGCGGCGTGCCGCGGGTGGTGAGCGCCCATGCCGGCCGATGCTAGGGCGACCGGGGGCCGCCGGGCCTCAGCAGCGCTCGATCGTGGCGTCGCGGCGGGCGTCGTCGCCGTAGCGCCGGGCGTCGTCGACGGAGGGCACCACCACGCTGGCGCCGCCGATGGTCGCGATGCCGCCCTGGACGACGCAGGAGGTGATCCGGGCCGGCTCGACCTGGGCGATCACCTGGGCCAGGCGGAACAGCTCGGCCGGCCCGAGGGCGGTGTCGGTGTGCTTCAGCACGGTGAGCACACCCTCCTCGACGAACCCCGGCCGGTCGACCTGGTCACGGATCCGGGCCTGGATGCCGCGCAGCACGACCTGCTGGTTGGCGGAGCGGTCGAAGTCGCCGTCGGGCAGTGTCTTGCGGATCCGCGCGAAGGCCATCGCGTCGTAGCCGGTGAGCCGGATGCGGCCCTGGTCGAACCCGTCGTCCTTGAGGTCGACGTCGGAGAACGGGCGCGGGTTGCGGACCGTGATGCCGCCGATGTCGTCGACCATCTGCTCGAAGAACGGGAAGCGGGTCACGAAGACGTAGTCGGGCTCGACGCCGACCAGGTCGCCCACGACCTCGCCCAGCAGCTGCGGGCCGCCGTGGTAGAGCGCGGCGTTGATGCGGTCGGTGCCGTAGCCCGGGATCTCGACGTAGGAGTCGCGCGGGATCCCGATGGCCGTCGCCGCACCGGTGCGGGTGTTCATCCCGATCAGCTGCAGCGCGTCGCCGCGGGTGCGGGTCATGTCCTCGCCGGGCCGGGCGTCGGACCCGACCCCGAGGACCCAGACCATGTCGTCCTCGAGCGCGACGCCGTGCGCGTGCTTGAACTCCACGAGGACCGCCTGGGTGGACGCGGTGCCGGCGTCGGGGACCACCAGGCCGAGGGTGGCCAGGAGGGCGGTGAGGACGGCGTAGCGCCGCAGCCGGGTCCGCATCAGAGCACGCCCCGCTGCACGTCGTAGCCGAACACGCGCCAGCCGGCGCCGGCCTGGTAGGTCAGGTAGAGGCGGCCGGTGACCCGCTCGCGGCGCTCGGCGCCGGTCTCGCCGGCGCGGGCCAGCCCGAGCCGGAACTGCGCCGTCACCCCGGCGGGACGGCCGCGGTCGGCGAGGACGTCGAGGCGCAGGCGCTTGGCCAGGGCCCGCACGGCGTACGTCGTCTCGCCGACGGCCGCGTTGCTCATCAGCCGGCGGTCCTCACGGGCCCGCTCCTGCGCGCCGCGGGTGAAGACCGCGAACGCGTCGTCGAAGTCGGTCCGGGGGTAGGTGCCGCCGAGGTAGGCGGCCTCGAACCACTGCTCGACGGTCTCGGTGACCTTGTCGCGCACCTGGGCGCGCGCGGACGCGCCGAGCCGGCCGGTCACCGTGCGGACCGTCGCGGCGATCGGGGTGGGTGCGGCCGCCGTCGCGCCCGACGACGGGCCCGGGTCCGGGGCGTCGGAGGCAGGCGCCTCGGGCTCGTCGCTGCTGCACCCGCCCAGGAGGGCTGCGGCGAGGCAGAGGGCGACGACGGACGGTGCTCGGGTCATGACGGGACGGACGCTCCAGACGACGGTCGCGGGGGGTGCGCGTGTGGGTTCGACAACAGGGTGCCTGAAAGTCCACCCGGCGCCGCGCATTTGCTTCCCCGTGGGTCTAGCCTTGACGGGGTCGGACAGCAGTGTCCCGTCAGCACACCACACCACCTTCGGAAGAGGCGAAACTCGTCGTGCCGCAGTCGTCAGGCCCGTCCACCAGCTCCACCGAACCCGGCTCTGACCTCGGGGCGAACGCGTGGCTCGTCGAGGAGATGCGCGAGGCGTACGACGCCGACCCCTCCAGCGTCGACGAGTCGTGGGTCGCCTACTTCAAGAACGGCGGTGGCGCCAACGGCACCGGCGCCGCGGCCGCCCCGGCAGACAAGTCCGCGGAGAAGTCCGCGGGGAAGCCCGCCGCGAAGCCGGCCGTCGAGCCGGCGGCGAAGCCCGCTGAGGCGAAGGCGGCCCCCCAGGCCGAGGAGAAGCCCGCGGCCAAGAGCGAGCAGAAGGCCGAGCCGAAGGCCGAGCCGAAGCCGAAGGCCGAGCCGCGCGAGGTGACCAAGGCCGCCGAGCCGGCCAAGGCGACCAGCAACCCCACGCCCAAGGAGGCGGCGCCCGCCGAGCCCTCCGCGGCGAGCGACGAGCCGACGTACACCGTGCTGCGCGGCGCGCCCGCCCGCACGGTGGCCAACATGGACACCTCGCTGACCGTGCCGACCGCGACCTCGGTGCGCTCGGTCCCGGTCAAGCTGCTCTGGGACAACAGGATCGTCATCAACAGCCACCTCGCCCGGGCCCGCGGCGGCAAGGTCTCCTTCACCCACCTGATCGGCTACGCGCTGGTCAAGGCCGTCCGCTCGATGCCGGAGATGAACAACGGCTTCCAGGTCGTCGACGGCAAGCCCAACCTGGTCACGCCGGCCCACGTCAACCTCGGGCTCGCGATCGACGTCCCCAAGCCCGACGGCAGCCGGCAGCTGCTGGTGCCGGCGATCAAGGCCGCCGAGCAGATGGACTTCGCCGCCTTCTGGACCGCCTACGAGGACGTCGTCCGCAAGGCCCGCGACAACAAGCTCACCGTCGCCGACTTCCAGGGCACCTCGATCAGCCTGACCAACCCCGGCGGCATCGGCACCGTCCACTCGGTGCCGCGGCTGATGGCCGGCCAGGGCGCGATCATCGGCGTCGGCGCGATGGAGTACCCCGCCGAGTGGCAGGGCGCCTCCGAGGAGGCCCTGGCTCGCAACGCCATCTCCAAGGTGATGACCCTCACCTCGACCTACGACCACCGGGTCATCCAGGGCGCGCAGTCGGGTGAGTTCCTCAAGCGGGTGCACCAGCTGCTGCTCGGCGAGGACGGCTTCTACGACGAGATCTTCCGCTCGCTGCGCATCCCCTACGAGCCGATCCGCTGGGGCCACGACATCGCGACGTCCCACGACGACGAGATCAGCAAGCAGGCCCGGATCCTCGAGCTGATCCACGCCTACCGGGTGCGCGGCCACATGATGGCCGACACCGACCCGCTGGAGTACCGCCAGCGCAGCCACCCCGACCTGCAGGTCGAGACGCACGGGCTGACGCTGTGGGACCTCGACCGCGAGTTCGCGACCGGGTCGTTCGGCGGCAAGGGCCGCCCGTTCATGAAGCTGCGCAACATCCTGGGCATCCTGCGCGACTCCTACTGCCGCACCACCGGCATCGAGTACATGCACATCATGGATCCCGAGCAGCGCCGCTGGATCCAGGAGCGGGTCGAGCAGCCGCACACCAAGCCGCCCCGTGAGGAGCAGCTGCGCATCCTGCTGAAGCTCAACCAGGCCGAGGCGTTCGAGACGTTCCTGCAGACCAAGTTCGTCGGGCAGAAGCGGTTCAGCCTCGAGGGCGGCGAGACCACCGTGCCGGTGCTCGACGAGATCTGCGAGGCCGCCGCCGAGGCCGGCCTCGACGAGGTCACGATGGGCATGGCCCACCGCGGCCGCCTCAACGTGCTGGCCAACATCGTCGGCAAGAAGTACTCGCAGATCTTCCGCGAGTTCGAGGGCAACATCGACCCGCGCACCGTCCAGGGCTCCGGCGACGTGAAGTACCACCTCGGCGCCGAGGGCGAGTTCGTCGCGGGGTCCGGCGACACCATCAAGGTCTCGGTCGCCGCCAACCCCTCCCACCTCGAGGCCGTCGACCCGGTGCTCGAGGGCATCGCGCGCGCCAAGCAGGACGTCCTCGACCGCGGCACCGACTACCCGGTGCTGCCGCTGCTCGTGCACGGCGACGCGGCGTTCGCCGGGCAGGGCGTCGTCGCCGAGACGCTCAACCTGAGCCAGCTGCGCGGCTACCGCACCGGCGGCACCATCCACGTCGTCGTCAACAACCAGGTCGGGTTCACCACCTCGCCCGGCTCGTCGCGCTCCTCGCTCTACTGCACCGACGTGGCGCGGATGGTGCAGGCGCCGATCTTCCACGTCAACGGCGACGACCCCGAGGCGTGCATCCGGGTCGCCCGGCTCGCCTTCGAGTACCGCCAGGCGTTCAACAAGGACGTCGTCATCGACCTGGTCTGCTACCGCCGGCGGGGGCACAACGAGGGCGACGACCCGTCGTACACCCAGCCGCTGATGTACGACCTGATCGAGCAGAAGCGCTCGGTGCGCAAGCTCTACACCGAGTCGCTGATCGGTCGTGGCGACATCACGATCGAGGAGGCCGAGCAGGTGCTGGCCGACTACCAGCAGCAGCTCGAGCGCGTCTTCACCGAGGTCAAGGAGGCCACCTCCCAGCCCAAGGAGTGGACGACGGTCCCCGACTACCCGGACAAGCCGGCGGCCGAGACCACGACGGCGATCTCGCCGGAGTGCCTCAAGCGGATCGCCGACGCCTACGTCACCCCGCCCGAGGGGTTCACCGTGCACCCCAAGGTGATGCCGCAGCTGCAGCGGCGCTCCAACGCGATCACCGGGGGCCCGATCGACTGGGGCACCGGCGAGATCCTCGCGCTCGGCTCGCTGCTGATCGACGGCCGCCCCGTGCGCCTGGCCGGCCAGGACTCCCGGCGCGGCACGTTCGTGTCGCGGTTCGGGACGATCATCGACCGCCGCAACGCCGACGAGTGGACGCCGCTGGCATCCCTGACCGACGACCAGGCGAAGTTCTACCTCTACGACTCGCTGCTCTCGGAGTACGCCGCCCTCGGCTTCGAGTACGGCTACTCCGTGGCCCGTCCCGAGGCGCTCACCCTGTGGGAGGCGCAGTTCGGCGACTTCGTCAACGGCGCCCAGATCGTCATCGACGAGTTCATCTCGGCCGGGGAGACCAAGTGGCGCCAGCAGTCGGGCGTGGTCCTGCTGCTCCCCCACGGCTACGAGGGGCAGGGTCCCGACCACTCCTCCGCGCGCATCGAGCGGTTCCTGCAGATGGCGGCCGACGACGCGTTCACCGTGGCGCAGCCGTCGACGCCGGCGTCGTACTTCCACCTGCTGCGCCAGCAGGCGCTCGGTGAGCACCACCGGCCGCTGATCGTCTTCACGCCGAAGTCGATGCTCAAGCGCAAGGAGGCCGCCTCGCAGCCCGACGACTTCACCTCGGGCACCTTCCGGCCGTTCATCGGCGACGCCGTCGCCGACCAGGACGCCGTCGATACGCTGCTGCTGTGCTCGGGCCGGGTGACCTGGGACCTGATGGTCGAGCGGGCCAAGCGCGACGACGCGCAGCGGTTCGCGATCGGCCGGGTCGAGCAGCTCTACCCGCGCCCGGTCGAGGACATCAAGGCCGAGATCGCGCGCTACCCGCACCTGAAGAACGTGCGCTGGGTGCAGGACGAGCCCGAGAACATGGGCCCGTGGCCGCACTACGCGCTCAACGTGTGGCGCGACCTCGACGCCGAGGTCGAGCCGGTGACCCGGCCGCAGTCGTCGTCGCCGTCGGTCGGCACGGTCAAGCGGCACCTGGCCGAGCAGAAGGAGCTCGTCGAGCGCGCGTTCGCCTGACGCGACGGACGCGACACCGGGCCGGGCGCGGCTGCCAGGATGAGGGCATGTACTTCACCGACCGCGGGATCGAGGAGCTCCAGAAGCGCCGGGGTGACGAGGAGGTCACCCTGGCGTGGGTGGCCGAGCAGCTGCAGGGCTTCGTGGACGCCCACCCGGAGTTCGAGACGCCCGTCGAGCGGTTCGCCACCTGGCTGGCCCGGCTCGACGACCCCGACGACTGAGGCACCCAGCCGATGAGTTCGCGGGCCCGGGACGGTCGTCCTCCCCGTGCTCGCTGACCACCTCGTCCTCGCCCTGCCGACCGCCGACCGCGTCCGGGCCCACGCCTACTGGGGTCCCGACGGCCTGGGGCTCGAGACCCCCGGACCGGTGGCCGAGGACGGCGTGCCCGAGCCGCTGCAGGTCGTCCTCAACGACGGCCTCGCGCTGATGCTGGTCCCCACCGACGGCTTCGGCTGGACGGTCGCCGACCGGGAGGTCGCCCCGCCCGGTGTCGTGGAGTGCCAGCTGACGCTCTCCCACGGCACCACCGAGGAGGTGGACGCGTTCGTCGAGCGGGCCCGGGCGGCGGGCGGCGAGGTCGTCGCCGAGCCGGCGCGCCAGCCGTGGGGGTACGCCGCCACGGTGGCCGATCCCGACGGGCACCTGATGGTGGTCCTGGTGCCCGCCTGGGACTGAGGTGGTGCCAGGATGACTCCTCATGGCCGAGCTGCAGTTCTTCACCGGGACCATGGACTCGGGCAAGAGCACCCTGGCGCTGCAGACCAACCACAACCACGCCGCGCGCGGCCGGCACGGCCGCATCTTCACCGCCCACGACCGGGCCGGTGAGTCGATCCTCTCCAGCCGGCTGGGCCTGACCCACGACGCCATCGAGGTGCCGCCCGACTTCGACTTCTGGCGCTACGTCGTCGACTCGCTCACCCAGGGCGCCCGTATCGACTACGTCATCTGCGACGAGGCGCAGTTCTACACCGCGACGCAGATCGACCAGCTGGCCAAGGTGGTCGACGAGCTGCAGGTCGACGCGTTCGCGTTCGGGATCCTCACCGACTTCCGCACCGACCTGTTCGCCGGCAGCCGGCGGCTGGTCGAGCTCGCCGACCGGGTGCACGTCCTGCAGGTGGAGGCGCTGTGCTGGTGCGGCAAGCGGGCCACGCACAACGCGCGCACCGAGGACGGCGTGATGGTCGTCGAGGGCGAGGTGATCGTCGTCGGCGACGTCGACGAGACCCCCGGTGGCCCGCCCGCCGAGGTCGCCTACGAGGTGCTCTGCCGCCAGCACCACCGGCGCCGGCTCACCGCGGCCCGGGCGCACGCCGTCAGCCTGGCGCCAGACCCGCTGCCCTTCGGCTGAGGGCTCAGTCGACCAGGACGGGGATCAGCATCTCGTCGGGGGTGAGCGAGCCGTGCAGGCCGACGAGCTTGCGCTCGTAGGAGAAGCGCTCGCTGGAGAACACCCCGTGGTCGCCCTGGCAGGCCACCACGACGTCGCCCAGGCGTGGCAGGACACCGGCGTCAACGGGCCCGAACCAGCCCCGGCGGACGGCGTCGCCCCGGCTCAGCACCACGGCGCGGTCGCCCAGGAACGCCGTCCAGGTGGCCAGCACGTCGTCGACGGCGCCGCTGCGGCAGTAGAGGTGGCGGAATCGCGCCTCCCCGCCGAGCAGGGCCACCCCGTCGAGCAGCTCGGCGTGCTCGTCGACGTCGACCCGGTGCGCGTCGGGTGAGTCGACCATGCCGTGGTCGGCGACCACCACCAGCCGGGTGTCGGCGGGCAGCGCCTCGCGCAGCTGCTCGGCCTCGGAGTCGATGATGGCGAGCTGCTGCAGCCACTGGCTCGACGCGACGCCCCACCGGTGGCCGGTCCAGTCGAGGTCGCTGTCGTAGAGGTAGGTGAGAGAGGGGCGGGAGGCCGCCGCGGTGACCGCGGCCGCGATCCGCTCACCGACCTTGTCGGCGCCGACGTAGTCGCCGCCGCGGCTCGAGGCGACGGTGAGCCCGGAGTCGCGGAACTCACGCTTGTTGACCACCGTCACCGAGACGCCGGCGGCCGCGAGCGTCGCGAACGCCGTCGGGTGGGGCTGCCACGCGAGCGGGTCGACGTCGGCGTCCCAGAACAGGTGGTTGAGCAGCTGGTCGGTGCCGGGGATGCGCGCGGTGAACCCCACCAGGCCGTGCGCGCCCGGGGCCAGCCCGGTGCCGAGCGAGGTGAGGCTGGTGGCCGTGGTCGAGGGGACGCCGGCCGTGCCGGGGCCACCGGAGGAGGTCAGCAGCGTGGAGAGGTACGGCGCCGCGTGGGCGTACCGCTCGAGCAGCCGGGCGCCCAGGCCGTCGATGAGGAACACGACGTATGACCCCGCGTCGGGGAGCTCGAGACCCGAGGGCGGCACCCCGATCGGCGCGCCGAGGGCGCGCGCGACCGCGGGCACGACGTCGGCGAGGGACCGGCGGCCGTAGGCGGGCTCGACGAAGGCGGCGCTCACGAGGCGTGCGGTCCGCTCAGTGCTGGGTGCGGGCCGAGAGCGAGGCCGCGAACGACAGCAGCCCGCCCACGGCGTCGCGACCGTCGGCGGCGGTGGAGACCCGCAGCGAGAAGTCGTCGGAGGCCAGCACGCCCGTGTAGCCGTGGTCGGCGTCGCACTCGGGGTCGCTGCACCCGGCGGGCTCGAGGTCGAGGCGGGCGACCCCGCCCCACCCGATCGTCATCACGGCCTCGGCCGGCGGCTGCGGACCCTTGGTCGGGTTGGCGGTCATCCGGGTCACCACGACCGACTTCACCGCGGACAGGCTGATCGCCTCGGTGGACGTCGAGGTGTAGGGCTCGGGCAGCAGGTCGTCGCCGGCGTGCTCGTCGGTGTGCGCCAGGATCAGCCGGGTCGGGGTGAGCACCACGACGCTCTGGTGGCGGCGTACCTCCTCGTTGTCGAAGGTCGGCTCGTGGTGCACGTAGAACGAGACCACCTGCTCACCGGCGACGGCGCCCGAGACGGCGTCGGCGACCACCTCCGGGTAGTAGCCGGTGCGGTCGATGGCCTTGCGGAGCTCACGAGCGTGGTCGACGTCGTCGGTGGGACGGGCAGGACGCATGCGCCCAGTCTGTCACTGCTGGGTGGCCATGCCCGCGCCCAGGGCGACCATCATGGTGCCGCCGGCCACGCTCAGCCCGTCGAGCCGTTCGGGACGCCGCGCGAACCACCGCCGGGCCGAGCCGGCCGCCAGCGCCCACAGGCTGTCGGACGCCGCGCAGAGGGCGCCGAAGACCAGGCCCAGCACCGCCAGCTGCGGCGCGGCCGGCGACCCGGACGCCACGAACTGTGGCAGGAACGCCACGAAGAACACGATCGTCTTGGGGTTGGTCACGCCGACCACGAACCCGGTCACGACGGCCTGCCGGGTGCGCTCCGGCCGGGCTTCGCCGCTCAGCAGCGCCTCGCGCGCGTCGGAGCGGTGGCGGATCGCCTGCACGCCGAGGTAGACGACGTAGCCGGCGCCCACCACCTTGAGCACCGTGTACGCCGTCGCGCTGGCCGCGACCACGGCGCCGAGCCCGAGCGCGACCATCAGCACCTGAACGGTGATCCCGACGGCGTTGCCGACCACCGACAGCAGCGCGTCGCGACGCCCCACCGTCAGCGCCCGCCCGAGGGTGAACAGCAGGCTCGGCCCCGGCACCTGGATGAACAGGATCGAGGCGACGAGGAACGCGATCCACTGGCTCGAGCTGGGCACCGCAGCAGTATCCACGGCCGCCGGCCCCCGTGTCCTGGGGTTTCGGCCGCGTCCCTCAGCCGGTCCCGCAGCCGGTCCCTCAGCTGGTCCAGACGGGGTCGCTGACGATCGCGCGGACCTGGTCCGTGGTGAGCCCGGCCGGGTCGTCGAGACCGAGCTCCACGTGCCCGCCGCCGGGCACGGCGAGCGTGGCGTTGACGTAGGTCTCGTCGGTGGGGACCGACTCCCCGTCCACGACGTCCTGCATGACCTGCTCGGTGACGACGCCGACGAGCACGCCGTCCTCGGACCGGACCTCCTCGCAGGACCGCACCAGCACCTCGCCGTCGGCCCCCTGGACACGTCCGTCGAGCTGGTCGCAGGGCTGCACCGCCAGGGAGGGCTCGTTGGCTCCCCCGCCGCAGGGCCCGAGCCGGCTCGACTCCTCGAGGGTCCGCCACAGGCCCAGGACCCCCGGGGGCGGCAGCAGTCGGAGACTGACGCTGCCGACGCCGTCGGCGGTGACGAGGCTGCCGTCCCACTGGGTCGGCCAGTCACTGGTCGGCTTGCCGAGTCGGGTGCCCTCCGGCAGGAGGGCGGACAGCTCGGCCTCGATCTGCGCCGAGGACTTGCTCCACCACCCGGTCTCCGGGTCACACGTCTCGATCGCGGGCGCGCCGGGGTCGGGGGGCGCGGTGGTGGGGCTCGGGGACGTCGGGCTCGAGGACGTCGGGCTCGTGGACGTCGGGTCGGCGGCCACCGGGGGGCCGGCGGGGTCCTGACCCCGTCCTGACCCGTCGGTGGCGAACGTCGGCACGGTGAGCACCAGGGCCGTGGCCGCGGCGACGCCACCGGCGGCGTAGGTGAGCCGGCGCCGGGTGCGCTGCCGACGTCCGCGCGCGATCGCGCCGGGGACGACGTCGGGCGCCCGCAGGCCGCCGACGGCGCGCTCCATGCGCTCGGTGAGGTGGTGGTCGTGCCCGTCGAGGGGCTCGTGGTCGTTCATGAGGTGCTCCTGGGGAGGTCGAGGTCGTCGGCGAGCAGGTCCCGCAGCCGGCGCAGGGCGCGGCTGGTGCGGTTCTTGACCGCCGACTCGGTGAGGTGCAGGTCTGCGGCCGTGGTCGTGACGCTGAGGTCGTGCCAGTAGCGCAGCACGACGACGGCCCGGTCCAGCGGCGCGAGCTCGGCCAGCGCCGCCATCAGCGTGAGCCGGTCGGCGAGGTCCGCCGGCGGCGTTCCGCCGGCGGCGTGCTGCTCGGGCAGCTCCCCCACCGACAGCTCGCTGCTGCGGCGCAGCCGCCGTTCGGAGAGGAACGCGTTGATCAGGATGCGGTGGGAGTAGGCCACCGGGTCGTCGGTGGTGCGGAGCCGGCGCCAACCGGCGAACATCTTGGCCAGCGTGGTCTGCAGCAGGTCCTCGGCGGCATGGGGTGAGGTGGTCAGCAGGTAGGCGCTCCGGTAGAGCCGATCGGACTGCTGGGCCACGAACTCGGTGAACTCAGCGTCGTCTCGCCTGCTCCCTGGCACGGGGCCTCCTCTCGATGGGTGCGGGTGGGTACGCCGAGAAGACGCCCCGACCACCCCATCCGGTCTCACCCGACCTCGTGGAGATCATCCCGTGGCGGAGGGGTCGGGCCGTCGCGCGGAGCGCGACACGTCTCGTGGCGGGGCCCGGTTCCTGGCACCGGCACGGGAACGGGGCGTGATCGGAGGCCACCGACGACGCCGTGCACACCGCGAGGTCGGCAGGAACTGCAAGGGGCCGTCGGCGGCGGCACCACGCCCCGGGCCCGTGCCGGGGGCAGGTGGGCCGCGTCCGCAGAACTATTCAGGCACAGTATCGCCGGGCGGCTCGGACATCCTTCGCACGAACAGGTCCGACCGGGGCTCGGAGACCGGCGCGACGCGGGCCGAGGCGGTGAGCACGTTGGCGCCGTCGACGCCGGCGTGCACGAGCGAGAGCTCCAGGGAGCTGAGCCGCGGCAGGTCGTTCTGCATCTGGGCGACCCGGCTGATCAGCCGTTCGATCGCGCCGACGTCGACCGGCTCGGCACCGCGGTAGCCGAACAGCAGCGGGGAGCTCTTGACCTCCCGCACCATCGTGGCGACGTCGCGCGCCCCCAGCGGCGGGATCCGGTAGGAGCGGTCGGCGAGGAGGTCGATGATCGGCCCGGAGATCCCGAAGGAGACGACGGGCCCGAACAGCGGGTCCTCCAGGCTCCGGATCGCGATGGGGACGCCCGGCGTGGAGTTCTTCTGCACCACGAACCCGGCGCTCGCGGGGTCGCGCACGACCTGGGTGAGCGTCTCCCAGGCGTTGCGCATCTCGGCGGTCGAGTCGATGTTGCGCCACACGTGGGCCAGGTCGGGGCGCTCGCGCATCCCGTCGGCGGTGGCCTTGAGCACGACGTCCCAGCCGAGGGTCTTCCCGGCCGCCTGGGCCTGCCGCAGCGTGGTGACCGGCATCGAGTCCCACAGCAGGATGCCGTACGCCGCCAGCAGCGCGGTCACCTCGGCGCGGTCCAGGTCGCCGCCGTCGGGGTGGCGCCGGAGCACACCGTCGAGGACCCGCTCGGCGGTGGCGCTGTCCACCTCGTCGGGGTCGGGGGCCGCGCCGTCGGGGGTGCGCAGCCACACGGCGTACGCGACGACGCTGGCGAGCGCCCGGACGGCTGCCTCGACCGCCGGGTAGGACGGCACCGAGCCGCGGCCGGCGGAGGCGCCGGCGACGTCGGGCACCCGCAGCAGCTCGGGCACACCCTCGGCGCCGAGGAAGGAGGAGACCAGCGGCTTGTCGGACTGCTCCCCCACGGCGGCGAGCACGTTGGCGACGTCCTCGCCGGAGACGTTGAGCGGGGGGATGTAGACCGCGATGACCGAGTCGACCTCCGGGTCGTCGATGACGTCGTCGAGGGCGTCCTCGAAGTCCTCGGCCGACGGTTCGGCGTTGAGGGTCACCGACCGGGTCACCAGCAGACCGACGGCCGCCGCGGCGTCGGCGGCGAGCAGGCCGAGCGCGTCGGAGTTGCCGACGACCGCGACCCGGCGACCGCGCGGCAGCGGCTGGTGCGCCAGCAGCTGGGCGACGTCGAACATCTCCTCGAGCGTGTCGACCTGGATGATCCCGGCCTGCTTGAACATCGCGTCGAGCGCCTCGGGCGGCGCGGCGATCCGGCGTACGGCGTGGCCCATCGGCACGCCCTGGGTGGTGCGACCGGAGCGGACGGCGATGATCGGCTTGCGCATCGAGACACGGCGGGCGATGCGGGAGAACTTGCGCGGGTTGCCGATCGACTCGAGGTAGAGCAGCACGACCTCGGTGGCGTCGTCCTCCTCCCAGTACTGCAGGAGGTCGTTGCCGGAGACGTCGGCGCGGTTGCCGGCGCTGACGAAGGTGGTCAGGCCGAGGCCGCGGTTCTGCACCTTCTCCAGGATCGCGGAGCCGAGGGCCCCGGACTGGCAGAAGAACCCGGCACGGCCGCGGGGCGGCATCACCGGCGACAGGGAGGCGTTGACCGAGACGGCGGGGTCGGTGTTGATGACGCCGAGGCAGTTGGGGCCGATCAGCCGCAGCCCGTAGGACCGGGAGAGGCCGACGAGGTGGCGCTGGCGCTGCCGGCCCTCCTCCCCGGTCTCGGCGAAGCCGCTGGAGATGACGATCATCCCGTGCACGCCCTTGGCGGCGCAGTCGAGCACCACGTCGGTCACCGACTCGGCCGGTACCGCGACGATGGCGACGTCGACCTCGTCGGGGATGTCGCCGACGGTCTTGAACGCCGGCAGCCCGGAGACCGCCGCGGCGCTCGGGTTGACGGCGTACACCCGGCCGGTGAAGTCGCCGGTGACCAGGTTGCGCACGAGCGCCTGCCCGATCGTGTCCTGGCGGCGGCTGGCGCCGATGATCGCGATGGAGCGCGGGTTGAAGAACCGCTCGATCGAGGCGGCCTCGGCGCGGTGCTCGCGGCTGCGCATCACACCGATCGAGGTCTCGGTGAGGTCGATCGGGAACTCGAGGGTGAGGACGCCGTCCTCGTAGCCGCTCACCACCCGGTAGCCGGCGTCGCGGAAGGTGTGGATCATCCGGTTGTTGTCGGGGAGCACCTCGGCGGTGAACCGGCCGATCCCCCGCTCCCGGGCGGCCTGGGCGAGGTGCTCGAGCAGCAGCTGGGCGATGCCGCGGCCATGGTGCTGGTCCTCGACCAGGAACGCGACCTCGGCCTCCCCGTCGCCGACGACGTCGTAGCGGCCCACTGCGATCATCTGGCCCTGCAGGATCATCACCAGCGCCACCCGCCGGTCGTGGTCGACCCGGGTGAACCGGGCCACGTCGCGGTCGGACAGCGTCGGCATCGGCGAGAAGAACCGGTAGTACTTCGAGCGGTCGCTGACCCGGCCGTAGAACTCGACCAGCAGGTCGGCGTCGTCGGCACGGATCGGCCGGATGTGGGCCGTGCGGCCGTCGCGGAGCAGGACGTCGGCCTCCCAGTGCCGCGGCGCTGCCGGGGCCTGGTCGACGACTGCCGCGTCGAGGTGGGGTTCCGCGGTCACCACGTCAGGCTACCGGGGTCGCGGGGCGCCGGGGCCGGGTCGGGTGGGTTGGGGTCTGGTCCCACGGGTCACACCAGCACCTGGTGTCACGTGGTGGTGTGGTCGCCGGGATTTCCCCGGTGAACCGGGTACTCCCCGCGCCAGGGAGGTCACACCAGTCACTCGCAACCCACCGGCCCCACCTACCGGGCAAAACCTGAACTTCCCAGGCAATACATTGCCCGGGAAGCTCAGAGGTCCCCGGTCCACCGGTGAGATCTCGCCCCCAGCCCCACCCGCCCCCACCGGCCCAGCACCCCCCGTCGGCGCGCCCCGGCGGGCGTCGTCGGTGCCGCCCGCGACAATGGCCCCATGGCTCGACGTACGACGAAGCAGGACCTCCCCGACGACTTCGAGGAGCACATCCTCGACATCGACGTCGGGGAGGAGATGCGCAACTCGTTCCTGGAGTACGCCTACTCCGTCATCTACTCCCGTGCGCTGCCGGATGCCCGGGACGGGCTGAAGCCGGTCCAGCGCCGGATCTTCTACACGATGAACGAGATGGGCCTGCGTCCCGACCGCGGCCACGTCAAGAGCGCCCGCGTCGTCGGTGAGGTGATGGGTCGGCTGCACCCGCACGGCGACGGCGCGATCTACGACGCCCTGGTGCGCACGGCGCAGCCGTGGTCGATGCGCCTGCCGATGGTCGACGGGCACGGCAACTTCGGTTCGCCCGACGCCGGACCGGCGGCGATGCGCTACACCGAGTGCCGGATGGCGCAGGCGGCCGTGGCGATGACGGCCGACATCGACGAGGACACCGTCGACTTCAAGGGCAACTACGACGGCCGCGAGCAGGAGCCGACCGTGCTGCCCGCCGCGATCCCCAACCTGCTGGTCAACGGCACCACCGGCATCGCGGTCGGCATGGCCACCAACTGCGCGCCGCACAACCTGGTCGAGGTCGTCCAGGCGCTCAAGCACCTGATCAAGCAGCCGGGGGCGACCATCGACGACCTGATGCGGTTCGTGCCCGGCCCCGACCTGCCCACCGGCGGCAAGATCGTCGGCCTCGAGGGCATCCGCGACGCCTACGAGACCGGCCGCGGCACCTTCAAGATGCGCGCCTCGGCCCGCATCGAGACCATCGGGCGCCGCAAGGGCATCGTGGTCACCGAGCTGCCCTACGGCGTCGGCATCGAGAAGGTCGTCGAGCGGATCAAGACGCTGGTGCAGGGCAAGAAGCTGCAGGGCATCGCCGACGTCAAGGACCTCTCCGACATGGAGAAGCCCACCCACCTGGTCATCGAGGTCAAGAACGGCTTCGTCCCCGAGGCGCTGCTCGAGCAGCTCTACCGGCTCACCCCGCTCGAGGACTCCTTCGGCATCAACAACGTCGCCCTCGTCGACGGCCAGCCGCGCACCCTCGGGCTCAAGCAGCTGCTCGAGGTCTTCCTCGGCCACCGCTACGACGTCGTGCGTCGGCGTACGACGTTCCGCCGGCTCCGCGCCGCCGAGCGCCTCCACCTCGTCGAGGGCCTGCTGATCGCCATCCTCGACATCGACGAGGTGATCCAGCTGATCCGCGCCAGCGAGACCGCGGAGGAGGCCCGGGGCCGCCTGATGGACGTCTTCGACCTCACCGAGACCCAGGCCGACTACATCCTGGAGATGCGCCTGCGCCGCCTCACTCGGTTCTCCACGATCGAGCTCGACAAGGAGAAGGCCGAGCTCCAGCGCACGATCGACGAGCTCGACGCGATCCTCGGCGACGAGGCACTGCTGCGCAAGGTCGTCTCCGACGAGCTCGGCGAGGTCGCCAAGACCTACGGCACCCCGCGCCGCACCGTGCTCCTGGAGTCGGCCGGTACGACGGTCACCGCCGCCGCGGTCGCGCTCGAGGTGGCCGACGACCCGTGCTTCGTGCTGATGTCCTCCAGCGGCCTGCTCGCCCGCACGTCCAACGCCGACCCCGTCAGCACCGGCGAGGGCCGGAGCAACCACGACGTCGTGGTCTCGGCGGTCGCGACCACGGCCCGCGGCGACGTCGGCGTCCTGACCTCCGCCGGGCGCCTGGTGCGGCTCGCGGTGCTCGACCTGCCGGCGATCCCCCCGAGCGCCAACGACCCGCACCTGCAGGGCGGCCTGCCGCTCAGCGAGGTCCTCTCCCTCGGCGCCGGCGAGCGCGCGCTCGCGCTGTGCTCGCTGGCGAGCGACGGCCCGGGCCTGGCGCTGGGCACCCGCGACGGCGTGGTCAAGCGGGTCAACCCCGAGGTGCTGGCCCGCGACGAGTGGGAGGTGATCGGGCTCCGCGACGGCGACCAGGTCGTCGGCGCCGTCGAGCTCACCACCGGCGAGGAGACGCTGTGCTTCATCAGCGACGTCGCCCAGCTGCTGCACTTCCCGGCGTCCCTGGTGCGGCCCCAGGGCCGCGCGGGCGGCGGGATGGCCGGGATCAAGCTCGGCGCCGACGAGAAGGTGGTGTGGTTCGGGGCCGTCGACCCGGCCGCTCCCGACGGGTCGGTGGTGGTGACCGCCTCCGGCGCGTCGTCCGCGCTGCCCGGCACCGAACCCGGCACGGTCAAGGTGACGCCGTTCACCGAGTACCCCGCCAAGGGCCGCGCCACCGGCGGCGTCCGCTGCCACCGGTTCCTCAAGGGCGAGGACACCCTGGTGCTCGCCTGGGTCGGCACCGCCCCGCCGCGGGCCGCCGCGGCGAGCGGCGCGGCGGTCGAGCTGCCGCCGGCCGACGGCCGACGCGACGGCTCCGGCACCCCCGGCAGCCAGCCGATCGCCGCGGTCGCCGGACCCCTCGCGGCCCGGTTGGCCGCCCCGGCGTCCGCCGGTCCCGCTGGGGATCCTGTGACAGGCTGAGCGCCATGATCTCCCTGCCCCGCAAGGTCGCGGCGGCGTCGCTCGCCGTCGCCCTCGCGCTCGGTTCCGCCGCCTGCAGCGGCGACGACGCCGACCCCTCCCAGAACTCCGACGCCGACGCCGACGGCGACGGCGAGGCCACCCCCGAGGAGGTCATGGGCTTCGCCAAGACCCGGCTCGACGAGACCTCCGGGGTCCGGCTCGAGCTCTCCACCGACCAGTCCCCCGACGTCGACCCCTTCCTCCAGAGCGCCTCGGGCGTCATCACCCGCGCCCCGGCCTTCCAGGGCGAGGCCACCGGCACGATCCGGGGCCAGTCCGCGACGGTGCAGGTGGTCTCGGTCGACGACACCTTCTACGCCGAGCTGCCGGTCGTCGGCTGGCAGGACCTCGACCCCGACTCCCTCTGCGCGCCCGACCCGGCGCAGCTGCTCGACGCCGACAAGGGCGTGTCCACCGTGCTCACCTCGGCCGAGGGACTCGAGGCCGGCGAGGCCGGGCGCGCGGTCTCCGACAACGAGGTCACCGGAACCCCCTACACCGGCACCGTGCCGGGCACGGCGGTCAAGAACCTCCTGCCCTGCGCCCCCGGTGAGACCTTCGAGGCGACCTTCCTCGTCGACGGCGAGGGCGAGCTGCGCGAGGCGCAGATGACCGGTGAGTTCTTCGACGGCGTCGACGACCTGACCTACACGATCTTCATCGGTGAGTACGACGTCGAGCAGGACATCACGGCCCCGTGAGCGTGCCGTGAGCGCGGCGTCCGGGCCGGCGCCGTCGGGGACGCCGGCGCTCGACCCCCGGTCCCGGACCCTGCTGGTCTTCTGCGCCGTCGCGGTCGCCTTCGCCGCCGCCGACACCTACGTCGTGGTGCTGGCGCTGCCCGACATGATGGCCTCGGTCGACGTCAGCGTGGAGCAGCTGCAGCGAGCGGCCCCGATCGTCTCCGGCTTCCTGCTGGGCTACGTCGCGATGCTGCCGCTGATCGGCCGGATCGCCGACCTGCGCGGCCCGGTGCCGGTCCTGACGGCCTCGCTGGTCGCGTTCGCCGTCGGCTCGGCGGTCACCGCGGCCTCCTACGACCTGACGAGCATGGTGGTCGGCCGCTTCCTCCAGGGCGTCGGCGGCGGCGGCCTGGTGCCCGCGACGATGGCGCTGGTGGCCGCGCTCTACCCGGTCGAGCGCCGCGGCCTCCCCCTCGGCATGGTCTCGGCCGTCCAGGAGCTCGGCAGCGTCGTCGGGCCGCTGTTCGGGGCGGCCGTGCTGGCGTTCACGTCGTGGCGCGGGATCTTCGCGATCAACCTCGCCGGCGGCCTGGCCCTGTGGGCGGTGGTGCGGCTCCTGCGCCGCGACGACGCCGGCGACCGGCCGACCGCCGAGCCGCCCGCCGAGCCGCCCGCCGAGCCGCCCGCAGTGCGGCGGGGTCGGTTCGACTACCTCGGGGCCCTGGCCCTGGCCGTGGCGGTGGTGGCGGCGTACCTGATGATCGTGCCGCCCAACGCGCTCTACACCGACCTCACCTACGGCGAGCTGTTCATCCCCGTCGTCGACGACGGCGGACGCTGGCTGCAGCCGGTCGGCCTGGTCTCCGTCGGTGCGTTCGCGGTCTTCTGCGCGCGGTGCGTCCTCGCCCGGCGGCCGCTGTTCGACGTGCGCTCGTGGGGGCGCAGCCTCGCCGAGGCCGACCTGGCAGGCGCGACCTACCTCGCGGTCGCGCTCGGCGGCGTCGTGCTGGCCTTCGCCACCGCCGACCCGGAGGTCTCGGTGCTCTCCGACCAGGGCCCGTGGTTCCTCCTCGGCTCCGCCGTCGCGCTGGTGGCGCTGGTGCTCCACCTGCGGCGCACCGACGACGACGCCGCGCTCGTGCCCCGCGGCACCCTCGGCGCGCGCCCCGCGTGGGGGTCCCTGGTGGTCAGCCTGCTGGTCGGCTGGGCGCTGATCGCGGCGCTGGTCGACATCCCGCTGTTCGCGCGCACCGCGGAGAAGTCCTACTCCCAGCTCGACGCCGCGCTGGTCCTGCTGCGGTTCCTGGTCGCCCTGCCGATCGGGGCCGTGGTCGGCGGGTTCCTGGTGCGGCACCTGCCGGCGGGGGTCATCACCGCCACGGGGATGCTCGCCGCGGCAGCGTCGTTCTGGTGGATGTCGCAGTGGAGCCTCGACTCCCTCGACGCGTTCTCCAGCAACGTGCCGCTCGTCCTCGGCGGCGCCGGCTTCGGCCTGGCCCTGGCCCCCGTCAACGCCGCGATGCTGGCGACCACCCGCGACGACGCCCACGGCGTCGCCAGCGCGCTGGTGGTGGTCGCGCGCATGGTCGGCATGCTGGTCGGCATCTCGGTGCTCACGACGTACGGGTTGGCGAAGCTCTACGACGCCCGCCGCGACAACCCCGACCTCGGGCTCGTCGAGCTCGGCATCCTGCAGGAGCAGGCCGTCTTCGAGGGCGCCGCCGTGGTGGCGCTGGTGGCCGCGGTCCTGGCAGTCCTGCTGTTCCGGGGCGCCCCGACGCGCAGTGTCGAGACCGGCGAGGTGCTACGGGTCGGCTGACCGCTATGTTTCCGCCGTGTCCGACTTCGACGACTTGGTCTCCGCCAATCGGGTCTATGCCGAACGCTTCGCCTCCACGGGCCTCGACGGGGTCGCCGCCGCCGGCGTCGCCGTCGTGACGTGCATGGACTCACGCATCGAGCCCCTCGGGATGCTCGGCCTGAGTCCGGGCGACGCCAAGATCCTCCGCAACCCGGGCGGGCGGGTCGACCACGCCACCCTCGAGGCGCTGGTCATCGCCGTCCACCTCCTCGGCGTCCGGCGGATCCTCGTGGTGCCGCACACCCGCTGCGCCATGGCCTCCAACACCGCCGAGGAGCTGCGCGCGCGGATCGAGGAGGCAGCCGGCGACAGCGCCGGCGACCTCGAGATCCGCGCGGTGCGCGACCAGCTGGAGTCGCTCGCCGACGACGTGCAGAAGGTGCGCACCCACCGGCTGGTGCCCGAGGCGGTCAGCGTCGGCGGGTTCGTCTACGACGTCGACACCGGGCTGCTGCGCCAGGAGTTCTAGGCGTGTCCTAGGCGGTCACGGCCGGCGGCGCGGAGCGCCGCGCCGGGTCGTCGGGGTCGTCGGTGGTCTGCAGCAGCCACCGGTCGTGCGCGAGCCCCTCGGTGACCGCACGCAGCAGGCGGCGTCCGAGCCCACGCCCGCGCGCCTGGGCCCGGACGACGTGGCGCTCCCCCACCCGGGCCCGGCAGGCCGGCTCGTCGGGGCTGGTCGCCGACGACCGCGTCGTACGCCGGCCACACGTCGCCGGGGTCGGTCGACCCGACCTCGACGCGCTCGCTCACGCGTCGAGGGCCTCGACGTCGACCTCGTAGGCGCCCTGCACGATGAACTCCTTGCGCGGCGCCACGTCCGAGCCCATCAGCAGCTCGAAGACCTGCGCGGCGACGTCGGCGTCGTCGACGGTGAGCTTGCGCAGGGTGCGGCGGCGGGGGTCCATGGTGGTCTCGGCCAGCTGGTCGGCGTCCATCTCGCCGAGGCCCTTGTAGCGCTGCACGGGGTCCTTCCAGCGGATGTTCTTCTTCTTCAGCTCCGCGAGCCGGCGCTGCAGCTCGTCGTCGGAGTAGGTGTAGACGTACTTCTCCTGGCCCTTGCGCGGGTTGGAGATCTCGATGCGGTGCAGCGGCGGGACGGCGGTGAAGACGCGCCCGGAGGTGATCAGGTCGGGCATGTACTTGAAGAACAGCGTGGCCAGCAGGCACCGGATGTGGGCGCCGTCGGAGTCGGCGTCGGCCATGAAGATGATCCGGCCGTAGCGCGTCGCGTCGAGGTCGAAGGTGCGCCCGGAGCCGGCGCCGACGACCTGGATGATCGAGGCGCACTCGGCGTTCTTGAGCATGTCGCCGACCGAGGCCTTCTGGACGTTGAGGATCTTGCCGCGGATGGGCAGCAGGGCCTGGTACTCGGAGTTGCGCGCCAGCTTGGCGGTGCCGAGCGCGGAGTCGCCCTCGACGATGAACAGCTCGGTGCGCTCGTTGTCGGCGGCGCGGCAGTCGGCCAGCTTGGACGGCAGCGAGGACGACTCGAGCGCGTTCTTGCGGCGCTGGGTCTCCTTGTGCTGCCGGGCCGCGATGCGGGTCCTGGCGGCGCCGTAGACCTTGTCCATGAGCGGGCGGGACTGCCGCTTGTCGGCCGCCTTGGACGAGCCGAGGAAGTCGCTGAACGCCTTGGCGACGATCTTGCGCACCTCGGACCGGACGGCGGGCGTGCCGAGGATCTCCTTGGTCTGCCCCTCGAACTGCGGCTCGGCCTGGCGGACCGTCACCACGGCCGTCATCCCCTCGAGGATGTCGCTCTTCTCGACGGCGGCGTCGTTGACCTTGAGCACCTTGGCGGCCCGCATCGCGTCGTTGAACGGCCCGACCAGCGCCGCCTCGAACCCCGAGACGTGGGTGCCCCCCTTGGGCGTCGCGATCACGTTGACGAACGAGCGCAGCTCGGTGTCGTAGCCGGTGCCCCAGCGCACCGCGATGTCGACGCCGAGGTCGCGGTCGACGTCCTGCGGGGTCATGTGCCCATGGTCGTCGAGCATCGGCACGGTCTCGGTGAAGGACCCCGAGCCCTGGATGCGCAGCACCTCGGTGACCGGCTCGTCCTTGGCGAGGAACTCGCAGAACTCCGCGATGCCCCCGTCGTGGCGGAACTTCTCCTCGGTGGGTGTCTCCCCGCGCAGGTCGCGGATGACCAGCTCGAGGCCGGGCACGATGAACGACGTCTGCCGGGCGCGCCCGACGAGGCCCTCGATCTCGAAGCGGGCGTCCTGGGTGAAGATGCGACGGTCGGGCCAGAACCGGATGCGGGTGCCGGAGCTGCCCTTGGCGACGCGCTTGCCCTTGCGGGTCATCCCGCTCTGCTCGGTGAACGACGCGTCGGGGCCGTCGCCGTCGAAGACCCCGGCCGCCCCGTGCCGGAAGCTGATGCCCTGCACCGACGGCGACCGGGCGACGTCGATGTCCATCCGCGACGCCAGGGCGTTGACGACCGACAGGCCGACGCCGTGCAGGCCGCCGGTGGCGACGTACGAGCCCCCGCCGAACTTGCCGCCGGCGTGCAGCTTGGTCGCGACCACCTCGACGCCGGGCAGCCCGGTCTTGGGCTCCTTGTCGGTCGGGATGCCGCGTCCGTCGTCGTGCACCTCGGCGGAGCCGTCGGGGTGCAACGTCACCTCCACCCGGTGGGCGGCACCGGCCAGCGCCTCGTCGACGCCGTTGTCGATGATCTCCCACAGGCAGTGCATGAGGCCGCGGGTGTCGGTCGACCCGATGTACATGCCGGGACGCTTGCGCACCGCCTCGAGGCCCTCGAGGACCAGGAGGTGCGCTGCGTTGTAGGTGTTGTCGGCGATCGTGCACTCCCAGCCTGCGTCGGGGTGTGGTGCCGCGACGGACGTCGGGGCATGCTCGAATCTACTAGCGACACGCCGGACCCCGGTGCTCCCACGCCCCCGCCGCAACAGTCACGATGAGGACACGATCAGCGTCGGTCCCAGCGTTTCCGGGTCACACGGGGTACCGCGAGGTCAGACTGGAGCACAGCACCTCCCTGCACCACCTGAGTGACCACAACTGAACAGCCCCGGCCAGCCCCGCGAGGACGACGACGTCCGGGGCGTGGACCACACCCGGCCGGGGAAGGAACCTGCGTGATGGGATCGAGTGGCGTGCCCCACGTGCCGGCGGGAATGTTGGCTCCGCTCGCTAGGTTGGACATGGCACCGACTGAGATGAGAAGAGGCCCTGAAGTGACGACTGCAACCGCCCCCAGCACGGCCGCCCTGACCGCTGAGGACCGCTGCGACCGCTGCGGTGCCCAGGCCTACCTCCGCGTCGAGCTCCAGAGCGGCGGTGAGCTGCTCTTCTGCGCCCACCACGCCCGGGAGCACGGTGACAAGCTGAAGGAGATCGCGGCCACGGTGGTCGACGAGACCCACAAGCTCGCCGCGACGCCGGGCCGTACGCCCGACGAGGAGCGCTGAGCCCCGCCCCACCCACGACGCCACGGCCCCGGACCTCGGTCCGGGGCCGTCGTCGTCGGTAGGGCACGACACACCGGCGCACCCACCCCCGAGGATCCCGGGCGCCCGTGCCAGCCTGTCCCCCGTGGCTGTCGTCCTGTCGCTGTGCGCCGCACTGGCCTACGGGCTGTCCGACTTCGTCGGCGGGGTCGCCTCCCGCCGGGTGAGCCCCTGGGCGATCGCGTTCACCGCCCAGGTCGGGGGCGCGCTCGTCGTCCTGGTGCTGGGCCTGCTGCTGGACGGCCACCCGCGCCGCGCCGACCTCGGCTGGGCGGTGCTGGCCGGCCTGGGCAACGGCATCGGGACTTCGTTCCTCTACCGGGGGCTGGCCGCCGGCCGGATGGGCGTCGTCGCGCCCGTCTCGGGCGTCGGGGCCGCCCTGGTGCCGCTCGTGGTCGGCGTGGGCGCCGGTGAGCGACCGGGGCTGCTGGCCTGGCTGGGCATCACCGCGGCGCTGCCGGCGATCTGGCTGGTCGCCAAGGAGCCGTCCAGCACCCCGGCGACCGACGCGCCCCGCGCGCCCCGCGCACCGGCAGCCGCGGGCCTGGTTGACGGGGTGCTCGCCGGCCTGGGCTTCGGCGTCCTGTTCGCGGCGCTCGGCCAGATCCCCGAGGAGTCGGGCCTGCTGCCCCTGGCGTTCAACCAGGCGGTCGGCGCAGTCGTCGTCGTCGCCGTCGCGACAGCCCTCGGTCAGTCCTGGGTGCCGCGCGGGCCGATGGCGTACGTCGGACTGGCCACCGGCACGCTCGGCGCCGCCGGGAGTGGCCTGTTCCTGGTCGCCACCCAGACGGGGTTCCTCACCATCGCGGCGGTGATCACCTCGCTCTACCCGGCGTTCACGGTCCTGCTCGCCGCGTTGGTCCTGCGCGAGCGGGTGCACCGCGCCCAGGCATGGGGGCTGGTGCTGTGCGGCGTCGCGGTCGGGTTCATCGCGGCGTCCTGACGGGCCGACCGCCACGGCCCCACGCCCGGGGTCGCCGGTCTGGTCCAGCGGCACGATTCGGCGGAGTTCGTGCGGCAGCAGTGCCAAGCAGCCCACCGGCGTGTCATAGTGGACCCACGCCAGGCCGACCCCGATGGACTGCCCCCCAGACATCGGACCGGCCTGGCGGCCTACTTTTTCCGCCGCGGCCTGCCCGCTGGTCGGCCCGGGTCCGGGATGCTGCCGACCGTCGTGACTACTACCTGACGGTTGCAACCGTCAGGTGGTGACCACGAGGCTCGGTAACACGCCCAGCCGGCCCGGTCGCCCAGCCCGCCGTACGGCGGGCCAGGCTCAGTCGAGGTAGTCGCGCAGGACCTGCGAGCGGCTCGGGTGGCGCAGCTTGGACATCGTCTTGGACTCGATCTGGCGGATCCGCTCGCGGGTCACGCCGTAGACCTTGCCGATCTCGTCGAGGGTCTTGGGCTGGCCGTCGGTGAGCCCGAAGCGCATGGAGACCACGCCGGCCTCGCGCTCGGACAGCGTGTCGAGGACGGCGTGCAGCTGCTCCTGCAGGAGCGTGAACGACACGGCGTCGGCGGGCACGATGGCCTCGGAGTCCTCGATGAGGTCACCGAACTCGGAGTCGCCGTCCTCGCCGAGGGGCGTGTGCAGCGAGATGGGCTCGCGGCCGTACTTCTGGACCTCGACGACCTTCTCGGGGGTCATGTCGAGCTCCTTGGCGAGCTCCTCGGGCGTGGGCTCGCGACCGAGGTCCTGCAGCATCTGCCGCTGGACGCGGGCGAGCTTGTTGATGACCTCGACCATGTGCACCGGGATGCGGATGGTGCGGGCCTGGTCGGCCATCGCGCGGGTGATCGCCTGCCGGATCCACCAGGTCGCGTAGGTCGAGAACTTGTAGCCCTTGGTGTAGTCGAACTTCTCCACCGCACGGATCAGGCCGAGGTTGCCCTCCTGGATCAGGTCGAGGAAGAGCATGCCGCGGCCGGTGTAGCGCTTGGCCAGCGACACGACGAGGCGTAGGTTGGCCTCGAGCAGGTGGTTCTTCGCGCGGCGACCGTCCTCGGAGATCCACTCGAGCTCCTCGAGGACCTTCGCCGAGAGCTTGCCGCCCTTGGCGAGCTTCTCCTCCGAGAACAGGCCGGCCTCGATCCGCTTGGCGAGCTCGACCTCCATCTCGGCGTTGAGGAGCGGCACCTTGCCGATCTGCTTGAGGTAGTCCTTGACCGGGTCGGCGGTCGCGCCGGCCACCATGACCTGCTGCGCGGGCTCGTCGGTGTCGTCGGCTGCGGAGATCACGAAGGTCGACGTGGCGGTCGCCTCGTCCTCCTTGATCGTCGGGTCGACCTTGACGTCCTGCTCGAACTGCTCGTCGGGGACGTCGGGGAGGATCTTCTTGCCGTCGGGGCCGATCGTGCCGACGGGACCCGGGGGCTCCTCGGCGGCGGCGGCCTTGCGGGCGGCGGCGGCCTTCTTGGCTGCCGGGGTGGCGACCTTCTTGGCCGGAGCCGCCTTCTTCGCGGGCGGCGCGGCGGTCTCGGCCGTGGCCTCGGCGGTGGCCTCGGCGGCCTTCTTGGCGGGCGCCTTCTTGGCCGCGGCGGTGGCGGTCTTGCGCGTGCCGGTGGTGGCAGCCGCGGCGCGGGCGCTCGCGGGCAGCTCGACGCCGAGGCCCAGGGAGCTCAGGTGCTCGAGCAGCGACTTCAGGTGCCGCGGCTCGACGCCGGCCTCGTCACTGGCGCGGCGGACCTGGTCGGGGCTGAAGGCCCCGGACGGCGTGGCCTGCGCGATGAGCTCGAGGACGGCGGGGTGCGCCAGCACCTCGGTGGGGATCTTGCGTGCGTTCGAGGACACGAACACCTCTCGTCAGGCAGGTGGCAAACAGGTGGGAGCGGTTCGGGGCGCGACAAGGACCGGTGTCGTCAAGAGCCGCTGCGGACATACTGCCACGACCCGGGTGACGCTCCGACCACGAGGGCGGCGCGAGGGCCCGCGGCGAGGCTCCGTGACTACCCCGTGGCCGGGGCGGCGGCGGCCTTGGCCGCGGACTTCTTCTCCTTCTTGAAGTCGCGCACCTTCTGCAGGCTGGCCGGGTCGACGACGTCGGCGACGGAGCGGTAGCCGTCGAGGGCGTAGTCGCCCGCAGCCCGTTCCCAGCCGTCGGGGCGCACGTCGAGCTGCTTGGCCAGCAGGGCCACGAAGATCCTCGCCTTCTGCGCCCCGAAGCCGGGCAGCGCCTGGACGCGCTTGGCCAGGTCCTTGCCGTCGGCGGCCTCGGTCCAGATGCGCTCGGTGCGGCCGTCGTACTGGTCGACGACGATGCGGGCGAGCTCCTGCAGGCGCGCGGCCATCGAACCGGGGAACCGGTGGATGGCGGGGGGCGTCGAGCACAACGCGGTGAACTCCTCCGGGTCTGCCTCGGCGATCGCCCGCGGGTCGAAGGTGCCGAACCGCTCGGTGACCTTGGCCGGGCCGCGGAACGCGTGCTCCATCGGGTACTGCTGGTCGAGCATCATGCCGGCCAGCAGCGCGAAGCTGTGGTCGCTGAGGATCTGGTCGGCGTCGACGTCGCCGGTGATGTGGATCGACATGAGCCCATCCTGCCAAAGCGCGGCGGCGCGGTAGGAGCGGAAGGAGCGGGTGCCTAGGCCTTGACGGCCAGGACCGGGCAGTGCGCGTCGAGCAGCACCCGCTGGGCGTTGGAACCGAGGATGAGCTTGCCCACCGGCGTACGCCGGCGAAGGCCGATCACGATCAGCTCGGCGTCGTTGGACTCGGCGACGCTGACCAGGTCCTCGGCGGCCTCGAAGCCACGGACCAGCTGGCGCACGTCGTGGACGACGCCGGAGGCCTCGAGCTTGGCCCGCACCGAGGACAGGTCGGGCTCGTCCTCACCGCCCCGGGACCGGTGGGAGTGCACGACGATCAGCTCGGCTCCCCGCAGCTTGGCCTCCTCGATCGCCTTGTCGAGAGCAGCCTCGCCCTCGGGCTTGGGCACGTACCCCACCACCACGGTCATGCGGGCACCGTACTCCCGACGGCCGCGCGGGGCACCTGTGGAGAACAGTCCGGGGTGTCGACGGGCTGCGGCAGGGTGAGTGGCATGCACCCGGTCCCCTCGCCGCCCGCGAGCGCGATCACCGAACCGGTCGGTCGCGCGCTGCTCGCGCTGCTGCGGCGCGCGGTGGTCGACCACGCGGCCGAGCGGCGGCGGGTGTTCCCACCGGTGGTGCACGTCGGCGTACCGGGAGGCGCGGTCGCCACGCTCGTCCTGGGCGACCAGCGCCTCGACCACGCGTTGCGCACCGACGCGGTCGAGGCCCTCGTCCGCCGCGCCCGCGGTCCGGGACCGCCGCCGTTGGTGTGGCTCACCCGGGGCGGGTCGGCCCGCGAGGGTCGCGAGATCGACCACGCCTGGCTGGCGGCGTCGCGCTCGGCGTCCGCCGAGCTCGGTCAGGCCCTCCCGATGGTGGTGGTCACCCGGCGGTGCTGGCGCGACCCGTCCACCGGGGTCCACCGCGAGTGGGCGCGGGTCCGGCTGACGGTGCAGGAACGAGCCGCAGACCCGGGCTGAACCCCGGCCGGGTCAGTCCCAGGTGTCAGTCCCAGGTGTGCACGGGCTCGTTGGTGTGCATCCGCTCGCGGTAGTCCAGCAGCGTCGCCCGCAGTGCGTCGAAACGGTCCTCGCCCCGCCGCTGCTGCATGGCCCGCACGAACCACTCCGCGCCGTTGGTGCCCAGCAGGCACCGCTGCTCGATGATCCCGAGCAGACGGTCGATGGTGCCGGCGTCGACGCCCCAGGCCTCCAGGCCCTGCTGGGCCAGCGGCAGCAGCCGCCGCAGGACCAGCTCGGTGGCCCGCACCTGACCGACGGCCGGCCAGTACACCTGGGCGTCGATGCCGTGCTGGGCGGCGACGTGGAAGTTCTCCTCCGCGGCGCTGAACGACATCTGCGACCACAGCGGCCGCTCGCTCTCCGCGAGCGCACGCACCAGGCCGAAGTAGAACGCGGCGTTGGCGATCGTGTCGGCCACGGTCGGGCCGGCGGCCAGCACCCGGTTCTCGACCCGCAGGTGCGGCACCCGCTGGTCGTCGGCGCCGGTGACGTCGTACACGGGTCGGTTCCAGCGGTAGATGGTGCCGTTGTGCAGCCGCAGCTCGCCGAGGCTGGGCGTCCCGCCGGCCTCCAGCACGGCGAGCGGGTCCTCCTCGTCGGTGATCGGCAGCAGCGCCGAGAAGAAGCGGACGTTCTCCTCGAACAGGTCGAACACCGAGGTGATCCACCGCTCCCCGAACCACACGCGCGGCCGCACGCCCTGGGCCTTGAGCTCCTCGCTGCGGGTGTCGGTGGCCTGCTCGAACAACGGGATCCGGGTCTCGCGCCACAGCTGCTTGCCGAGCAGGTACGGCGAGTTGGCACCGACGGCCAGCTGGATCGCCGAGATCGCCTGGGAGGCGTTCCAGTAGGAGGCGAACTGGTCGGGCGAGGTCTGCACGTGCAGCTGGGTGCTGGTGCAGGCGGCCTCCGGGAGGATCGAGTCGGAGGTGGTGTCGAGCCGGTCGACGCCGGCGACCGAGATGGCGAGGTCCTCGCCGCGCGCGTCGAGGATCTGCTCGCTCAGCAGCTTGTAGCGCGGGTTGGCGCTGATGTTGTGCATCCCCATGTGCCCCTCGTCGAGGGTGGGCAGGATGCCGATCATCACCAGGTGGGCGCCGACCTCGGCCGACTTGGTCTCCGCGTCGTTGAGGCTGCGCCGCAGGTTGTCCTCGAAGGTCTCGAGCCCGCCGTCGCGCAGCTTGGCGGGGGGCACGTTGATCTCGATGTTGAACTGGCCGAGCTCGGTCTGGAAGTCGGGGTCGGCGATGGCCTCCAGGGCCTCGGCGTTCTTCAGCGCCGGGTCACCGACCTCGTCGACGAGGTTGATCTCGACCTCGAGCCCGGTCATCGGGTCGTCGGTGTCGAAGGCCGCCTCGCGCAGCATCCGGGCGAACACGTCGAGACACCGGCGCACCTTCTCCCGGTGCCGCGTCCGGTCGGCGGGGGTGAACTCCTGGTGGTCGACCTCTTCGCCCATCCCCCGAACCTAGTGCCGACCGGCCCCGCGTGGGGTCACCCCGTCTCGCGACCTCCGAGTCCCTCCTTCCAGTCGAAGCCGTCGACCCAGACCGACGGCGGGACCGCGCGCTCCAGGGCCTCGGCGAGCAGCCCGCAGAGCCCGTAGTCGGGGTCGACCTCCTCGCACCGGTCGAGGGCGCACCACGCGAGGGCTCCGTCGCCGGACTGCCACGCCGCCCACCCCAGCAGGGCGGCAGCCGCCGGGAGCAACGCCGGCGGCGAGCGGCGGACGACGTCGGCGAAGAACGCCGTCGCGGGACGGGCCCGGTCGCGAGTGATGGCCGACCAGGCGGCGTCGCGGACGCGCAGCGACTGCATGCCGCACAGCAGCCGGGCGACCTCGCCGTCGGCCGGCCGGGCGCCGGACTCGAGGTGGCGGGCCACGAAGCCGTGCGCCCAGGTGCCCTCGGCCAGCTGGACCGACGCGGACTCGAGGCCGGCCGGGTGCCGGGAGGGCAGCCCGGCCGCGAGGGCGTCGACCCGCGCCACCGCGTCGGGGTCACGGTCGAGGCTGCTGGCGAGGTCGGCCCGGGAACGGTGCAGGACCCGGCCGTCGACGACGGCCTGGGCCAGGAAGGGGTGGGCCGCCAGGCGTTGCGGGTCGTAGGCCGCGCCGGCGCCGTGTGCGTCGCGGAGCGAGGACCACCGGTCGTCGCCGACCAGCAGCGCCTCGACGACGTCGATGTCGTGGCGGCGGAACGTCGCGCGCAGCGCGCGCCACGCGGCCCGGCCGAGGTCGGCGTCGGCGGTGTGGACCAGGAGCACGACGCGGCCGACCCGGTGGTGGGCCGCGGGTTGCACGAGGGTCTGCGCCAGCCCTGGCAGCGCGGCGCGGTCGGGCGGCAGGTCGACCCGCGCGTGGAACGGGTGCGTGGCGTCGAAGGTCAGCATCACCACCGACTCGGTGGGCCAGAAGCCCAGGACCACCGCCGCGGCGGCGAGGAGGTCCTCGGGCGAGCGCGCGGTGAGCCGGGTGGGACCGGGCGGGCCAGCCGGGGGTGGGGTGCCGGGGCGGGTGGGACGCGGGGTGGGACGCGGGGTGGGACGCGGGTGTCTGGTCATGGCCTGGACCGTCCCCGGCGGCACCGACAGCCCACGCGCCGACACCCGCACCCTGTGGAGGAACGGCGGCCGCGGCGGCCCTGTGGACGACTCGGGGACGTCTCCACAGGCACCGGGGGCCAGAATCGACCCATGCGGCAGCAGGCGTCGGTGCTCCACCTGGACCTCGACGCGTTCTTCGCCTCCGTCGAGCAGCGCGACAAGCCGTCGCTGCGGGGCAAGCCGGTGGTCGTCGGTGGGGTCGGTGGCCGGGGTGTGGTCGCGGCGGCGTCGTACGAGGCCCGGCGCTACGGCGTCCGGTCGGCCATGTCGACCCGCGAGGCCCGGTCGCGGTGCCCGCAGGCGGCGTTCCTCACCGGGCGCTTCCACGCCTACCGCGAGGCGAGCGACGCCGTGATGGCGCTGCTGCGCGGCGTCTCGCCCTTGGTCGAGCCGCTCTCGCTGGACGAGGCGTTCGTCGACCTCGCCCGCGCCGACCTGCCCGACCTCGAGGTCGCGACGGTGACGGCGTTCGCGGCCGACCTGCGCGAGCGGGTCGCGGAGGCGACCGGAGGACTGCGGGCGTCGGTGGGCATCGGCACCTCGAAGTTCATCGCCAAGGTCGCCAGCGACCTGGAGAAGCCCGACGCGCTCGTGGTGGTGCCGCCGGGCACCGAGCGCGACCTGCTCCGGCCGATGAGCGTCACCGTCATCCCGGGCGTGGGCCCGGCCACCACCGAGCGGCTGCGCCGGGTCGGCATCACCACCGTCGCCGAGCTCGAGTCGGTCGACCTGGACGAGCTCGTCCGGCTGGTCGGCAAGGCCCACGGCACCAGCCTGCACGCGCTGTCGCGGGCGCTCGACGACCGCCCGGTGGTCGCCGAGCGGGAGGCCAAGTCGGTCAGCGTCGAGGGCACCTACGAGACCGACCTGACCGACCGCAAGCTGATGGAGAGCCTGCTGACCCGGCAGGCCGCCGACGTCGCCGGTCGGCTGCGCAAGCACGGCCTGTCGGGACGCACGGTCAGCATCAAGGTGCGCCTGTACGACTTCACCACCCTCAGCCGCTCCTCGACCCTGGCCGAGCCGACCGACAGCCCGGCCGCCATCGGGCGGCTCGCCCGGGCGCTCCTCACCGACCTCGACACCTCCGGCGGCGTCCGGCTCCTGGGCGTGGGCGTCTCGGGGCTGGCCGACTGGGTCCAGGAGGACCTGTTCGGCGAGGCGGGCGTCGCGGGTGAGGACGCCGAGCCCGAGGGCGAGCCCGCGCCCGACCCGCTGCCCTCCCAGCGACGGAGCGGCTACGCCCCCGGGCAGGACGTCGAGCACGACGCGCTGGGGCGCGGCTGGGTGTGGGGCTCGGGGCGCGGCGTGGTGACGGTGCGGTTCGAGACGGCCGGCACGCCGCCGGGCCCGGTCCGCTCCTACTCCGTCGACGACCCGGCACTGCGGCCCTGGCGGCCCCCGGAGCCCGACGAAACCCAGGTGACCGTCGACGCAGGCGGCGCGTAGCGTCCCCGGGATGGACATCACGCCGGTCGACCTCGGCAGCGACCTGGCCCTGCGGGCCTCCTACGACGTCGAGCGCCGCGCCATGCTCGAGGGGCGCGAGGGCATGCCGCACTGGTCCTGGCAGGAGATGTCGGAGATGTGGCGCCACGACGACTCCGGCGAGAAGAAGGTGTTGCTCGGCGGCTGGGAGGACGGCCGGATGGTCGCCGGCGCCGAGCTGTTCATGCCGCTGATGGACAACCTCGACAAGTGCTGGCTCGGCGTCTGCGTCGACCCCGACGCGCAGCGGCGCGGTCGCGGCCGCCAGCTCCTCGAGGCGGTGGAGGGCCTCGCGATCGACGCGGGTCGCACGGTGCTCCTCGCCGAGACCAAGCTGCCCTTCGAGGAGGTGGCGACGCACCGCAACCGGCGCTTCGCGGAGGAGGCCGGCTACTCCTTCTCCAACGTCGAGGTCGTGCGACACCTGCCGCTGCCCGTCCCGGTCGCCGACCTGGAGCGGTGGGCGGCGCAGGCGGCGGTCAAGCACGCCGGCTACCGCCTGGTGACCGTCCGCGACGAGGTGCCCGACGAGCTGCTCGAGTCGTTCGTGGCCATCTTCGGCCAGCTCTCCGTCGACGCGCCCACCGGCGAGGCCGACTGGGAGGAGGAGGTGATGACCCCCGAGCGCTTCCGCGACACGGAGGCGGCGCTGCGCAAGGCCGGCCGCCGGGTGTGGTGCACCCTCGCGGTCGCCACCGACGGCTCCGTGGCGGCGTACTCGACGATCTCGGTGCCACCGGAGGGCGGCCGCACCGACGCGTCCCAGTGGGGCACCTTCGTGGGTCGCGAGCACCGTGGCCGTCGCCTGGGCCTGGCCGTCAAGGCCGCCAACCTCCGTGCCGTCCAGGACGCGCACCCCGAGATGCGCCGGGTGGTCACCCAGAACGCCGAGACCAACGACTGGATGGTCGCCATCAACGAGGAGATGGGCTTCGAGCCCGTCGAGGCCTCGGTCGAGCTGATCAAGCGCGTCGGAGCCTGACCTCGTCACCCGGCCGCAGCTGCGCGCACGCCGCCAGGTCCTCAGGACGCACCACCGCCACCACCGGGTAGCCCCCGGTGACCGGGTGGTCGGCCAGCAGGACGACCGGCATGCCGTCCGGCGGCACCTGCACCGCCCCGAGCACCATCCCCTCGCTGGGCAGCTCCCGGTCGTCGAGGCGCTCGAGCCCCTCACCCGACACCGGCTGCAGCCGAAGTCCGACCCGGTCGGACGAGCCGCCGACGACGTACGCCGTGCGGCACAGGCGCTCGAGCGTCCCGTCGACGAACCGGTCGACCCGGGGGCCGGGGTCGACCCTCAGCACGGCGGGTGTCCCCCGCCGCCACGGAGGAGGTACGTCGACCGCCACCGGCGGGCCGGTCGGCTCGCCGACCGGCAGCAGCGTGCCGGCCTCCACCCGCGGCGGCCCCACCCACGCCAGGGTGTCCGTGGAGCGGGACCCCAGGACCGGCTCGACCACCCAGCCGCCGCCCACGGCGAGGTAGGACCGCACGCCCGCGGTGACCGGACCCAGCCGGAGCTCGGCACCTGCCGGCACCCGCTCGGCACGGGTGTGACCGACGGGCCGGCCGTCGACCCGCACCGCGCAGGGCGCACCGGTCACGGCCACCCAGCGGGCGGCGCCTGCGCGCAGGGTGATCCCGCCGAGGGCCACCTCGAGCACCGCCGCGGCCGGGTCGTTGCCGACCAGCCGCCCGGCCAGCGCGGCGGCCGGCGCGTCGAGCGGTCCGGCACGGGGCACGCCGAGGTGCGCCAGCCCGGCGCGACCGCGGTCCTGCACCGTGACCAGGCCACCGGTGTCGAGCACCTCCCACGCTCGGTCGCCGGTCATCGGGCCACGAACCGGACCCGGGTGCCCGGGGCGAGCAACGCGGGCTGCGCCCGCGAGGGGTCCCACAGCACGGCGTCGGTGCGCCCGAGCAGCCGCCACCCGCCGGGCGAGGCCGTCGGGTAGACCCCGCACCACGCCCCCGCCAGCGCCACCGATCCCGGGGGCACCGAGGGGCGGGGCGTGGCGAGCCGCGGCACCCCGAGGCCGGCGGGCAGCCCGGACAGGTAGGCGAACCCGGGCGCGAAGCCGCAGAACGCCGAGACGAAGGTCAGCGACGCGTGCCGCTCCACCACGCCGTCCCGGTCGGTTCCCCACCGCTCGGCGACGTCGGCGAGGTCGGGCCCGTCGTACGTCGTGGGCACCTCGACCAGCGGGCCGTCGGGCGCGGCGACCCCGGGGGTCCACCGCGCCAGGCGGTCGCGCAGGCGCGCCTCGTCGGGCACGCCGTCGAAGAGCACCGTGACCGCCCCCGGCACGACCTCCTCGGCCCCGACCCCGGCGCTGCGGGCGTACGCCGCCAGGTCGAGGGCCTCGGCCGTCGTGGCGACCTCGGCGAGGAAGGCCCGGGGGCCCACCGGGAGCAGCTGCACGCTGCCAGTGTCCACCCACGCGCAGCAGCGTGGCCCCGTGGCGCCGCCGCCACGGAGGGCGAACCACCACCCCCACGCGCGGCAGCGTGGCGGGCCCGCGTGGCGCCGCCGCCACGGGCGGTGACCACCACCCTCCGCAACGCGGCGGCGACACACGAGCGGTCCGACACGCTCGCGCCATCCAGTACCGGTGGCGGACCCGCGTGGCGCCGCCGCCACGGCGGTGACCACCGCTCCCTCTTGGACGCGGCGGCGACACGCGCAAGGTCCGACCCGCTCGCGCCATCCAAAACAGCGCGGCAGCGCGGCGGACCCGCGTGGCGCCGCCGCCACGAAGGGCAACCACCACCCCTCCTGGACGCGGCGCCGACACGCGAGCAGTCCGACACGCTCGCGCCATCCAAAACAGCGCGGCAGCGTGGCGGGCCCGCGTGGCGCCGCCGCCACGGGCGGTGACCACCACCCCTCCTGGACGCGGCGGCGACACGCGCACGGTCCGACACGCTCGCGCCATCCAATCCGCGCGGCGGCGACACGCGAGCGGTCCGACACGCTCGCGCCATCCAAAACAGCGCGGCAGCGTGGCGGGCCCGCGTGGCGCCGCCGCCGCGAACGGCGACCACCACCCCTCCTGGACGCGGCAGCGACACGCGAGAGGTCCGACATGCTCGCGCCATGAAAAAGGGTGAGGGCCTCTTGATGGTATGAGCATCAAGAGGCCCTCGGCTTGTCCGGGTCGGTGACGTCCGGACGACCCGACGCCCGCTCCGACCCCGCCGTCCCCGTCACCGGGCCGACGCCGCGAGCAGGGCTCGTGGTGTGGGTCTTCGCCGTCGTCTGGTCTCGTCCGGCTGGGTGACGTCCGGACGATCGAGCACTCGCTCCGGTCCCGTCGCCCCCGTCACCGGGACGCCGCTCCTGACAGCTCGAGAGCCGCCGTGAGGATGGACCTTCACTCCTGCCGATCCCCTTCGCTTCCGCCGCCCCGAGGGGCTTCTTCCGCGTCGGTAGGAGAGTTCTATGCCTGCCGGACCGGGGCGCGCAAGGGGTTGGCGCAAACCCGTCCGACATTCCTCTGGTCCCACAGGAGGGTCCACAGAAGTGCCCCGCTCCTCCACAGGAACGGCGCTGAGTCCACAGCTTGAGGACGCCCCTGTGGAGGAGGTCGGCCACCGTCGTAGTGGTCTCGAGACGGGCCTGGCGGCCCTCCTCGACCAGCGTGGGTCGCCGACGGTGGCGGGAGTGGCGGGAGCTGCCGCAGACCGCCACCACCGGTGGTCAAGGGTTGAGCTGGCAACCGTCTCGAAACCACCGGGGAACGCAACCTCGACCACCGGTGGTGGAGGAGGTTGCGCTGGCAAACGTCCTAGAACCACCCGGGTGCGAAACCTCCCCTGATCTCGAGGCGGGCCTGGCGGCCCTCCTCGACCACCGTGGCGTCACAGCCCCGCGAGTCGCCAGCCGTCGCGCTCCAGCGCCGACCGGACGGCGTGGGCGTGGGCGACGGCGCCGGGGGTGTCGCCGTGCAGGCAGAGCGAGTGGACCGACGCCGCCAGCCCGGCCGCCCGGGCCGCGATGGCCTGGCTGTCGTCCAGGACGGCGCCCGGCTCGTCGCGCGGCACGAGCCGGCCGTCGGCGGTGGAGGCGCGGTCGGGGAAGCCCTCCAGCCACACCCCGCGCCCGGCGCCGGCGGCCTGGTCGAGCAGCTCGCCCGGCATGCCCAGCACCGGCAGCGCGCCCGAGCCGGCCAGCACCGCGGCCGCCTGCTCCTCGTCGTCGAGCACCCGGTGGTAGAGCGCCCCGTGGGGCTTGAGGTAGCGCACCGCGGTGCCGGCCGAGGACGCGATGTCGCACAGCACGCCGACCTGGTGGGCCACCTGCTCGCGCAGCACCTCGTAGGCGACGTCGACCGCGACGCGGCCGAAGTGGGCGCGGTCGGCGTAGGACACCTGGGCGCCGACCGAGACGCCGCGCTCGACCGCGCCGTCGCACACGGTGCGCATGATCTCGGGCGACCCGGCGTGGTAGCCGCACGCCACGTTGGCGCTGGTCACCACCGCGAGGAGCGCCGCGTCGTCGGTGACCTCCTCGCCGAGGTCGGCGTTGAGGTCGACGGTCCGGACGAGGTGGGAGGCGAGGTCGGCCACGGGCCGACTCTGCCACCTCGTTACCGTCTTCGACATGAGCGAGTCCCCCGCCCCGGCGGCCCAGCAGACCCGTCCGACGGCGGAGCCTCGCCCGGTCACCACCGTCCACCACGGCCGCGAGCGCGTCGACGCCTACGACTGGCTCCGCGACAAGGAGTCCCCCGAGGTCCTGGCCCACCTCGAGGCCGAGAACGCGTTCACCGAGCAGCGCACCGCCCACCTGGCCGACCTGCGCGAGCGCATCTTCGGCGAGATCAAGGCCCGCACCCGCGAGACCGACCTGTCGGTGCCGACCCGGCTGCGCGAGCACTGGTACTACGGACGGTCCTTCGAGGGGCGTGAGTACGGCGCCACCTGCCGGGTCCCGGCCACCGGCCCCGACGACTGGACGCCGCCGCGCCCGGCCGAGGACGCCGCGCCCGACCAGCCGGCGCTGCCCGGCGAGCAGGTGCTCCTCGACCTCGACCAGCTGGCCGAGGGGCACGAGTTCTTCTCCCTCGGCGGCTCGACGATCAGCCCCGACAGCCGGCTGCTCGCCTACGCGACCGACGTCGTCGGCGACGAGCGCTACACGATCCGGGTCAAGGACCTCGACACCGGCGACCTGCTCGCCGACGAGATCGTGGGCTCGCTGGGCGGCGGCACCTGGGACCGCGCCGGGGAGCACCTCTACTACACGACCGTCGACGACTCCTGGCGCGCCGACAAGGTGTGGCGCCACCGCCTCGGCACCTCGCAGGAGGCCGACGAGCTGGTCTTCCACGAGACCGACGAGCGGTTCTTCGTCGGCTGCGGCCGGACCCGCACCGACCGGTTCCTGGTGGTCGCCAGCGGCTCGAAGACCACGACCGAGTACCACCTGCTCGACGCCGACGCCCCCGAGCTCGGGTTCCGCCTGTTCGCCGCCCGCGAGGAGGGCGTCGAGTACGCCGTGGAGCACGCCGTCCTGCGCGGCGAGGACCGCTTCCTGGTGCTGCACAACGGCGCCGGGCCCGACTTCGAGCTCGGGGTCACCCCGGCCGAGCCGACCCCGCGGACGGGATGGGTGCCGCTGCTGCCGCACGACCCCGCCGTCCGGCTGGAGGACGTCGACGCGTTCGCCGGCCACCTCGTCGTCCACCAGCGCAGCGAGGGGCTCACCCAGCTGCGCATCCTCGAGCTCGACGACGACGCCCCGACCGGCGTCGGCGACGACTACCTCGTGGAGTTCGACGAGGACGTCTACACCGTCGGCTCGGGCAGCAACCCGCGCTTCGACCAGCCGACCGTGCGGCTGGGCTACGTCACCATGACCGTGCCGTCCTCGGTCTACGACTACGACGTCCGCACCCGCGAGCTGACGCTGCTCAAGCAGGCCCCCGTGCTCGGCGGCTACGACCGCGACGACTACGAGGAGCACCGCCTCTGGGCCACCTCGGTCGACGGCGAGCAGGTGCCGATCTCACTCGTCGTCCGCCGCGACGCCCGCGCCGGCGGCGGACCGGTCCCCCTCCACCTCTACGCCTACGGCGCCTACGAGATGTCGACCGACCCCGCGTTCTCGGTGGCCCGGCTCTCCCTGCTCGACCGCGGCGCGGCGTTCGCGATCGCCCACGTGCGCGGCGGCGGCGAGATGGGTCGTCGCTGGTACGACGCCGGCAAGCTCGCCCACAAGCAGCACACCTTCGACGACTTCGCCGCCTGCGCCCGCCACCTCGTGACCGAGGGCTGGACCACCGCCGACCGGCTGGTCGGCGAGGGCGGCAGCGCCGGCGGCCTGCTGATCGGCGCGGTGGCCAACCAGGCCCCCGACGCCTTCGCGGGGCTGGTGGCGCAGGTCCCGTTCGTCGACCCGCTCACCTCGATGCTCGACGCGAGCCTGCCCCTGACCGTCACCGAGTACGACGAGTGGGGCAACCCCGAGGGCGATCCCGAGGCCTACGACGCGATCGCGGCGTACTCGCCCTACGACAACGTCGCGGCCCGGACCTACCCGCGGATCCTCGCCGAGACCTCGCTCCACGACACCCGCGTGCTGTACGTCGAGCCGGCCAAGTGGGTGGCGCGGCTGCGGGAGGTCGCTCCCGAGACCGACGTGCTGCTCAAGGTGGAGATGGCGGCCGGGCACGGCGGCGTCTCGGGCCGCTACCAGGCCTGGAAGGACCGGGCGTTCACCCTGGCCTGGATCCTCGACGTGCTGGGTCTCGCCGACGCCTGAGGTGCGGTTCCGGGTCCCGTTTCCTGATCATTGACCCTTCAACCATGAGAACTCCCTGAGATCTCGCGGTTCCGGCAACTCTGGGGCAGTCCGGAGCGTCGTTGCTGACGAAGGGCTTGTGAGGGACGGCAAGCCTTCGGGGTGATGTGGGAATCCACCCACCACCACGAACGTTGGAACCAGACGTGGACGCAAGGTCGACCACGAGACCGTAAGGAGGGTCCCCATGGCTACCAGGACCGCATCGACGGGCACCCGCGAGATCGAGGGCCGCGACAGCGTCGGCCTCTACCTCGACGAGATCGCCCGCAACCCCCTGCTCGACGCGGCCATGGAGGTCGAGCTCTCGAAGACGATCGAGGCCGGTCTCATGGCGGAGGCGCTGCTCAAGGAGGGCCGCGTCGGGCGCAAGAAGGGCGGCGCACCCATGCGTGCCTCCCAGGAGGAGCTCGAGTGGCTCGCCGAGGAGGGTCGCAAGGCCGTCGACACCTTCATCACCGCCAACCTGCGTCTCGTGGTGTCGATCGCGCGCAAGTACGGCCGTGCGCAGATGCCGATGCTCGACCTGATCCAGGAGGGCAACACCGGCCTGATCCGTGCGGTCGAGAAGTTCGACTACACCAAGGGCTACAAGTTCTCCACCTACGCGACGTGGTGGGTGCGGCAGGCGATCACCCGCGGCATCGCCCAGCAGGCGCGCGTGGTGCGGCTTCCCGTGCACGTCGTCGAGGAGCTCAACCAGGTCGGCGGCGCCCGCCGCACGCTCGAGCGCCAGCTCGGTCGTGACCCGGAGCCGGCCGAGATCGCCACCGAGCTCGGCATGGACGTCGACCGAGTCCTCGACCTGATGGCCTGGGGTCGCGAGCACGTCAGCCTCGACACCCCCATCGACGAGGACGGCGACACCTCGCTGGGCGACCTGATGGCGCAGGAGACCTCGCCGTCGCCCGACGCGACCGTGCTCGACACCGAGTCGCGCGACCGGCTCAACAGCCTGGTCGGCAAGCTCGACGACCGCGCGGCCGACATCATCCGCTCGCGCTACGGCTTGGTCGACGGTCGCCAGCACAAGCTCGCCGACATCGGCGCCAAGCACGGCATCTCCGCCGAGCGGGTGCGCCAGCTCGAGCGCGAGGCGCTGCAGAAGCTGCGCCGCCTGGGCGACCCCGACCTGGCCGCCTGAGCCGCCTGAGCGGCCGCACAGCACGACGTCCACGAGAGCCCCCGCCCCGGACCGGGCGGGGGCTCTCGTGCGTAGGCTGCGGCGCGTGCAGATCACCCCGGGCGGGCTGGACGACCCCGCGGTCGTGGCGTTCCTCGAGGCGCACGTCGCCCAGCTGCGGGCGCTCTCGCCGCCCGAGTCGAGCCACGCCCTCGACCTGCCGGGCCTCCGGGCGCCGGAGGTCTCGTTCTGGTCGGCCCACGACGGCGAGGAGCTGGTCGGCTGCGTGGCGCTCAAGCGCCTCGGTGCCGTCGCGGCCGGCGGTCACGCCGAGCTGAAGTCGATGCGCACCGCACCCCACCGCCTCGGCGAGGGCATCGGCGGGCGCCTGGTCGAGCACGTCCTGGCCGAGGCCCGCGGCGCGGGCTTCACCCGGGTCAGCCTCGAGACCGGCAGCGAGGAGTTCTTCGCCCCGGCCCGCCGCCTCTACGCCCGCCACGGGTTCGTCGAGTGCCCGCCGTTCGGGGACTACCGACCCGACCCGTTGAGCACCTTCATGACGCGCGAGGTGTGAGGGCGTCGAGCGCCGCCAGCTCGTCCTCGACGTACGCCGGCCGGCCCACCGCCAGCCCGCAGAGCAGCAGCGGCACCCCCAGGGCGGCGAGCCCGAGCAGCGGCGCGGTCCAGCTGCCGGTGGCGTCGTGCAGCACGCCGACGGCCAGCGGGCCGCCGGCGGCCCCGAGGTAGCCGACCGACTGCACGAACGCCGACAGCGAGGCCGTGCCCTCCGTGGTCCGGGCCCGCAGGCCGATGAGGGTGAGCACCAGCGGGAACGTCGCCAGGCCCCCGCCGATGACCACCGCCCAGAGCAGGGCCAGGTCGTGCGGCGCCAGGACCAGCCCGAGGTGGCCGATCGGGAAGCAGCAGGCCAGCCCCGCCACCAGCGGCCGGGGGTCGGCCATCCGACCCGTCGCCGCGGGCACCACGAACGAGAGCGGGATGCCGGTGGCGGTGACGACGCCGAGCAGCACCCCTGCGGTCGCGCTGGAGAAGCCGGCGTCGCGGAAGACGTCGGCGAACCAGCCGAACACGGCGTAGGCCTGGATGGACTGGAGGGCGAAGAACACCGCCAGCAGGCGGCCGGTCCGGGTGCGGGCCACCCGGGCGAGCGGGATCCGCCCGGCGGCCGGCGCCGGCCGGTGCCCCCGGTCGTGACGTAGGAGCAGCAGCCAGGGCAGCAGGGCCACCAGGGCCAGGAGCGCCCACACCGCGAGCCCGTCGCGCCAGCCGTCGCCGAGGCGTGCCACCGGCACGGTGGCCACCGAGGCGGTGGTGAGGCCGACGGCCAGGGCGGTGGAGTAGACCGCGGTGAGGGTCCCGATCCGGTCGGGGAAGTGTCGCTTGACCAGCGACGGCAGCAGCACGTTGGCGGTGGCCATGCCGGCCAGGGCCAGCAGCGAGAGCAGCAGGAAGGCCGCGGCGCCGTCGACCCGGCTGCGGGCGAGCAGCCCGGCGACGACGCAGGCCAGGGAGGCCGCGGTGACCCGGTGCAGGCCGACCAGCGCCGCGAGCCGGGAGGCGACGGCGCCGAACGCGGCGAAGGCCAGCACCGGCAGCGAGGTGAGCACCCCGGCCTCGGTCGACGACATCCCGAGGCCGGCTCGCACCTCGTCGAGCAGCGGGCCGACGCTGACCGCGGCCGGCCGCAGGTTGACGGCCAGCACCACGATGCCGACGAGCACCAGCAGGCGCCCGGACCGGGTCGCGGTCACCCGCCGGTCAGCTCGGCGAAGACCTCCTCGACCCGCGCGCGGAGCTGCTCGCGGGTGCCGGAGTTGTCGATGACGTGGGTGGCGATCGCGAGCCGCTCCTCGCGCGTGGCCTGCGAGGCGATCCGCGACTCGGCGTCCGCGCGGGTCCAGCCGCGGTCGCGCAGCATCCGCTCGATGCGCAGCTCGTCGGGGACGTCGACCACGATCACCGCGTCGAACTCACCGGCCCGGCCGGCCTCGGCGAGCAGGGGGATGTCGTGGACGACGAGGTCGTCGGGTCCGGTGGCGGCCTCGAGCTCGGCGTACCTCTCGAAGACCAGCGGGTGCACGATCGCCTCCAGCCGCTTGCGCTGCTCGGCGTCGTTGAACACGATCGCGCCGAGTGCCGGCCGGTCGAGGTGTCCGTCGGGGGTGAGGATGTCGGAACCGAACGCCGCCACGACCTGCTCCAGCCCGGTCGTGCCCTGGGCGACGACCTCGCGAGCCAGCACGTCGCCGTCGATGATCGTCGCACCGAGCTCGGCCAGGACCTGCGACACCGTGCTCTTGCCCGAGGCGACGCCGCCGGTGAGTCCTATCCGCACCGGGTGAGCCTACTGACGCTCATCGCGGCCACCGGCGGCACCCACGCGCCCCGGTCGGCGCCGGAGCGTCAGCACCCGCCCCCGCCGCCGTCACCGCCGCCGCCCCCGCCGCCGCCGCCGCTGTCGGAGGACCCACCCCCACCGCCGCAGTCGGAGCCGCCCGACCAACCGCCGCCGCTGTCGGAACCGCCGGACCAGCCGCCGGTGTACCAGTGGGCACTGTCACCAGCGCCCCACGCCCACCGGTCGCCGGCGCGGGCCGGCCGGGGACGCCCCACGGCACTCGTCGCCACCACGCCCACCAGGACGAGGAAGGCGATCACGACGAACCCGACCACGCCCACCACCACGACGCTCACGCTCAGTCACCGCCCCCGCCACCGCCGCCACCGCCGCCGTCGCCGCCACCACCGCCGCTGTCACCGCCGCTGCCGCCGCCGTCACCGCCACCGAACCAGCCGCCGCCGCTGCTACCGCTGTCGTGCCGGTGCCCGTCGTCGTAGGGGCCGAGGTCGGCGTAGGTGCCGCCCCCGTGGTCCCGCATCCTCGGCCGGCGCCGGGCGTTGCGCCTGCTGGACGAGACGGTGATCAGCACCGCCCAGCAGACGACGACGAACGCGATCACCAGCAAGAAGATCTCCATGTCCGCGGTGTGCCCCGCCGGGCCCTGCCCCAACCATGTCGGACGGGACCGGGTCTGCTCAGCAGCCGTGGTTGGCCTGGGCGCAGGTGTCCATGACGTCGAGCGGTGCGGCGGCCGGGCCACCCCGGACCTCGACCAGGGCCGGTCCGGCCGCGGCGTCCTGGCCGGGGGCCAGGTAGGTGACCAGCCACCACAGGTCGTCCGGCGGGCCCCCGACGACGGTCGACGTCGCGACGTGCCCGTCGGGAAAGGTGTACTCGACGGCGAAGTCGGGGGTGCCGGCGGGTACCGGCCCCCCGGCGACGAACAGCGCCTCCGTGCCGGCCGGGAACTCCGTGCTCAGCTCGTACGGGTTGCGGTCGCCGCCGCCGGCGAGCGGCTTGGGGTGGTGGACCGTCGGGCCGGCGCCGCCGTCGTGGCACAGCGTGTAGCGCCCGTCGGCGACGTAGAACGTCGTGGTGCCCGTCGGGTCCTCGGTCGAGACCGCTGGTTCGGCGCCGGGGAGCACCGCCGGCGTCTCCCGGGCGCACGCGTCCGAGCGGTTCGGCTCGAGCCCGGGCACCGCGCCGGGGTCGCCGGTCGGGACCGACGGGGGCGGCGTGGTGGGCTCGGCCTCCGAGGTGGTCACCGTCGGGGCGCCGGGGCCGGCCGGCCCGGCGCCGCGGTCGTCCCCGTCGCCGCCGCCGAGCAGGACGGCACCCGTGACCACCGCGCCGACGGCGACGGAGGCGGCGACCGGCACCAGCCAGCCACGGGCCGGCGACCGCACCTCTGCGGCGTCCCGGCCGGCCACCACGCGCTGGCGGATCCTGGCGCGGGTCGCATCGTCGAGCGGCTCGTCGGGCGGGGTCGACTCGGTCATCGTCAGGCTCCTTCGGTGAGGTGGAGGCGCCGGCGGGCGCGGGAGAGCCGCGAGCGGACCGTGCCGACGGGGACGTCGAGGGCCGCGGCGGCGTCGTCGTAGGACAGCCCGGACCAGACGACCAGGGCGAGGACGTCGCGCTCGCGCTGCGGGAGCCGCTCGATCGCCGCGAGGACCTCACGCATCCGCTGCTCGGTGTCGAGCCGCTCGACCACGCGGTCGGCGTGGTCCGGCTGGGCGGCGGGCGCCGGGATCCGCGCCACGGCCCGCAGGTGTCGACGGCGTCCGCGCGTCAGGTTGCGGCAGACGTTGGTGGCGACGCCGTACAGCCACGGGACGGCGGAGCCGTCGTGCACCTGCACCTGGTGGCGGCGCCGCCAGACCTCGAGGAAGACGGTGGCGGTGGCGTCCTCGGCGTCGGCCCGGTCGGCCGTCAGCCGGAAGCAGTGGCGGTAGATGCGGTCGGCGTGCCGGTCGAAGAGCTCGGTCAGGGCGTCTCCGTCGCCTGCCCGCAACCGGTCGGCCAGGGCGGCCTCGCTGGGTCTCGTCACGGTCTCCTCCGGTGGGCTCATACCCCGTCATGTCCGCAGCCGGACCCAGGTTCCCGGATCGTCGCGGGCCGATGTGGGTCCTCGCAGCGCGACGCGCCGGATCGAGCACTGCTCTCGGTCGTTGCCGCCGCTCTCGTCCTGCGCGACGATCGCTCCATGCCGTCAGCACCCCTCACCGCCCGCGCCGCCGCCCGCGCCGAGCTCACCCGCGCGATCCTCGACACCGCCGCCGCCCACCTGGCCGAGACCGGTCCCGCGGGGTTGTCGGTGCGGGCCGTCGCTCGCGACCTCGAGATGGCCTCCTCGGCGGTCTACCGCTACTTCCCCAGCCGTGACGCCCTGCTGACCGCGCTCCTCGTCGAGGCCCACGACGACCTCGGTGCCGCCGTCGAGGCCGCCGACGCGGGCGTACGCCGTGGCGACCTGCGCGGCCGGCTCCGGGCGATGGCCACCGCGCTGCGGCAGTGGGCCGTCGACCACCCCCACCGGTACGCGCTGACGCACGGCTCCCCCGTGCCCGGCTACGCCGCCCCCGACGACACCGCGGCGCCCGCGCAGCGGGTCACCCTCGCGCTGCTCGGCCTCCTCCGTGACGCGCAGCAGGCCGGACGGCGTCCGGTCGGCCCGACCCGGGTCGCGGCGGCCGAGAAGGCCGCACTCGCGCCGGTCGTCGCGCTGGTGGACCCGCCGCTGAGCCCGGCGTACGCCGTGCGCGGCCTGACCGTGGGGGCGGCGCTGCTCGGCCACGTGTCGCTCGAGCTCTTCGGCCACCTGCCCCAGGGCATTCTCGACCCCGACACGCACTACGCGACGGTCGTCGACGTCCTCGCGGCCGACCTCGGCCTCTCGTGACCCCTCCCGACCTGGTCCCCGGCGACCGGGTCGCCCTGCTGGTGCCACCGTCGGCGGCGTACCTCGACGCCGTGCTGTCGCTGCTCGCCCGCGGCGTGGTGCCGATCCCGCTCGACCCGCGGCTGACCGACCACGAGCGACGCCGCGTCCTCACCCCGCTCGAGCCCACGGTCGTGGTCACCGACGACGAGGCCCTGGCGGCGGTGACGACGCCCGACCGCGGCACGCCCCTGGCCCGGCCGATGCACTGCACGAGCGGCACGACCGGCACGCCCAAGGGCGTGTGGAGCGGGGTCCTCGGTCAGGCGGACGCGGAGGCGCTGGTGGCCGAGGAGCGCGACCTGTGGGGCTTCGGGCCCGACGACGTCAACCTGGTGCTCAGCCCGCTCTACCACTCCGCGCCGCTCCGGTTCGCGATGGGCACGGCCCTGGCCGGGGGCCGGGTGGTCCTGCCCGGGCCCTTCGACCCGGCGGCCGTCACGGGGGCGATCGAGGCCGAGCGGCCCACCACGATGTTCTGCGTGCCGACCCACCTGCAGCGGCTCTTCGCGCACTGGGACGACGTCGGCGTCCCCGACCTGTCGTCGTTCCGCCTGGTGGCGCACGCGGGCGCCCCGTGCCCGCCGCCCGTCAAACGACGCCTCATCGACCTGTTCCCCCGTGGTTCCACCTGGGAGTTCTACGGCTCGACCGAGGGCCAGTTCACCGCCTGCCGCAGCGAGGAGTGGCTCGAGCGGCCCGGCACGGTGGGGCGGGCCCGGCCCGGCCGCACGCTGCGCACCGACGACGACGGGACGATCTGGTGCGCGGTGCCGCCGCACGCACGGTTCGAGTACTACGGCGACCCGGCGCGGACCACGGCCGCCTGGCGCGTCGCCGACGGCGCGAGCTGGTTCACCGTCGGCGACCTCGGCCGGCTCGACGACGACGGCTACCTCCACCTCGACGGCCGCCGCGAGGACCTGGTGATCAGCGGCGGGGTCAACGTCTACCCGCTGGAGGTCGAGCAGGTGCTCGGCGAGCACCCGGGCGTCACCGAGGTCGCGGTGTACGGCGTCGACGACCCCGACTGGGGCCAGCGGGTCTGCGCAGCCGTCGTCGGGTCGGTGACCGAGGCCGAGCTGGCGGCGTGGGCCCGGGAGCGGCTCGCACCGCCCAAGCGGCCCAAGACCTGGACCTTCCTCGACGAGCTCCCCCGCACGCTGACGGGGAAGGTCAGCGTGCTGGACCTGCGACGCATCGGCTAGGGCGCATCGGTGAGCCTCAGCGCGAGCACCGTGCGGGCCAGGTCGAGCAGCTCCGCCTCCCTGAACGGCTCGCGCTCGAGCGGGTCCCCGGGCGGCACCAGGCGGCCTCGTCGCTGCGAGAACGTCCCCCAGGGCAGCTCCTCGGGGTCGTCGGGCACCTCGTGCACGTCGGGGTCGAACGCGGGGAAGCCCGCCGACGCGGCCACGGTCACCACGGCGTCGCCGTCGCTCACCCGGACGGCCCGGACCGGACCCTGGTAGGAGTCGCTCCACGTCACCGCGGCCGTGTCCCCGGCGTCGTCCCGGGTCACCGAGCACACCCGACCGACGCCCTCCGGCGGGTGCAGCGGCGTGTCGCAGAGGTCGGTGGACGTCGCGGGCGCGACGACTAACCCGAGGTAGCCCGTACGTCCCCGGTCATCGACGGCGAGGTGGTAGGTGAACGTCGCCGGCCCCATCCCTCCCCCGCCCCCTCGGGCGCGCAGTCCGGCGCGCTCGAGCGCGCCGTCGACGGCCAGATGGAAGCTCCGGTCGATCCGTGCGGGAACCACGGGAACCGCGGGAGCCGGCGGGGTCGAGGTGGACGAGGCGGGTCCGGGGTCGATCCCGCGCGGCGGGCCGGACGACGTCGACGTCACGCCGCCGGCGACGCCGGCCGCGGTCACGACCACCGCCGCCGCGGCCGTGCCGGCGACCGCGCGACGGCGCCGTACGGCGCGGCGCCGACCCGTGCCGACGACGAGGTCGTGGTCGAGGGTGACGGGGACGTCGGCCTGGGCCAGGCGTCGGAGGTCCTCGATGAGGTGGTCGGTCATGATGGTTCTCCTCGGTGGGCGTGGACGGGGACCTGCTGGCGGAGCGCGGCGAGTGCCCGCGCGGTCTGGCTCTTGACGGTGCCGGTGCTGCAGCCCAGCGCGGCGGCGGTCTGCTGCACGTCGAGGTCCTCGAGGTAGCGCAGCGCCAGCACGGCCCGCTGGCCGGGGGCCAGGCGGCGGAGGGCGGCGACGAGGTCGGCGTGCTCGTCGGAGTGGTCGCTGGGGTCGGCGCTGACCTCGTCGGTCACCCGGTCGTCGCTGTGGGCCAGGCGCTCGCGCCGCCACGGGCGGCGGCCCTCGTCACGGTGCCGGTTGACCAGGCACCGGTGCACGTAGGCGTCGGGGTTGCCGGCCCGCTCCACGCGGTGCCAGTCGACGTAGAGGCTCACCAGCACCGACTGCACGAGGTCCTGCGCCTGGTGCCAGTCACCGGTCAGGGCGTGGGCGGTCCGCAGCCATCGTCGTTCACGTGCCCGGACGAAGGCCTCGAACCCGGTCCTGCGGCTCTCGATGCTCATGGAGGGATGACGGAACCGAGGGCGTGCGAGGTTGTCGTCGACGTCCGATCAGCAGGCGAACTGGCGCCGGTAGGTCTGCGGACTGACCCCACGGATCCGGGTGAAGTGGTGGCGCAGGGTGGCGGCGTTGCCGAACCCGACCTCAGCGGCGATCTGGTCGACGGTGTTGTCGGTGCGCTCGAGCATCTCCTCCGCCAGCTGCAGCCGCTGCGAGGTGACCCACGCGTGCGGCGTCGTGCCGGTCTCGTCGCGGAAGCGGCGGGCAAAGGTGCGCGGAGACATGTGCGCCTGGCGCGCCAGGGTGTCGACGTCGAGGGGCTCCCCGAGGTTCTCGCTCGCCCAGGCCAGCACGGCGCCGAGGGTCTCGGCCTGGTAGTCGACGACCTGCCGCTGGATGAACTGTGCCTGCCCGCCGTCGCGGTGGGGCGGTACGACGATCCGGCGCGCCGTGGTGGCCGCGACCCGCGCCCCGAACGTCTGGCGCATCAGGTGGAGGGAGGCGTCGATGCCGGCGGCGCTGCCGGCGCCGGTGAGGACGTTGTCGGACTGCACGTAGAGCACGTCGGGCCGGACGATCGCACGCGGGTACATCCGCGCCATCCGGTCGGTGTAGCGCCAGTGGGTGGTGCACTCGCGGCCGTCGAGCAGCCCGGCACCGGCCAGCAGGAACGCCGCGCTGCAGTGGGCGTAGATGATCGCCCCCCGGTCGTGGGCCGCGGTGACGGCCTCGACGACCGCGGGGTCGTGGCGCAGGAAGTCGTGGAACGGCGAGACGCACACCAGGTCGGCGTCGGCGGTGGCGTCGAGGCCCGCGTCGACGAGCAGGTCGTAGGACGAGCGGCCCTTGACCCGACCCGGCCGCGGCGTGCACACCGTGAAGTCGAAGACCGGGTTGTCGTCCTCGGGGTGGTAGGGCTCGCCCCACACCTCCACCAACGATCCGAGCCCGAACGGCTCGGCCCCGTCCTGCACGATCACGGCCACCTTCTGCATGCCGACGACGGTACAACAGAACTGGCAGAAAATCGACGGGGACCGACATGTCTGCCACTCGTGGCAGGATCACCCGAGGCGCAGTATTACTGCCATGACCTTCTTCGTGATCCTCACCGTGGCCGTGGCCCTGACCATCGCCGCCACCGTCCGCTCCGTCTTCCACGACGCGCCCGCCGCGCGCCCCCGCTCCCACCGCGTCGACCCGGACTTCGTGTCCCCGGCGTCGCGGTTCCCCCACGACCGGGCCGCGTGATCGCCGCCCGCCACCTCCACTGACCACCACCGAGAACGGCCGAAGGCCCGGTCCCCCTGCGGGGACCGGGCCTTCGTCGTTGCTACGGGTGGGGCTCAGCCGATCAGGCCTGGCCGCCGGTCAGCTTCTCGCGGAGCGCCTGCAGCGCCTCGTCGGAGGCGAGCGAGCCGCCGTCGTCCTCGCCCTCGGCGGGCTCGCCGCCGGAGGAGTACGACGTGGCCTCGCCGGCCTCGGCGTCGGCCGTCTTGGCGTCGGCCTGCTGCTTGACGTGGGCCTCCCAGCGAGCGTGCGCCTTGGCGTACTGCTCCTCCCAGATCGCACGCTGCTCGTCGAAGCCCTCGAGCCACTCCCCCGTGTCGGAGTCGAAGCCGTCGGGGTAGACGTAGTTGCCCTGGTCGTCGTAGGTCGCCGCCATGCCGTACAGCGTGGGGTCGAACTCCTCGACGTCGGAGGCGGTCGCGGTCTCGTTGGCCTGCTTGAGCGACAGCGAGATCCGGCGACGCTCGAGGTCGATGTCGATGATCTTGACCATCACGTCGTCGTTGACCTGGACGACCTGCTCGGGGATCTCCACGTGGCGCTCGGCCAGCTCGGAGATGTGCACCAGGCCCTCGATGCCCTCCTCGACGCGGACGAACGAACCGAAGGGCACCAGCTTGGTGACCTTGCCCGGCACGATCTGCCCGATCTGGTGGGTCCGGGCGAAGTGCTGCCAGGGGTCCTCCTGGGTCGCCTTGAGCGACAGCGAGACGCGCTCGCGGTCCATGTCGACGTCGAGCACCTCGACGGTGACCTCGTCGCCGACGGTGACGACCTCGGACGGGTGGTCGATGTGCTTCCAGGACAGCTCGGAGACGTGGACGAGACCGTCGACGCCACCGAGGTCGACGAACGCACCGAAGTTGACGATCGAGGACACGACGCCCTTGCGGATCTGGCCCTTCTGCAGCTGGGTCAGGAAGCCGTGGCGGACCTCGGACTGGGTCTGCTCGAGCCAGGCACGGCGCGACAGGACCACGTTGTTGCGGTTCTTGTCGAGCTCGATGATCTTGGCCTCGAGGGTCTGACCGACGTAGGGCTGCAGGTCGCGCACGCGGCGCATCTCGACCAGCGACGCCGGCAGGAAGCCGCGCAGGCCGATGTCGAGGATGAGACCACCCTTGACGACCTCGATGACGGTGCCCTCGACGACGCCGTCCTCCTCCTTGACCTGCTCGATGGTGCCCCAGGCGCGCTCGTACTGGGCGCGCTTCTTGGACAGGATCAGGCGGCCTTCCTTGTCCTCCTTCTGGAGGACGAGGGCCTCGACCTGGTCGCCGACCGAGACGACCTCGGACGGGTCGACGTCGTGCTTGATGGACAGCTCGCGGGAGGGGATGACGCCCTCGGTCTTGTACCCGATGTCGAGGAGGACCTCGTCGCGGTCGACCTTGACGATGGTGCCCTCGACGATGTCGCCGTCGTTGAAGTACTTGATGGTCAGGTCGATGGCGGCCAGGAAGTCGGCCTCGGACCCGATGTCGTTGATCGCGACCTGGGGCGTGTCGGTGTCGTAGTCCGAGAAAGCAGTGAGTGTGGTCAAGGGAATGGGATCCTAGGGGTGGACAGAAGTCTGTGTCTGGACGCGCCGGAAGCCCGGTTTCACTACCCGGCCACCTGGACGGCGACCGGCTCCGCTGGCGGAGCCCGATAGCGAGCCGAGATCCGCTCCGTACGGGACGACGGCAGACCTCTGGCGCAGTGTGCGAGTCTACGTCGCCCGCTCCGGGGCCGTCCAATGCGGGCCACCGGGCCCGGGGCCCCGCGCGACCCGGTCGCGCAGCAGGTCGTGCGCCCGCGCGGCCACCGGGTTGTCCGCGCGCCGGGCGGCGAGGTCGACCAACGCCCACAGGTCGGCTGCCTCGGCCAGCGCCCGCGCCCGGCCCGGCGGGGTGCCCAGCCGCTCCTCGTACGCCGCCAGCACGCCGTCGGCGTACGGCTGCCAGCGGCCGGAGCCCTCGAAACGCAGCACGTTGCCGAGGTCGGTGAACGGGTGGCCGGCGTGGGCGTACTCCCAGTCGAGGAGGCCGGTGACCTCGAGCGACCCGGGGTCGATCAGCAGGTTCTTGGGGTTGAGGTCGCTGTGCACCAGGCACCGGCGCGCGGCGGTGGCGAGCAGCTCGTCGGCCTCGTCGCACCGGTCGACCAGCGCGTCGAGCTCGGCGTCGCTCCAGCCGGCGAGGGCGGCACGGTGCGCGTCGGCCCAGCCGACCAGCCCGTCGGGGAGGTCCCACGGCTCGATGCGCAGGTCGGGGCCGACGAGGTCGCCGGTGCGCAGCTGGGGCATCCCGCCGAGCGTCGCGACCAGGGCGCCGACGTGCCGACCCACCGTGGCGAGCCCCGCGTCGTCGAGGGTCGGCAGGATGAGGTCGCCGCGGGTCCCGGGCAGGAACGACGTCACGAGCAGTGCCGGCATCTCCCCCGAGGCCGGACGCACCTCGAGCACGTCGGCGACGGGCAGGAGGCCGCGGACCAGCCGCAGGAGCGCCGCGTCGACCTCGGCGCGGGCGGGGTTGCGCAGGTGGATGCGCACGACCTGCCGCTCCCCCGCCCCCTCGGCGAGGAAGGTCTCGCCCGACCAGCCGCCCTCGAGCGGGACGAGCCCGAACAGGTCGGCGGTCACCCGGCCGTCCTGGTCACTGCGGTGTCCCCGGCGGGTCGAGGGAGATGACGGCGTCGGGCTCGGCGTACCTGACGCCCTCGGCGGCGGTCAACGCCTCGACCAGCCGGGCCTGCCCGGCGGCGTCGAGCGGACGTCCGGCGTCGACGACGACGGAGTCGGACGTCAGCACCCGCTGCTCGGTGACGGTCAGGCACAGCCGCTCCCCCACCTCGGCGAGCAGCGCGGCCCGGGCCTCGGGATCACGCGCCAGCGCGGGGTCGAGGCCCACGATGTAGTCCTGGTACGCCGGCTCCACGGCGTCCTCGCCGACCACCGGGAGGCTCGGGCACGAGTCGGAGGTCGGGCCGGACGTCGGGCCGCCGACCGGGTCGTCGGCCCCGCCCGACTCGCTGCCGCAACCGGCCAGCACGAGCAGCGCGCCGGCGACCGGAAGCACCCGCAGCCTCATCCCAGGAGCGTAGGTCATCCGGGTCGCGCCGGGGTGCGCGCGGCTACGGTGACGTCGTGACCAGCGTTGCCCCGGACCCCGAGGCCCCGGACTCGCGCCACCACCCCCCGCTGCCGGAGTCGGTCCGCTCCGACCGGCGCGCCGTCACCGAGGAGCAGTCGCGCCGCGCCAACGGTCCCGACTGGGACCGCTACGCCGACGAGTACCAGGCCACGCACGGCGCCTTCCTGGGAGACGCCGGGTTCGTCTGGGGTCCCGAGGGCCTGACCGAGGCGGAGGCCGGCCTGCTCGGCGACGTCACCGGGCGCGACGTGCTCGAGGTCGGCTCCGGTGCCGGTCAGTGCTCGCGCTGGGTGCGCGCCCACGGCGGCCGGGCGGTCGGGCTCGACCTGTCGTGGCGCCAGCTGCAGCACTCGCGCCGCCTCGACCTCGAGACCGGCGTCGAGGTGCCCTCGGTGCTGGGGACGGCGACGCACCTGCCGTTCGCGGACGGCTCGTTCGACGTCGTCTTCGCCGCCTTCGGGGCGTTGCAGTTCGTGCGCGACATCGACCTCGCCGTCGCCGAGACCGCGCGGGTGCTGCGCGACGGCGGCCGGTTCGCGTTCTCGATCACGCACCCGACCCGCTGGATGTTCCCCGACGACCCCGGCGAGCCCGGCCTGGTCGCGAGCCAGTCCTACTGGGACCGCACGCCGTACGTCGAGGTCGACGACGACACCGGCGAGGTGACCTACGTCGAGCACCACCGCACCCTCGGCGACTGGGTCGCGCTGCTCGCCGGCGCCGGCTTCGCGATCACGACCCTGCTCGAGCCGGAGTGGCCCGCCGGGCACGACCGGGTCTGGGGCGGCTGGTCCTCGGTCCGCGGGCGCTACACCCCCGGTACCGCGATCTTCGGCGCCGACCTGTCCCGCCCGTACCGCCGCTGAAGTCGGCCTCGCGGCCGTCGCCCCCGTTCACCCTTGTCAGCGGCGACGGCACTGCGCACACTGTGGTCCCCACCACTCGCACCGACCTCACTCTCGGGGTCATCCCCCCTGCTCGGCCGACTCGACACGACAGGGTGATCGGAGTCTCGGCACTCGTGAAGAAGCACCTCCGCACCCGCGCCCTCGTCGCCGGGATCATGGCCAGCGCCTGCCTGCCCGTAGCAGTCTCCACCGCCGCACCGCCCACGCGGGATTCAGCCGAGGCGGCCGCCCCGGTGCCGTCGCCGATCGCGACCGGTGAACCGGCGACATCGGCTACGCCGGTGGGCGTCCCGCCGAACCAGCAGTTCATCGTGCGGTTCCGCGAGGCGAGCACGGCTGCACGCCGCGGACCCGCGGCGGCGCGGTCGCGGTCGGATGCGCTCGCGTCCGTCTCGCGTGCGACCGGGTTCGGACTGAGCCAGCGGTCACGGATGTCCACCGGCTCGGTCGTCGTACGGACCGGCCGAGCCCTCGGACGGGCCGACCAGGAGCGCCTGACGCGTGGTCTGGAGGCGCACCCCGCGGTCGAGTACGCGGTCCCGGACGGGATGAACTACCCCCACGCGGAACCCTCCGACCCCGACTACTCCGCGCAGCAGTGGCACTACGGCCCGCGCGGCGCGCGGTTCCCGCACGCGTGGCGCTTCACCCGCGGCGCCGGGGTCAACGTGTCCGTCATCGACACAGGTCGCACGACCCACGCCGACCTCGACACCGTGGGGGGCTGGGACTTCATCTCCGATCCGTCCACGGCTCGAGACGGCGGTGGGGCGGACTGGGACGCGCAGGACGAGGGCGACTGGCACGGCGCCGGCCAGTGCCCGGGCACGCCGCCGGACGACTCCAGCTGGCACGGCACCCATGTCGCCGGAACCATCGCGGCCACCTGGAACGGGGTGGACGGAGTGGGGGCTGCGCCCAGCGTGCGGGTGCAGCACGTCCGGGCCCTGGGACTCTGCGGTGGGAGCACGTCGGACATCGCCGACGCCATCACCTGGGCGGCCGGGGTGCCGAGGCCCGGCATGCCCAACGACCACCCCGCTGACGTGATCAACCTCAGTCTCGGCGGCTACAGCGCCACCGGCTGCGACCGTGACTACCAGGACGCCATCAACATCGCCAGAAGCCGGGGCGCCGTCATCGTTGTGTCCGCGGGGAACGACAACCAGGACGTAGCGACGTCGAACCTGGCGTCGTGCGACGGTGTGATCACGGTCGCCAACGTCACCTCGGCCGGCGTGCGGAACTCCGACCCGGCGGACGGATCGAACTACGGGGCCGCGGTCGACGTGTCGGCACCGGGCACCGACGTCTGGTCGACGGTCAACACCGGCAACACGACGCCGACGCAGAGCGGGACGTACGAGTCCTACGACGGGACCAGCATGGCCGCCCCGCACGTGAGCGCGCTGGCGGCCCTCGTCCTGGCAGAGCACCCCGACATGACGCCCGACGAAGTCGCGGCTGCGATCAAGAGGTCCGCCAGCCACCGCCCCGTCAGCGGTTGCGGCGGCTGTGGCACGGGCATCATCGATGCGGGACGGACGCTCGCCGACCTGGCGCACACGAAGGCGAACACCGGCCTGAACGCCATGTTCAACAACTACGCCAACCGCACCGGCTACCAGGAGATGTGCGATGACTGGAGCGGTGGCGACGGCACCCAGTCGATCCCCCTCCCCAACGGCGACCGCGCCTGGTTCTTCTCCGACAGCTATCTCGGCTCGCCCACGATCCGCGACAACGGCTTCCTGACCAGCGGACTCCGGAACGCCATCGTGGTGCAGTCCGGCAACGGCCTGCGGACCATCACCGGGGGCGGCACCTGCCAGGAGGACCGGACCGACATCGACTTCTGGGACCGCTACGCACGCACCCCTGTCCGTGAGGCCGGCGCCGGTTGGTACTGGACCGCCGACGGGATGATGTCGGCCGGCCGGGTCGTGAAGTTCCACTGGCGCAACGTGGCCACGCCGGACGGCTTCTGGCAGGAGACGCACGGTGCGATGACGGTCCAGCCGGTGTCCGACTTCTCCGGGTCGGTCGCCAGCCCGGTCCCGACGCTCCTCCCCCGGCACACGCCGTACGGGGAGCACCCGTTGATGTGGGGGATGGCGCTGATGGAGCACGACGGGTTCGTCTACGTCTACGGCTCCGCCTCCGTCAACGCGACCAAGGAGCGGCGGTTGTACGTCGCGCGCACCACCCGGGCCGAGCTCGCCGACTTCTCGACGTGGCGCTTCCGCACCGCCTCCGGCGGGTGGTCCGGGTCGCAGGCCGAGGCGGACCCGGTCTCGTCATCGTTCGAGCCGACCATGAGCTACTCCGTCCGACAGATCAACGACACGTTCTGGCTGATCCAGCGGGAGCCGGGTCTCAACGGGGGTGACATCGTCGCCCACCCCTCCTCCACGCCGTGGGACTTCACCCCCCGGGCGGTCACGCTGCACACCCCGCCCGAGGGGACGCACGCCGCGCCGGACTTCCTGCTGCACTACGACGCCCGGGTCCACGACGGACTGGGATCCGGCGGCGACGTCGTGGTCTCGTACAACGTCAACACGACCGCGGTCAGCATCGGGTGCCGCTCGCTCAACGACCACGACGGCTCCGTCTACCGGCCACGGTTCCTGACCGTGCCTTCCGAGAAGTTCCTCCCCTCGGCCGCCGAGCCGGTCACCGACACCTCCCCCGGGGGCTGGACGTCCCCGCCGGTCGTCACGTCGGGCTACGACGGGCGTTGGTACGACGGCTGGGCCTATCCCTCGCACTGCCCCCCGCTGGTGAAGTCCACCGACCTGACCGGGACCCCACTGAACAGCGGCGTCGTGCAGCTCGACTGGACCGACTACGGCCGCGACATGTGGTACTGGATCGAGGTGCGGGACGCCACGGCGGGCACGGCGTGGAAGCGGATGGAGTACTGGGCCACCGGCAACGCGTTCGACCACCAGGCGGTGACGACGGCCGCGCAGAACGGACACACCTTCCAGTACCGGGTCGTGCCCTACGCCAACGGCCCCGGCGGACGGGAGGCCCCGACGTCGGACGTGTACTCCACACGGGTGGCGGTCGCCCGACCGGCGACGCCCACGGGCGTGCAGGCCAGCACCCCGGCCACGAAGAACGGCACGGTCACGGTCCGGTGGAGCCGGGTCATCTCGCCCTCGGTCGACAACTTCTACCGGGTCTTCTACTGGGACCGGACGAAGGGTGAGACCGAGGCCACCGCCAAGGTGACGGGGTGGATGTCCAAGGACACCCTGAGCCGCCGACTGACCCTCGTCCGCGGCCACGCCTACAGCTTCGACGTGCAGGCGAGCAACCTCGGCGGCGTCAGCCCTCGGTCCCTCAACGTCGGGGTCACGGCCTGATCACACCGTTGGCGAGGTGGGACCGAGCCGGTGGACCGGGTCACGGTCCCACGCCGGCAAGACCCTCATCGAGCTCAGCCTCGTGCGCCCACCGGCTCCTGCGGCGAGTGCGCGGAGTGCTGGGCGACGGTGCGGCGGCGGCTCAGCACGATGATCGCGATGCCGGCGATCGTCAGCGGGATGCCGACGATGTAGCCGACCAGGGGGACGACCTTCCGGACGAGCTGCAGGCGGCCCCGGTTGTCCTTGGCGTCGGCGACGCTCGTGGCGACCTGGTCGTCGGTGAACGCGACGTCCAGGGCCAGGAACGGGCTGCCGTCGGTGAGGGTGCGCGCCTGGGTGCTGCTCTGGTCGACGATGGCCCCGGTGAGCGGCTCCACGTTGATCCGGATGGTGTCGTTGTAGAGGCCGGGGACCCCGTCGCTGACCTCGATCTCCTCGTCGACGATCTCCACCGAGAAGACGTAGGTCTCGAGGCCCTTGACGTCCTCGGTCTCCACGTACTCGGCGGTGACGGCGCGTCCCGCCGTCCCGGACCAGTACGGGTAGTCCTTCTTCTCCGTCTCGAACGGGAACTTGTTGACCAGACCGTCGTGCGGGACGGCCGCCGGCGAGAGGTACTTCTGGTCGTTGACGGCGAGGCCGTCGACGCGGTCGGCGGCGAACTCGTCGGTCGACGCGGTGAGCAGGCGCTCCATCGGGTCGTCGGACGAGACACAGTCGGGCGGGTCCTCGATGTCGCGGACCACGCACGACGAGTTGCTGAAGACCACGACGTCGTCGTCGGACTTCGCGGAGTCCGCACGGGTGATGCTGGTGACCCGGACGTCGAACTCGTCGACGCCGTCGGGTCCGGCGAGACCCGCGGTCCCGGCCAACCGCGTGGTCGAGTCGACGTCGAGCGGCGTCTTCATCAACGCTCCGGTCGCGTAGACCTGCATCAGGATCGCGAGGACGACCAGGAACACGCCGACGAAGGCCAGGCCGTAGCCCACCTTCGAGGAAAGAACTGTACGCACGAGCACCCCTCCCAAAGCACTAGTGACCGGACAGTAACGCAGGTTGTGTGGCGGCGGTCACTCTCTGCCGGATGTGTCGACAGGGTTGTTCCGAGCACGTCCCACCAGGGGTGCCACCCGAGGCTCGACGAGACGGACGACGTCCCGGGCGACGCGCACCGTGGCGACGACGAGCAGCGCCAGGAGCAGGATCCCTCCCAGGGCGACGAACCACGCGTGCTCCTCGGCACCGCGGCGGGCAGCGGTACGCAGCACCATCGGGGCCCAGGCGACGGCGACGAACCACGCCGAGGCGGCGGCCGCCCACCGCTGCGGCGGGGACCACTGCACGAACGACGAGCCCGCTGCCGGTGCCTGGTCCGCGGCCAGGCAACATAGGGCGGACAGCACGCCGACCAGGATCAGCCACTCCTGCGCCTCGCCGGATCCCAGGAACGAGGACGCGAGCACGGTGCCCGGCAGGCACAACGCCGCGCCACCGCCGAGGGCGGCCGCGCGGGCGGGCGAGAGTCGTACCCAGCCCGCCGAGGCGGCGGCGGCGAGCATCCCGGCGGCGAACTCGTCAGCCCTCCCCCAGGTGCTCAGCGACGAGCGGTACCACCCGAGGTCGTCGCCCGCGACGACCAGCCACACCGTCGAGGCCAGCACCACGACAGCGCAGGCGCCGGCCAGGAGCACCGGCCGTCGACCGAGCAGCAGCACCAGCCCGAGCGCCACCGCGCCGAGCTGCACGAGCACCGCGAAGACCCAGAGGCCGGACAGGTCGGCCCGGGCGGCCAAGGGGCGCTCAGCCAGGTAGAAGTTCCAGTCGAGCGTCAGGACGTGGCGGATCGAGGTCAGCGTCACCGAGCGCGACGTCGGGTCGGTGTCGTCGACCGACCACACGACCAGCGCCGCGAGGCAGATCGTCGCGAGCAGCACCATGACGACGCCCAGCACCCCCGCCGCGAGCGTGACCGGACCTCGCCAGCCCGCCGCGCGCGCGTCGAGGAGCCGCCGGGTGAGCACGAAACCCACGCAGGCGAGGATCACGCTCAGCGCCTCGTTCCCCGAGCGGAACAGGCTGTCGAGGGGACGGACCAGCTCGAGGTCGGGCGCCGGCAGGAACTGACCGAGCTGGCCGAGCACGTACAGCACGGTGGCGCCGCCGAGCAGCCCGAGCACGATGGGGGGCGTCCGCAGACCGGCCCCCTTCATGACGCGGGCCCGGCCGGGGCGTCCGGGCGCATCCGGAAGACGGGACGGGTGGCGAGGAGCCGGCGCACCCGCCGTTCGACGTACCGCTCCAGGAGCACCACGACCACCGCCACGATCGCCAGCGCCAGCGCCGAGCGGGGAACCCAGTGCCACGAGGCGGTGTGCCGCGCCACCACGATGAACACCGGGAGGTGCCAGACGAAGATCGACAGGGACGCGTTCCCCAGCGTGGTGAACGGACCCCACGACAGGAACCGGACGGAGCGGGTCGGGCGGTCGTTCTGCCACACCGCCGCGACGGCGAGGCCGGCGACCGCCGTGAACGCGAGGCTCCACGGGCCGAGGTAGCCGAAGTCGCCCAGCATCGGGAGCGTGAGCTTGAGCGCGAGCAGGGCCAGCAACGACACCCAGAGCACGTGGTGCCACCGCCAGCGGACCATCGCCGGGAGGGCGAGAGCGACCACCACGCCCCAGATCAGGCCGTCGGCGCGGGTGGTGGTGAGGGTGGAGGCGAAGATCCAGCCGCTGCCGTCACCCAGCACGTCCTGGCGGTGCTGGTAGACGAGCGCGACCAAGGCGACCAGCAGCGCGGCCAGGGCCAGCCGGCGGCGCCCCGCCACGGCGATCAGGAGCGGCAGCACCAGGTAGCACTGCTGCTGCACGCTCAGGTACCAGAGGTGCCCGAGCTCGCCCTCGACCTGGAGGAAGTCGTCCCGCCCGAACAGGTTGAAGGTGTAGGTGAGCACGTGCATCACGTTGTGCACGACCGCGCGACCGTCGTACGCCGCGCCGCCCTCGAGGCGCAGCACCAGCGCGACCGCGGCGCACAGGAGCACCAGCTGGGGGCCGAGGCGCACCAGGCGGCGCAGGTAGAAGCGCATCGGGTCGAGCACCCCGCGCTCGTGCTCGCGCAGCAGCCCGAGGGTGACGACGAACGAGCCGACGACGAAGAAGACGGTGACCGCACCGCCCCCGAGCAGCCCGTTGACGATGGGCACGTCGTAGACCTCGCCGCGTGGCCAGAGCTTGCCCGTCGCGTGGTTGACGACGACGGAGGCGATCACCAGCCCACGCAGGCCGTCGAGCGCGGCGACCCGCACCGCTCGTCGGTCGGGTCCGCGGGGCGTGGTCGCCGCCGTGACGGGGGCGGCCGAGGTCACGGTCGTGCCGATCGGCGGCCGCGCGGTCGAGCAGTGCCCGAGCAGCGCCACCTGCCGTCGCGAGGAGTCCCCGGGCGGTGAGGTGCTCGCATAGAGTTCCCGGCATGGCGAGCGGGGACGAGTCGGTGCGCCCTGCGCGGCTCCGGACCCTCGACGGCGTCCGTGGCTACGCCATCGTGCTCGTCATTCTCTCCCACGGCTGGATCCTATGGCCGACCGACGGGCTCTACTCCCGCACCTGGTCGCGGGTGTTCTTCACCAGCGGGAACGCCGCGGTCTCGGTCTTCCTCGCGGTCGGGTTCTTCCTCATCACCAGTGCCGTCCTGCAGCGCGAGGGGCCCCTGTCGCTGCCGTCGGCCGGCCGGACCCTGCTGCGCCGGGGGGTGCGGCTCGGCGGTCAGGCCTACGCGCTGCTCCTCCTGGTCGTGGTCGTCACCACCCTCGACCCCGGGTCGTACGAGGGCCAGGACACGCCCAGGTCGCTCCTGCACATCGCGACCTTCACCTGGAACTGGTACCTGCACGACCACTCCGACGTCGCCCGCCCCGACCTCGGGCACCTCTGGTACCTCTCCGTCGACCTGCAGATGCTGGTCGTCGTCCTGGTGCTCCTCCTGCTGCTCCGCCACCGGCCCGCCCGCCTGGTCGCCTGGCTCGCGGCGCTCCTCCTGCTGTCGTGGTGGTGGCGCCACCACATGTTCGCCCTCGAGCCGTCGGGCGTGGCGCTGCGCACCTGGGCCCGGGGGGATGCCGCCCTGGCCGGTGCGCTGGCCGCCGCGTGCCTGCCCTACCTCCGGCCGCTCGCCGACCGGGTCGACTACCGCGTCGTCGCCCTGGTCAGCACCATGACCCTGCCGGCATCGTTCGTCCTCACCTCCGACCTGGGCTGGTACTTCGGCCTGGGCGGGATCGTCCTCGACCTGAACCTGATGGCCCTCGTGGTGGGGTGCACGCTGGCGGCGCCTCCCGTCGTCGTCCGTCAGGTCCTCGCCAACCGGGTGGCGGCCACCCTCGGCCGCTACTCCCTCGGCGCCTACCTGTGGCACTACCCCGTGTTCTGGTACGTCTCGACGCAGTCCCCCCAGATGTCCTGGCTGCCCAAGACCCTGCTCGCGGTCTCCGCCACCGTCGTGATCGCCGTCGCGATGCACGCCTACGTCGAGCGGGCGGTGCAGCGCGTGCTGGACCACCCGGCCTGGCGGCCGCCCGCGACCGACCCCGGGCACGCGGACGCCACCCCCGTGGCGTCGCCGGACCGGAGCGCTCCTTGACGACGGCGTCCACCAGCCCCACGACCGTCAGCACCGAGGCGGGGTCCCCCGAGACCAGGAGGTCCGTCGTACGCCCCGACCGTCGTCGACGGTGGGTCACCACCTGGGGACTCCTGGTGGGAGGCGTCGCCTACCTCGCCTCCCTCCTCGACTACGGGACCGACCTGGGCCGACAGGCCAACGGGTTCGGGTTCGCCTCCACGTTCTTCGACACGCAGGGCCGCGCGTTCCTCGACGGCCGGCTGTCGGTCCCGCCCGGCAGCCTCGGCATCGAGGGCTTCGTGCAGCGCGGCTCGGAGTACACCTACTTCGGCCCGTGGCCCGCGATCGTGCGGCTGCCGGTGCTCGTGACCACCTCCGAGTTCGACGGCCGGCTGACCGTGTTGTCGATGCTGCTCGCCTTCGTCGTCCTGGCGCTCGTGCTCCCGCGGCTCCTCTGGCTGGTGCGCGACCTGATGCGACCGGACGAGCCGGTGAGCACCGTCGAGTCCGTCGCCCTGGGAGCCGTCCTGGCCCTCGCGGCCGGCGGGACGTCCCTGACCTTCGTCGCCTCGCTGCCCTGGGCCTACCACGAGGTCTACGCCTGGTCGGTCGCGTTCACGGTCGGCTCCATGTACTGGTTGTTGCGCACCATGGTCGAGCCGAGCCGGGCCACGGTGGGGTGGCTGTTCGCCTTCGCGACCGGGTTGATCCTGACCCGCGCGACCGGCGGCTGGGCCGTGTGCCTGGTCGCGCTGGCCGTGGGGTGCTGGCTGTGGAGCGGGCGCCTGGGACCCGACCGGCGGCGCTGGGGCACCCGGGTCGTGCTCGTCGCGGCGGCGGCGCTGCTCGTCGGGGCGACGGTGAACTGGCTGAAGTTCCGCCACCCCTTCGCCTTCCCGCTGGAGGACCAGCGGTTCACGGAGATCAGCGCGCAGCGCCGCGAGGCGCTGGCCGCCAACGGCGGCAGCATCATGGGCCCGCAGTTCTTCCCGACCGCGCTGTCGGCGTACTTCCGGCCCGACGGGCTGCGGTTCGTCGACTACTTCCCCTGGGTCACCCTGCCGGCCGAGCCCGTGACACCGACCGACGGGACGGTCATCGACCAGAGCTACCGGACGGCCAGCGTGACCAGCCTGATGCCGTGGCTCCTGCTGATGACGGTGGTCGCCACGTGCGCGGTGTTCCGCCCCGGGGTCGACCTGGGACGCCGCATGCTCCGGGCGCCCCTGGCCGCGGGCGTGCTGATGACCGGAGGCGTGATGGCCTACGGCTACTTCGCGACCCGGTACACCGCGGAGTTCGTGCCGGCCCTGGTCCTGGGCGGCTTCATCGGCACCGTCGCGGTCAGCCGGGTGCTCGAGCGCGCCCCCCGCCTGCTGCGCGTGGGGTTCGTGGGTGTGGCCACCACCGCCGCCGCGCTGGGCATCGCGGCCAACCTCCTGCTGGGGCACGCAGCGGTGGCGACCACGACGCGCGGCGCGGACCTGGAGTCCTACCTCGAGCTGCAGCGGCGCCTGACGCCGGACGCCCAGGCCCGGCTCGTGACACAGGCCGACCGTCCTCCGGCGCCCGACGAGGGCGAGACCGACCAGCTGTGGGTCGAGGGCGACTGCGACGCCTTGTACCTGCACACCGGCGACCGCTACACGCCGTGGCTCCTGGTCGAGCGGCGCGACCTGGTCGTCACTGTCTCCCTCGACGCGGACCTCGACTACGCCCGGGTCAAGCTGTTCGAGTCCGACACGACGGTCCTCAACGAGGTCTACCTGCAGGCCGTCTCGGCGGACAAGTTCCGGCTCCAGGTCAAGACCGAGGAGGACATCTTCTCCGGGCCGTGGATCGAGCTGCTGCCCCCGCACGAGGTGCGGGTGGGTGCCCGGGTGGTCGCGCAGCTCAGCTATGCCGACATCACCTCACAGCCCGGCGGCCACCTCGCCTTCCTGCGCGCGTTCGAGGTCGACGACGACGGCAACGCCGCGCCGGTCGCGGTCGGGGTCGCCGCCCCCGACCTGGCCAGCCCGCCCGACGGGGTCCGGGTCGAGGTCACGCCCGGGGTCGACCCCGCCGTGTGCAGGAGCGTCCGACCCGCCTCGTGACCGGTTGCTAGCGCCCGCCGCCGGACCTGCGGCGGCGCAGGCGGTGCACCCGGGTCAGGACCCGGCTCACGTGCTCGTCGGAGATGCCGAGCCGGCGCTTGGCCCGGTCGTAGAAGTCGAGGGCCGTGCGGTCGGCCCGGATCGCGGCCTTCTTCAGCAGGCTCTCCTCGGGGCGGGCCTGGTAGTTGGTGGACCGGCGGACGGCGCCGTCCTCCTCGGTGAAGTAGTAGAGCGCCATCGAGCGACGCGCCACGTCGGGCGGGCAGGTGAGGCCGTCGGGGTGGCCGTGGAAGGTGTCGGCCGCGGTGGTGAACACGAGCATCCGGTTGCCGGCGGGGGTGACGCGCGCCTGGCAGGCGGTCATGTCGCGGTCCCACAGCTCGAGCTTGCCGCCCCACTCGTCGTGCCACTCGTCGTTGAGGTAGAGCAGGATGTTGACGCGGCGCGCCCAGTTCTCGTGCGTGTGGTGCGTGGTGAAGTCGGCGTGGATGTTGAGGTGACCGCCCCGCAGGGTCTGGTGCAGTCCGCCCCCGTCCATCGTCCAGTCGGGGATCAGGTCGTCGATCCCGGTGAGCTCGGAGAGGAACCGGACGAACTCGGGCGAGCAGAACTCGCGGGCGACGTCGTGCAGCGTCGGACCCCACGTGTCGGGCTCGGTGTTGGAGTACTTCGTCTCGTTGACGTGGAGGTAGCCCTTCCAGAACTCGTCCCCGATCCCCGGGAACTCGCCGACGGCCTTGTCGAACACCTCGGGGCGCAGGACGTCGTCGAGGACGAGGTGCGGGAAGGGCTGCGCCGAGCCGTACGCGACCTTCTTCGCCTCCAGGTCGGTCTGGAGGCTGGCGAGGTCGACGAGCGGGGTGTGATCCACGCTGGAACTATGCCACGCGTCACATCGCGCGCCGTCCACGACTACAGTGACGTCACGGTCCGCCGAGGGAGGCAGTCGCGACCATGCGACTGGCGGCGGCCGAGGGAGCTGACATGACCATCCGGCACACTCGCGCACGCCCACGCCCAGACCGAGCCACCCCCGCACCAGGTGCGGTGACCGAGCCGTCGTGGTCGGCGACCGGTCTGCGGGTCGGGGTCCTGGTCGTCGCCTACAACGCAGCCACGACGCTGGCCCAGACGCTGTCGCGACTCCCCCCGTCGTTCGCGGAGAACGTCGCGCACGTCCTGGTCTGCGACGACGCGAGCTCCGACGACACCTACGAGGTCGGGCGGCGCTTCCAGGAGGGGTCGAGGCTGCCGCTGACGGTGGTGCGCCACGAGCGCAACCTCGGCTACGGCGGCAACCAGAAGGCCGGCTACGCCTGGGCCATCGCCGAGGGTCTCGACGTCGTCGTGCTGCTGCACGGTGACGGGCAGTACGCCCCCGAGTGCATCGAGGACCTGGTGCGCCCCCTCGCCCGGGGCGAGGCCGACGCCGTCTTCGGCTCCCGCATGATGCGACCGGGAGAGGCCCGCGCCGGCGGCATGCCGACGTACAAGCTGGTGGGCAACAAGATCCTGACCCGCCTGCAGAACCGGCTCGCCGACCTCGACCTCTCGGAGTGGCACAGCGGCTACCGGGCCTACCGGGTCGACGCCCTCGAGGACCTCGACCTCGCGTCCTACAGCGACGGGTTCAACTTCGACACCGAGATCATCCTGGGCCTGCACGAGCAGGACAAGAAGATCCTCGAGGTGCCGATCCCGACCTACTACGGCGACGAGATCTGCTACGTCAACGGCCTGCGCTACGCCAAGGACGTCACCGGCGACGTGGTGCGCTTCCGGCTCCGGCGGATGGGCTTCGGGCAGCGGGGCCCTGGGGTCGACACCGACGCCTACGAGCTCAAGCCGTCCGAGCACTCCTCCCACGGCGTGCTGCTGCGGTGGCTGGCCGCGACGGCGCCCAGCCGCGTGCTCGACGTCGGGTGCTCGGACGGCCAGTTCGCCGCGCTGACCCGGGGACTGGGGCACACGGTGACGGGGGTCGACCTCGTCAAGCACGAGGGCATCGTCGACCGGGTCGACCACTTCGTCGAGGCCGACCTCAACGCGGGTCTGCCGGAGCAGGCCGGGCACGACTACGGAGTCGTCGTCGCGGGCGACGTGCTGGAGCACGTCATCGACCCGGCCGCCCTGCTGACCGACCTCGCCGCTCGCCTCGACGACGGCGGCGAAGTGCTCATCTCGGTGCCGAACTTCGCGCACTGGTACCCCAGGGCGCGGGTCGTGGCCGGTCGCTTCGACTACGACCAGCGCGGCCTCCTCGACCACGGCCACGTGCGGTTCTTCACGCGCCGCAGCCTCGAGGCACTGATCGACCAGTGCGGTCTGCGGATCATCGAGAGCGCCACGGTCGGGTCGCCGTTCGACGTCGTGGCCCGCGGGACCGACCCCGAGTCGGCGGCTGCTCGAGCCGCGCGGCGCGTCGCGGTCGCCGACCGGGCCGCGACCCGGGCCTGGCCGACCATGTTCGGCTACCAGTTCCTCTACCGCCTCGGCCGACAGAGTCCTTGACCCGGGGGCGGCAGCGCGCGGCCCACCCGGACCGGCTCCGGATCGCCATCCTGACCTGGCGCGACTCGACCCATCCCGACGGTGGCGGCTCGGAGGTCTTCGTCGAGCAGGTCGGCCGGGGGCTGGTGGCCCGCGGGCACGAGGTCACGGTCGTCTGCGCCCGCCACCCGGGGTCCGCAGCGGACGGTGACCTCGACGGGGTGCGGCTGCGCCGCACGGGCGGACGGCTCACGGTCTACCCCCGGGCGCTGCTGTGGACGTGGCGCCAGGGACGTCGGCTCGACGTGGTGGTCGACGTGATCAACGGCCTGCCCTTCGGCACCCCGCTCGTACGCCGCCGCGGCCTGGTCGCGCTGGTGCACCACGTCCACCAGCGGCAGTGGCACATCATCTACCCGGGCCTGCGCGGCCGGATCGGGTGGTGGGTCGAGCGGGTCCTGACCCCGCGCCTGTACCGCGGCGTGCCCCACCTGACCGTCTCGGAGGCGTCGAAGGCCGACCTCGCGGTCATCGGCGTCGACCCCGGCCTCGTCCAGGTCGTGCGCAACGGGGTCGACCACCGCCCGGTCGCCGGCCCCACGTCGGCCACACCGCGTCTGGTCGTGCTGGCACGCCTGGTCCCGCACAAGCAGATCGAGCAGGCCTTCGAGGTGGTCGACCGCCTGCGCGACCGACTGCCCGGCCTGCACCTCGACGTCGTCGGGGAGGGCTGGTGGCGCCCCGAGCTGGAGGCAGCCCTCGACCGGCAGCGGCTCCGGGACGACGTCACCCTGCACGGCCGCGTCGACGACGCCGAGCGCGACCGGCTGCTCGCCAGGGCCTGGCTGATGCTGTTGCCGTCGGTCAAGGAGGGCTGGGGCCTGGCGGTCATGGAGGCCGCCGTGCAGGGCACCCCGACCGTGGCCTACCGGCACGCCGGCGGACCGACCGAGTCGGTCGCGGACGGCGTCACCGGGCTGCTCGCCGACGACCTGGACGGGTTCGTCGAGGCGGCCCGGGTCGTCCTGGAGGACGACGCGACGCGGTCGCGGATGTCAGCGGCGGCGCGACGACGTGCCGCGAGCTTCGGCTGGACGAGGACCGTGGACGAGGTCGAGCGGACGCTGCGGCGCGTCGGTCAGGTGTCGTCGCCGTAGGTGAGGATCGGCGACTTCGCCGGGTTGGTGTCGGGGGCCGAGGTCTGCGACGCGACGAGTCCGAACGTCAGGACGCTGGCGGTGACACCTCCGGCGATGATCGGAATGACGAGCTTGAGCACGAACGGCACGATGGATCCCCTCTCCCTGGTCAGACCCTAGCACCGGACGGTGCCCGCGGGGGGGCTCCTCGGTCCGCGCCGCCGCGCGCGCGACGCCGCAGCCGCCGCCAGCGCGGTCAGTGCTGCCGCCGCAGCCAGTCCGACGGCGAGACGCCTCGCCCCGGAGGCGCCGGGCGGACCCGCGGCGGCACCCGGCACGGCGTACAGCGCCATCTCGGCGTCGCCGTGGACCTGCTCGAGCCCGGCCAGGTCGAGGTCGGGCGCCGCGGGGTCGTCGCGGTAGACCAGCACCCAGGCGACCGCCTCGGCACGCATCGCGTCCAGCACGGGCCCCTCCTCGAGGGCGTCGCCGATCGCCGCGGCCCGTTCGCTCTCCCCGCGCACGAGCACCGAACCGACCTGGAGGTCGTCGGAGACGAGCACGCGCCGGTCGAACCACCGCACCGCCGGGTCGGACGACGTGAGCCCGTGGCCCCAGCGGAAGCCGCGGTAGGCCCGCCACGGCAGGACGGCCAGGTCACCCGGCTCCCCCTCCAGCCGGTCGGCGACAGCGTCGAAGCCGGCCGGGAACGTGACGGGGTCGAGCGTCCGGGCCGTCGTCACCGACCCGTCCGGCAACAGCACGACCGGCAGCGGCACGGCGACGAGCGCGACGGCTGCGACCACCTCGGACCCGTGCCGACGTACGGCACCGACCGCCCGGTCGGTCACCACCCCGACCGCCACCACCGCCAGGAGCACGTAGGGCGCCAGGAACTTCTGCGAGTCGCGCAGCAACCCGGCGCCCGGCACGTGACGGACTGCCTGCTCGAGGACCTCGGTGCCGGCCGGCACGACCGGGAGCACCGCGAGCGCGAGGCCGCCCGCCGCGAGCAGCACCAGCCCGCGGGGACCGCCCAGCGCCGGGAGGGTCAGGAGCCGGCGACCGGCCAGCAGCAGGGCGACGACCACGACCACCGCCGTGGCCGGGCCCCACCAGCCCTCCCGCGAGCCGGGCACGCTGGTGCTGTCCCAGATGCCGCCGAGACCGAGGAGGGCGACCAGCGGCCCGCTCCTCCCCTCCCCGTCGGCGGCGAACGCGGCGACGCCGGCAGGGTCGGAGGGGCGGACACCCGTGCCGAGCAGCGAGGCCACCAGCCACGGGAGCTGCAGCGCCACGCACCCCGCCGCGACGGTGAGCACGGTCCGCCGCGAGGTCGCGGCGACGGCGAGGAGAGCGGCGGCGGACGCGACGAGACCACCGGTCGGCGTGATCGAGGCCAGCCCGACCCAGAGGACCAGCGCACCCGGCCCGGCGCCGTCCTCGCGCACCCGCCGGGCGGCGAGGAGGATCCAGGGCAGGACGGCGTACGACGCCAGCAGGGCCCACTGCCCGAGCGTGAGCCGCTCGACGACGTAGGGGTTCCAGACCGCGAGCCCGCCGGCCGTTAGCCGCGCGACCACGCTGAGGTCGGCCAGGAGGCGGTGTGCACCCCACCCGGCCAGCACCAGGAGGCCGGGCACGAGCACCCGCGCGAGCACTCCCCCGTCGACCAGTCCGTCCAGGGCGGCGACCCACGCGTCCAGCGGGACGGCACGGGGGGCGGTGTCGGCGAGGCCCCAGGTCGCATCGGTCCACGGCTGCCGCGGCACGAACACCAGGTCGCGCGCCAGCGGGTGCCCCGAGCGAGTCAGCAACGGCCAGCAGAGGACGACCGCGAGGAGCAGGGGCCAGGCGTCGAGCACGACGCCGCGGACGCGGGCACCGCTGCCTATGCTCGCCCGGTGACCCACGCCGCAGAGCCTAGGGGCGCGTTCGCCGAGGCCTTCGCGCGTGCCGAGCGTGTCCCCGGCTGGCTCACCCGTGCCCAGGCCCGGGTGCTGCACGACGCCGCGGCGCAGGTGGGGCCGGGCCACGCCGTCGTCGAGGTGGGCAGCCACCACGGGCGGTCGACGATCGTCCTCGCCGCCGCCGCGCGCCCCGAGGTGCTCGTCGTCGCGGTCGACCCGTTCCCCGCCTCCTGGCGCTACGGCGGGACGGACACCGAGCAACGGTGCCGCGCCAACCTCCGCGCGGCGGGCGTGGCCGAGCGGGTCGACCTGCGGGTCGCGACCAGCGACGAGGTCCGGGCCGGGTGGGACCACCCGGTCGGGCTCGTCTACGTCGACGGCAAGCACGACTACTGGTCGGTGGTCGCCGACCTCGGGTGGAGCCGCCACGTCGTCCCCGGCGGGCGGGTGCTCGTCCACGACGCCTACTCCTCGCTGGGCGTCACCCTCGGCCTGTTGCGGGTCGTGCTCACCTCCCCCGCACTGCGGTACGACGGCCGCACCGGCTCGCTCGCGGCCCTGACCCTCGCGCGGCCGGGGGTGCGGGACCGGCTGCGCGCGCTCCGGCCGCTGCCGTGGTGGGTGCGCAACCTGGTGGTCAAGGTGCTGCTGCGGGGCCACCTGCGACGCGCGGCCGCGGCCCTGGGCCACCGCGGGCCCGACGACCCCTACTGAGGGTCCACGGGGCCGGCGCTCCGCGCCTGGGTCCGGCGCCACCGCTGTGGAACACTCGCGTCTCGTGTCCGAGCAGTCCACGACCCGACCTCCCGGGACTGCGGCGCCGAGGAGCGCTCCCAAGGGCGGCGTGATCGCCGTGGCGATCGGCGTCATGAACATCGCGACGTACGGCTTCACCATCGTCGCCGCCCGGGCCCTCGGTCCCCAGCAGTACGGCGCCCTCGCGGCCGTGATGAACCTGCTGCTCGTGGTCAGCGTCGCCTCGCTGGCCCTGCAGGCCACCGCCGCCCGGCGGGTCGCCTCGACGCCCGGTGACGTCCACGAGATCGAGATCGGGGTCCGTCGGGTCACCTTCCGCGCCGCGCTGGGGCTCGGCGGCGCCCTGGTCCTCGCGGCGCCGCTGGTCAACTGGGCGCTGCGGCTCGAGAGCCTGCTCACCGCCGCGCTCGTCGGGCTGATCGCCGTCCCCCTGACCGTGATGGGCGGTCAGGCCGGCATCCTCCAGGGCGAGCGCCGCTGGCACCCGCTGGCCCTGCTGTACGTCGCGGCCGGCGTGCCCCGCCTCGTCCTCGGCACCGCCCTCATCCTGTGGCAGCCCGAGGAGCTGACCGCCACCGTCGGCGTCCTCCTCGGCGCGCTGGCGCCGGTGGTCGTCGGCTGGTTCGCGCTGCGCGAGCGCGGCCACGTCCACCACGAGCGCACCGACGCCGACCACGGCGGGCGGGCGCTGGTGCGCGAGTCGATACGCAACTCCGGGGCGCTGCTGGCGTTCTTCGCGTTGGCCAACGTCGACGTGATCGTGGCCCGCAACGTGCTCAGCGACCACGACTCCGGCCTCTACGCCGGCGGACTCATCCTCACCAAGGCGGTGCTGTTCCTGCCGCAGTTCGTCGTGGTCGTCGCCTTCCCCGACATGGCCGACGCCGGCGGACGCCGCCGCGCGCTGCGCCTGAGCCTGGCCCTCGTGGCGGTGCTCGGCGTGGTCGGGGTCGCGGCGTCGTACCTGCTCTCGAGCGTGGCGCTGGTCTTCGTCGGCGGCAGCGACTACGCCGAGGTCGAGCAGCGGCTCTGGCTCTTCGCGATCCTCGGCACCCTCCTCTCGATGATCCAGCTGCTCGTCTACGCCCTCCTCGCCCAGGAGGCCGGCCGCTCCCTGCTGGTGCTCTGGGCCGCCCTGCTGGTCATCGGCGTGGTCGCCGCCACCGTCGCCGACTCCGTGGTCTCGCTGGTGACCATCGTGGTCGCCGTCGACGTCGTGCTGTGCGCCGTGCTGCTGGTCCCGGCGCTCCTGATGCGACCCAAGGTCGCCGTACCCGCCGACTGACCGACGTCGGTCGAGGAGGTCGGTCGCGACCGCTCGACACCACGCTGGTCGAGGAGGTCGCCCCCGACGGCGACCCACGCTGGTCGAGCCGGGCGAGCGCCAGCGAGCCCGAGTCGAGACCCGGCGGGGATGCCTACCCCCGGGGGTCTCGACTCGCGGAGACTTCGTCCCCGCGGCTCGACCACCGTCGGTGACCGGCCGTCGTACGACGCCCCCGACGGCAACCCACGCTGGTCGAGCCGGGCGAGCGCCAGCGAGCCCGAGTCGAGACCCGGCGGGGATGCCTACCCCGGGGGTCTCGACTCGCGGAGACTTCGTCCCCGCGGCTCGACCACCGTCGGTGACCGGCCGTCTTACGACGCCCCCGACGGCAACCCGCGCTGGTCGTGCCGGGCGAGCGCCAGCGAGCCCGAGTCGAGACCCGGCGGGGTGCCCGGCTGACGGTGGTCTCGAGGCGGTTGCCAGCGCAACCTCGACCGACGTCGGTCGAGGAGGTCGGTCACGACCGTCTCGAGACCTCGTGTCAGTGCGCGGCGTCGTGCCAGGAGCGGCCGGTGCCGACGGAGACGTCGAGGGGGACGGTGAGGTCGGCGGCGCCGGCCATCTGCTCGCGGACGACCTGCTCGAGGGCCTCGGCCTCGCCGGGGGCGACCTCGAAGACGAGCTCGTCGTGGACCTGGAGGAGCATCCGGGACCTCAGGTCGCTGTCGTCGAGGGCCTGCTGGGTGCGCAGCATGGCGACCTTGATCAGGTCGGCGGCGGAGCCTTGGATGGGGGCGTTGAGCGCCATCCGCTCGGCCATCTCGCGGCGCTGGCGGTTGTCGCTGTTGAGGTCGGGCAGGTAGCGGCGGCGGCCCATGATGGTGGAGGTGTAGTCGTCCTTGCGGGCCTGCACCACGACGCCGTGCAGGTAGTCGCGGATGCCGCCGAACGTCTCGAAGTACTCGTCCATCAGCCCCCGCGCCTCGCTCGGCTCGATGCCGAGCTGCTGACCGAGCCCGAACGCCGACAGGCCGTAGGCGAGGCCGTAGTTCATCGCCTTGATCTTGGCGCGCTGCTCGACGCTCACCTCGTCGGCCGGGACGTCGAAGACCCGCGAGGCCGTGATCGAGTGGAAGTCGCGCCCGGACCGGAACGCCTCGATGAGCAGCTCGTCCTCGGAGAGGTGCGCCATGATCCGCATCTCGATCTGGCTGTAGTCGGCCGTCAGCAGCGACTCCTGCCCGGGCCCGACCACGAAGCCCTCACGGATGCGGCGGCCCTCCTCGGTGCGGATCGGGATGTTCTGCAGGTTGGGCTCGGTGCTGGAGAGCCGGCCCGTGGCCGCGATCGTCTGGTTGAACGTCGTGTGGATGCGCCCGTCGGCGGCGACGGTCTTGAGCAGCCCGTCGATGGTCTGGCGCAGCCGGATCACGTCACGGTGGCGCAGCAGGTGGGCCAGGAACGGGTGCTCGGTCTTGACGTGCAGCGCCTGCAGCGCGTCGGCGTCGGTGGTGTAGCCGGTCTTGGTCTTCTTGGTCTTCGGCATCTCCAATTCGTCGAACAGCACGGCCTGCAGCTGCTTGGGCGAACCTAGGTTGATCTCGCGACCGATCGTGTCGTACGCCGCCTCCGCCGCGCGGCGCACCTCGCGGTCGAACTCGTCCTGGAGCGCCTCCAGGTGCTCGACGTCGACGGCGATGCCGGTCTGCTCCATCCGGGCCAGCAGGTGCACCAGGGGCAGCTCGACGCCGGCGAGCAACGGACCGCCGCCCCGCTCGTCGAGCTCGACGTCGAGCGCCTCGGCGAGGTCGAGCACGGCGCGGGCGTGCAGCATCGCCGGGCCGGCGACGTCGGTGCCCTCGTCGAAGAGCAGCCCCTGGTCGTCCTCGGCCTGTTCCTGCTTCAGCTCGCGCTTGAGGTAGCGCACGGTGAGGTCGGCGAGGTCGTAGGTGCGCTGGTCGGGTCGGACCAGGTAGGCGGCGAGCGCGGTGTCGCTGACGACACCGGCCAGCGGCCAGCCGTGGGCCGCGAGCGCGAGCTCGGGCCCCTTCGCGTCGTGCAGGACCTTGGGCGCGGCCGGGTCGCCCAGCCAGGTCTTGAGCGCGGCGTCGTCGTCGGGGGTGAGCGTGGTGGTGTCGAGGTAGGCGGAACGACCGGTGGCGGTGGCCAGGCCGATGCCGTCGACGTGACCGGTGCCGCTGCCCCAGCCGCCGCGCACGTGCAGGCCCGTGCGGACGCCGTCGAGCTCGGCGAGCCAGGCACCGACGGTGCCCGGCTCGAGCGCCTGGCCCTCGAGCTCGAAGCCGCCCTCCTCGAGCACCTCGACCGAGCCGACCTCCTCGAACAGGCGGTTGCGCAGCACCCGGAACTCGAGGCCGTCGAAGAGCGTGTGGACCTCCTGGCGGTCCCACGCCTGACGCTCGAGCTCGCGCGGGTGCAGGTCGAGGTCGAGGTCGCGCACCAGCGCGTTGAGCCGACGGTTGCGCATGACGTCGCCGAGGTGCTCGCGCAGCGCCTCGCCCTTCTTGCCGGTGATCTTGTCGGCGTGCTCGATGACGCCGTCGAGGTCGCCGTACTGCTTGAGCCACTTGGCGGCGTAGCCCTGGCCCACCCCGGGCACGCCGGGCAGGTTGTCGGAGGTCTCGCCGACGATGGCGGCGAGCTCGGGGTACTGCGTCGGGGGGACGCCGTACTTGGCCTCGACGGCGGCGGGGGTCATCCGCGCCATCTCGGAGACGCCGCGCATCGGGTAGAGCAGGGTCGCGTCGTCGGTCACGAGCTGGAAGGCGTCGCGGTCGCCCGAGAGGATCAGCACCTCCATGCCCTCGGCGAGGGCCTGGGTGGTGAGCGTGGCGATGATGTCGTCGGCCTCGAAGCCGGGCTTCTTCAGGTAGGGGATGCGCAGCGCGTCGAGCACCTCCTCGATGAGGGGCAGCTGGCTGCTGAACTCGTCGGGCGACTTGTTGCGCTTGGCCTTGTACTCGGCGTACTCCTCGAGCCGGAAGGTCTGGCGGGAGACGTCGAAGGCGACCGCGATGTGGGTGGGCTGCTCGTCGCGCAGCATGTTGATGAGCATCGAGGTGAACCCGAAGACCGCGTTGGTGTGCTGACCGGTGGTGGTGGAGAAGTTCTCCACCGGCAGCGCGAAGAACGCCCGGTAGGCCAGCGAGTGGCCGTCGAGCAGCAGGAGGCGCGGTCGGCCGGCGGGGTCGGGGGTCGCATCGGTCACGCGGCCGACACTATCCGCCGCCACGGACGGTCCGCCGCCCCGGCAGGATGGCCCGCATGAGCGAGGAGAACGAGTCCGTGGCCGAGGTGCTGGCGGCGATGCCGATGGGCACCCTCAACGACAAGATGGGCGTCGTGCTGGGCGAGGTGACCGCCGAGCGGGTCACCGCGACGATGCCCGTCGAGGGCAACCAGCAGCCCTACGGGCTGCTCCACGGCGGGGCCTCGGTGGTGCTGGCCGAGTCGCTGGGCTCGATCGGGTCGGCGATCCACGCCCACCCGATGGACAAGGTCGCGGTGGGCGTCGACATCAACGCCACCCACCACCGCTCGGCCACGTCCGGGCTGGTCACCGGGGTCGCGACGCCGGTGCACCTGGGCCGCTCGAGCGCGTGCTGGGAGGTCGTGATCAGCGACGAGCGCGGCAAGCGGGTGTGCACCGCGCGGATCACCTGCGCGCTGGTCCCCCGGGCGCAGCTCGGGATGTAGCAGCGCGGGCGTGCGGCGTCAGCTGGACGGCGTCGCCGGCTGGGTACGCCGCATCGAGCGGCGGGCGGCCAGCACCCGGGTGAGCTGGCGACCGCCGCTGCCGGGCGCGACCGAGGGCCGCTGCGCGGTGAGCCGGGCCCGGACCGCAGCGGTGGGCGCCACCCGGTAGGTGGCGAGGGGGCCGAGGGCGAGCCGGGCCATGAACCGGTTGCCGTCACGGGAGCCGGCGGCGACGGCGGTGCAGACCTGGGGCACGCCGCACTCCTCGGCGAAGGCCACCGCGGCCTCCATCAGCATCCGGCCGACGCCGTGCCGGCGGAACTGCGGCAGGACGTGCGGTGAGAGGACCTGGAGCGCCGGCTCGAGGTTGAGCGAGGTGACCGTGCCGACCTTGAGCAGCACCGCGCCGGCCGCCTGGCCGTCGTAGTCGGCAACCACGAGTCGCTGCTCGGGCGAGGTGGCGGCCGCCTTGACGAGCTGCTCGACGTCGGCGACCTGGTCGTGGTGGTCGCACCGTCGTAGGACGGAGGCCCACAGGTCGGCCAGGAAGGGAGCGTCATCAGGCTCGGCCTCGCGCAGGGCCACCATCGATCGCGACACCGACAACCTCCTGCTCCCCCGCCGACCAAGACGTCGGCGCCCGGTCGGACACCGGGGTCGGGTACCCGGTCGCCAGCGAACACTACGCTCAGGGCGCTCGTCGTGACAGAGGAGGTCCACAGCCCGTGTTCCCCGGCATCGGCACCGTCGTCAACGTCGCCGCCGTGCTCGTCGGCGCGGCGATCGGCCGCCTCGTGGGCAACCGGCTGCCCGAGCGCACCCGCGACCTCGTCACCGACGGCCTCGGCCTCGTCACCCTGCTGATCGCCGCCACCTCGGCGATGGCCGTGCTCGACCCCGGGCTCGCCGACGAGGTCGGCAGCAGCGCGCCGATGCTGATCGTGCTGGGGTCGATCCTGCTCGGCGGCATCGCAGGGTCGCTGCTGCGGCTGGAGAGCCGGGTCGAGGGGATCGGCGGCTGGTTGCAGCGACGGCTGGCCGGCGACCGGGGCTCCGACGAGCGCCAGCGCTTCATCGAGGGCTTCGTCGTGTCCTCGCTGATCTTCTGCACCGGGCCGCTGACGATCCTCGGCGCGCTCGACGACGGGCTCGGCAACGGCGCCGACCAGCTGTTCCTCAAGTCCACCCTGGACGGGTTCGCGGCGATCGCCTTCGCCGCCTCCTTCGGGTGGGGCGTCGCGGCGAGCGCGGTCACCGTGGTCGTCGTCCAGGGCAGCCTGACACTGCTGGGCGTGGTCCTCGGCGACGTCCTGCCCGACCCGCACCTGGCCGCGATCACGGCGACGGGAGGGCTGCTGCTGGTCGGCGTCGGCCTCCGCCTGCTGCGGATCCGCGAGGTCCCGGTGGCCGACCTGCTCCCCGCGCTGCTGGTCGCTCCCCTCCTCGTGAGCCTGGTCACCACGTTTCGGTGAGACAACATTTCGGTGTCTGCTGGGCGAGCAGCGCACGGACAGGTCTATTGTCCTGCGCACGGTGCCCCATCCCGGCACACAGATTCGGAGGGACCCCTTGCGCACGCCTGCCCTTATGCGAGCCCGGACCGGGCCGACCAGGAGGAGTGGTGCTCACGGCTTCGCGCCGCTGCTGGCCGCGTTGCTCGCCGCCCTGGTCGTCCTCGGCCTGAGCCTCGCCCTCGCCCCACCCTCCTCGGCCAGCACCACCGACGACCCGTCGGAGAGCGCGACCACCGAGCCCGGCACCGACGACGGCACCGCCGACCCGTCGGGCGGGGGCGTGTGCGTCTTCCCCGAGAACCAGGACAGCCAGATCCACATCAAGGGCTGCCTGCGTGACCAGCGCTCCGAGCCGCCCACCCCCGTCGAGGGTGTCACCGTGACGGTGGAGGGGCCCGACGGCGCGGTCGTCGAGGAGGTCGTCACCGACAGCTCCGGCGTCTTCGACGTCGCGCTGCCCGGCGACCCGCTGACGAACCTCAACCAGGACTTCGTCATCAAGATCGACACCGAGACGCTCCCCGAGGGCTCGGCGCTGCGCAACCCCGAGCAGGTCGAGCTGACCGCCAACTTCAACACCACCAGCGACTACACGGTCACCTTCCCGATCGACGACCCGCTGCCCGACCCGCCCGGCAAGCTCATCCGCGGCCTGCAGCTGCTCGTCGGCGGCATCGTGTTCGCCCTGCTGCTCGCGATGGCGGCGCTCGGGCTGTCGATGATCTTCGGCACGACCGGTCTGACCAACTTCGCCCACGGCGAGCTGATCACCTTCGGCGCCCTGGTCGGCTTCTGGATCGACGACCTGCCCGGCGCGATCGACCTCCCGGTCGTCGGCAACGTCACGATCATCGTCGGGGTGGTCGCCGCGTTCATCGTCGGCTCGCTGTTCGGCCTGGCCAACGACCTGGCCCTGTGGGGACCGCTGCGGCGTCGCGGGACCGGCCTGATCGCGATGATGATCGTCAGCATCGGTCTCTCGATCTTCCTGCGCAGCGTCTTCCAGTACCTCGTGGGCGGGCAGAACCGGAACTACTCGCAGTACTCCTCGGTCGAGCCGTGGAGCATCGGCCAGGTCCTCATCACCTCCCGCGACGTCGCGGTCGTCGCCATCGCCCTCGTCGCCCTGATCGGGGTCTCGGCGCTGCTGCAGTACACCCGGCTGGGCAAGGCGACCCGCGCGGTCGCCGACAACCCCGCGCTGGCGTCGTCGTCCGGCATCAACGTCGAGCGCGTCATCGGCGCCGTCTGGACCGTCGGCGGCGGCCTGGCCGCCTTGTCCGGCGTCCTGCTCGGCATCACCCAGGGCTTCAACTTCCAGCTCGGGTTCAAGATGCTGCTCCTGGTCTTCGCCGCCACCGTGCTCGGCGGCCTGGGCACCATCTGGGGCGCCATGGTCGGCGCCCTGGTGATCGGCACGTTCGTCGAGGTCTCGACGCTCTTCATCCCCTCGGAGCTGAAGTACGTCGGTGCACTGGTGATCCTGATCGTCGTCCTGCTCGTCCGCCCCCAGGGTCTGCTCGGCCGCGCCGAGCGGGTCGGTTAGTCGCAAGGGAGACACCGTGGACTACGGGAGCATCCTCAGCTTCACGATCGAGCAGGCCTTCGGCCCGCTCGCGATCGTCTACTGCCTGGCCGCCATCGGCCTCAACGTGCACTTCGGCTACACCGGGCTGGTCAACTTCGGCCAGGCCGCCTTCCTCGCGGTCGGCGGCTACACGATGGCCTCCTTCGTGGCCGTCTTCGGGCTCGGCCTCTGGCTGGGCATGGCCGTCGGCATCCTGCTCGCGGTCGTGCTGGCCCTGCTGCTCGGCATCCCGACCCTGCGGCTGCGGGCCGACTACCTCGCGATCGTCACGATCGCGGCGGCCGAGATCATCCGCCAGACGCTCGGCTCGGTGACCTTCGACCGCAAGTTCGACCTCGGCGGCCAGGACGGCCTGCAGAACAACTTCGTCAAGGACTTCCGCGCCCTCAACCCGCTCGACGACGCCGTCGTCATCGGCCCGTTCGAGTGGGGCCGCAACGACGCCTGGGTGATGATCGTCGGCTGGATCGTCGTCGCGCTCAGCCTCCTCATCGTCTGGCTGCTGATGCGCGGCCCGTGGGGCCGGGTGCTGCGGGCGGTCCGCGAGGACGAGGACGCCGTGCGCAGCCTCGGCAAGAACGTCTACGCCTACAAGATGCAGGCGCTGGCCATCGGCGGCGTGTTCGGTGCCCTCGGCGGCTTCGTCTACGGCCTGTACAAGAACGCCGTGATCCCCACCGACTACGCCACCGACACCACGTTCTACGCCTTCACGGTGCTGCTCGTCGGTGGCGCGGCCCGGGTGCTCGGTCCGCTCGTCGGCGCCATCATCTTCTGGGGCCTGCTCAGCGGCCTCGGCGCCTTCTTCACCCAGGCGGCCCGCACCGACCTGCTGCCCGAGTGGCTGATGAGCGGTGACCAGGCCAGCCTGATGCGCTTCATCATCCTCGGCCTGGCACTCATGGGCCTGATGATCTTCCGCCCGCAAGGCATCTTCGGAGACCGCAAGGAGCTGGCGATCGATGGCCGCTGACAACCCCTCCCTCGAGAAGCGTCCCGGCGGCTCCCACGCCGCCGGGACCGCACCCTCGTCGTCCTCGACCCCGGTCGGAACCCCGGTCGGCACCAAGGACGACGTCTTCGCCGACGTCGAGCGCGAGCCCGGCGCCCGCAAGCCCGACCCGATCGTGGTCGCCACCGGCATCAAGCGCACGTTCGGCGGCCTCGTGGCCGTCGACGTCGACCACGTGGAGATCCAGCGCGGCAAGATCACCGCGCTGATCGGTCCCAACGGCGCCGGCAAGACGACGTTCTTCAACCTGCTCACCGGGTTCGACCAGCCCGACGAGGGCTCCTGGTCCTTCAACGGGACGCCGCTGTCGAAGATGCCGGCGTACAAGGTGTCGCGGCTCGGCATGGTGCGCACCTTCCAGCTGACCAAGGTGCTGGCCAAGCTGACGGTCATCGAGAACATGCGCGTCGGCGCCACCCACCAGCAGGGCGAGAAGCTGTGGGCGGCGATGTTCTCCTTCCTCTGGCGTCGCCAGGAGCACGAGATCACCGCGCGTGCCGACGACCTCCTCGGCCGCTTCCTGCTCGACAAGAAGCGCGAGGACTTCGCCGGCTCGCTGTCCGGCGGCCAGCGCAAGCTGCTGGAGATGGCCCGCGCGCTGATGGCCGACCCCGAGCTGGTGATGCTCGACGAGCCGATGGCCGGCGTCAACCCGGCCCTGAAGCAGTCGCTCCTCGGTCACGTGAAGTCGCTGCGCGACGAGGGCCGCACGGTCCTGTTCGTCGAGCACGACATGGACATGGTGCGCGACATCTCCGACTGGGTCATCGTGATGGCCCAGGGCAAGGTGATCGCCGAGGGGTCGCCGGATACCGTGATGGGTGACCGTCGCGTCATCGACGCCTACCTCGGCGCTCACCACGACCAGGAGCTCACCTTCGAGGCCGAGCAGCAGATCCTGGCCGAGGCGGAGGCCGAGATCGCCGCAGTGCACGCCGACGAACCCGGCGAGAAGTCTGGAGACCACGCATGACCGAGAATCCGCTGTCCCAGCGTCCCGGTACCGACGAGGGTGCCGCCACGGTGCGCGAGGCACACCTGCGCGAGGCCGACAACGCCGTGCTGCGCGCCGACGCCCTCGTCGCCGGCTACCTGCCCGGCATCAACATCCTCAACGGCTGCGACCTGTACTGCGCCGAGAACGAGCTGGTCGGCATCATCGGCCCCAACGGCGCCGGCAAGTCGACCCTGCTCAAGGCGCTGTTCGGCCTGGTCAAGGTCGGCTCCGGCACGGTGAAGCTCAAGGGCAAGGACATCACCAACCACCGCGCCGACTCCCTGGTCACCCAGGGCATCGGGTTCGTGCCGCAGAGCAACAACGTCTTCCCGTCGCTGACGATCCAGGAGAACCTGGAGATGGGCTGCTACCAGCGCCCCGCCAGCTTCAAGGAGCGGTTCTCCTTCGTCAGCGACCTCTTCCCCGCCCTCTACGACCGCCGCGCCCAGCGCGCCGGCTCGCTGTCGGGTGGTGAACGCCAGATGGTGGCGATGGGTCGGGCACTGATGATGGAGCCGTCGGTGCTCCTGCTCGACGAGCCGTCCGCCGGCCTCTCCCCCGTGCTGCAGGACGAGGTCTTCGTCCAGACCCGCCGGATCAACCGCGCCGGCGTCTCGGTGATCATGGTCGAGCAGAACGCCCGCCGCTGCCTGCAGATCTGCGACCGCGGCTACGTCCTCGACCACGGCCGCAACGCCTACACCGGCACCGGCAAGGACCTCTCCACCGACCCGAAGGTGATCGAGCTGTACCTGGGCACGCTCGCCAAGGTCTGACCGGCGCCCCCGCGTCACCTCGTCGCTCCGCTCGCCCCCGTGGGTCGGGCGGAGCTGGCGTTTTAGGTCCGGCGGCGGCGTTCGGGCCGGATTGCCCGGGAAGTTCAGAGTTCCCCGGTTCACCGGTGAATCCCCGACCCCGGGCCCACGACTTCAGACTTCCCCGGTCCACCGGTGAAAAATCCCGACCCCGCCTCCCGCCCCGGTCCGACCACACCGCCGGCGCCCCGGGGCACCGCCAGGGCGCCGGGCCGGCGGCGTCGTCGCGCCGCGGCAGGGGTGGGCGCAGCGGTCGCCGGCGCAGCCCTCGACCCCCGTCGGTGACGGTCACGCCACCGGAAAACGGCCACCGGGCCCGACCCCCGAGGGGGCCGGACCCGGCGTGTGGTGCACGGTCAGGTGACCGACGGGGCCTCGATCACTCGAGGACGCCGCCGACGGAGTCGACCTGCTCGTAGGTGTTGCCCTTGCTGTACTCCTGGATGCCGATCGTGGCGGAGTTGGGGCTACCGGTGTCGTTGAAGTCGACCGGGCCCGACGCACCGTCGAAGTCGATGTCCTCACCGGCGGTGAGGAGCTCGACGCACTCGGCGTACTCGGTGCACTTGGTGCCCTCGCGGGAGATCTCCTGCAGCTTCGAGGCGATCGCCTGACCCGAGTCGTCCTTCGCGGCGGTGGCGGCCAGGGCCACCATCACCATGGCGTCGTAGGACTGCGGACCGTAGGTGAAGTCCTCGAGGGGCTTGTCGGCCGCACCGTTGAGGCGGTCGTTGAAGCCCGGGTCGACCTCGGCCGGGGCCGGGAAGGTGCCCTTGACGCCGGTCAGGTCGAACTGCTGGTCGCTGTAGTCGGCCATGTTGCCGTCGACGAAGTAGTACTGGACCTTGTCGGGACCGAGACCCTTGGCGATGAGGCCGGGGATGATCTTGGTGACCTCCTCGAAGGTGATCAGCACGATCGCGTCGGGCTTCGCCGCGGCGAGCTGGTTGATCTCGGCGGTGAAGTTCTCGGCGTCGGCGGAGTAGAGGATGTTCGCCGGGACGTTGGCACCCTTCTCCGTCAGCGTGGTCTCGACCTGCTCGGCCAGACCCTCGCCGTAGGCGTCCTGACGCGCCATCACGGCGACGTTGGAGAACCCGTCCTGGACGGCGAGGTCACCGAGGACCTGGCCCTGCAGACGGTCGGACGGCGCGGTGCGGAAGTACAGGCCCTTGTCGTCGTAGGTGTCGAACGCCGGGGCGGTGTTGGCCGGCGAGAAGTGCACGACGCCGGCGCCGGTGATCTTGTCGATGACGCTCAGCGAGACGCCGGAGGCAGCGGCGCCGATGACGACGTCGACCTTCTGGCCCAGCAGGGCGTCGACCGACTGGCCGGCGATGTCGGGGGTGCCGTCGCCGGAGTCCTCGAGGAGGAGCTTCTCGTCGAGCGGCTGGCCGTTGACGCCACCGGCCTCGTTGATGTCGTTGATCGCGAGCTGGACGCCCGCGATCTCCGGCGGGCCGAGGTAGGCGAGGTCACCGGTCGTCGGCAGCAGGGCGCCGACCTTGAGGGTGCCGTCACCGGTGGGCGCGGGGGCTGCTTCGCTGCTCTCCGAGCTGCCCTCCGAGGGCGACTCGGACGCGGAGTCGCTGGCGCTGTTGTCGTCGCTCGGCTCGTCCTCGCCGCCGCATGCGGACAGGGCGAGGGCGGCGACGGCCGCGAGGGCGGCCGCGCGGCGAGCGGTACGTCGGGTGGGGGTCAAGATTGCCTCCAACTTTCTCGGGCGGTCCGGGCCGGCGGCCCGGAACGGGGTGCTGCTGGGAGCAACCTAGCCCCCGCCGCCGCCAGACAGGACGTACTCAGGCACATCCGGCACCGAAGTTGCATTTTCGTGACCTTCAACACCTGGCCGTGATCAGCCCGTCACACCGGGCCCGTGCTCGACGACCCCCTCGGCGACCTCGCGCATCGAGAGCCGGAGGTCCATCGCGGTCTTCTGGATCCACCGGAACGCGTCGGGCTCGGACAGCCCGAGCTGCTGCTGCAGGATCCCCTTGGCCCGGTCGACGGACTTGCGGGTCTCCAGGCGCGCGGTGAGGTCGCCGACCTCGGCCTCGAGCTGGGCCAGCTCGGCGAAGCGGGAGACCGCCATCTCGATGGCGGGCACCAGGTCGGACTGGGTGAACGGCTTGACCAGGTACGCCATCGCTCCGGCGTCCCGGGCCCGCTCGACGAGCTCGCGCTGGCTGAACGCGGTGAGGATGACGACCGGGGCGATCCGCTTGCTGGCGATCGCCTCGGCGGCGGCGATCCCGTCGAGGACCGGCATCTTGACGTCGAGGATCACCAGGTCGGGACGCAGGTCGGTGGCCAGCTCGATGGCCCTGGCCCCGTCGCCGGCCTGGCCGACGACGTCGTACCCCTCCTCGGTGAGCATCTCGGCGAGGTCCATCCGGATGAGGGTCTCGTCCTCGGCGATGACGACGGTTCGGGCATGCGCTGCGGCGTTCACGCGCCGCAATCTAGCCGTTGCCGAACGTGGGTCAGGCCGGGTGCTCGGACGCGGCGACCCCGATGTGCCCGCCGTCACCCCGGCGGTGCGCCGCCCGCTCCTGGAGGAACAGTGCGACCTCGGTGCGCTCGACGCGGCGTCGGCTGCACTCGGTGGACGCCGAGCGGGCGTTGGCGACCGCCCGCTCGTGGCTGGCCGCGGCCCAGGCGCGTGGGGTCCACATGTGCTGCTCCTGTCGGGGGGACGACTCCGGCTTAGTACAGTACATCACTGGACTAAGCACGGTTAAGGACGTCCGTGCCGATCGGCTAGGGTTTCGCACCGCTCGCCCCGATATTCCAACCGGTAGAGAAAATCGGCTCAAACCCGATCCAGTGTGGGTTCGAATCCCACTCGGGGCACACCCGCGGCGGCCCTCGCAGCGTCAGGCCAGCGTCAGGCCTGGCGCCGGTAGGCCGGCGCGACCTCGTTGATCGCGTCGCCCATCTGGTGGATGCGCAGGGCGTTGGTCGAGCCGGGGATGCCGGGCGGGCTGCCGGCGACGATGACCACCCGGTCGCCCTCCTTGACGCGGCCGATCTGCAGCAGCTGGTCGTCGACCTGGCGCACCATCTCGTCGGTGTGGTCGACGCTCTGCGTCCGGAACGTCTCGACGCCCCAGCTGAGCGAGAGCTGCGAGCGCACCCGGTCCTCGGGGGTGAAGGCGAGGGTGGGGATCGCACCGCGCATGCGGGACAGGCGCTTGGCCGAGTCGCCGCTCTGGGTGAAGGCCACGACGTACTTGGCGTCGACGCGTTCGGCGACCTCGGCGGCCGCCTTCGCGATCACCCCGCCGGTGGTGTGGGGGTTCCACTCGATCGTGGAGAAGCCGCCGGTGTCGGTGGCCTCGAGGGCGTGGTTCTCGGTGGCCACGATGATCCGCGCCATCGTCTCCACGGTGTGGATCGGGTGGTCGCCGACGCTGGTCTCGCCGGAGAGCATCACCGCATCGGCCCCGTCGAGGACGGCGTTGGCGACGTCGCTGGCCTCGGCGCGGGTGGGCGACGGGCTGGTGATCATCGACTCGAGCATCTGCGTGGCGACGATGACCGGCTTGGCGTTGCGGCGGGCCTTGTGCACGATCTGCTTCTGCAGGAACGGGACGTCCTCGAGCGGGCACTCGACCGCGAGGTCGCCGCGCGCGACCATGAAGCCGTCGAACGCGTCGATCACCTCGTCGAGGTTGGTGATCGCCTGGGGCTTCTCGATCTTGGCGATGACGGGCAGCATCTGCCCCTCCTCGCGCATGATCTTGCGGACGTCCTCGGCGTCCTTGGCGTCACGCACGAAGCTGAGCGCGATGAAGTCGACGCTGAGGCTCAGCGCGAAGCGCAGGTCGGCGATGTCCTTCTCCGACATCGCCGGCACCGAGACGGCGACACCGGGCAGGTTGATGCCCTTGTGGTTGCTGACCGTGCCGGCGACCAGCACCTCGGTCTCGACGTCGGTGCCGTCGACGACCGACACGACGCGCAGCCGCACCTTGCCGTCGTCGATGAGGATGGGGTCGCCCGGCGAGACGTCGCCCGGCAGGCCGGCGTACGTCGTGCCGGCGACCTCGGCGTCACCCGGCACCGTGCGGGTGGTGATGGTCCAGCGCTGCCCGCGGACCAGCTTCACCGGCCCGTCGTCGAACGTGGCGAGCCGGATCTTGGGGCCCTGCAGGTCGGCGAGGATGCCGACCCCCTTGCCGGAGGCGTCGGCCGCCTGGCGCACCAGCCGGTAGGTCTCCCGGTGGACGTCGTGGCTGCCGTGGCTCATGTTGAGCCGGGCCACGTCCATCCCGGCGTCGACGAGCTGACGGATCTGCTCAGCCGAGCTGGTAGCAGGTCCCAGGGTGCACACGATCTTTGCTCTCCGCACGTGCCCACCCTACTCACCCTTGGATCGATCCAATAGCCGAAGGGCGATAGTCGTGGACGATTCGCACCCGGTGCGAGCCGTCCACGACCACCGCGCGGCTCAGACGACGAGCGGACGCGCCGTCGGCGGGATCGGGGCCGGCAGCGCCGTGGAGCCGGTGAGGTGCTCGTCGACCGCCGCGGCGGCCGCCCGGCCCTCCGCGATCGCCCACACGATGAGCGACTGACCGCGACCGCAGTCACCGGCGCTGAAGACGCCGGGGATGTTGGTCTGGTAGCCGTGGTCGCGGGCGACGTTGCCGCGCTCGTCGAGGTCGACACCGAGCTGCTCGACCAGGCCCGGCTTCTCCGGTCCGAGGAAACCCATCGCGAAGAGCACCAGCTCGGCCGGGATCTCGCGCTCGGTGCCCTCGACCTCGACCAGTCGGCCGCCCTCGACGTACACGTCGACCAGGCGCAGCGCCCGGACGTTGCCGTCGTCGTCGCCGAGGAACTCCTTGGTCGAGACGGCGTAGACGCGCTCGCCGGCCTCCTCGTGGGCCGAGGAGACCCGGAACGTCATCGGGTACGTCGGCCACGGCTGGCCCGCGGGCCGCGAGGTCGGCGGCTCGGGCATGATCTCCAGCTGGGTGATCGACGCGGCCCCGTGGCGCGTGGAGGTGCCGAGGCAGTCGGCGCCGGTGTCGCCGCCGCCGATGATGACGACGTGCTTGCCGGTGGCCAGGACCTGGTCCTCCACCTGCTCCCCCACCGCCGCCCGGTTGGCCTGGGGCAGGAAGTCCATCGCCTGGTGGATGCCGCCGAGCTCGCGGCCGGGCACGGCGAGGTCACGCGGCTCGGTGGCACCGACGGCGAGCACGACGGCGTCGTAGCGCTCGCGCAGCTGCTCCCCCGTGAGCCCGGACTCCTCCGAGCCCACCTCGATGCCGGTGCGGAAGACGGTGCCCTCGCGCTTCATCTGCTGCAGGCGCCGGTCGAGGTGCTGCTTCTCCATCTTGAACTCGGGGATGCCGTAGCGCAGCAGCCCGCCGATCTTGTCGGCCCGCTCGTAGACCGCGACCGTGTGACCGGCCCGGGTGAGCTGCTGAGCAGCCGCCAGGCCGGCGGGGCCGGAGCCGACCACGGCGACGGTGCGGCCCGAGAGCCACTCCGGTGCCTGCGGACGCACCAGGCCCGACTCCCAGGCCTTGTCGATGATCGAGACCTCGACGTTCTTGATGGTCACGGGGTCCTGGTTGATGCCGAGCACGCACGCCGTCTCGCACGGCGCCGGGCACAGCCGACCGGTGAACTCCGGGAAGTTGTTGGTCGCGTGGAGGCGCTCGATCGCGGCCTCCCAGTCGTCGCGCCAGACCAGGTCGTTCCACTCGGGGATGATGTTGCCGAGCGGGCAGCCCTGGTGGCAGAACGGGATCCCGCAGTCCATGCAGCGCCCGGCCTGCTCGGTGATGATCGGCAGCAGCGCGCGGCCGGCCGAGCCGGGGTAGACCTCGTTCCAGTCCTGGACGCGCTCCTCGACGGGACGTCGGGTCGCGACCTCGCGCGGGGTCCTGAGGAACCCCTTGGGGTCAGCCATGCAACGCCTCCATCATCTTGTTCGCGATCTCGTGCTCGGCGAGCCCGTCGGCCTCGGCCTTCGCCTTCGCCTCCAGCACGATCCGGTAGTCACGGGGCATCACCTCGGTGAAGCGGGTCAGCGAGGTCTCCCAGTCGGCGAGCAGCGCCTCGGCGACCGGCGAGCCGGTCTCCTCGAGGTGGCCGCGCACCATCGACTCCAGCTCCCGGGCGGCGTCCCCCACGACCGGACCGAGCTCGACGAGCTCGTGGTTGACCCGGAAGTCCTTGAGGTCGAGCACCCAGGCGATGCCGCCCGACATGCCGGCCGCGAAGTTGCGCCCGGTCTTGCCGAGGACGGCGACCCGGCCGCCGGTCATGTACTCGCAGCCGTGGTCGCCCACGCCCTCGGTGACCAGCCACGCGCCGGAGTTGCGGACCGCGAACCGCTCCCCCACGCCGCCGCGCAGGAAGACCTGGCCCGACGTGGCGCCGTAGGCGATCGTGTTGCCGGCGATGATCTGCTCGGCGCTGTCGAACGTCGCCGCGCGGTCGGGGCGGACCACGATCCGCCCGCCCGAGAGCCCCTTGCCGACGTAGTCGTTGGCGTCGCCCTCGAGCCGCAGCGTGATGCCCCGGGGCAGGAACGCGCCGAACGACTGACCGGCGGAGCCGATCAGGGTGAGGTCGATCGTGCCGTCGGGCAGGCCCTCGCCGCCGTGGCGCTTGGTCACCTCGTGGCCGAGGATCGTGCCGACGGTGCGGTTGACGTTGCGGATCGAGACCTGGGCCCGCACCGGCTCGCCCCGCTCGAGGGCCGGCTCGGCCAGCGGGACCAGCTCGGTGCGGTCGAGCGACTTGGCCAGCCCGTGGTCCTGGCTCTTGGTACGACGCCGGTCCTGGTCGGGGAAGTGGCTGGCGTCGATCTCGTGCAGGATCGGGGAGAGGTCGAGACCCCCCGCCTTCCAGTGGTTGACGGCCTCGACCGTGTCGAGAGCGGAGACCTGGCCCACGGCCTCCTCGAGGCTGCGGAACCCGAGCTCGGCGAGGATCTCGCGGACCTCCTGGGCGACGTACTCGAAGAAGGTCACCACGTAGTCGGCCTTGCCGCTGTAGCGCTCGCGCAGGACGGGGTTCTGGGTGGCGACGCCGACCGGGCAGGTGTCGAGGTGGCAGACCCGCATCAGGATGCAGCCCGAGACGACGAGCGGCGCGGTGGCGAAGCCGTACTCCTCGGCGCCGAGCAGCGCGGCGACCACGACGTCGCGGCCGGTCTTGAGCTGCCCGTCGGCCTGGACGACGATCCGGTCGCGCAGGCCGTTGAGCAGCAGGGTCTGCTGGGTCTCGGCCAGGCCGAGCTCCCACGGACCACCGGCGTGCTTGAGCGAGGTCAGCGGCGAGGCGCCGGTGCCGCCGTCGTGCCCGGAGATCAGGACGACGTCGGCGTGCGCCTTGGAGACGCCCGCCGCGACCGTGCCGACGCCCATCTCGCTGACCAGCTTGACGTGCACCCGCGCCTGCGGGTTGGCGTTCTTGAGGTCGTGGATGAGCTGGGCGAGGTCCTCGATCGAGTAGATGTCGTGGTGCGGCGGCGGGCTGATCAGCCCGACGCCCGGCGTGGAGTGCCGGGTCTTGCCGATCCACGGGTAGACCTTGTTGCCGGGCAGCTGCCCGCCCTCGCCGGGCTTGGCGCCCTGGGCCATCTTGATCTGGATGTCGTCGGCGTTGGTGAGGTACTCCGACGTCACGCCGAACCGGCCCGAGGCGACCTGCTTGATCGAGCTGCGCCGCTCGGGGTCGTGGAGCCGCTCGGCGTCCTCGCCGCCCTCACCGGTGTTGGACTTCGCGCCCAGCCGGTTCATCGCGATCGCGAGGGTCTCGTGCGCCTCCTGGGAGATCGAGCCGTAGGACATCGCGCCGGTGGAGAACCGCTTGACGATCTCGCTGACCGGCTCGACCTCCTCGATCGGGACCGGGTCGCGCCCGGTCACGTGCGCGCCCTTGAAGCGGAACAGCCCGCGCAGCGTCATCAGCTGCGACGCCTGCTCGTCGACGGCCTGCGTGTACTGCTTGAAGACGTCGTAGCGCTGGGTCCGCGTGGAGTGCTGGAGGCGGAAGACCGTCTCGGGGTTGAACAGGTGCGGCTCGCCGCCGCGGCGCCACTGGTACTCGCCGCCGATCTCGAGGTCGCGGTGGGTGGGCAGCACGCCGCCGCGGGGGTACGCCGTGGCGTGCCGGCGGGCGACCTCCTCGGCGATCACGTCGAGCCCGATGCCGCCGAGCTTGGACGTCGTACCGGTGAAGTAGGCGTCGACGACCTCCTGGTTGATGCCGACGGCCTCGAAGATCTGGGCGCCGGTGTAGGAGGCGACGGTGGAGACGCCCATCTTGGACATCACCTTGAGCACGCCCTTGCCGAGCCCCTTGACCAGGTTGGCGACGGCCTTCTCGGGCTCGACGTTGACGTAGAAGCCCTCGCGGGCGAGGTCCTCGACCGACTCCATCGCCAGGTAGGGGTTGACCGCGGCGGCGCCGTAGCCGACGAGCAGCGCGACGTGGTGCACCTCGCGGACGTCGCCGGCCTCGACGAGCAGGCCGACCTGGGTGCGGGCCTTCTCGCGGACCAGGTGGTGGTGGACCGCGCCGGTGAGGAGCAGCGACGGGATCGGCGCCTGGTCGGCGTCGGCGTGGCGGTCGGAGAGCACGATGATCCGCGCGCCACCGGCGATCGCCTCGCTCACCTCGGCGCAGATCGCGTCGATGCGCTCGGCCATCGCCCGGCCGCCGCCGGCGACGTCGTACAGGCCGCGGGCGACGTGGGTGATGAAGCCGGGCATGTCGCCGTCGCGGTTGATGTGCCGGATCTTGGCCAGGTCGTCGTTGGAGATGACCGGGAACGGCAGCACGACCTGGCGGCACGACGCCGGCTGCGGCTCGAGCAGGTTGGACTCGGGGCCGATGGTGCCGTTGAGCGAGGTGACGAGCTCCTCGCGGATGGCGTCGAGCGGCGGGTTGGTGACCTGTGCGAACAGCTGGGTGAAGTAGTCGAACAGCAGCCGCGGCTTGTCGCTCAGCGCCGCGATCGGGGTGTCGGTGCCCATCGAGCCGAGCGCCTCGCCGCCGGTGTTGGCCATCGGCGTGAGCAGGACGCGCAGCTCCTCCTCGGTGTAGCCGAAGATCTGCTGGCGGCGGGTGACCGAGGCGTGGGTGTGCACGATGTGCTCGCGCGCCGGGACGTCGTCGAGGTGGATCAGCCCGGCGTGCAGCCACTCGCCGTAGGGGAGCTCGGCGGCGAGCTCGGCCTTGATCTCGTCGTCCTCGACGATGCGGTGCTCGTCGGTGTCGACCAGGAACATCTTGCCGGGCTGCAGCCGGCCCTTGCGCACGATCGTGGCCGGGTCGAGGTCGAGGACGCCGACCTCGGAGGCCAGCACGACCAGGCCGTCGTCGGTGACCCAGTAGCGCGAGGGGCGCAGCCCGTTGCGGTCGAGGACCGCCCCGATCTGCGAGCCGTCGGTGAACACGACGCACGCGGGGCCGTCCCACGGCTCCATCATCGAGGAGTGGAAGGAGTAGAACTCCCGCCGCTTCTGGTCGAGCTCGGTGTGGTTCTCCCACGCCTCCGGGATCATCATCAGCACGGCGTGGGGCAGCGACCGGCCGCCCATGTGCAGCAGCTCGAGCACCTCGTCGAACGACGCCGAGTCGGACGCGCCGGGCGTGCAGATCGGGAACAGCCGGTCGAGGTCGCCGGGGATCACGTCGGAGGCCAGCAGCGCCTCGCGGGCGCGCATCCAGTTGCGGTTGCCCATCACGGTGTTGATCTCGCCGTTGTGGGCGATGAACCGGAACGGGTGGGCCAGCGGCCAGCTCGGGAACGTGTTGGTCGAGAACCGCGAGTGCACGACCGCCAGCGCCGAGGCGATCCGCTCGTCGCGCAGGTCGGGGAAGACGTGGTCGAGCTGGTCGGTGGTCAGCATCCCCTTGTAGGCCAGGGTGCGTGAGGACAGCGACGGGAAGTAGACGTCGGTCTCGCGCTCGGCGCGCTTGCGCAGGCAGTAGGCGAGCCGCTCGAGCGCCATGCCGGTGAGGCGGCGTCCGGACGCGGCCACGAAGAGCTGGGTGAACCTTGGCATCACCGAGAGCGCCATGCTGCCCAGGCTCGACGGGTCGACGGGGACCTCGCGCCAGCCCAGGACCGTGAGGCCCTCCTCCTCGGCGATCTCCTCGATCCGGCTGCGGGTCTTGGCGACGTCGTCGTCGCCGCCCGGCAGGAACGCCGTGCCGACGGCGTACGACGCGGGGCCGGGGAGCTCGAAGCCGGCCTCGGCGGTGACCTCGCGCAGGAAGGCGTCGGGCACCTGGATCAGGATCCCGGCGCCGTCGCCGGAGTTGACCTCGGCGCCGGCGGCGCCTCGGTGGTCGAGGTTGCGCAGCGCCGTGAGCGCCTTGACGACGATGTCGTGGCTGGCCTCACCGGTCAGGGTGGCCACGAAGGCGACGCCGCAGGCGTCGTGCTCGTGGACCGGGTCGTAGAGCCCCTGAGCGGGCCGGTGCGGCGGGAACGCGTGGTGGTAGGGCACGAAGTGTCCTCCCGTCGGCGGGACAGCGACCACCGCGGCGAGCGCGATGGAGGGTGCTGTCGTGGTGGAGTCGCAGGGACGACGTCGGCCCACGCGGCGGAGCCCTCAGATTACTACAGCGTTACGGCGGCGTGCCCGGAACCGCTCACGGCGAGACGACCGCCGCGCGGACAGTTCTTCCCGGCCCTGCGCGAGGGTCCCGAGACGGGCCTGGCGGCCCTCCTCGACCGGCGCCGGTGCGGGGTCTCGACTCGGGCTCGTTCCTCGCCCGGCTCGACCACCGTCAGGACCCACCGCCGTCACGGCGACGGGTCTCGAGACGACCGGCGCCACCCCACGGTGGTCGAGCCGCCCGAGCGCCAGCGAGGGCGAGTCGAGACCCCCGCAGCGGACGCACCCGGCGGCACCGGTCAGCGGGCGTCGGGCTTCTCGAGGTCGACGTGGGAGTCGGCTTCGGAGTCCGCGTCCGCGTCGCCGTCGTCGTCGTCGAGGACCTTGTCGTCGGCGGGCTCGAGGTGACCGTCGCGGTAGACCGACTCCTCGCGGCCCGGCCAGCGCTTGAGGCTCCACACGAAGTAGGCGAGTGCGGCCAGGAACAGCACGATCGAGGTCCACACGTTGAACCGCAGCCCCAGCACGTCGTCGAGCTGCACCGAGTCGATGCGGAGGTACTCGATCCAGCCGCGGCCCAGGGTGTAGCCCATCACGTAGAGCGCGAAGACCCGGCCGTGGCCCAGGCGGTAGCGGCGCTCGGCCCAGATGAGCACCGCGAAGACGGCGAGGTTCCACAAGAACTCGTAGAGGAACGTCGGGTGGAAGGTGGTGCCGGCGGCGAAGCTCAGCCCGTCGGGGTAGTGCAGCGGGTCGATCTCGAGGCCCCACGGCAGGTCGGTGGGCTCGCCGTACAGCTCCTGGTTGAACCAGTTGCCCCACCGGCCGATGGCCTGGGCCACGATCACGGCGGGCGCGAGGGTGTCGAGCACGGGCGCGATCCGGACGTTCGCGCGGCGGGCCCACAGGCCCGCCCCCACGGCGCCGAGCGCGACGGCGCCCCAGATCCCCAGGCCGCCCTTCCAGATGTAGAGGGCGGTGACGGGGTTCTCGCCGTCGCCGAAGTAGCGCTCCCAGTCGGTCGCCACGTGGTACAGCCGGGCCCCGACCACCCCGAACGGCACGGCCCACACCGCGAGGTCCTGGACCTCGCCGGGCCGCCCGCCCCGCGCCCGCCAGCGGCGCTCGCCGAGCCAGATCGCGGCGACGATGCCGGCGATGATGCTCAGCGCGTAGCCGCGCAGCGGGATCGGACCGAGGTCCCACACGCCGTCGGCCGGGCTCGGGATCGACCACGTGATGAGGTCTGGGATCACGTCAGGACTCCTCGAGCAGCGTGTGGATGTCGTCGGCGAACTCGGCCGGGCTGGTCTCGGCACCCCAGTAGACGGGAGACTCGTCGCTGCTGTCGATCCCCATCACCTGGGTCGTGTGGCCCCCCGGGTCGGCGCGGTCGATGCCGACGGCGAGGTCGCGGCCGACCGCGGCGACGGTGTCGAAGTCGCCGTCGAGACCGACGAACGACGGGTCGAACCGGTCGAGGTAGGTGCGCAGCGACTCGGGGGTGTCGTTGACGGGGTCGCTGGTGACCAGGACGACCTCGACCTTCTCCCGGTCGGAGTCGTCGAGCCGGGTGAGCGCGGAGGCGAGGTGGTTGAGCACCGCGGGGCAGACGTCGACGCAGTTGACGTAGCCGAAGAACACCAGCGTCAGCGGCTTGTCGGTGTCGGCGGCGAGCGAGAACGGCTCACCGTCGGTGTCGGTGAGGGGGGTGTCCGGCACGGTGTAGGGGTTGCCGAGCACCTCGCCGGCGAACGGTCGTGGCTCGTCGTCGCCGCCGCAGCCGGTGAGGAGCAGCGCCCCCGCCAGCGCCGCCGCGGCCCACGCCCTAGCGCCCACGACGTACTCCCTCGGCGAGGTCGGCGGTCAGCGCCGTCAGCGCCCGCAGCCCGGCCGCGCGGTCGTGCGCGTGGTCGAGCAGCACCCGCACGAACGCCGAGCCGACGATCACGCCGTCGGCGTACGACGCCACCTCGGCGGCCTGGTCGCCGGTGCTGACGCCCAGCCCGACGCCGACCGGCAGGTCGGTGGCCGCGCGGGTGCGGCTCACGAGCGGCCCGGCGAGGTCGCTGGTGGTGGTCCGGGCGCCGGTGACGCCCATCACCGCGGTGGCGTAGACGAAGCCGCGGCACGCGGCCGTGGTCATCGCGATGCGCTCGTCGGTGGAGGAGGGGGCGACCAGGAAGACCTTGTCGAGGTCGCGGGCGTCGGCGGCGGCGATCCACTCGGGCGCGAAGTCGGGGGTGAGGTCGGGGGTGATCAACCCCGCTCCCCCGGCGCTGGCCAGGTCGGCGGCGAACTTCTCGACGCCGTAGCGCTCGACGGGGTTCCAGTAGGTCATCACCACGGTCGGGGTGCCCGTGGCCGCGACGGCCTCGACGGTGCGCAGCACGTCGGTGGTGCGCACGCCGAGCTCGAGCGCCTGCTGCGCCGCGGCCTGGATCGTGGGCCCGTCCATCACCGGGTCGCTGTAGGGCAGGCCGACCTCGATCACGTCGCAGCCGGCGTCGACCATGGCGCGCAGGCCGTCGATGCCGCCCTCGACGTCGGGGAACCCGGCCGGGAGGTAGCCCACGAGGGCGGCCCGGCCGTCGGCGCGGGCCTGCTCGAAGGCGGTGGAGACGCTCATCTGTTCCTTACTGCTGCTCGGGGGTGGCGTCCTGCGGGTCCTCGACGGGCGCCGCCTGGCCGAGTCCGAAGTACTCCAGGGCCGTGGCCATGTCCTTGTCGCCGCGGCCGGACAGGTTGACCAGCAGCGTCTGGCCCGGGCGTTCCTGGGCCAGGGCGACGGTACCGGCGATCGCGTGTGCGGACTCGATGGCCGGGATGATGCCCTCGGTGCGCGAGAGCAGCGCCATCGCCTCCATCGCCTCCCGGTCGGTCACCGGCCGGTAGGTGGCCCGGCCCTCGGCGGACAGGAAGGCGTGCTGCGGGCCGACGCCCGGGTAGTCGAGGCCGGCGGAGATCGAGTGGGACTCGACGGTCTGGCCGTCGTCGTCCTGCAGCACGAACGTGCGTGCCCCGTGCAGGACGCCGACCGCGCCGGCGCTGATGGTGGCAGCGTGGCGCCCGGTGTCGACGCCGTCGCCGCCGGGCTCGAAGCCGAAGATCGCGACGCCGGGGTCGTCGAGGAACCCGGCGAACAGGCCGATCGCGTTGGACCCGCCGCCGACGCACGCCGTGACGGCGTCGGGCAGCGCGCCGGTGAGGTCGAGGCACTGGCGGCGCGCCTCGTCGCCGATGCCGCGCACGAAGCTGAGCACCAGGCTCGGGAACGGGTGGGGCCCGGCGGCGGTGCCGAAGAGGTAGGCGGTGTGGTCGACGCTGGCGACCCAGTCGCGCAGCGCCTCGTTGATCGCGTCCTTGAGGGTGCGCGACCCGCTCGTGACCGGGATGACCTCGGCGCCGAGGAGCTGCATCCGGGCGACGTTGAGCGCCTGCCGCTCGGTGTCGACCTCGCCCATGTAGACCGTGCAGTCCAGACCGAGGTACGCCGCGGCGGTGGCGGAGGCGACGCCGTGCTGGCCGGCACCGGTCTCGGCGATGACCCGCTTCTTGCCCATCCGCTTGGTCAGCAGCGCCTGCCCGAGCACGTTGCGGATCTTGTGGGCGCCGGTGTGGTTGAGGTCCTCGCGCTTGAGCAGGATCCGCGCACCGGCGCGGTCGCTGAGGCGGTGGGCCTCGTAGAGCGGGCTCGGCACGTTGGCGTAGTTCTGCAGCAGGTGGTCGAACTCGTGGCTGAAGGCCGGGTCGACCATCGCCTTCTGCCAGGCGGCGTCGAGCTCGTCGAGCGCCGCGATCAGGGCCTCCGGCATGAACCGGCCGCCCCAGCCACCGGCGGGTCCGCCGAACCAACCCTGGGCGTCGGCGGCGTAGGCCGTCATCTCGGGGTCCCCGCGGCGTCGTTCGACGGAGGAGCGAAGCGGGGGAAGCGAAGGACGTCGTGGGGTGAGCTCATGACTCGATTCCTGTCAGCTTGGTGACGGCGCCGCGCGGGTCGCCGTCCTTGACCAGGGCCTCGCCCACCAGCACGGCGCGCGCCCCCTCGGCGACGTAGCGTGCGACGTCGCGCTCGTCGGTGATGCCGGACTCGGCGACCAGCACCCGGTCGGCGGGCACCAGGGGCGCCAGCCGGCCGAAGACATCGGGGTCGACCTCGAGGGTCTTGAGGTTGCGGGCGTTGACGCCGACCAGCTCGGCGCCCAGCGCGACGGCGCGCTCGGTCTCGGCCTCGTCGTGCACCTCGACCAGCACGCTCAGCCCCAGCCCCCGCGCCTCGTCGTGCAGGCGCCGCAGCGTGTCGTCGTCGAGCGCCGCCACGATCAGCAGCGCCAGGTCGGCGCCGGCCGCGCGGGCCTCGACCAGCTGGTAGGTCTCGACGATGAAGTCCTTGCGCAGCAGCGGGACGTCGACCGCCGCGCGGACGGCCCGCAGGTCGTCGAGGCTGCCACCGAAGCGGCGCTCCTCGGTCAGCACGCTGATCGCGGCCGCGCCGCCCGCCGCGTAGTCGACGGCCAGCGAGGCGGGGTCGGGGATCTCGGCCAGGTGCCCCTTGCTGGGGCTGCGCCGCTTCACCTCGGCGATCACGCTCGAGCCGGGTGCCCGGAGGTGGGGCATCGGGTCGCGCGGAGCAGGGGCGTCGGCCGCCGCGGCCCGCACCTCTGCGAGCGGCAGCCGCGCCTCGCGCCGGGCCAGGTCGAGGCGGGCGCCCGCGACCAGGTCGTCGAGCACGGACATCGCCAGTTCCTCCGGTGCTGAATACATGGGGTGTTCTCGTCGAAGTCTGGCACGGCAACCCTTAGGGTCAGCCGCGACCCCTTGGACCCTCCAAGGCCCACTGGAAGGACAACCCCATGAGCTACGGCGCACCCCCGCCCTCCAATCCCTACGGCGGCGGCAGCCCCTACGGCGGCCAGCCGGCCGGCCCGCCCCCCAACAACAACCTGGTGTGGGCGATCCTGAGCACCGTGCTGTGCTGCCTGCCGCTCGGCGTCGTCTCGATCGTCTTCGCCGCCCAGGTCAACGGCAAGTGGGCCTCCGGTGACGCCCACGGCGCCCAGGAGTCGGCCCGCAAGGCCAAGCAGTTCGCGATCTGGAGCGCGGTCGCCGGTCTCGTCGTCGGCATCCTCTACATCATCCTGTTCGTCGCCATCGGCGTCAGCGGCAACGACTGAGCCGACCGGTGAGCACCTCGGGAGCCACGGCCCCCGACACGGAGCCCGCGCCGCCGCCGACCCACCGGGGTCGGCGCGCGGTCGCGGGCTTCGCCGTGACGACGGCGGGTGCCCTCGGGGGCGCCGCCGTGCTGTTCGCGCTCGACCCGAACGAACCCGGTCACTACCCGACCTGCCCCTTCCTCGCGGTCACCGGCGCCTACTGCCCGGGCTGCGGCTCGTTGCGCGCCGGGCACGCGCTCCTGCACGGCGACCCGGTCGGGGCGCTGCAGCGCAACCCGCTGGTCCTGGCGGCCGTGGTGGCCCTCGGCGTCACCTGGGTCTGCTGGGGGCTGCGGCTGCTGGGCCGCGACGCACCCCACCCCACCCGCATCCCGGCCGGCTGGATCTGGGCGCTGCTGGCGGCCGTGCTCACCTACTGGGCGCTGCGCAACGTGCCCGGGTGGACCTGGCTCTCGCCGGCCTGAGGCCCCGCCGGCCCGCCCCGCCCCGACCGGGTTGACCGGTCAGGCCGCGAGGTAGCCGAACGGCGGCAGGTTGCGCAGCACGGTGAACGTCACCAGCACCACGGCGGCCATCACGAGCAGCGGCGTCGTGAGGGCCGAGGCGGGCCGCTCGGTGCCGCGCCACGCGTCGTGGGCCCACCGGGCGAGGAGCGCGACGAGGACCGGGATCGCGGCGACGAGGAACAGGTTGCTCGACGCGGCGTCGAGCACCCGTGCGTGGGCGAGGTCGTTGACGGCGCGCAGGCCGCCGCAGCCGGGACAGTCGAAGCCCAGCGCCGCGCTGGGGCACAGGCCCCACGACCCCTTCTGGTGCGGGTCACGCAGGGCCAGCGCCACGGTCGCCGCTCCGAGGCCCACGATCGTCGCACCCGGCGCGAGCACCCGGCGGGCACGGCCGTGCCGCGCCCGGAGCGCCGGGGCGGTCACGGGGTCAGTGGCTCGACTCGTGCAGACCCATCTTGCCCATCACCACGTAGAGCACCCCGGCGAGGACGTTGAGCCCGACCCCCACCCAGAAGACGGGGAAGCTGATCGGGTCGAGCATCAGCCCCACGGCGCCGACGACGAAGCCGACCAGCGCGACCGCGACAGCGGTCCAGGCGGCCGGGGTGTTGCCGTGGTTGTCGGACATGCGGGGCTCCTCGGGGCTGCGGACGACGGTGTGGCAGGTACGCCGCCAGTCTACGGGCGGGGCCCCTCCGTCGGGTCGCGACCCTCGTCGAGCGCCTTCCACAGGTCGAGGCTGCTCTGCTCCTCGGGCGACGCGTCGGGCGCGGGCGCCGCGCCGCCGTCGGGGGCGTCGTAGCGGCGCCCCATCTCGGGCCACCGGCCGACGCCGCGGACCGCCAGGAGCGCGGTCGCCACGGCGACCACGCCGGCCAGCACCCCGAGGTGGGCCCAGACCGAGCGACCGACCTCGACGTCGAGGTTGGCGAGGTCGTCGGCGACGTCGCCGGGGAGCCGCAGCCAGGCGGCGACCGCGAACCCGAGGACGGCGACCGCCGCCACCAAACCGAGCCAGGCGACCCCGCGTCGTACCCGCCCCCGCGTGACGAGCAGCACGCCCCACGAGGCGAGCAGCACCAGTGCCGTCGCCGTGACCGGCGGGGCCGTCAGGTCGCCGCCGATCGACACCGTCGAGGCGAACGCGCCGTCGCCGTTGCCGCCGTCGTCGATGCGCACCCAGTCGCGGTTGCCGATCACGGCAGCGGCGACGCCCGCCGCGAGCCCGCCGACGACGGTGGGCCCGAAGGTGGAACGCCGCGAGGCCTCAGCCATCCAGGAGGCCCTCGTCGAAGCAGGTGCGGGCGCCGGTGTGGCAGGCCGCGCCGGTCTGGTCGACCGCGAGCAGGACGGTGTCGCCGTCGCAGTCGAGGCGGACCTGCCGGACCTGCTGCACGTGGCCCGACGTGTCGCCCTTGACCCAGTACTCCTGCCGCGACCGGCTCCAGTACGTCGCCCGGCCCGTGGTGAGCGTGCGGTGCAGCGCCTCGTCGTCCATCCAGCCGAGCATCAGCACCTCACCGGTGTCGTGCTGCTGGGCGATCGCCGCGACCAGGCCCCGGCCGTCACCCCCGGGCGTGGGGTCCGGGGTGCGCTTGAGGCGGTCGGCGATGGCGGGGTCGAGACTCACGTCGTCCATTCAACAGGGCGCCCGACGTCCGGGTGACTGCCCCACACCAGCCCCGGGGATCTCGAGACGCGTCGCACACCCGGTCGCTGCGCTCCCCGGTGTGCCGAGCGCTCCTCAATCTGCGGCGCTGGTCGGGACCTCGGCTCGCGAGCTCGCCGGGCTCCCGGAGCCCTGTTGCGAGACCCAGCTGCGGTGCAGCCCGGCGTAGACCGAGCCCTCCTGGGCGACCAGCTCGGCGTGCGGGCCGCGCTGCACCACCCGCCCGTCGTCGACGACCACGACCTCGTCGGAGTTCTCGGCGGTGGAGAGGCGGTGGGCGATGGTGACGCTGGTGCGGCCCGACATCAGGCGCTCCAGCGCCCGGCCGATGCGCATCTCCAGGCGCGGGTCGACCGCGCTGGTGGCCTCGTCGAGGACCAGCAGGTCGGGGTCGGCCAGGTGGGCCCGCAGCAGCGCCACCAGCTGCCGCTCCCCCGCCGACAGCGACTCGCCGCGCTGGCCGACGCGGGTCTCGAGACCGTCGGGCAGGCCGGCCAGCCAGTCGCCGAGACCGAGCTCGTCGGCGCTGGCGCGGATCTCGGCCTCGGTGGCGTGGAGCCGGCCGTAGCGGACGTTGGCGGTGATCGTGTCGTCGAAGAGGAAGCCCTCCTGCGGCACCAGCACGACCCCGGACCGCAGCGAGCCGGCGGCGATGTCGCGCACGTCGATGCCGTCGAGGAGCACGGCGCCGCTGCTGGGGTCCATCAGGCGGGTGAGCAGCTTGGCGAACGTCGACTTGCCCGACCCGGTCTCGCCGACGATCGCGACGCGGCGTCCGGCGTCGATGGCCAGGTCGACGTCACGCAGCACGGGTGGGCCGCCGGGGTAGGCGAAGTCGACGTGCTCGAAGCGGACGTCGATCGGCCCACGCGGCAGCTCGTGGCCGTCGGCGCCGGGGTCGACGAGGTCGGCGGGGGTGTCGAGGATGCCGATCACGCGGCGCCAGCCGGCGATCGCACTCTGCGCGTCGGTGAGGATCTGGGTGCCCATCTGCACGGGCCCGACGAACAGGGTCACCAGGAACGCGAACGCCAGCACCGTGCCGGCGCTGATGTCGCCGTCGAAGCCGAGCCAGATGCCGACGATGATGACGCCGGCGTTGGCCAGGCCCGCCGAGAGGCCGCCGAGGGAGAACGAGACCGCGGTGAAGCCCTGGGCGCGGGTGCTGGCGCGCTGGTGGATCGCGACGGCCTCGTCGATGCGCGCCTGGGTGCGGGCCTCGACCGCGTAGGCCTTGACGACCGACGCCCCGACGACGGGCTCGGAGATCGCCGAGAGCATCGAGCCGACCTGGCGACGCACGACGCCGTAGGCCTCGGACAGCTTGCGCTGGAAGAACCGCAAGGAGAGGAACAGCGGCGCGAAGCAGAGCCAGACCACCACGGTCAGCTGCCAGGAGTAGACGAGCATCACGACGGTCGCGATCAGCACCTGACCGACGCTGACCACGAAGATCAGCCCGCCGAAGACCAGGAACTGGCTGACCTGGTCGACGTCGCTGGTGACCCGGGAGACCAGGGACCCGCGCTGCTCGGTGTTCTGGGTGAGCAGCGGGAGGTCGTGGACGTGGCGGAACGCCTTGGTGCGCAGCGTCGCCAGCCCGCGCTCGGCGGTGCGGAACAGTCGACTGGTCATGCCGTAGCTGGCCACGCTGGTCAGCAGCACCGCCACCCCCGCCACGGAGGCCATCAGCACGGTGAAGGAGGTGTCGGGCCCGTCCGGCCCGGCGAGGCCGCGGTCGAGGGTCTGCTGGACGGCGACCGGCACCACGACCTGGCCGGCCGAGGCGAGGACGGCGAGCAGCAGGGTGACGCCGAACCCCTCCTTGAGCTCGGGCGAGTGGTGGATGCCGCGGCGGATGGTCTCGATCGCGCCGAGCTCCTCCCCCGTGGTCATCGCGGTGCCGGAGTGGGAGGCGGCACGCTCGGGCTGCACGGCCGTCACGACGGGACCTCCTCGGGCTCGTGCTCCTGCTCGTAGGCGTTGACCAGCCGCGCGTACGCCGTCGAGCGCGCCAGCAGCTCGGCGTGGGTGCCGCGGTCGGCGACGCGGCCGTCGGCGAGGTGGAGCACCTCGTCGGCCAGGCCGATGGTCGCCTTGCGGTAGGCCACCACGACCAGGGTGCTGTCGTGGCCGCCCTCGCGGAGCGCGGCCAGGATCCGGGCCTCGACCTCGGGGTCGACGGCCGAGGTGGCGTCGTCGAGCACCAGCAGTCGCGGCCGGCGCACGAGGGCGCGGGCCAGCGAGATGCGCTGGCGCTGCCCGCCGGACAACGAGGTGCCGCGCTCGCCGAGGCGGGTGGACAGGCCCTCGGGGAGCGCGGCGACGAAGCCGTCTGCCTGCGCGGTGCGCAGCGCCGCCCACACCTCCTCGTCGGGGACGTCGAGGCCGAGGGTGACGTTGCCGCGGACGGTGTCGTCGAAGAGGAACGGCGTCTGCGGCACGATCGAGACGACGCGGGCGAGCTCGCCGCGGGCGAGGTCGCGGACGTCGACCCCGTCGACCCGCACCGTGCCGGCATCGGGGTCGACGAGGCGGGTCAGCAGGGTGGTCAGGGTGCTCTTGCCCGACGCCGTCGCCCCCACCAGGGCGACCGTGCGCCCGGGCTCGACGACGAAGGACAGGTCGTGCAGCAGCGGCTGGCCGGGCACGTAGCCGAAGTGGAGGGCGTCGACCTCGAGCCGGGCACCCCCGGTGGCCGACGGCGCCTCGGCGACGCCGTAGGGCATCTCGCCGGTGCTGCGCAGCACCCGGTCGACGCGCTCGTAGCCGACGACGCTGCGCGGGAACTCACCCAGCACCCAACCGATCGAGCGGATCGGGAAGCTGACGATGGTCAGCAGGTAGGCGACGGTCACGACGTCGCCGGGCGCCGCCGCGCCGCTGGTCACCCGGGAGACCCCCACCCCCAGGACGACGAGCACCCCGAGGCTGGGCAGCGCGGCCAGGGTGGGGTCGAACGCCGCACGGATGCGGCCGACCCGCACGTTGACGTCGCGCAGCTCATGGGCCTTGCGGGCGAAGCGCTCGGCCTCCTCGCCCTCGCGACCCAGGGTCTTGACGACCATGGCGCCGTCGAAGGACTCGTGGGCGATCTCGCTGACCTCGGCGCGCAGCTGCTGCGCGCGGGTCACCCAGCCCTGGGAGTAGCGCTGGTAGACGACGTTGGCGGCGATCACCGCCGGGAAGACCATCAGCCCGACCAGCGCCAGCACCAGGTCGGCGGCGAACATCTGCGCGACCGCGATGACCATCATGGCCACGGTGCCGACGGCCATCGGCAGCGGCATGATCGGCGCCCACGCGGCCTCGACGTCGGCGTTGGCGTTGGAGAGCAGCTGGCCGGTGGGGTGCCGCTGGTGCCACTCGAGCGGTAGCGCGAGGTAGCGGCGGGTGACGGCGCGGCGGTGGTGGGCCTGCAGCCGGAAGTACATGATCCCGCCGCCGACCCGGCGGGCGACGATGCCGACGGCGCGCAGGATCGCCACCCCGACGAACAGCCCGAGCACCGCCCACAGCAGGCTCGCCTCGACCTCGCCGGTCTCGAACGCCGGCAGCACGACCTCGTCGGTGGCCCAGCCGAGCACCCAGGCGTCGGCCACGGTGAGGGCGCCGAACAGCAGGCTGCCGAGCGTGGCCAGGGTGAAGACCACGGGCTCGCGCCGGATGCCGACCCACAGCACCTTGAACCCCGCGCCGGTCGACCCGCGCCCCAGGTCGCTGACGCCGTCGCCGTCGCCGTCGTGGTCGACGTCGGCGCCGGGGTCGTCGACGACGTCGTCGGTGTCGACGTGCTGGACGGTGTCGGTCACGGTGCTCCTGGCTCGGGGGTCCCGGGCGGCAACCCGCCGCCCCGGGCAGGCTATTCCCGGGGACCGACGGTCGCGGTCACCCGGGCGGGGCCCGCAGCGCCAGTCAACGACCTCAGGTGCACTCGAGGTCAAGTCGGCGCGGGTCAGCGCACCGGGTGCCCCGCCGTGACCAGCGCGTCCTTGACGTCGCGGATGCGCAGGGTGCCGAAGTGGAAGACGGTGGCGGCCAGGACCGCGTCGGCACCGGCGTCGACGGCCGGCGCGAAGTGGTCGGCGCGGCCGGCGCCGCCGGAGGCGATGACCGGGATCGAGACCGCCTCGCGCACCAGGCGCAGGAGGTCGAGGTCGAAGCCGTCCTGGGTGCCGTCGGCGTCCATGGCGTTGAGCAGGATCTCCCCCGCCCCCAGCTCGGCGGCGCGCGCGGCCCACTCGACCGCGTCGAGGCCGGCGGACCTGCGGCCGCCGTGGGTGGTGACCTCGAAGCCGGACGCCGTCCGCGCGGGTCCGGCGACCCGGCGCGCGTCGACCGAGAGCACCAGCACCTGGTTGCCGTAGCGGTCGGCGATCTCGGCGACCAGCTCGGGCCGGTGGATGGCGGCGGTGTTGACCGCGACCTTGTCGGCGCCGGCGCGCAGCAGGCGGTCGACGTCGTCGACGCTGCTCACGCCGCCACCGACGGTGAGCGGGATGAACACCTCCTCGGCGCAGCGGGACACGATCTCCATCGTGGTCGCGCGACCCTCGTGCGAGGCCGAGATGTCGAGGAAGGTGAGCTCGTCGGCACCCTCGGCGTCGTAGCTGCGGGCGAGCTCGACCGGGTCGCCGGCGTCGCGCAGGTCGAGGAAGTTGATGCCCTTGACCACCCGCCCGGCGTCGACGTCGAGGCAGGGGATGACGCGGACGGCGAGGCTCACGACGTGCCCCGGGTGAGGGCGAGCGCGTCCTCGAGGGTGAACCGGCCCTCGTAGAGCGCGGTGCCGGCGATCGCGCCCTCGACGCCGTCGTCGACCAGGCCCATCAGGGCCTCGATGTCGGCGAGCGTCGTGACGCCGCCCGAGGCGATCACCGGGCGGTCGGTGGCGGCGCAGACGTCCCGCAGGAGCTGCAGGTTGGGGCCCTGCAGCATGCCGTCCTTGTTGACGTCGGTGACGACGTAGCGCTCGCAGCCCTCGGCGTCGAGGCGCGCCAGCACCTCGTAGAGGTCGCCGCCCTCGCGGGTCCAGCCGCGGGCGGCCAGCGTGCGGCCACGGACGTCGAGGCCGATCGCGACCCGGTCGCCGTGCTCGGCGATCACCCGGGCGCACCACTCCGGCGACTCCAGCGCGGCGGTGCCGATGTTGACCCGCCGGCAGCCGGTGGCGAGCGCCGCCTCGAGCGACTCGTCGTCGCGGATGCCGCCGCTCATCTCGACGTCGATGTCGAGGGCGCCCACGATCTCGGCCTGCAGCTCGCGGTTGGTGCCGCGCCCGAAGGCCGCGTCGAGGTCGACGAGGTGGAGCCACTCGGCGCCGGCGTCCTGCCACCGGCGCGCGGCGGCGACCGGGTCGCCGTAGGCCCTCTCGGAGCCGGCGACGCCCTGGGTGAGCTGGACGGCCCGGCCCTCGGTGATGTCGACGGCGGGCAGCAGCTGGAGGTGGCTCACGCGGGGCTCATTTCCGGGTCAGGAGGTGGATGACGATGGGGGTGAGGAGGAGCGACAGGAGCAGGAAGAACACCCGGGCCGGCCAGTCGGTGGTGCCGAGCCACACCAGCACGTTGACGGCGGCGACCATCGCGAGCGCCAGGCCGGTCTGCTGGCGGCGGCGGGCGGCGAGGGTGCCGGCCTGGCCCGACGACCGCGGCAGCCACCCCGTCAGGCGCGAACGCCGGGCGGCCCGGCGGGCCTCCCGCTCGGCGTCGGCGAGGCGCGCGGTCTCGGCCTGCGCGACCTCGCGCTCGCGCTCGGCCCGACGGCGGGCGCGTTCCCCGGCGGCCACGGCTCAGAGTCCGCCGACCCAGTTGCGCAGGAGCGCGGCCCCGGCGTCGCCCGACTTCTCGGGGTGGAACTGGGTGGCGCAGAGCGGGCCGTTCTCGACGGCGGCCACGAACCGGTCGCCACCGTGCTCGGCCCAGGTGACCAGCGGCTCCTGGGTGCGGCCGGTGGTGACGAGGTCCCAGGAGCGTGCGGCATAGGAGTGGACGAAGTAGAAGCGCTCGTCGGCGATGCCGGCGAACAGGCCGGTCCCTCCCGGCGCCTGGACGGTGTTCCAACCCATGTGCGGGACGACGTCGGCCTGCAGCCGGGAGACGGTGCCCGGCCACTCCGCGCAGCCCTCGCTGGTGACGCCGTGCTCGACGCCGTGCTCGAAGAGCACCTGCATGCCCACGCAGATGCCGAGCACCGGACGGCCGCCGGCGAGGCGGCGTCCGATCAGCCGGTCGCCCTTGACCTCGCGGAGCCCGGCCATGCACGCGGCGTAGGCGCCGACGCCGGGGACGACGAGACCGTCGGCGTCGAGCCCGGCCTGGAAGTCCGAGGTCAGGGTCACGTCGGCTCCCGCGCGCTCGACGGCGCGGACGACCGAGCGGAGGTTGCCCGAGCCGTAGTCGAGGACGACGACGGATGGATTCACAGTGCGCCCTTGGTGGAGGGGATGCCCGTCTCGCGGGGGTCGAGCGCGATCGCGTCGCGGAACGCCCGGGCCACGGCCTTGAACTGCGTCTCGACCAGGTGGTGCGGCTCGCGCCCGGCGAGCACCCGCACGTGCAGGGCGAGGTGGCCGTGGAAGGCCAGCGTCTCGAAGACGTGCCGGGTCAGGGAGCCGAGGTAGGACACGCCGGAGCCGCCGAGGGCGACGTACTGCTGGCCCTCGGGCTCGCCGGTGTGCACGCAGTAGGGGCGGCCGGAGACGTCGACGACGGCCTGGACCAGCGCCTCGTCGAGGGGCACCGTGGCGTCGCCGAAGCGGCGGATGCCGGCCTTGTCGCCGAGTGCCTGGCGCAGCGCCTGACCGAGCGCGATGGCGGTGTCCTCGACCGTGTGGTGGGCGTCGATGTGGACGTCGCCCGCGGTCTGCACGGTCAGGTCGACCAGCGAGTGCCGCGAGAACGCGGTGAGCATGTGGTCGTAGAAGCCGACGCCGGTGGAGATGTCGTGGCGCCCCGAGCCGTCGAGGTCGACCTCGACCAGCACCTTGGACTCGGACGTCTGGCGCTCGACACGGGCGGTGCGGGTCATCGTTGCTCCTTCATCGTGCGGGCATCGTGCGGGCCATGGTGGACGTCAGGGCGTCGCGGAACACGGTCATCTCCTCGGCGGTGCCGATCGAGACGCGCAGCCAGCCGTCGGGGCCAGTCTCGCGGATCAGGACGCCCTGATCGAGCAGGTTCTGCCACACGTGGTGGCGGTCGGCAAAGGTGCCGAAGAGCACGAAGTTGGCGTCGGAGTCGGCGACCTCGAGCCCCTGGGCGCGCAGCCAGGTCACCGTCGCGTCGCGCTCGGCCCGCAGGTCGTCGACCCGCGAGAGCAGCTCGGGGGCGTGCCGGAGGGCGGCCAGGGCGGCGGCCTGGGTGACGGCGGAGAGGTGGTAGGGCAGCCGGACGACGCGGATCGCGTCGCAGATGGCCGGGTCGGCGGCGAGGTAGCCCAGGCGCAGGCCGGCGGCGGCGAACGCCTTGCTCATGGTGCGGGTGACCACGAGGTTGCGCCGCCCCGGCAGCAGCTCGAGCGCCGACGGCGTCCCGGTACGGCGGAACTCGCCGTAGGCCTCGTCGACCACGACGATCCCGGTGTCGCCGACGGCCTCGCACAGCGTGGTGACCGCCTCGGGCGGCAGCGCGGTGCCGGTGGGGTTGTTGGGCGAGGGCAGCAGCACCACCGAGGGTCGCTCGGCCTCGACCAGGGCGCGCGCGGCGTCGAGGTCGAGGCTGAAGTCGTCCTCGCGCCGGCCGGTGACCCAGCGGGTGCTGGTGTCGCGGGCGTACTCGGGATACATCGAGTACGTCGGCGCGAAGCTGACCGCCGTGCGGCCCGGGCCGCCGAAGGCCTGGAGCAGCTGCAGCATCACCTCGTTGGAGCCGTTGGCGGCCCACACCTGCTCGGGCCGGACGTCGTGCCCGAGGTAGGCCGCCAGGGCCGTGCGCAGCTCGGTGAGCTCGCGGTCGGGGTAGCGGTTGAGGGTCGTCGCCGCGTGCGCGACCGACGTCGCGATGTCGGCGACGACGGCCACCGACGGCGCGTAGGGGTTCTCGTTGACGTTGAGCTGGACGGGCACGTCCAGCTGGGGGGCGCCGTACGGCTCGATGCCGCGCAGCTCCTCCCGCAGGGGCGGGAAGGTCATCTCAGGCCTCGAACCGGACCCGGACCGCGGCCCCGTGACCCGGCAGGTCCTCGGCCTCGGCCAGCGTGACCACGTGGTCGGCGACCTCGGCGAGCGCCTCGCGGGTGTAGTCGACGACGTGGATGGAGCGCAGGAACGCCCGCACCGACAGGCCCGAGGAGTGGCAGGCGCAGCCACCGGTGGGCAGCACGTGGTTGGAGCCGGCGCAGTAGTCACCGAGGCTGACCGGGGCGTGCGGGCCGACGAAGATCGCGCCGGCGTTGCGGACCCGGGCGGCCCACGCCGCGGCGTCGGCGGTCTGGATCTCGAGGTGCTCGGCGGCGTAGGCGTTGACGACCGCGAGGCCCTGCTCGAGGTCGTCGACCAGGACGACGCCCGACTGCGCCCCGGTGAGCGAGGTGCGGATGCGCTCGGTGTGCTTGGTGGCGGGGACCTGCTTGTCGAGCTCGACCTCCACCTCGTCGGCGAGCCGCTCGGACGGCGTCACGAGGACGGCGGCCGCGAGCGGGTCGTGCTCGGCCTGGCTGACCAGGTCGGCGGCGACGTGGGCCGCCTCGGCGGTGTCGTCGGCCAGGACGGCGATCTCGGTGGGGCCGGCCTCGGAGTCGATGCCGACCAGACCCTTGAGCAGCCGCTTGGCGGTGACGACGTAGATGTTGCCGGGGCCGGTGACGAGGTCGACCTTGCGGCACGGGCCGGTGCCGTAGGCGAACATCGCGATCGCCTGCGCCCCGCCGACGGCGTACACCTCCTCGACGCCGAGCAGCGCGCACGCGGCGAGGATGGTGGGGTGCGGCAGGCCGCCGAAGTCGCGCTGCGGCGGGCTGGCCAGCGCGATGGAGCCGACGCCCGCGGTCTGGGCCGGGACGACGTTCATCAGGACGCTGGAGACCAGCGGGGCCAGGCCGCCGGGCACGTAGAGGCCGACGCGGTCGACCGGGACCTTGCGGTGGGTGACGACGGCGCCCGGGCCGAGCTCGGTGACCGCGTCGGTCTCGAGCTCCTCGGCGCAGGTCAGCCGCAGCCGGCGGATCGACTCGTCGAGGCCCGCCCGGATGGCCGGGTCGAGCTCCTCGAGCGCTGCGGCGAGGGCGGCCGGGGGCACCCGGACGTCGTCGCCGGCGGTGCCGCCGTCGAAGCGGGCGTTGTACTCCAGGATCGCGTCGAGGCCGCGCACCCGGACCGCCTCGCAGATCTCGTGGACCGCCGGGACCGCCGCCTCGACGTCGAAGTCGGCGCGGGGGACGACGGACCGGTAGTCGTCGGGCGACGACAGGGTCCGACCGCGCAGGTCGATTCGGCGGATCATGGCTCGATTCTAGGGAAGGTCGCCTCACCCCTCCGACCCGGCAGCGCCGGGTGGGACGGGGCTCACTACCGTGACGCGGTGATCAGCCCCCCGAGTGCCGCCGTCCGCGCCGAGGCCGAGGAGCGACTGGCGTCGCTGGCCACCCCCGCGGGGGCGCTCGGGCGGCTCGGCGACCTCGCCACCTGGTGGGCCGCGACGCAGGGCGCGTGCCCTCCTCCGGCGCTGGAACGGGTGCGGGCCGTCGTGGTCGCGGGCGACCACGGCGTCGCCGCCCACGGCGTCTCCGCCTACCCCGCCGAGGTCACGCCGGCGATGGTCGGGCTGATGGCGGAGCGCCGCGCGGTGGCCTCCGCTCTCGGCGCTGCGCACGACGTCACCGTGCGGGTGCTCGACATGTCGGTGGGCCGACCGAGCGGCGCCATCCACCACGAGGACGCGGTGACCCCCGAGGAGGCGCGGGCCGCGCTCGCGCTCGGTGAGCGGGTCGCGGCCGAGGAGGTCGACGCCGGCGCCCAGCTGCTGGTCGTCGGCGAGGTCGGCATCGGCAACACCACCGCGGCCGCCGCCCTGGTCGCCGCCCTGCTGGGCCTCCCGGCCGCGGAGGTGACCGGGCGCGGCACCGGGGTCGACGACGCCGGGCTCGCCCGCAAGGTCGCCGTGGTCGGCGCGGCCGTCGAGCGCGCGGGTGGCCGGGTCGCCGACCCCGTCGAGGCGCTGGCCGCCCTCGGCGGGGCCGACCTCGCCGCGATGACCGGGTACGTCGTCGGCGCGGCGCGCCGCGGCGTACCGGTGCTGCTCGACGGGGTCGTCACGCTCGCTGCGGCGCTGGTCGCCGAGCGGCTCGAACCCGGCGTCTCGGCCTGGTGCGCCGCCGGGCACCGTTCGACCGAGCCCGCCCAGGTCGCCGCGCTCGACGCGCTGGGTCTCGAGCCGCTGCTCGACCTGGGGATGCGCCTGGGCGAGGGCAGCGGCGCGCTCGTCGCCGTCCCCCTCGTGCGGTCGGCCGCGGTGCTGCTGCGCGACGTCGCCCTGCTCGCCGAGGTGCTGTCGTGAGGGCGCTGGAGGTGCTGCGGTTCTCGGTCGGCACGCTGACCGCGATCCCGGTCACTCCCCCACGCTCGTTCGGCCGCGACGTCACGGTGCCCGGCATCGTGCTCGCGCCGGTCTTCGTCGCGCCGCTCGGCGCGCTGGTCGCCGTGCTCCTGTGGGGCGGGCGCGAGCTCGGCCTCGCCCCGGTCGCGGTGGCGGCGCTCGCGGTCGCGGCGCTGGCCCTGGGCAGCCGGGCCTTCCACCTCGACGGCCTGGCCGACACCGTCGACGGGCTCACCAGCGGCTACGACGCCGAGCGCTCGCTGGCGGTGATGAAGCAGGGCGACGCCGGGCCGGCCGGGGCGGCCGCCCTGGTGCTGGTGCTCGGCATCCAGGTCGGCGCCTGCGCCGCGCTGCTGTCGCTGCCGTGGGGACCGCTCGTCGCCGGCGTCCTGGTCTGCGTGGCACGCGGTGCGGCGACGGTGATGTCGGCGCGCGGCATCCCCGCGACCCGCTCGACCGGCCTCGCCGCGACGTACGTCGGCGCGGTGCCGCCGTGGGTCGTCGTGCTGGCCTGGACCGTGCTGACCGGGGTGGTGACGGCCGTGCTCGTCGTCGCCGACCTGCCGTGGTGGCGCGGCCCGCTCTGCGTGCTGCCGGCCCTGGCGGCGACCGCCTGGCTGGTCCGGCGCGCCGTACGTCGGCTCGGCGGCGTGGCCGGCGACGTGTTCGGCGCCTCGATCGAGGTGTCGCTGGCGCTGATGCTGCTGGCGGCGACCTGACGCGTGCCGAGCATCACGGCGCGGGCCGTCGTGCGTCGCCCTTCGGGGTGACGGGGCGCGTATAGGTTGACGGCGTGACCCTCGAGCTGCCGATGTTCCCCCTGAACTCGGTGCTGTTCCCCGGCCTCACGGTGCCGCTGCGGATCTTCGAGGACCGCTACCGGGCGATGGTCCACCACCTGCTGCGCATCGACGACCCCACCGAGCGGGTCTTCGGGTCGGTCGGCATCCGCGAGGGCTACGAGATCGGTGACCACGGGGCGCAGTCGCTGTTCCGGGTCGGCTGCAAGGCGCTGCTCACCGAGGTCGAGTCCCACCCCGACGGCACCTTCGACGTGGTCGCGGTCGGCCTGGGCCGGATCCAGCTCGACCGGCTCGACACGACCGGGCTGTTCCCCGTCGGTCACGTGGTCGACAAGCCCGAGCCCGAGGCCACCGTCGACCCCGACGTGCTCGACCGGGCGCGCGCGACGTTCACCGCCTACCGCCAGGCCCTCTCGGAGATCCGGTCCGACCCCTACGAGGGCGCCCTCCCCCGCGACCCCGGGTACCTGTCCTGGACCCTCGCCGCCTGCGCCCCCCTGCCCCTCCCCGAGCGCCAGGCGCTCCTCGAGGCCGACGACGCCGAGGAGCGGCTCGTGCTGGTCACCGACCTGCTGCGCACCGAGCTGCGCGCGATGAACGTGATCGCCTCGCTGCCGGCCACCGAGGTCGCCCGCACCCGCTGGAACCCGAACTGAGCGAGCAGACACCCTGCGAAGCCGTGCGGGCGCGTCGAGACCCGGTGCGGGTCCGGGCAACGCCGACCCAGACCCGGTAGACAAAGACCCGTGGCCAAGAAGACCAAGCCCCACGGCGGCACCCCCGCCACCGTCGCCCTCAGCCAGGCCGGCATCGGGTTCACCCCCCGCGAGTACACCCACGACCCGCGCGCCACGTCGTACGGGCTGGAGGCGGCGGAGGCCCTCGGGGTCGATCCGGCCCGGGTGCTCAAGACCCTGCTGGCCGACGTCGACGGCCGACTGGTCGTGGGCGTCGTCCCGGTCACCGGCCAGCTCGACCTCAAGGCCCTGGCCCGGGCGGTCGGGGGCCGCAAGGCGCAGATGGCCGACCCGGCGGCCGCCGAGCGCGCCACCGGGTACGTCGTGGGCGGGATCTCGCCGGTCGGCCAGAAGCGCGCGCACCCCACGGTCGTCGACGTCAGCGCCCTCGACCACCCGACCGTCCTGGTGTCGGGTGGGCGCCGCGGCCTCGACCTCGAGCTCGCCCCCGCCGACCTGGTCTCGGTCACCGGCGCCACCACCGCCCCGATCGCCCGCCCCTGACGCGGCGGCCGGGGTCGGCCACCCGTCAGTCGGTCGTCAGCCGCATCACGCTGTGCGAGACGTCGTCGCTGTCGGTCCAGGCCGAGATGCCGAAGGCGCGGAGCGGAGCGATGTTCTCGAGCACCTCCTCGCCGGCGTCCTCGGCCTCGACGGCGCGCTGGAGCCAGTCGCCGGTCTCGAAGTTGACGTAGACCACCGCGGCGGCCTCGTCGGACCTGCGCACGACGTCGCGGTAGGCGCTGGTCTCGCCGAGGTCACCGCCCTCGAGGAGCTGGTCGCTCCACTCCTCGGAGAAGCCGGCGACCACGTGCTCGTCGTCGGACTGGTAGGCGAAGGTGTCCTTGACCTCGTCGCCGACCTCGGGGTTCTCCAGGAGCCGGTCGATGACGTCGGTGATCGCGCCGGGGTCGCCCTTGACCTTGAGGCCGAGCGGCTGGCCGGTCGGGTCGTCCTCGAGCGCCTCGGGGTCGAAGTCGCCGCTGATGGCGAGCGCGGCCGACTCGCCGGTCAGGGTCTCGGCGTCCTCGGGCAGCTCGAGCCCGGTCTCCGCCTCGAGCGTCGCGATGGCCTCCTCGACGTCGAGCATGTCGCCGCCCAGGGTCTCGACGTAGTCGGTCACGGCGGTGAACCAACCCTCCTCGAAGCCCATGCCCACCGCGATCGCGGTGTCGTCGGGCAGCGAGGCGACGACGTCGTCGCCCCCGTCGGTGTCGTAGATCTTGTCGAGGCCGAGGAAGTCGACGCTGGACGCCGACTCGACCTCGACGCCGCCGTCGTCGAAGCGGACGGTGAGCGCGGCGCCCTCGAAGTCGGCGAACATCTCCTTGAGCGCCTGGTCCGACTCGTCCTCACCCGACTCGTCGCTGGACGCGCCGTCGCCGCAGGAGGCCTCGAAGTCGTACTCCTCGTCACCGTAGGTCGGCTCGTCGGCCGGGCCGTCGCTGGGGAGGGTGGGCGACGCCGCGCAGACCTCGTCGTCGCCGAAGAAGGGGCTCTCGACGGCCCGGGCGATCAGCTCGCCGGCCTCCGGCGCGACGTAGGCGGTGAGGATGCCGGCGTCGCCGGCGGCCTCGGTCCACTTCTCGAAGTCGCCGTCGTCGGCGAGCGGTGCCTCGTCGGCGGCGTCGGTCACCGCGGTGGCGATGTCGTCGTCCTCGGCGATGATCACCCAGTCGCCCTGCACCGACCAGCCGAACGGGTCGGAGGGCTCGTCCTCCTCCTCGCTGGCGCCGTCGGTGGACGTGTCGTCCTCGTCCACGACGCACGACCTGGCCTTCTCCAGGCCCTCCTCGGCCGCGTCACCGTCCTCGACCTGGAGCACGAAGACGGGCGCGATCCCGTCGTCGTTGCCGGCGACCTCCTTGCCGACGTCGACCGCCGCGAACCCGAACCGGTTGCCGAGCCAGGGCTCGACCTCGTCGTCCCAGGACAGGTCGCCGCAGGCGCCGGACTCGTCCTGGACGTACTCGAAGAGCACCTGGCGCAGGTCGTCGTCGCTGCTGACGTCGACGTTCTCCGCGAACGCAGGGAACTTCTCCAGGGTGTCGAGCGCCTCCAGCTTCTGCTTGCCGCTGGGGTCGAGGTCGACGCTGACGTAGGCGATCGTCGAGTCCGGCAGCGCCTCGGCGGGCTGCGGACCGGTGGCGAAGACCACCTGGTAGACCGCGAACGCCCCGCCGGCGACGGCCAGCGCCCCCACCACACCGCCGCCGACGAGCAGGCCCTTGCGCCTGCCGCCGCCCGAGGACGCACCCCCGGGCTGGTGGGGCGGCACGTGGCCGCCCGCGCCGCTGTCGAGGAACTCGGGCGGGCCGGACGGCGGCAGGCCGGACGGCGGGGGGCCGGACGGCGGGGGGCCGGACGGCGGGGGGCCCGACGGCGGGGGGCCCGACGGCGGGGGGCCCGACGGCGGTGGGCTGCTCGGAGGTCCTGTGGGTGGGAGGTTGCTGGACATCGCAGTAACCCGCTTTCGGCTGGGAGCGGCCAGGACGCGCGACCGCGGTGGAGGGGAACAGGGGTACGACGCCCGTCTACCCGTCCCGGTTCCGGGGCAACCACGTCGTGGCAGCAGTCTGCTCGACCTGACCGGCCTTCGTGGTGAGTTCGGGTGCTCAGTCGTCGGGGGTCGTGCGGCGCGGGTCGTCGAAGGGGCGAGCCGCGTCGATGCCGGCGCCGGCCGAGCCGGTGACCAGGTAGGTGGTGGCGAGGCCGACGAGGCCCCCGACCGACCAGGCCACGAACGGGGACCGGCCGTCGACCCCGATGGTGCCCGGCAGCTCGGTGCCGTCGGCCAGGCCGGGGGCGAGCCCGCGCAGGTCGAGCGGGCTCCTGGCGAGGCCGACCCGGTAGGCCAGGTAGGCGGCGAGGGCGCTGCCGGCGGCCACGGCCAGCAGGGTCACCAGCTCGGACGCCCGGCAGGTGAAGGCGGCGACGACCCCCAGCAGCAGACCGGCGAGGGCGCCGATGACGACGTACAGACCGGTCGCGGAGAACTCCCCCTCGATCTCGGCCAGGCTGGAGTAGAGCCAGGTGCCGTCCTGGACGGCCCCGCGCGGCGGGTCCCACAGCTCGAACCAGCACCAGCCGGCCGAGGCACCGACCACGGCGAAGACCACGACCACCGCGACCGCCTCGATCGCGGGACGTCGCCAGGCCCGCGGGGCGGACCACCGGCGGCGGGTCGCGGACGGCACCGCGCTCGTGGGCAGGTCGGTGGTCACCCCGTCAGACAACCCGGTCCGAGCAGCTGCTTCAAGTCGGCGAAGAGCGCGGGGGTCGGGGTCACCCGCAGCCGGTCGTCGAGGCGCATCACCTTCGTCGACTGCCGCGAGAGCAGCCGCAGCCGCACCTCGGTCAGCCCGGGGTGGGTGCCCAGGACGTCCTTGAGCTGCTCGATGACCGGTGCGGTGCAGCGGGTCGAGGGCAGGCTGATCGTCACGGGGCCCGTCGAGCCCTCGGAGATGTCGGGCATCGACACCTCCTGCCCGCGCAGCTCGGGCTGGTCCTTGTCGCGGGAGAGCTGACCCTTGACCCGCAGGATCGCGTCCTCCTGCAGGAACGGCGCCGCGAGCTGGTAGGAGCTGGGGAACAGCAGCACCTCGATGGCGCCGTCGAGGTCCTCCAGGGTGATCGTGGCCCAGGCGTCGCCCCGCTTGGTGATCCGCCGGTTGACCGAGGTGACCAGGCCGCTGATGGTCAGGGTGCTGCCGTGGGGGCGGTCCTCGTCGAGCATCAGCTGGCCGATGGTGCAGTCGGTGCCCACCGAGAGCACGTGCTCGAGGCCCAGCAGCGGGTGGTCGGAGACGTAGAGGCCGAGCATGTCGCGCTCGTGGCCGAGCAGCGTCATCTTGTCCCACTCGTCGATGTCGGGGATCGCGACGCTGACGCCGAACCCGCCGTCGTCGGCGTCGTCGAGCGCGGCGAACAGGGAGTCCTGGCCGATCGCCTCGTTGCGCTTGATGTCGACGTACTGGTCGACGGCGGTCTCGTGGATCGCGACCAGGGCACGGCGCCGCAGCTTCATGTCGTCGAACGCGCCGGCCTTGATCAGCGACTCGATGACCCGCTTGTTGCAGACCAGGACGGGGACCTTGGACATGAAGTCGCCGAAGTCGGCGAAGCGCCCCTTCTCGGTGCGGGCGGCGACGACCTGGTCGACGACGTTGGAGCCGACGTTGCGGATGGCGGTGAGGCCGAAGCGGATGTCGCGCCCGACCGGGGTGAAGTCGGCTGCGGACTCGTTGACGTCGGGCGGGAGCACCTGGATCTTCATCCGGCGGCACTCGTTGAGGTAGATCGCCGACTTGTCCTTGTCGTCGCGCATCGAGGTGAGCAACGCCGCCATGTACTCGGCCGGGTAGTTGGCCTTGAGGTAGGCGGTCCAGTAGGACACGACGCCGTAGGCCGCGGAGTGGGCCTTGTTGAAGGCGTAGTCGGAGAAGGGGAGGAGGACCTCCCACAGCGTGGAGATCGCCTCCTGGGAGAAGCCGCGCTCGAGCATCCCGCCCTGGAAGCCGGCGTACTGCTTGTCGAGCTCCTCCTTCTTCTTCTTGCCCATCGCGCGCCGCAGGTTGTCGGCCTGGCCCAGGCTGAAGCCGGCCAGCGCCTGGGCGATCGCCATCACCTGCTCCTGGTAGACGATCAGGCCGTAGGTCTCCCCCAGCACCGGCTCGAGGGCTTCCTCCAGCTCGGGGTGGATCGGGTCGATCGGCTCGCGGCCGTTCTTGCGGCGGGCGTACTTGTTGTGGGAGTCGGCGCCCATCGGGCCGGGGCGGTAGAGCGCGCCGACGGCGGAGATGTCCTCGAACTTGTCGGGACGCATCGAGCGCAGCAGCGAGCGCATCGGCCCGCCGTCGAGCTGGAAGACACCGAGGGTGTCGCCGCGCGCGAGCAGCTCGTAGGTGGGCTGGTCGTCGAACGTCAGCTCCTCGAGCACGACGTCGATGTCGCGGTTGGCCTTGATGTTGCGCACCGCGTCGTCGAGGACGGTGAGGTTGCGCAGCCCCAGGAAGTCCATCTTGACCAGCCCGAGCGCCTCGCACATCGGGTAGTCGAACTGGGTGATGATCGCGCCGTCCTGCTCGCGCTTCATGATCGGCACGATGTCGACGAGCGGCTCGCTGGACATGATCACGCCGGCCGCGTGCACGCCCCACTGGCGGATCTGGCCCTCGAGCCCCAGCCCGGTCTTGTAGATGGTGCGGACGTCGTGGTCGGAGTCGTGGAGCTGGCGGAACTCGCCGCCCTCGCCGTAGCGCTTGTGCTTGTCGTTGAACAGCTCCTTGAGCGGCACGCCCTTGCCCATCACGTCGGCCGGCAGGGCCTTGGTGATGCGGTCGCTGATCGCGAAGCCGTGGTCGAGCACGCGGGCGGCGTCCTTGATCGCCTGCTTGGCCTTGATCCGGCCGAAGGTGGCGATGTAGGCGACCCGGTCGCTGCCGTACTTCTGGGTGACGTACTGGATCACCTCGACGCGCCGGCGCTCGTCGAAGTCGATGTCGAAGTCGGGCATCGAGGGGCGCTCGGGGTTGAGGAACCGCTCGAAGATGAGGCCGTGCTCGAGGGGGCACAGGTCGGTGATGCTCAACGCGTAGGCCGCGATGGACCCCGCGCCGGAGCCGCGACCGGGACCGACCCGGATGCCGTTGCGCTTGGCCCACTGGATGAAGTCGGCGACCACGAGGTAGTAGCCGCAGTAGCCCTTGGCGGCCACGACGCTGAGCTCCATGTCGACGCGGTCCTTGACGTCGGCGGTGAGCTTGTCGCCGGGGTAGCGGTGCTCGATCCCCCGCCACACCTCCTTGACGAACCAGGACTCCTCGGTCTCGCCGGCCGGGATGTCGGCGCGCGCCATGTAGCCACCGGTGGACTCGGTGAACTCGACGTCGCAGCGCTCGGCGATCGCCAGGGTGTTGTCGCAGGCCTCGGGCATGCCGAACCGGTCGGCCCACAGCTCGCGCATCTCGGCGGCCGACTTGATGTAGTAGCCGCCGCCGTCGAACTTGAGCCGGTTGGTGTCGGAGAGCCGCCGGCCCGAGGCGACGCAGATGAGGGCGTCCTGCGCCTCGGCGTCCTCGGGGTTGTTGTAGTGGGAGTCGTTGGTGGCGACCGGCGGGATGCCGAGCTGCTTGCCCAGGCGCAGCAGGTCGTCGCGGACCCGCTTCTCGATGTCGATGTCGTGGTCCATCAGCTCGAGGAAGAAGCTGTCCTTGCCGAAGATGTCCTGGAACTCGGCGGCGGACTTGACGGCCTCGTCGTACTGGCCGAGGCGCAGACGGGTCTGGATCTCCCCCGACGGGCACCCGGTGGTGGCGATCAGGCCGTCGGAGAGCTCGTGGAGCAGCTCACGGTCGGCGCGCGGCTTGTAGTAGTAGCCCTCGAGGCTCGAGCGCGACGAGAGCCGGAACAGGTTGTGCATCCCCTTGGTGTTCTCGGCCCACATCGTCATGTGGGTGTAGGCGCCGCCACCCGCGACGTCGTTGCCGCCCTCCTCGGCGGGCCCGCCGGTGCCCCACCGGACCCGGCGGCGCTCGCTGCGGTGGGTCTGCGGGGTGAGGTAGGCCTCGATCCCGATGATCGGCCGGACGCCGTGCTTGCGGGCCTTGGACCAGAAGTCGTAGGCGCCGTGCAGGTTGCCGTGGTCGGTCATCGCGATCGACGACATGCCGAGCTGGTTGACCCGCTCGAAGAGCCCGTCGAGCAGGGACGCGCCGTCGAGCATCGAGTACTCGGTGTGGACGTGCAGGTGGGCGAAGTCCGCGCTGGCACCGGGGCCGGTCGACATCGGGTGGGGCGCTCCTCGGGTCGTGGTCGGGCGGGCTGCGGGCAGGCTCACGCCGTACTGCGGCGGGGGGCCGGAGCGCTGGGTGAGTCCGGGACGGCGGGGGAAGCGCGTCGGTCCCGAGGGAAGGACATCAGCCTACGCGAGCCGTCGCGACGATCCTGACAGGAACCACCGACAAGCCCGCAGTCGACCGCGAGGAACGAGCGGCCGGCGTGGGCGGGCGCAGGTCGAGCAAGCCCGCAGCCGCGTGCGAGGCACGAGCACGCGGCGTCGCGGGCGCAGGTTGAGCAAGCGCGCGACCGAGGAACGAGGTCGCGACCGCGCGTCGAAACCCCCGCAGCGGGCCTTCGGCCCGCACCACCGACCCGGCAGGAAATCGACCGGCGCAGGTCTCGAGACGGCCGTGGCCGGCCTCCTCGACCAGCGTCGGTGACGGCAGGTGCCCACGCTGCGGGGGTCTCGACTCGCGGAGACTTCGTCCCCGCGGCTCGACCACCGTCGGTGATCGGCCGTCGTACGACGCTCCGTCGGTGGCCGGACGTCGTACGACGACGCTGGTCGAGCCGGGCGAGCGCCAGCGAGCCCGAGTCGAGACCCGGCGAGGTGCCCGCCTGCGGTGGTCTCGAGACGGCCGTGGCCGGCCTCCTCGACCAGCGTCGGTGCTGGTGGGTGCCCACGCTGCGGGGGTCTCGACTCGCGGAGACTTCGTCCCCGCGGCTCGACCACCGTCGGGGGCCCACGCTGGTCGAGCCGGGCGAGCGCCAGCGAGCCCGAGTCGAGACCCGGCGAGGTGCCCGCCGGCGGTGGTCTCGAGACGGCCGTGGCCGGCCTCCTCGACCAGCGTCGGTGCTGGCGGGTGCCCACGCTGCGGGGGTCTCGACTCGCAGAGACTTCGTCCCCGCGGCTCGACCACCGTCGGTGACCCACGCTGGTCGAGCCGGGCGAGCGCCAGCGAGCCCGAGTCGAGACCCGGCGAGGTGCCCGCCTGCGGTGGTCTCGAGACGGCCGTGGCCGGCCTCCTCGACCAGCGTCGGGAACGGCGGGTGCCCACGCTGCGGGGGTCTCGACTCGCGGAGACTTCGTCCCCGCGGCTCGACCACCGTCGGTGATCGGCCGTCGTACGACGACGCTGGTCTCGGGGTCAGCGGCCGTCCCAGCTCATCCGGAGGTCGGGGGCCCGCTCCTCGTTGGCGCTGCCGTCGGTGTGCTCGCGCTCGACGAGGCCGTGGCGGGTGTAGAAGGCCCGGGCGGGGGTGTTGGACGTGAAGACCCACAGGGAGAAGCCCCGGGGGCGGCGGGCCTTGGCCAGGTCCAGCAGCGCCGAGCCGATGCCCTGTCCGGCGTGGGACGGCAGCACGTAGAGGTCGTCGAGCCAGGTGGCGGTCATCCGCAGGTAGGCGACGACCTGGCCGTCGGCCTCGGCGACCCAGGTCTCGTCCTCGGCCAGCCGAGCGGCCAGCCAGGCGTGGACCTCGAGGTCGGTGTGCACGCCCGGGGGCATGGGGGCGGCCCGGCGGGCCGCCAGGTGGACCGCGGCCACGGCCGTCACGTCGTCGGGCCCGGCCGGGCGGAGGACGACCTCGGCAGCGTCAGTCGGCGGCACGGACGACGTCGAGGGCGCGGGCGAGGTCGTCGGGGTACGGCGACTCGTACTCGACGTACGCGCCGGTGTCGGGGTGCACGAAGCCGAGCTTGACGGCGTGCAGCCACTGCCGCGTCACGCCGAACCGGCTGGCGAGGGTGGGGTCGGCGCCGTAGGTGAGGTCACCGACGCAGGGGTGCTTCAGGGCCGACATGTGCACCCGGATCTGGTGGGTGCGCCCGGTCTCGAGGTGCACCTCGAGCAGGCTGGCGAAGCGGTGGGCCTCGAGGGTGGAGTAGTGGGTGACGCTCGGCCGGCCGCCGTCGAGCACCGCGAAGCGGTGGTCGGCGCCGGGGTGCCGGGCGATCGGGGCGTCGATGGTGCCCTCGTGCGGGTCGGGGTGGCCCTGCACCAGCGCGTGGTAGGTCTTGTCGACGGTCCGGTGCCGGAAGGCGTTCTTGAGCACCGAGTAGGCGTGCTCGGACTTGCAGATCACCATCACGCCCGACGTGCCGACGTCGAGGCGCTGCACGATGCCCTGCCGCTCGGAGGCGCCCGACGTCGCGATCCGGAAGCCGGCCCCGGCGAGGTGTCCGACCACGGTGGGACCCGACCAGCCGGGCGAGGGGTGCACGGCGACCCCGACGGGCTTGTCGATCACCACGATGGACTCGTCGTCGTGGATGATGCCGATCCCGTCGACGACCTCGGGCACGATCTCGAGCGGGTCGGCCTCGACCGGGATCTCCACGTCGAGCTGGACGCCGGGCAGCACCCGGTCGCTCTTGCTCACCGCCGCGCCGTCGACCAGGACCAGCCCGCGGGCGATGAGCTCGGCGGACCGGGTGCGGGAGAGCCCGAACAGCTGCGCCATCGCCGAGTCGACGCGCTCCCCGGCGAGGGAGTCGGGGACCCGGAGGCTGCGGAGGTCGGAGGAGGTCATTCGGCGCGCTCCTGGACGGCGTCGCCGGCGCGGTCGTCATCGGTGGTGTCGGGCTCGTCGTCGCCGCGGGTGCCGTCGACGTGGACGCCCCGGAAGGCCTGCAGCACGATCAGCCCGGCGGCGACGTTGATGCAGATGTCGGCGACGTTGAAGACCGGCCAGCTCGGCAGCTCGAGGAAGTCGACCACGTGTCCCCGCAGCGGCCCGGGGTCGCGCAGGAGCCGGTCGGTGAGGTTGCCGGTGATGCCGGCCAGCAGCAGCCCGAGCGCCACGGCCCAGAGCGGGCTGCGGACCTTACGGGCGTACCACAGCACCGCCAGCGTGGCGAGGATGGCGACCACGCTGATCAGCGGGGTCAGGCCGGTGCCGGTGCTGAACGCCGCACCGGGGTTGTAGGTCAGCGTCAGCTGCAGCACGTCACCCAGGACGCGGACGTCGGCGCGGTCCTCGAGGTGCCGGACGGCCAGGATCTTGGAGACCTGGTCGACGGCGTACGCCGTGAGGGCGACTGCTCCGAAGGCCAGGCGGAGCCGGGTCGGGGCAGGGCCTACCGGCGTTCCTCGCGCTGCTTGCATGTCATGCACAGTGTGGCACGCGGGAATGCCATCAACCGATTCTTCCCGATGGGGTTCCCGCAGGACTCGCAGACCCCGTAGGTGCCGTCGTCGATGCGCGCCAGGGCCCGCTCGATCTGGGCGAGCTTGTCGCGCTCGTTGCTCAGCACGGTCAGCTCGTGGTCGCGCTCGAAGCTGGAGGCGCCGAGGTCGGCCTGGTCCTGGCCGGCGCCGTCCCCGGAGTCGCGCAGCAGCCCGGCGAGCTCGGTCTCCATCGCCGTCACGATCTCCTCGCTGTGGGTGGTCTGCTCGTGCAGCTCGTCGAGAACCTCCTTCAGCTCGGCCCGGGTCCAGGCCGACTCCCCCGCCTGGACGACGAGGGCACCCGGCGCCGACTTCTTCGCGGGCGCGGTCTTCTTCGCCGGCGCCGCCTTCGTCTCGGGTGCCGCCTTCTTCGTTGCAGCCGCCTTCGTCGCGGGCGCCGCCTTCGTCGCGGGTGCGGTCTTCGTCGCGGGCGCCGCCTTCTTCGTCGCGGCCGCAGTCTTCTTCGCCGGCGCGGTCTTCGGCGCGGGCGCCGCCTTCTTCGCCGCGGGCGCCGCCTTCTTCGCCACGGGGGTCTTCGTCGCGACCGACTTCGTGGCCGGCGCCGCCTTCGTGGTGGTCGCCTTCGTGGCGGGCGCCTTCTTGGCAGGCGCCTTCTTGGTGGGCGCGGCCTTCTTCGCCGTGGGCGCCTTGTCGACCCGGGCGGCCTTCTTCGCAGCCGGCGCCTTCTTCGCAGCCGGCGTCGCCTTCTTCACCGGCGCCGCCTTCTTCACCGGCGTCGCCTTCTTGGCCGGCGCCGCCTTCTTCGCCGAGGACGTCTTCTTGGCGGGTGCCGCCTTCCGGGAGGCGGGGACGGCGGCCCCGGCCGCGGCGGCCGCCGACTTGGTGGTCCGGGTCAGCGCCTTGCGGGCGACCTGCGTGAGCTTGCGTGCGCTGCGAACCATCGGGACCTCGGTCCTTCCCTGGCCGTGGCCGCTGCGGGGTGCCACGGGCGGCACGAACGGTAGCGGCTGGTGACGAGGGTCTCAACGACCGGCTCCGCGGTTCGTCCACCGGAAGTGACGGACTCCCCCTCCACACACCGAGAGAGCCACCCCGCGGACGGGGTGGCTCTCTCGGTGGTGCTGGTGTCGTCGCTCGGACGATCAGGTGGGCCTCAGCCCTCCTCCTCGCCGAGGATCGAGCGGAGCCGCTTGGGGGCGGGCGCCTCCTCGGGCGGCTCGGTGCTGCCGCCGGCGACGAGCGCCTCGAGCTGCTGGGTGAAGTAGCTCTTGAGCCGCGACCGGTACTCGCGCTCGAACGAGCGCAGGTTCTCGACCTCGATGCTGAGCTTGTCGCGCTCCTTCTCGAGGTCGCCGAAGAGCTGCGTGCGCCGCTCGGCGGTCTCGGCGTCGAGCATCTGCGCGCGGGTGCGGGCGTCGGACTCCAGGCGGTCGGCGCGACCCTTGGACTCCACGTCGAGCCGCTCGGCCTTGGTGCGGGCCTCGCCGATGATCTTGTCGGCCTCGTTCTTGGCGTCGTCGACGAGCTCGTCGGCGTTGCGGGTGGCGATCTCGAGCAGCCGGGCCGCGGCGTTGGACGCCTCGGGGACCGTCTCGACGCGGATCGTCTTGATCTCGGTCGTCGCGGGCGCAGCGGCCGGCGGCGGCGTCGGGGCGGCGACGGGGGCCGGCGGCTCGGGCGCCTTCTCGAAGGTCATCGGCGGCGGCTCCGGCGCTGCCTGCTGCTGCGGGGCGGGGGCCCCGGACTGGGCGGCGGAGAGCTTGGCGCGCAGGTCGTCGTTCTCGCGGGTGAGCCGGGCGAGCTCGGCCTCGACCTCGTCGAGGAACTGGTCGACCTCGCCCATGTCGTAGCCCTCACGGAGCCGGACGGGCGTGAATCGCTTGTTGCTCACGTCCTCAGGCGTCAGCGGCATGACTTCGCTCGATTCTTGTCGGTGGTGCAGGTCGTGGTGCGGGAACCGGGCGCAGGCGTCCCGGGTGCATCCCGAGAACCCTAGCGCCTGGTTGGTGCAGGTGTGACCCGGTGTGCCGGACGGGACGAGGTGGTGGCCCCGGCGCCGATCCCTACAGCAGGAAGCTGCGGACCAGCTGGTGGGCGACGTAGGCCCCGATGAAGACGATCAGGAAGCTCAGGTCGAGGGCGAAGTTGCCCAGCCGCAACGGCGGGATCACCCGGCGCAGCGCCTTGATCGGCGGGTCGGTGACGGAGTAGGTGAACTCCAGGACCACGAGCAGGATCCCGTGCGGGCTCCACGAGCGGGCGAAGACCTGCACCCAGTCGACGATGAAGCGGACCCACATGCAGCCGATGAACACCCAGATCAGTCCGTAGAGGACCTGCGCGGCGATCACGGGTGGAGTGTCCTAGCTGTCGGAGGGCGGGGCGTCGGCGAGCCTAGCGGCCGGACCCCAAGGTCTCGGCGGCCGGGCGCCGCGCGGTGCGGAGCGCGTGGAACGACGACGGGCGGGGGGGCACCGCCCGCCTGTCGCCCGCTGGGTCAGGACTGGTTGAAGAACCCGCTGCTGCCGTCGGCGATCCGCTGCTTGTCCTCGGCCGCCACCGACACGTTGGCCGGGGACAGCAGGAAGACCTTGTTGGTGATCCGCTCGATCGTGCCGCGGGTGGCGAAGACCAGCCCGGCGGCGAAGTCGACGAGGCGCTTGGCGTCGTTGTCGTCCATCTCGGTGAGGTTCATGATCACCGGCGTGCCGTCGCGGAAGTTCTCACCGATCACCCGGGCCTCGTTGTAGGTGCGCGGGTGCAGCGTGATGATGCGCGAGAGCTCGGCGACCGACGGGGCCGGCGCCACCACGGGCGCGACGACCGGCGACGTACGGCGGCGCTCGGCGAGGTCGGCGACCGGAGCGGGGTGGGACCCGGTGCGCTCGACACGCTCGACGCGCTCGGGCCGCTCCTGGCGGCGCTCGGCCCGGGTGGGACGCGCGGCCTGGACCGGCTCGGTCTCCTGGGTCTGGTCGTCGTACTGGTCGTAGTCGTCGTAGCGACCGGTGTCCTCGAGCAGGCCGAGGTACTCACCGATCCTGCGCATCGCGCCGCTCATACCACTTCACTCGTTTCGCTCGACTGACTGCTGGAAGCCTCTTCGGACACTACTTCACCGGGGGCCTCGAACCGAGGACCGCGGACCCGACGCGCACGTGTGTCGCACCGACCCGGACGGCCTCCTCGAGGTCACCGCTCATCCCGGCCGACAGGAGCGTCGCGCCGGGGTGGTCGGCCACGAGCCCGCGGTGCACCTCGGCCAGCCGTGCGAACGCCGCGGCGGGTTCCTCGTCGCGGGGGGCGACGGCCATCAGCCCCCGCAGCCGGAGGTTCGGCGCCTGCGTCACGGCCGTCGCGAGCGCGGCGAGGTCGGCCGGGTCGGCACCGCTGCGCCCCTCGGCGCCGGGCGCGTCGAGGCTGGCCTGCAGGAGGACGTCGACGTCGTGCGAGCGCTCCTCGGCCCCCCGCTGGAGACCCGCGACGAGCTTGGCGCGGTCGACCGACTCGATGACGTCGGCGTAGGCGGCCACGGCGGCGGCCTTGTTGCTCTGCAGCCCGCCGATGAAGTGCCAGGTGAGGCCGAGGTCGGCGCACTCGGCGGACTTGGCCTGCGCCTCCTGGTGGCGGTTCTCGCCCACGTGGGCCACCCCGAGGTCGGCGAGCAGCCGTACGTCGGAGGCGGGGAAGAACTTGGTGACGACCACGACCGTGACCTCCGCGGGGTCGCGGCCGCTGTCGGCGCACGCGGCCTCGATCCGGCGGCGTACGCCGGCCAGCCCGGCGGCGACCTCGTCGCTGCGGGCGGTCATCGGGCGGTCGTCCGGATCAGGCCGGCGAGGCGCCCGGAGCCGGCGCCGTCACGCCGGTGGGAGAACAGGTCGGGCGACTCGAGGGTGCAGGCGGACACGTCGACCACGGTGACATCCTCGGCCTCGAGCTGGGCGCGCACCCCGGCGCCGAGGTCGAGCGACGGCGTGCCCCACGAGGTGGTGGCCCGCGTCGCGGGGACGAGCGCCGCGACCTCGGCCTGGAGGTCGGGCGGGACCTCGTAGCAGGCGCCGCACACGTGGGGGCCGATCCACGCGGTCAGGTCGCGGGCCCCGAGGTCGCGCAGCGCCGCGACCGTGTGCGGGACCACCCCGGCCGCGACCCCGGCGCGCCCGGCGTGGGCGGCCCCGACGACGCCGGCGACCGGGTCGGCCAGCAGCACCGGCACGCAGTCGGCGGCGCGGACCAGCAGGACGACGTCGGCCTCGTTGGTGACGACCCCGTCGGCGCTGGGCCGCGGCCCGCCCGGGACGGCCGGCACGACGTCGGCCCCGTGGACCTGGCTCAGGTCGGCCAGCCGCGCGGTGCCGCAGCCCGGGGCGAAGTCGTCGAGCACCAGGTCGAGGTTGCGTGCGGTCGCCGTGCGGTCGCCGTCCTCGTGGAAGGCCAGGTTGAGCGAGTCGAACGGCACGCCACTGACCCCGCCGTGCCGGTCGGTGAAGGCCAGCTCGACGGGGCCGAGGGTGGTGCGGAAGAAGTACAGCGCGACCTACTTCAGGAAGTCGGGGATGTCGAGGTCGTCGTCGGTGTAGACCGGCTGGGACGGCGGACGCGGGGCCGCCGGCGCCTGCTGCTGCGGGGCTTCGGCGCGCTGCTCGACCGGCTCGGGCCGGGGCTCGGGGCGCGCGGCGACGGCCGCGACCTCGGGCTGGGCCACGGGGGCTGCCGGCTGGGACTGGCGCAGGGTGCTGCCCTCGGCGCGGCGCTTGGGCGTGCCCCCGTCGAACCCGGCGGCGATCACGGTGACCCGGACCTCGTCGCCGAGGGCGTCGTCGATGGTGGCGCCGAAGATGATGTTGGCCTCGGGGTGCACCGCGTCGGCGACCAGGGCCGCGGCGGTGTTGATCTCGAACAGGCCGAGGTCGGAACCGCCGGCGATCGAGAGCAGGACGCCGTGGGCGCCGTCGATGCTGGCCTCGAGCAGCGGGCTGGAGACCGCCATCTCGGCGGCGGCGACCGCACGGTCCTCGCCCCGGGCCGAGCCGATGCCCATCAGGGCGGAGCCGGCGTTGGCCATCACCGACTTCACGTCGGCGAAGTCGAGGTTGATCAGGCCCGGCGTGGTGATCAGGTCGGTGATGCCCGAGACGCCCTGGAGCAGCACCTGGTCGGCCTGCTTGAACGCGTCGAGCACCGAGACGTTGCGGTCGCTGATCGACAGGAGCCGGTCGTTGGGGATGACGATGAGGGTGTCGACCTCCTCGCGCAGCTGGGCGATGCCCTCGTCGGCCGAGCCCATCCGGCGGCGTCCCTCGAAGGCGAACGGCCGGGTGACGACGCCGATGGTGAGCGCCCCGAGCGAGCGGGCGATGCGGGCCACGACGGGCGCGCCGCCGGTGCCGGTGCCGCCGCCCTCGCCTGCGGTGACGAAGACCATGTCGGCACCCTTCATCACCTCCTCGATCTCGTCGGCGTGGTCCTCGGCCGCCTGGCCGCCGACCAGGGGGTTGGCGCCGGCACCGAGGCCGCGGGTGAGCTCGCGGCCGATGTCGAGCTTGACGTCGGCGTCGCTCATCAGCAGCGCCTGGGCGTCGGTGTTGATCGCGATGAACTCGACGCCCTTGAGGCCGACCTCGATCATCCGGTTGACGGCGTTGACGCCACCACCGCCGATGCCCACGACCTTGATGATCGCCAGGTAGTTCTGTGCAGCAGCCACGACGGCTTCACCTCTCGAGAAGAGCTCTGTGTCGGAAACGGGCGGTGGGGAAGATGTGCCGGCGAACCGTGAACTGTGACCCTCAACCTGAGGGTTATAGTTATGTCAACCTCGCCGTGGTCAGAACAGTAGGCACGGCGCCGCCCGGTTCGGCGCAGACACGCCGACGGGTCCGGCGGCGCGTGGGCCGACGGCCGGCGGCGTCCGGCGTCAGCTGGTGGTGGGCGCCCCGGGCACCGAGACGTCGTAGACCCGGGCGTCGCGCTGGAGCAGGGCGAGCAGGACGTCGGCCTTCTGCTCCGAGGACTCCGCGCTCCCCCAGTGCACGAGCCGGTCGCCGCGCAGCGCCAGGTCGATCTGGTCGATGCTGCCGACCTCGAGGTGGTCCACGAGCGCCGCGACCTCGCGCGGCAGGGCGGCCGCCACGGTCACCGCCTCCCGCAGCACGTCGGGGTCGGTGATGACCGAGCTGTCGGGCGCCTCGATCCGGGGGAGGCCCGTGGGGGCGCGCTGGTAGGACCCGAAGACCGCGCCCTCGGCGTCGACGGCGCTGAACTGGCCGCCGCGCTCGATGACCGCCACCGGGTCGCGCTCCTGGATGGTGACCAGCACGCTGTCGGGCCACTGGCGGGTGACCTCGACGGAGCGGACCACCGCGAGCTTGGCGGCCACCCGCCGCTCGATCGCGACCAGGTCGAGGCGGGCCAGCGGCCCGCCGGTGGGGACGTCGGCGGCGTCCTCGACCTCGGCGGCCGAGATCGTGCGGGCCCCGACCACCTCGACCTCGTGCACCGACAGGGCGTCGGAGAAGTAGACGGCGTAGATGCCGCCGACCAGGAGCACCACCGCGACCACGGCGCCGACGACGTAGCGCAGGGTCAGCCAGCGCCGCGCCCACTGCCGTCGGGCGAACCGGCGGCGGCTGCGCTCCTCGACCGCGCGCCTAGCCACCGGCGCCGCGCAGCAGGTCGAGGACGCGCGGCCCCACCTGGGTCACGGTGCCCGCGCCGAGCGTCAGCACGAGGTCGCCGGGCCGCGCCCGCCCGACCAGGGCCGCGGCGGCGTCGTCGAGGGAGGCGCGGGCCACGCGCCCGGCGGGCAGCGGTACGGCGTCGGCGACCAGCGCCGAGGTGACGGCGGGATCGGCGGCCTCGCGGGCGAGGTAGAGGTCGAGGACGACGACCTCGTCGGCGGCGCCCAGCGCCCGGCCCATCGCGGCGCCGAAGATCCGGGTGCGCGAGACCAGGTGGGGCTGGAACGCGACGACCAGCCGCCCCTCCCCCGCGAGCTCGCGCGCCGACTGCAGGTCGCCGTCGATCTCGGTGGGGTGGTGGGCGTAGCTGTCGTAGACCCGGACGCCGGCGGCCTCGCCCTTGCGCTCCATCCGCCGGCGGGTGCCGGTGTAGGAGGCGATCCCCCGCACCAGGTCGGCGCGGCCGTGGCCGAGCGCCTCGCCGGCCGCGAGCGCCGCCAGCGCGTCGGCGCGGTAGTGGTCGCCCGGCGCCCAGAGCGTGACGCCGTCGAGAGCCGTGGCGTCGGCGGCCGAGACGGTGAGGACCCGCCGGCCCGCCGCACGCTGCCGCTCGGCCAGCGCGGCCGCCCCGGCGTCGTCGACGCAGCACACCAGGAACCCCTCGGGGTCGATCCGGTCGGCGAACTCGTCGAACGCGGCGGCGTAGGCCTCGGGCGTGCCCCACTGGTCGAGGTGGTCGGCGTCGACGTTGGTGACGATCGCCGCGTGGACGTCGTAGACCAGGAACGCGCCGTCGCTCTCGTCGGCCTCGGCCACGAACACCTCGCCGGCGCCCACGGCGGCGTTGACGCCGGTGGCGGCGAGGTCGCCGCCGATGGCGTACGACGGGTCGGCGCCGGCGGCCTGGAGCGCGACGGTGAGCAGCGAGGTGGTGGTGGTCTTGCCGTGGGTGCCGGCGACCGCGACCACGCGCCGGTCGGCCATCACGGCGGCGAGCGCGGCCGAGCGCGGCAGCACGGTCAGCCCGCGGCGCACGGACTCGACGTACTCGGGGTTGTCGTCGCCGATCGCGGTGGAGACCACGACGGTGTCGGCGTCGCGGACGTGGGCGGCGTCGTGGCCGAGGTGGACGGTGGCGCCGAGCCCGCGGAGCGTCTCGAGGGTCGGTGAGTCGGTGCCGTCGCTGCCGCTGACGGCGACCCCGCGGGCGAGCATGATCCGGGCGATGCCGGACAGCGCGGCGCCCCCGATGCCGACGAAGTGCACCCGTCCAAGCTGGTCGACGGGCTGGATCGTCTCGGGGACCGGCACCCTCACCGGCGCGACTCCTCGGCGATGATCGCGGCCAGCCGGTCGTCGGCGTCACGCGGGACCAGCCCGGCCGCCGCGGCGCCCATCGCGGCCAGGCGGTCGGCGTCGGTGGCCAGGGCCGGCACGGTGGCAGCGACCCACGCGCTGGTGAGGTCGGCGTCGTCGACCAGCAGCGCCCCGCCCGCCTCGACGACCGACGCGGCGTTGCGCCGCTGCTCGCCGTTGCCGATCGGCAGCGGCACGAAGATCGCGGGGATGCCCGACGACGCGGCCTCGACGACGCTGCTGGCCCCCGCGCGGCAGACCATCAGGTCGGCGGCGGCGAGCGCGTAGTCCATCCGGTCGACGTAGGGGACGACGACGTAGGGCGTGCCGGTGGGCTCCGGGGAGGCCTCCCCCTTGGGCCCGACGACGTGCAGCACCTGGACGCCGGCGTCGCCGAGCGCCCGGGCGGCGCCGGACACCGCCTGGTTGAGCCGTCGCGCGCCCTGGGAGCCGCCGGTGACCACGAGCGTGGGCCGGTCGGCGTCGAGGCCGAAGAAGTCGAGCGCCTCGGCGCGCAGCGCGGCCCGGTCGAGCTGGGAGATCATCCGGCGGATCGGCAGGCCGACGTACTCGGCCCGGGGCAGCCTGGTGTCGGGGAAGCTCACCGCCACGCGGGACGCGACCCGGGCGCCGGCCTTGTTGGCGAGCCCGGGCACGGTGTTCTGCTCGTGGACGACGAGCGGGATCCGGCGGCGGCGGGCGGCGACGTACGCCGGCATCGAGACGTAGCCGCCGTAGCCGACGACGACGTCGGGACGCACCCGGTCGAGGACCGCGAGGGTCTCGTTGACCGCCCCGCGCAACCGCCCGGGCACCCGGAAGAAGTCGGCGTTGGGCTTGCGGGGCAGGGGCACCGGCGCGATCAGCTCGAGCGGGTAGCCGGCCTCGGGCACGACGCGCGTCTCGACGCCGCGCGGCGTGCCGAGGCAGGTGATCGCGACGTCGGGGTCGAGCCGGCGCAGGGCGTCGGCGGTGGCGAGCAGGGGCGAGGTGTGGCCGGCGGTGCCGCCGCCGGCGAGAAGGACGCGCATGAGGGAGCCGACGTTACCGGCGGGCGGACAGGCCCGCGGACCGGAGTCGCTTGCGCTGCGCCAGCGCCCGGGCCGCCGCGGGCTCGCGTCGGGCGAACCCGACGAGCAGGCCGAGCGCGGCGAGGGTGGGCAGCAGGCTCGAGCCGCCGTAGGAGATCAGCGGCAGCGGGATGCCGATGACGGGCAGCAGGGCCAGCACCATGCCGACGTTGATCATCATCTGGCCGATCAGCCACACGACGATGCCGAAGGAGGCGTAGCGGACGAACGGGTCGTCGGTGTGCCGGGCGATCCGCAGCGCCGAGAAGGCGATGGTGAGGAACAGCGAGATCACCAGCAGGGTGCCGACCAGGCCGAGCTCCTCGCCGAGCACGGCGAAGATGAAGTCGGTGTGGGCCTCGGGCAGCGCACCCCACTTCTGCTGGCTGGCGCCGATGCCCTGGCCGAACACGCCGCCCGACGACATCGCGTAGAGGCCGTGGGCCGGCTGCCAGCCGGTGCCGTGGAAGTCCTGGAAGGGGTCGACGAACGTGGTGATGCGGGCCAGCCGCTCGGTGTCGGTGGCGGCCAGGGCGAGGGCGATGACGCCGAGGACCATCGAGGCGATCACGAACAGCCGGGCCGGTGCCCCGACCACCCACAGCATCCCGACGAGGATGGCGGCGAGCACGAGCGCCGTCCCGAGGTCGCGCCCGACGACCACCAGGGTCACGGCCAGGAACAGGCCCGGCACCACCGGCACCACGATGTGGTGCAGCCGGTGGAGCCGCCGCTCCTTGTTGGCGTAGATGTTGGCCGCCCACACGATCATCGACAGCTTGGCGATCTCGGAGGGCTGGATCTGGACGGGGCCGAGCGCGAGCCAGTTCTGGTTGCCGTTGACCTCGACGCCGAGGACGGCCGTCGCGGCGAGCAGCACGAGCGAGAGGGCGAACGCCGGGTAGGCCAGGCCGCGGACCCATCGGGTGCTCACCCGGCTGGCGGCGAACGCGCCGGCGAGACCGACCACGACCCACAGCAGCTGGCGCCGCACGATCGTGTAGGAGTCGCCGGTGGCGCGGAACGAGAAGACGCTCGACGAGCTGAGCACCATCACCAGCCCGATGGTGAGCAGCAGTCCCGCCGAGCTGAGCAGCAGGTAGTACGTCGTGAGCGGGCGGTCGAGCGCCTCGCGCACCGAGGCGACCCAGGAGCCCGGCCGGGCGACGGTCGTGGACGGGCGGAGCCGCGTGAGCCGGGGCGGCCGTGGGAGCCGGAGGGAGCGTTCGGGGGTAGCAGTCGTCACCCGGGTACTCCTCGGCGGCTCGGTGCTAGGGGGAAGAGGTGCCGCGCACCGCTGCGGCGAACAGGTCTCCCCGTGCGGCGTAGTCGGTGAACTGGTCCTGCGAGGCGCACCCGGGGGCCAGGAGCACCGTGTCGCCGGCGACGGCCAGCGCTGCGGCCGCCTCGACGACCCGGCGCATCAGGTCGGGTCCGCCCTCGATCGTTGAAGCAGACCCAGTGTCGGGCGCGTCGATCACGATCACCGGCACATCGGGCGCGTGTCGCGAAAGCGCCTCGGCGAGGACCGCCCGGTCGCGTCCCAGGAGGACGACGCCGCGCAGCCGCGAGGCGACCGACCGCACCAGCTCGTCGAACGCCGCGCCCTTGGCCAGGCCGCCGGCGACCCAGACGACCGGGTCGTAGGCCTGCAGCGACGACTGGGCGGCGTGCGGGTTGGTGGCCTTGGAGTCGTCGACCCAGGTGACGCCGTCGCGGGACGCCACGACCGCGATCCGGTGACCGTCGAGCCGGAACCCGAGCAGGCCGTCGCGCACCGCCGCCTGGCTCACGCCGTGCGCCCGGGCGAGGGCGGCCGCGGCGAGGGCGTTGGCGACCACGTGGGGAGCCGGCTCCCCGCCGTCGGGGGCGAGGTCGGCGAGCGTGCAGAGCTCGGCCGCGCTGGTGGCGCGCTCCTCGATGAACGCGCGGTCGACGAGGAGGTCCTCGACCACGCCGAGCATCCCGACCCCCGGCATGCCGAGGGTGAAGCCGACCGCGCGGGCGCCCTCGACCACGTCCGCCTCGCGCACGAGCGCCTCGGTGGCCGGGTCGGCGGCGTTGTAGACGCAGGCGCGCTGGACCTGCTGGTAGACCCGGCCCTTGTCGGCGGCGTACGCCGCCATGCCGGAGTCGTGCCCGGCGCGCTCGACCCACTCCCCGGCGTACCAGTCGAGGTGGTCCTCGGCGAGGTTGAGCACCACGGCGGCCTGCGGGCTCGTGCTGCGCGTGTAGTGCAGCTGGAAGCTGGACAGCTCGACCGCGAAGACGTCGTACGGCGCCGGGTCCATCACGGCCTCGACGATCGGCAGGCCGACGTTGCCGGCCGCCACGCTGCGCAGGCCCGCGGCACGCAGGATGGCGTCGAGCATCTGGGTGGTCGTGGTCTTGCCGTTGGTGCCCGTGATGCACAGCCACGGCGCGGGCCGGCCGTCGGGACCCGGCGCGCGGAGCCGCCAGGCCAGCTCGACCTCACCCCACACCGGGACGCCGCGCGCCTCGGCCTGGGCCAGCAGCGGGCTGTCGGGCCGGAAGCCCGGGGAGGTGATCACGAGGTCGACGTCGTCGGGCAGCACCTGCGTGGCGCCCTCGTGGATGTCGACCCGCGCGCCCAGCACCTCGAGCAGCTCGGCCTTCTCCAGCTGCGCCGCGGTGGCCCGGTCGGCCAGCGCGGTCACGCTGGCGCCGAGGTGGGTGAGGTTGTCGGCCGCCGCGAACCCGCTGACCCCGAACCCGAGCACCGTCGCCCGGACGCCGTCCCAGGGCGTCTCGCGGCCGAGGGTGCTGATGTCGGGGGTGCTCATGTGCGGGTTGCCGTTGTCGCGCGATCGCGCGGGAACGACAGATCTGCGGTCCCAGGAACTGCCATTGCCGTTCGATCGCGCGGGAACGACACATCCGCCGACCCCCGACCTGCCATTGCCGTTCGATCGCGCGGGAACGACACATCCGCCGGCCCAGGAACTGCCATTGCCGTTCGATCGCGCGGGAACGACAACCCCGACAGCACCACCGCGCCGCTCACAGGCGGGCCACCCACTCGGCGTAGAAGACGCCCAGGCCGGTGGCGACGAAGAGGCCGGTGATGATCCAGAAGCGGATGACCACGGTGACCTGCTCCCAGCCGAGCATCTCGAAGTGGTGGTGGAGGGGCGCCATCCGGAAGACGCGGTGCCGCGGTTGGACCCGGAAGACGGTGCGGAACAGCGCGCTGCTGCGGCTGGCCTTGAAGACGGTCGTCTGGATCATCGACGACAGCGTGATGACGACGAACAGCCCGCCCAGGATGATCAGCAGCAGCTCGGTGCGGGTGAGCACCGCGAAGCCGGCCAGGGCGCCGCCGAGACCGAGCGAGCCGGTGTCGCCCATGAAGATCGCGGCCGGGGAGGCGTTCCACCACAGGAAGCCGAAGCAGGCGCCGGTCAGCGCCGCGGCGATGATGGCCAGGTCGAGGGGGTCGCGGACGTCGTAGCACTGCGGGCCGGGGCTGTTCTGGCACGACTGCGAGCTCTGCCAGATGTTCACCAGCATGTAGGCGCCGAAGACCATCACGCAGGCGCCGGTGGCCAGCCCGTCGAGGCCGTCGGAGAGGTTGACCGCGTTGCTGGTGCCGGTGACGATCAGCCAGATCAGCACCACCGCCACGACGGCCGGCAGGGCGAGCCAGTCGATCTCACGCAGGAACGAGATCTTCTGGCTGCCCGGGGTGCGGCCGCTCTCGTCCTCGAGCCACGGCAGCAGCGCCAGGACGCCGAACGTGACCGCGACCAGCGTCTGGCCGACGATCTTGGCCTTGCTGCGCAGGCCCAGGCTGCGCTGCTTGTAGATCTTGATGAAGTCGTCGAGGAAGCCGACCAGGCCGCAGCCGACCAGCAGGAAGATCAGCAGCAGGCCCGAGGCCGACGGGGCGGTGAAGGTGATCAGCTTGGCGGCGAAGTAGCCGGCGACCGTCGCGCCGATGATCGCGACCCCGCCCATGGTCGGGGTGCCCCGCTTGGTGTGGTGGGACGTCGGCCCGTCGTCGCGGATCTCCTGGCCGTAGCCGAGCTTGGTGAACTGCCGGATCGCGACGCGGGTGCCGAGCAACGAGAGGAGGAGGGCGAGGCCGCCACCGAGCAGGATCGCTCTCATCGCAGCTCGTCTCCTTCCGCGGGTGGTTCGAGCAGGGCGGTGGCCAGCACCTCGAGCCCGGCGGCGCGGGAGGCCTTGACGAGGACGACGTCCCCGGCGAGCGCATTCTTCCGCACGTGGTCCAGCGCCTCGTCGCGCCCCGCCGTGACGACCACGTCGGCGATGCCTGCGGCCCGCGCGCCGTCGGCGATGCCGCGGGCGGCCTCACCGACGACCACGACGACGTCGACCCCGCCGTCGGTAGCGGTCGCCTCGCCGACCTCGCGGTGGCCGGCGTCGTGCTCGGGGCCGAGCTCGCGCATCTCGCCGAGCACCGCGATGGTGCGGCCGGGCCGGTCGCGGCCGAGGGCGCGGACGGCGTCGAGCGCGGCGTGCATCGAGGCGGGGTTGGCGTTGTAGGCGTCGTTGAGGACGAGCAGCCCGTCGTCGCGCTCGTGCAGCTCCATCCGCCACGGCGAGGCGGCCTCGGCGGTCGCGAGGCGCCCGGCGGCCCCCTCGAGGGGGACGCCGACCGCGAGGGCCATGGCCGTCGCGGCCGCGGCGTTGGCGACCTGGTGCGCCCCGGTCTGCCGCAGCGTGACCCCGACCCACGACCCGGCGTGGCCCAGCGCGAACGACGGCCGGCCGAGGGCGTCGAGGGACAGGTCGCGCCAGCGCACGTCGCCCTCGACCCCGAAGGTGAGCACCCGGCCGCGGGTGCGGGTCGACATCGCCGCGACCCGGGGGTCGTCGGCGTTGAGCACGGCGGTGCCGTGGTCGTCGAGGGCCTCGACGAGCTCGCCCTTGGCCGCCGCGATGGCCTCGACACCGCCGAACTCGCCGACGTGCGCCGTGCCGACGTTGAGCACGGCCGACACGGTGGGCGGCGCGATCTCGCACAGGTAGGCCAGGTGGCCGACGCCGCGGGCACCCATCTCGAGCACCAGGTGGGTCGTCGAGGCGTCGGCGCGCAGCACGGTGAGGGGGACGCCGAGCTCGTTGTTGTTGTTGGCGCGGGTGGCCACGGCGGTCGGGCCGAGCAGGTGCGCCAGCAGGTCCTTGGTACCGGTCTTGCCCTGCGAGCCGGTCACCGCGAGGACCGGGATCCCGAGCCGGTCGACGACGGTGCGCGCCAGGCGCCCCAGCGCGACGGTCGCGTCGTCGACGACCACGGTCGGGGCGTCGGTGGGGCGGGTGCCGAGGACGGCGTGCGCGCCGGCGGCGTACCGGTGCCCGTCGACGTGCTCGCCCGCGATCGCGACGAACAGCCCGCCGGGCACGGGGGTCCGGCTGTCGACGTAGGCCGACCCGTCGACGGACACGTCGTCACCGTGCAGCTCCCCGCCGAGCAGGGCGGCGATCTCGCTCAGACGCAGGTCGATCACCGACGGGCCTCCAGGACCTCTCGGACGACGACCCGGTCGTCGAAGTCGTGCACGACGCCGTGCACCTCCTGGCCGGTCTCGTGGCCCTTGCCGGCGACCAGCACGACGTCACCGCTTCGCGCGAGGCCGAGGGCGTGCTCGAGGGCGGCGCGCCGGCCGCCCACCTCGACCGCCTCGCCGTCGACGACGCCCGCGAGCACGGCGGCGCGGATGGCGGCGGGGTCCTCTGAGCGGGGGTTGTCGTCGGTGACGACGAGCAGGTCGGCGAGCCGGGCGGCGATCTCGCCCATGATCGGGCGCTTGCCGGGGTCGCGCTCGCCGCCGGCACCCAGGACGACGACCAGCCGGCCGCCGGCCGCGTCCGCGAGCGGGCGCAGGGTCGTGAGCGCGGCCTCGACCGCGTCGGGCTTGTGGGCGTAGTCGACGACGACGAGGAAGTCCTGGCCGGCCTCGACCCGCTCGAGCCGCCCGGGCACCCCGGACGACGCAGCGAGCGCCGCCGCCACGGCGCCGGGGTCGAACCCCGCCTCGGCGGCCGACGCGACGGCGGCCAGCGCGTTGGCGACGTTGAAGTCACCCGGGAGCGGTACGCCGGCCGCCACCCGCACCCCGCCGGGCCCGGTGACGGTGAAGCGCGACCCCTCGCGCTCGAGCCGCACGTCGACCGCCCGCCAGTCGGCGTCGGGGTCGTGCAGCGCAAAGGTCCGCACCGGCAGGGTCGTCTCCCCCGCGAGCCGGCGACCGTGCTCGTCGTCGAGGTTGACCAGGGCGAGGCGGGCCCGCGCCGGCGTGAACAGCGAGGCCTTGGCGCGGTAGTAGTCCTCGACGTCGTCGTGGAAGTCGAGGTGGTCGCGCCCGAGGTTGAGGAACACCGCGACGTCGAACACCACGCCGTCGACCCGGCCCATCACCAGCGCGTGGCTGGAGACCTCCATCGCGCAGGCCTCGATCCGCTGCTCGCGCATGACGGCGAACAGCGCGTGCAGGTCGGGGGCCTCCGGCGTGGTCAGCGAGGTCGCGACGTCGACCCCCGCGATCCGGGTGCCGACGGTGCCGACCACGGCCGCGCGGGTGCCCGAGCCCTGCAGCCCGGCCTCGGCCAGCCGGGTCGTGGTGGTCTTGCCCTGGGTGCCGGTGACGCCGATCATCCGCATGGAGGTCGCGGGGTCGCCGTGCACGCGTGCCGCCAGGTCACCGAGGACCCACCGCGGCTCGGCGACCACCACCACCGGCACGCCGAGCCCGGCGGGGTCGCCGATCCGCTCGAGGCCCGCCTCGTCGGTGAGCACCGCGACGGCGCCCGCTGCGACGGCCGCGTCGGCGTAGGCGGCACCGTGGGCGCGGGCGCCGGGGAGCGCGGCGTACAGGTCGCCGGGCTCGACCCGCTGCGACGACAGGCTGACGCCGGTGACCACGACCCCCGTGGCGTCCCCCACCGTGCGGGCACGCGGCAACAGCCCCGCCAGGTCGGGCAGGGGCGTGGCGGCCGGGGCGGTCGGGCGGGCGGTGGGAGGGGTGCTCATCGGCGCCCCATCCTGGTCCATCACCACGTGATGGGCAGCCGCGAGGGTGGGGTGCCGGTCGGCGGGACGGCGTAGCGACGCAGGGCGTAGCCCATCACCTTGGAGAACGCCGGGCCGGCCACCGAGCCGCCGCCGCCGCCGTTGCGCGGGTTGTGCACCACGACGTACGCCGTGAAGCGCGGGTCGTCGGCCGGGGCGAACCCGGCGAAGGAGACCGAGAACGACCCGTCGTAGACCCCGTCGACGGCCCGCTGGGCGGTGCCGGTCTTGCCGGCGACCCGGTAGCCGGGCACCGCGGCGCCCGGCGCGACGCCGGCGTCGGGGTCGATCACCCGCTCCATCATCTCCGCGGTCTGGCGGGCGGCGTCCTCGCTGACGACGCGACGTCGGGTGGCGACGTCGGTACCGACCTCGGTGCCGTCGTCGAGGGTGGCGGTCCCGCGCACCAGGCTGGGGTCGACGCGCTCGCCGCCGTTGGCGATCGTGTTGATCGCCGCGGCCATCTGGAGGGCGTTGACCGAGACGGCCTGGCCGAAGGCGATGCGGTCGGCCGTCTGGCTGGTCCACATGCTGCCGTCGGGCAGGATGCCGGCACTCTCGCCGCCGAGGCCGACGTCGGTGCGCGACCCCAGCCCGAACTCGGTGAGGTAGGAGCGCAGCTCGCCGGGCTCGAACTGGTCGGCGGCCATCACGGTGCCGATGTTGGACGACTTGGACAGGATCCCGGCCAGGGTCAGTCGCAGCGTGGGGTGCTCGAAGTAGTCGTGGATCGGCCGGTCCTGGCGCAGCAGCACCGGGGGCACCTCGAACTTGGTGCGGGTCGTCACCTCGCCGGCGTCGATCAGCGCGGCCATCGTGAGGGCCTTCTGGACCGACCCCGGCTCGTAGGGGTCGGTCAGGGCGCGGGAGGCGTAGAGGCTCTCGGGCGACAGGTCGGGGCGGGCGGCGTCGTACGTCGGGTAGTCGGCCATGCACAGCACCTCGCCGGTGCGGCTGTCCATCACGGTCGCGACCCCCGAGTCGCCGCGCGCCTTGCGCACGGTGTCCTCCAGGACCTGCTGGCAGTACCACTGCAGGTCGCGGTCGAGCGTGGTGGTCAAGGTGGCGCCGTCGCGGGCCTCGTCGACGGTGTTGTCGCCGAGCGGGATCTGGCTGCCGCCCATGCCCACCTGGTAGCGGGCCTCGCCGTCGTGCCCGGAGAGGTAGGAGTCGAACGCCGTCTCGAGGCCGGCGAGCGGGCGGGCCTTGCCACTCTTGCGCGGGGTGCCGAGGAACCCGACGACGTTGGCGCCGAGCTCGCGCGAGGGGTAGACCCGCACCGGGTCGTCACGGGTGAAGAGACCGACGTAGCCGCGCTCCTTGGCCCCGTCGACGACCTCGCGGGCCCGGGCGGCCGGCACCTGGCGGTCGATGAACTGGAAGCGGCTGTCGGGCATCCGCAGCCGGCGCAGGGTGGTGAAGTAGTCGAGGTCGAGCTGCCGGGACAGGTAGCCCGCCAGGTCGGGGGCGTCCTCGGCGGTCAGCTGCGGGTCGGCGACGACCATCAGCCCGTCGATCGAGTCGGCGAGCGGCTCGCCGTTGCGGTCGAGGATGTCGCCGCGCTCGGCGGGTAGCACCACGCTGACCTCGCCCTCGGCGGCCGCCATCGCGGCGTACCGGTTGGGGTCGACGCCCTGCAGCTGCACCAGCCGGGCCGCGAACAGCGAGATCACCATCGCGATGACGACGAACCCGATGTTGAGCCGGACCGCCGCCGCGCCGCGGCGCGCCGTCGGCCGCCGGGTGGGGCGGGCAGGGCGGGCAGGGCGGGTGCTGCGGGTGGTGCGCGTCGTACGGCGGGTCTGCCGCTGCGCCGGGCGCCGGGTGGGGCGGCGGGCGGGGTGCCGGGTGGCCACTACCGGGTGGCCTTCGACTGCCCCGGCGCGGGCGCGGTGCACGTGCCCGGCGTACCCGGCTCGGCGGCGCTGGGCTTGCCGGAGAGGGCGCCGGTGGCGAGGTCGACGAACGCCGCGGGCGGGCCGACGACCATGCCCAGGTCGCAGGCCTCCTTCGCGATCCGGGTCGGGTTGCGAAGCTCCTCGATCTCGGTGCGCAGCGCCTGCTCGCGGGCGGTGAGGGTGGCGGCCTCGTCCTCGAGGCGGGCGGCGGTGAACGACGCCTGCTGCATCGAGGTGTTGAACAGCAGCAGCCCGACGACGCCGGCGAGCAGCAGCAGGCTGATCAGCATCACGAACGGCACGCGGGGTGCCCGGCTGCGCAGGCGCGGGACCACGGCGAGCCGGGCCCGGCCCACGGCGGCGCTGGTGAGGTGGGGCGCGAGCCGCGTGCGGCGCTGGGGGGCGGTGCTGCTCATCAGGCGGCTCCTCGTCCGGGTCGGTGGTGGGTGGGTCGGTCACGGGGACGGGTGCGCTCGAGGGCCCGCAGGCGGACCGAGGCGGCGCGGGGGTTGAGGGCGGCCTCGGCAGCGTCGGCCTTCTCGGCGCCGCGGGTGACCAGGCGGAGGGCGGGCTCGCTGCCCTCGGGCACGAACGGCAGGTCGGGCGGCACGTCGCTGGTCGTCGCGGCCACGAAGGCCTGCTTGACCAACCGGTCCTCGAGGGAGTGGTAGGACTCCACGACCACGCGACCGCCCACCGAGATCGCGTCGATCGCGGCCGGCAGCGCCCGGCGCAGCACGGCGAGCTCGTCGTTGACCTCCATCCGCAGGGCCTGGAAGGTGCGCTTGGCCGGGTGGCCGCCGGTGCGGCGCGCCGGCGCCGGGATCTCGGCGTACAGCAGCTCGACGAGGGGCCCGCTGGTCGTGAACGGCGTGGTCTCGCGGCGGCGGACGACCGCGCCGGCGATCTTGCGGGCGAACTTCTCCTCGCCGTAGTCGCGCAGCACGCGGGTCAGCTCGGCGGCGCTGTAGGTGTTGAGGACGTCGGCGGCGGTCGGCCCGTCGCCGGCGCCGCCGTCCATGCGCATGTCGAGCGGCGCGTCGACGGAGTAGGCGAACCCCCGGTCGGGCACGTCGAGCTGCATCGAGGACACCCCGAGGTCGAACAGCACCCCGTCGACCTCGGCCAGGCCGAGGTCGACCAGCACGTCGGGCAGCTCGTCGTAGACGGCCTGCACGCCGGTGAACCGGTCGCCGTACGGCGCCAGCCGCTCGCGCGCCAGGTCGAGCGCCTGCGGGTCGCGGTCGATCCCGACGACGCGCGCCAGCCCGCACCGGGCGAGCAGGGCCTCGGCGTGGCCGCCGAGGCCGAGGGTGGCGTCGACCAGGACGGCGCCGTCCCGGTCGAGCGCGGGCCGCAGGAGGGCCACGACCCGGTCGAGGAGCACCGGGTCGTGCTGGGGGCGGCTCACCTCAGCGTCCCAGCCCGGCCAGCAGCAGGAAGGCCGCCGCGAGCAGCAGGGACGTCCCGAGCGAGAACGACATCAGCACCGCGGCGTCGCGGGCCTGGTGACGGACCCGGCGCGGGCCGGGCGTCACCACGCTGTCGCGGGCGGTGGGTGCGGTGCTCATCGGTTCGACCCCAGATGTGTGATGACGGTGGTGGGACGTGGAGGTGCTGCTGGTGGTGCCGGTGGTGCTGGTGGATCCGCAGGGCCAGGTCTCCCCCGCTCCCGCCACCTCCGAGGAGGGCTTGGGGAAGCGCGGCCTTCTGGAACCGGGGAAGGTGCCCCAGACGGCTGCGTGCAGGAGCGGGTGGAGACCTCGTCCTACGGATCCGGTGTGCAGTTGTGGTGGAGCGGGGTGGGGCGGCTGGTGGGGCGGGGTGGAGCGGGCGGTCAGTCGCCCTCGTCGAGGGCGGCGTACTTCTGGATCTCGGCGGCCTGGTAGGCCTCCCAGGCGGTGGGGTTCCAGATCTCGAGGCGGTTGCGGACGCCGATGACCACGACGTCCTTCTCGAGCCCGGCGTAGTCGCGCAGCGCCGCCGCGATGGAGACCCGGCCCTGCTTGTCGGGCACCACCTCGTCACCGCCTGCGAAGAACATCCGCTGGTAGCCGCGGGCGGCCTTGTCGGTCATCGACCGCTCGGCGGCCTTGTCGGCCTCCACGTCGAAGACCTCGGGCGGCCAGACGTAGAGGCAGTTCTCCTGCCCCTGGGTCACCACGACCCCCTCGGCGAGGCGCTCGCGGAACTTGGCCGGCAGGAAGAGGCGGCCCTTCTCGTCGAGCTTGGGTCGGAAGGTGCCCATGAAACGCATCGGGCACCTCCTGTCTCCGCCGACCCGGCCACTTCAGCCATTCCGCCCCACCGCACCGCTCGCTTGCTCCACTTTCCTCCACAGTACGCCACTTTCCCCCACCGTCAACCACATTCGCTCCCGATCCCCCACCTGGGCTCCCCGGCCGGCGTCGTTGCGGCGCGATCGAACGGGAACGGCAGATCGGCGTCCGGCAGAGGTGTCGTTGCCGTTCGATCGCGCGGCAACGGCAGGCCGAGCGACTCGGAGCCGGCCGCGCGGCGGCGAATGTTGCGGCCACGCTTTACGGTTAGGAGCGCAGCAGGTGCACGCCGGTGCACATCGGGTCAGGAAGGACCTCGAAGACGTGGAGACAGCGAGCGCCGGAGCGGCCGACCTCGAGACCGTGGCGCGGGTGGTGGGAGCGGTCCGCCACAACATCGAGAAGGTGATCGAGGGCAAGCCCGACGTCGTCCAGGCCGCGCTCGTGGTGCTGCTGGCCGAGGGACACCTGCTCATCGAGGACGTCCCGGGCGTCGGCAAGACCATGCTGAGCAAGGCGCTGGCGCGCAGCATCGACTGCTCGGTGCGCCGCATCCAGTTCACGCCCGACCTGCTGCCGTCCGACGTGACCGGGGTCTCGGTGTTCAACCAGAACACCCGCGAGTTCGAGTTCCGCCCCGGCGGTGTGTTCGCCAACATCGTCGTCGGCGACGAGATCAACCGCGCCTCGCCCAAGACGCAGTCGGCGCTGCTGGAGTGCATGGAGGAGCGGCAGGTCACCGTCGACAACACGACGTACCAGCTCGAGACGCCGTTCATGGTGATCGCCACCCAGAACCCGATCGAGATGGAGGGCACCTACGCCCTGCCCGAGGCCCAGCGCGACCGCTTCATGGCGCGGGTCTCGGTCGGCTACCCCGTCGAGGCGGCCGAGATCGCGATGCTCAACAGCCACACCTACGCCCGACCGCTCGACGACCTCGAGGCCGTCACCGACGCCGGCGAGATCCGCAAGCTCAGCAGCATCGTCAACCAGGTCTACGTCTCCCCCGCCATCCAGCAGTACGTCGTCGCGCTCACCGGCGCGACCCGGCGCAGCGACGACCTCGTCCTCGGCGCCTCCCCGCGCGCCACCCTCCACCTGGTCCGCGCCGCCAAGGCGCACGCCGCGATCGAGGGCCGCGACTACGTCGTGCCCGACGACGTCCAGCTGCTCGCCACCTCCGTGCTGGCGCACCGGCTGCTGCCGAGCGTGGAGGCGACGATGAGCGGGCGGACCACGGCCTCGGTCCTCGAGTCGATCCTGGCCGGCGTCCCGGTGCCGAGCCCGCCCCGCTCGGCCACCCCGCCCGCCCCTGCCGGGCCGACGGGCCCGGCGGGCCCGGCAGGCCTGGCCGACCCGCAGCACCGTGCGTGAGGCACTCGCCGGACTGACCGTCCGCGGACGGGCGTTCCTGGCCGCTGGGATCACCGCGATCGTGTGCGCGGTGCTGCTCGGGCAGCCTGCGCTGACCCGGGTCGGCGTGCTGGTCGTCGTCCTCCCGCTGGCCACCGCCCTGGTGCTCGGGCGGTCCCGCTACCGCCTCGCGCTGGTGCGCACCGTGACCCCGCAGCTGGTCACCGCCGGGCAGCCCGCCCGGGTCAACCTCGCGCTCACCAACGAGGGCCGCACGCCCAGCGGCGTGCTGCTGCTCGAGGACCACGTGCCCTACGTGCTCGGCACCCGGCCGCGGTTCGTGCTAGACGGCATCGGCCACGGATGGCGCCGACAGGTGTCCTACCAGGTCCGCTCCGACGTGCGCGGCCGCTTCGAGATCGGCCCGATGACCGTGCGGGTCGGCGACGCCTTCGGGCTGGTCGAGCTCGGTCGCGCGTTCCGGATGACGGTGCCCATGATCGTCACCCCGCGCACCGTGCCGCTGTCGCCGATCCCGCTCGGCGGGGGCTGGACCGGCTCGGGCGACAACCGTCCGCGCGCCTTCGCGATGGGGTCGGCCGAGGACGTCACCGTCCGCGACTACCGCCAGGGCGACGACCTCCGCCGCGTCCACTGGCCCAGCTCGGCCCGTACCGGTGAGCTGATGGTCCGCCGCGAGGAGCAGCCGTGGCAGTCGCGCGCCACGATCCTGCTCGACAACCGGATGCGGGTGCACCGCGGCCAGGGCATCGCGTCGTCGCTCGAGGCGGCCGTCTCGGCCGCGGCGTCGGTGGCGGTGCACCTGAGCCACCGCGGCTTCCAGGTGCGGTTGGTCACCGCCTCCGGGGAGGACGGCGCCAGCGGCGGCGGCAACGGCCAGTGGCACCTGCGCGACTCCGACCTCAACGTCCGCGCGCTGCTCGAGGCCCTGGCCGTCGTCCAGCTCGACACCCGCGACCGGCTCGACACGTCCTGGATGGGCGAGCAGGCCCAGGGCGGCCTCACCGTCGCGGTCCTCGGCTCGGTCGAGCCGGCCGACGCCCCGGCGCTGCGGCGGATCGTGCACCACACCTCCGCCGCGATGGCGATCGCGCTCGACGTCGACGCCTGGACCGGTCCGCACGCCGGCACCGGCGGCAGCGCGCCGTTCCTGGCCCGGTCGGGGTGGCGGGCGGTGAGCCTCGGACCGCGCGACCGGCTCGAGTCGGTCTGGGAGGACCTCGGCCGCGCGTCGTCGCGTCGCGGCTCCGGCGGCCCGGCCGTCGTACCCGCGAGCAACGGTGCCGGAGACCCGCGACCCCCGGCGGTGGCCCGATGACGACCCAGCGGCGCGACGACCGGGGCGGGCTCCCGGCCCACCTGCGGTTCTCGATGTGCGCGGCGGCGACGGCGTGGGCCGCCCTGTGGTCCTGGCGCGGGTTCACGCTGGTGCCCTCGCAGTACCTCGCCGCCCTGCTGATGATCGGCGTGGTCGTCGCGGCCACCGGCGCGTTCGCGCGCTGGCGCCGGCTCCCCGGGGTCGTGGTGGTCGCGGCCCAGCTGCTCATCGGCGGCGTCGTCGTCTGCCAGGTCATCGGCGACCGGCCCTACCCCGGCAGCGGGTTCTGGGACGCGCTGTCGGCGGCGGGTGACGCCGCCAACGAGTACGCCGCCCCCGTGCCGTCGACCGAGGCCGTCTCCGTGCAGCCGCTGCTGGTGCTGGGCGGGTTCCTCGCCATCGTCGTCATCGACCTGTTCGCCGCGACCCTGCGTCGGGTCCCGCTCGCCGGGCTCCCCCTGCTCACCGTCTACAGCGTGCCGATCAGCCTCATCGACCGCGGGCTGTCGTGGTGGGTCTTCGCCGCCACCGCCACCGGGTTCCTGCTGCTGCTGTTCCTGCAGGAGCAGGAGCACCTCTCGCGGTGGGGCCGCTCCCTCGACGGCAACACCGCACCCGTCCGCCGGCTCAGCGACTCGGTGCGCACCAGCGCCATCGTGGTCGGCACGATCGCCACCGCCGCCGCGATCGTGCTGCCGCTCGCGGTGCCGACGTTCAGCCTCTCGGTCTTCGACGTCGGCCCGGGCGGGGACGGCGACGGCGACATCGAGGTCACCAACCCGATGGTCGACCTGCGCCAGGACCTGGTGCGGGGCGAGAACGTCGACCTGATCACGCTGCGCACCGACGACCCCCGGCCCGACCACCTGCGCATCTCGGTGCTCAACCGGTTCAACGACAACGCGTGGAGCGCGGGCGACCGCAGCGTGCCGACGTCCAACCTCGCCCAGGGGCCGGTGCCGGCGCCGGTGGGCGTCGACCCGGCGCTGGTCGACCTCGAGGAGGTCCTCTACGAGGTCGACGTCGAGGACGAGTTCCGGTCGCGCTGGCTCCCCACCCAGGCGCCGATCACCGAGATCGTGGCCCAGGGCGACTGGCGCTTCGACGAGGCCACGATGGACTTCCTGGCCAGCGACGACGGCCTGACGACCGCCGGGCTCGAGTACCGGATGACGGCCGCCCTCCCGTCGTACGACCAGGAGGGGCTGCTCCGGCTGGACACCGCGCCGTCCGCGGCGCCCGAGGAGCTGACCGAGCTGCCCGACGACCTGCCGCCGATCATCGAGCAGACGGCCCGGGAGGCGACCGAGGCCGCCACCACCGACTTCGAGGCGGCGGTGCTGCTCAACCAGTTCTTCCGCGAGACGGGCGGGTTCACCTACGCCCTCCCCGACGAGCTGAACGACGAGGTCGGGTCCGGCGACCTGGCCGACTTCCTCGACCCCGACGCCGAGAACGGGCGCACCGGCTACTGCGAGCAGTACGCCGCGGCGATGGGCGTGATGGCTCGCCAGCTCGGCATCCCCGCCCGGGTGGCCGTCGGGTTCCTCGCGCCCAGCGAGTCCGACGGCGACGTCCACGTCTACAAGGCCCACGACCTGCACGCCTGGGTCGAGCTCTACTTCCCCCAGGCCGGCTGGGTGCTCTTCGACCCGACGCCGTCCGACGGCGAGCGTGCCGACCCGCAACCCGGCTACGCCGGCGCCGAGATCGCCGGCCCGGACCCCACGTCTGCCCCGACATCGGTCCCGACGCTGGAGCCGCGCCCCACCAACCGCCCGGACCCCGCCGTCCCGTCCGCCGCGCCCGAGGCCCCCGAGGAGACCGCCGGCGCCGGCACCGAGGGCTCCGGCTTCCCGTGGCTCACCGTGCTCGCGGTGGTCGGCGTCCTGGTCCTGCTGGTGCTGCTGGTGCTGCTCCCCCGCACCCTGCGACGCCGCCAGCGCGAGCGCCGCCTCGCCGGCGGACCCGAGTCAGCGTGGGAGGAGCTGCGGGCGACCGCGGTCGACCTCCGCCTGGCCTGGCCCGAGGGCCGGTCGCCGCGCGAGACCCGCGACGTCGTGGCCGGCTGGTTCGGCCGGATCGGCGACGACGACCTGCGCCCCGCCCGGGGTCCCGACCAGGCCCCGGAGGCCGCCGCCGCGCTCGACCGGATCACCGGTCACGTCGAGCGGCTCCGCTTCGCGCGCCGCCACGTCGTCGCACCCGGAGCCCTGCGCGACGACGTCCTGCTCTGCGTCGCGGCCCTCTCGGCGGGCGCGACCCCCCGCCTGCGACGCCGCGCCACCTGGCTCCCCGTCTCGGCCTTCTGGCGCCGCCGCGTCACCGACCTCGACGACGACCGCCCCGACACCCCCGAGCCCGAGCTCGTCGGCACCCGCTCCGAGGTCCTCTGACCCGCCGTCCACGCTGACCCGTCGCCACGATGCGACGGGTCAGCATTGATTCCGCGGTGACCCGTCGCCACGATGCGACGGGTCGGCGTCGATTCCGCGGTGACCCGTCGCCACGATGCGACGGGTCAGCGTTGATTCCGCGGTGACCCGTCGTACATGTGCGACGGGTCGGCGTGGGAGACGAACGACCCGTCGTCCGGAGGGGACGACGGGTCGGGGGTGGTGCGGGATCGGGGGGCCGGAGCCGGGCCGGGAGGGGTGGGGCTCAGTAGCCGTTCTCGCGGCGGCGACGCCAGCGGGTCTCCATGCGCTCCATGAACGGGGCGCGGGGGCCGGAGGAGCGGCCGCGGGAGCGGCGGGTGCGTCGGCCGCCGTCGATGGAGGTCAGGCCCGAGGGGTGGGCAGTGGCACCACCGCGGGGGTCGGCGCCGGCGGCCTGGCGGCTGCGGACGGTGCTGAGCCCGAGGGTGGCGGAGGCCAGCATCAGCACGAAGCCGGCGATGCCGACCCACCAGACGGTGAGCACGCCGACGAAGAGCAGGGTGATGCCGACGGCGAAGACGAAGCCCGCCAGGATCGCGCGCCGGCGGGCCGTGGTGCGCAACGTGGTGCCGCGCAGGGTGGAGGCGAACTTGGGGTCCTCCTCGACGAGGGCGCGCTCCATCTGCTCGAGCAGTCGCAGCTCCTCTTCGGAGAGTGGCACCGGTCCTCCTGGTGTGTCCACGGGTGTCGTCACGACGTGTGCGCCAAGTCTAGGCAGCCCGTCCCCGTCATGGTAGGCGGGATCGGAAAATTCCCCAGGGGCTCATCGGTCGAGCAGGGACGCCGGACGCACGGCGGCCTTCCCGAAACGGCGGGTCGCCCGGTCGACGGCGCGGTCGGCGTCGGACCAGCCGTGGTCGCGCTCGCCCAGCACGCCCTGGCGCTGCACCCCCGCGCGCGGGACCAGTCCCTCGACGCGGACGCCGACGAGCCGGATGCGGGCGCGCTGCAGCCCGAGGGCGTCGTAGAGGCCGACGGCGGCGGCGTACACCTCCTGGGTGACGTCGGTGGCCTCGGGCAGGGTGCGGCTGCGGGTGATCGTGGTGAAGTCGGCGAACCGGACCGTGAGGGTCACGGTGCGCCCGGCGACCTCGCCCGTGCGCAGGCGGGCGGCGACCTTGGCGGTCAGCTTCAGGACCTCGCGCAGGACGACCTCGCGGTCGTCGGTGTCGCGGCCGAAGGTCTCCTGGGCGCCCATGGAGCGGTCGGGCTCGCCGTCGCCGTGCCCGAAGACCCCCGCGCGTCCGGGGCTGACCTCCCGGGTGTCGGTGCCCCAGGCGAGGTGGTGCAGGTGGGCGCCCAGGTGGCTGCCGACCGCCCGCCTCAGGGTGGGCACGGGGGTGTGCGCGACGTCGCCGACGGTCACGAGCCCGAGGCGGTGCAGCATCGCCCGGGTCTTCTCGCCGACGCCGTAGAGCTCGCCGACGTCGAGGGGGTGCAGGAACGTGGTGACCTCCTCGGGCGGGACGACCAGCAGGCCGTCGGGCTTGGCGCGGCGGCTGGCCAGCTTGGCCACCGAGATCGACACCGAGACCCCGACCGAGCAGGTGATGCGCTGCTCGTCGTGCACGGCCGCCCGCAGCCGCTCGCCGATCTCGGCGGGACCGCCCCACCCGCGCGCGGCCCCCCGCACGTCGAGGAACGCCTCGTCGAGCGAGACCGACTCGACCAGCGGCGTGACGCGCCGGAACAGCGCCATCACCGACCGCGAGACGGTGGTGAACAGGTCGTAGTCGGGCTGCAGCACCACGGCGTGCGGGCACAGCCGCCGGGCGCGGGTGCCGGTCATGGCCGAGCGGACGCCGTACTCGCGGGCGGGGTAGTTGGCCGCGAGCACCACGCCGCGGTGGCCGCCGCCGACGATGACGGGCCGGTCGTGCAGCTCGGGCCGGTCGCGCAGCAGCACCGAGGCGTAGAACGCGTCCATGTCGACGTGCAGGATCGGGGTGGGCGTCACGGCGCACCCCGACGTGCCCTAGGTGGCGAGCAGGTGCACCTGGGTCGCGAGCGGGAGGTACTCCGGGCGCTCGGCGACCGCGCGCTCGAGCTCGACGAGGGCAGCGCCGGCGCCGGGCTCGAGGTCGAGCAGCGAGCCCGGCACCAGGTCGACGAACACGCGGACGCCATGGGTCGAGACGACGGAGAAGCCGGCGTCGACCAGGAGCCCGGTGGCCTCGGCGCCGGTGTAGCGGCGCCCGGTGCGGCTGCCGGCGACCGGCGGCTCGGTGCCGTCGAGGAGCGCGGCGGCCTGGGCGAAGTGGCCGGCCATCGCGCGGGCCACGACCGCGGCGTGCCGCTGCGCGACCAGCAGCGACAGGTGGCCGCCGGGGCGGAGCACCTCGCGGATCGCGGCGAGCGCCGCGGCGGGGTCGGCGACGACCTCCAGGACGCCGTGGCACAGCACGACGTCGGCGCTGGCGGGACCCACGAGGGCCGGCAGGTCGGACAGGTCGCCCTGGCGGCCGACCACGTCGACCCCCTGCTCGCGGGCGCGCCGGTCGAGGGAGGCGAGGGCGTCGGGGCTGGGGTCGACCACGGTGACCCGGTGACCGAGGCCTGCGGCGCGGACGGCGGACCCTCCGGTGCCGCCGCCGATGTCGACGACGTCGAGGGGGCCGGTGGCCAGGACCGGGTCGAGCACGTCCCACACCACCGCGGTGCGGGGGGCGGCACGGCGTTCGCTCGCGGACATGGTCCGAACCCTAGGGCAGGCAGGCCCGTCATCCCGGACTCCCCGGGCTGCGGTGCCACAGCGACCGGGCGGGCGCGGGCGGCACGGGCCGGCCGGGCAGTGGAGGCGCGGCGAGGAGGTCGAGCACGTGCTGGGTGCCGTGCTGCTGCCACCGGGCGTGCAGGTCGGACAGCTCCCAGGCGCCGGTGGCCCGGACCGACACGCCGCGGTGGCCGGTACGCCGCAGCACCCCGCGCACGACGAGCATCCAGGCGCCGAACACGGTGGCGGCGTAGGCGCCCTGGGCGTCGTCGAAGAACGTCGCATCGACCGGACCGGTGGCGTCGTCGAGGGTGAGGAACACGACGCGGCGCCCGGAGCGGACCGGCGGCGTCTGGGTCGCGACCTTGACGCCGGCGACCAGCAGCTCGGCGCCGCTGCGCCGCCGGAGCAGGTCGCGGCTGCGGGTCACCTCGAGCGCGTCGAGGAGCGCGGCGTAGCCGTCGAGGACGTGCCGGGTGACGTCGAGCCCGAGGATCTCGAGCTCGGCGGCCGTCGACTCGGCCGGCGTCAGCTCGGGCAGCCCGGAGACCCGGCCCTCCCGGGGCGCGTCGCCGAGGTCGAGCGTCAGCTGCACCGACTCGACCGGCGTCGGCGGCGCGGTGGCCCGGCCCTGGGCCGACGCCCTGGCCCACACGCCGGCGGCGCGCAGCGGGTGCCGCTCGGGGTCGGCGGTGGCCGCGCGGGCGGCGGGGTCGGTGCTGTTGCGCGCCGCGGAGTCGTCCGCGCGCTCGACCGCCGGGCGCGCCACGCGACGTCCGGCCAGGCCCCTCCCCCGGCCGGCGCGCTCGACGGCGCGCCCGAAGTGGTCGAGCTCGGCGACCTGCAGCAGCAGGTCGCGCCGGGTGACCCGGCCGCGCGGCGACAGCCCACCGCGGGTGTCGAGGCCGTAGACGCGGTCGAACGCGCCGGTGAGGACCAGCCGCTCGACCGTGGGCCGCGAGACCCGGGCCCGCTGCCAGAAGTCGGTCAGCGAGGCGTAGGGCCGCGCGGCGACGACGCGCTCGACCTCGGCAGCCGTGATGCCCTTGACCTCGGCCAGCGCCACGCGGACGGCGTACCGGCCCTCGACTGCGATGTCGGCGTCGGTGTCGGCGTCGGTGTCGAGGCGCTCGACGGTGAACGTGCGCCCGGAGCGGTCGACGTCGAGGCCGCGCACCTCGATGCCGAGGCGGCGCACGTCGTCGAGGATCAGCCGCTTGGGGTACATGCCGGGGTCGTGGGTGAGGACGCCGGCCAGGTAGTGCGCAGGCCAGTGCGTCTTGAGCCACGCCGACTGGTAGGTCGGCAGCGCGAACGCCGCGGCGTGCGCCTTGCAGAACCCGAACGCCGCGAACGCCGCCACCACCTCCCAGACCCGCTCGACGGTGGCCCGGGCGTAGCCGCGGCCGAGCGCGCGAGGGACGAACCACGCCCGGGTCTCGGCGACCCCGTCGCGGTCGCCCAGGGCGCGCCGGCGTACGTCGCCCTCGGCCAGCGAGCAGCCGGTGAGGATCGAGACGATCTCGATGACCTGCTCGTGGAAGACCACGACCCCGCGGGTCTGCTCGAGCACCGGCCGCAGGTCGTCGTGCAGGTAGCGCGCCGGCGCCCAGCCGTGCTTGACGTCGAGGTAGGGCGTGATCATGTCGCTCTGCACCGGCCCGGGCCGGAACAGCGAGATGTCGGTGATGATCTCGCCGAAGTCGTCGATGCCGGACTTGCCGATGAGCTCGCGCTGGCCGGGTGACTCGATCTGGAAGACGCCGAGGGTGTGCGCGCTGCTGATCAGCGTGTACGTCGCCGGGTCGTCGTGCGGGACCTGCGCCTGGTCGTCGAGGTCGAGGTCGACGCCGTCGGTGCGGCGTACCTCGGCGACGGCGTGGGCCATCGCCGACTGCATCCGGATGCCCAGCACGTCGAGCTTGAGCAGGCCGAGGTGCTCGACGTCGTCCTTGTCGAACTGGCTCATCGGGAAGCCGGCGAAGCTGGCCTCGACCGGCGTGCGGTCGAGCAGCGTCCGGTCGGAGAGCAGGACGCCGCACGGGTGCATCGCGACGTGGCGGGGCAGCCCGTCGAGGCGCTCGACGAGGTCGAGGAAGAGGTCGAGGCCGTGCTCGCCGGCCAGGTGGCCGAGCCCGGCCGAGCGCACCTCGGGCAGGTCGCGCAGCGCGGCGCGGGCGTCGCGGGCCCGGACGTGCGGGAACGCCTTGGCGATCGCGTCGATCTCGCCCGGCGGCAATCCGAGGGCGCCGCCGACGTCGCGCACCGCGTGGCGCACGCGGTAGGTCTCCATCATCGAGACGGTCACGCAGCGCTCGCCGCTGTAGCGGTCGAGGATCGCCTCGTAGACCTCCAGCCGACGCTCGGACTCGACGTCGAGGTCGATGTCGGGCAGCGCCCGGCGCAGCGGCGAGAGGAACCGCTCCATCAGCAGCCCGTGGCGGATCGGGTCGACACCCGAGACGCCGAGCAGGTGGTTGACAAGGCTCCCGGCTCCGGAGCCGCGGGCCGCGCAGCGCACGCCCATGCCGCGCACCACGTCGGTCACGTCGGCCACCGTGAGGAAGTAGGACGCGTAGCCCAGGCCGCGGATCACCTCGAGCTCGTCGTCGAGGCGCTTCCAGATGCGTTGGCGCGGGGCGTCGCCGTAGCGGTCGCCGATCGCCGACTCGCAGCGCCGGCGCAGGACGTCGTCGGGACGGCGTCCGGCGTGGCCGGAGGGCGCGAGGTCGGGGAAGTGCACCTCGTCGAGGCCGAGGTCGGTCCAGGGGTCGAGCACGCAGCGGTCGGCGACGGACCGGGTGCGGGCGAGCAGGTCGTGGGCGCCCCGCTCACCGAGGCCGGCCGCGCGGGCGACCTCGTCGGCGACGGCGTCCATCTCCTTGCCCGACTTGAGGTAGCCCTCGGCGTTGCGGCGCTCGACGTGCCGCAGGTCGAGCGCGACCAGGCGGCGGGCGGCGTCGAGGACGTCGACCGTGACGGCGTCGCGGCGCTCGGCGTAGCGCACCGCGTTGGTGAGGACGGCGCCGAGCCCGGCCCGGCGCGCCAGGCCGGCCATCCGCGCCGCGTGGGGCGTGCTGCCGGGGCCCCAGTCCTGGCGGGCGCGCCCGGATCCGGGGAGCCGGTGGTCGACCACCTCGACGACCAGGTGGGTGCGGGGCACGAGCGCCCGCCACGGCTCCAGGGCGGCCAGCGCCCGGTCGTCGCGGCGACGGGTGGCGGCCAGGCCGAGCTCGGAGGATGGCCCGAGCAGCACCAGGAGGTCGCCGCCGGCGAGCAGGGCGCCGACGCCGGCGTCGTGGACGAGCGCGGGGTCGGCGAGGTCGAGCACCGGGCTGCCGCGCTCACCGGCGAGGTGGACCGCCGAGACGAGGCGGCACAGGGCGGCCCAGCCGGCGCGGCCGCCGTGGGTGTCGCCCGTGGCCAGCACGGTCACCCGCGGGAGGCCGCCGCGCTCGGGCGGCAGGTCGCGGTGGGTGCCGCCCCGCACCGGGCCGCGGGTCCCCCGTGCTGCCGGTCCGGGCGCCGTCGTGCGGTAGGCGAGGTCGACGCCGAGCACCGGTCGGACGCCGGCCACGATGCACGCCCGCACGAACCGGACGGCGCCGTAGACCCCGTCGCGGTCGGTCAGCGCCAGTGTGTCCATCCCGTGCTCGGCGGCGCGCGCCACCAGGTCGCGGGGGTGGGTGGCGCCGTACTGCAGCGAGAACCCGGAGGCGACGTGCAGGTGGACGAACGGGTCGGTCACGAGGGCCTCCGGCTGGCTCGACCCCTGCGCGGATCGATCGAACAAGTGTTCGACCAGGTTCGATGCTAGGGCACGGCGAGGTCGTCGCGCGAGCCCGGGTGGAGGTGCCGGGCGAGCTCGTCGAGCACGTCGGCGAACACCGTCGGCGGGCCGCTCTCCCCGAGGCGGGACGCCGTCACGTCGCGGCCGGCGGGCAGCGCACGGAGCGCCTGTGCACCGGCGCGCAGCTCGGCCGCCAGCGCCGCGGCGGCCTCGTCGTCCACGTCGTGGTCGCGGCGGGCGCGGCCCACCGCGGCGGCGGAGACGTCGAACGCGTCGAGCCCGCAGCAGGCCGCGACGCACCAGGTCTCGAGCGACCGCCACAGCCACTCGGCGTCGGGAACGAGGGCGTCGATGCTGCTGGTCGCCACGGCGACCAGTCCACCACGCGGTTGGTCAGGACACGCGGCGTACCAGCTGCTCGCGGACCGGGGCGTGGGGCACGAGCCCCAGGGACTGCTCGACGACGGCGAGGAACCGGTCGGCGTCGCGGACGAGGTCGTCGGCCTCGCGCTCGGAGACCGACCGGGTCGAGCCGGCCTCGGCGGCGGCGCGCTTGGCCGCGCCGCCGGCGAAGAAGGTGGCCCACTCGGTGAGCTCGGGTGCGACCTCGGCGAGGAGCACCCACGCGTTCTTCTGCGGACGCCGGCGGGTGGGCGCGGGCCGGGCCCGGGCAGCCAGCAGCGCGGCAGCCGCGCGCAGGGCGGCGACGTGGGCGCAGGCGTAGCGGGTGGTCACCTCGGTGGCGGCGGTGGCCTCGGCCAGCGACTCGGCGGAGCGGGCGAGGTAGGAGTGGGTGGTGGCCGGCAGCATCATCACGGTCACCTCAGTCCTCGCACCCGACGAGCTGCCAGGAGCCGTCGGCGCTGTCGAAGGAGAGGTCGAAGACGCCGTCGCCCTCGAGCCCGCCACGGCCCGCGCGGACCCGCCAGAGCTCGCGCTCACCGAGCAGGTCGCGCACCGGCGCCAGCACCGCGCCGTCGACGGGCCGCTCGGCGTCGTCGGCCTGCCACCAGGCGCCGGTCTCGACCCAGTGGGCGAGGACGGCGCGCACCTTCCACAGCCGCCCGCGCCACAGGAACTGCTCGGGCTCGGGGCCGTTCTCCGGCGCACTGCGCCGGACCTCCACGGGATCGTCGTAACGTCGCACACCGGCCTCCTCACCGAACGGGGTTCCGACGGGGCCGGGGGTCGAGGTCGGCCCCGCCGGAGATCGAACACGTGTTCGAACAAGGAGAACGCTACAACCGACCACCGACAGTGCCAAGGGACCTGCCCGGTCGAGGGCGACCGGCGCCGGTCGAGGAGCGCGGCGACGACCGCCTCGAGGCGGGCGAGGCTGCTTCCGCTGTGGTGGTTTCGAGACGGTTGCTAGCGCAACCTCCTCAACCACCGCCGGGTGACGCCTGGCGCACCCGGTGACCCACGCTGGTCGAGGAGGTCGGCCACGACCGTCTCGAGACCCGGCGAGGAAGCCTCCGCTGTGGTGGTTTCGAGACGGTTGCCAGCGCAACCTCCTCAACCACCGTGGGCGACGGCTGCTGGCGCAACCTCCTCAACCACCGTGGGCGACGGTTGCTGGCGCAACCTCCTCAACCACAGTCGGGGACGGTTGCTCAGCCGGCGTCGGTGGCGGTCTCGACGCGCGTGGGCTCCGCGTCGGCGGCTCGGGCGGAGGCGGGGGGGTGGGGGGCGACGGCGGTGGCCATGCCCGGGCGGTAGAGCAGGACCAGGAGCAGCAGGGCGAGGAGCAGCCAGCAGAGCGAGAGCACGGTGAACGGGACGGGCGGGCCGGTGCGCAGCACGGCCACGGCCGAGATCGCCAGCAGGGCGAAGGTGACGCCCAGGCTGTGCCGGGCCCAGTTGTGCCCGCCGAGCAGGAAGGCGAGCAGCACCAGCACCAGGGCCGTGACGACGACGTCGAGGACCACGATGACCGGGGTGAACGACGGCGCCGACCGGGCGCTGTCGGCGGTGGCGCCGACGGCGTCGTAGCTGCGCAGGATCTCGTCGTCGAGGACCGCGGAGAGGACCGTCAGCACCGCCCCGAGAAGCACGAGCGCCCAGACGAGCCACACCACGCGGGTCACCGCGACCGGCCGGTCCCTGCCCTCCACGCGCGTACCGCCTCTCCTCGTCGTCAACTCCGTCGTGCTCGGCCCGCCCGAGCCTCTAGGGTCGGCCCATGTCGAGCACCGGCGACCCCACCGAGCCCTCCGAGCACCCCAGCATCGCCCGCTTCCGGACCGAGCACACGCGGCTCGGCGGCACCGGCGAGATCGTCATTCTGCCCGACTCCGTGCACACCGCGGTCCTCGCCGCCCAGGCCCTGGGCTGCGAGCCCGGCGCGATCGCCAACAGCCTGCTCTTCGACGCGGGCGGGAACCCGGTGCTGATCCTCACCTCCGGCGCCCACCGGGTCGACACCGCCAAGGCCGCGGCGGCGATCGGCGTCGACCGGCTGCGCCGCGCCACGCCCGACTTCGTCCGCGCGCACACCGGCCAGGTGATCGGCGGCGTGTCGCCGATCGGGCACCCGGCGCCGGTGGCGACGTACCTCGACCCGTGGCTCGAGCAGCACCCCGTCCTGTGGGCGGCTGCGGGGCACCCGGCGGCGGTCTTCTCCACGACGTACGACGAGCTGGCCCGGCTCACCGGTGCCACCGTCGTGGACGTCGGGTAGGCGGGAGGCGTGGAGTCGCTCGCGCTGTCGTTCTCCAGCGGGTGGGCCAGCGGCGTCAACGCCTACCTGGTGGTGCTCGTGCTCGGGCTGTCCGAGCGCTTCGGTGGCGCCGACGTGCCCGAGGTGCTCGGCCGCTGGGACGTGCTCGCCGTGGCCGGCTTCCTCTACTCCTTCGAGTTCGTCGCCGACAAGATCCCCTACATCGACTCGACCTGGGACGCGGTCTCCACGTTCATCCGGCCCACCGCGGGCGCGGTCGTGGGCCTGCTGCTCGCCGGCGACGCCGACTCCCTCACCCAGGCGATCAACGCGTCGGTCGGCGGCACCACGGCCCTGGCCTCCCACGCGGTCAAGGCCGGCAGCCGGCTGGCCATCAACTCCTCCCCCGAGCCGGTCACCAACATCGCCGCCAGCGTCGTCGAGGACGTCGTGGTGCTGGCCCTGGTGGCGTTCGCGATCACCCACCCGGAGGCCGCCGCGGCGATCGCAGCGGTGCTGCTGGTGATCGGGCTGGTGGTGCTGTGGTTCGCGCTCAAGCTCGTCAAGCGGGGCTGGCGGCGGTTCCGCGCGCACCGCTCCCGTCGTACGACGGACGCCGCGGCAGGAGCGCCGCCGTGGACCTGAGCGACGACACCGTCCGGGCCGCCGTGACCGCCCGCCTCGGCGAGCTGTACGCCGGTCGCCCGGTCGTGCTCGGGCCCGGGATCCTGGCGGGCCTGGCGCCGTTCGTCGAGCGGTTCCGGGCCCTCGGCTGCCCGGTCCTGGTGCTCTCCACGGGCACCGGCGCCGGTCCGGTGCCCGAGCCGGGCTCGTGCACCGTCGTCGACGTGGAGCTGCCGCCCACCGCGTCGATGACCGAGGAGGTCCGCTTGCTCGACCGGGTGACGCGGACGCTGCCACCCCACGTGGTCGCGGCGATCGAGGCCTTCGACCCCGAGCGCCGGGCGTGGTGGCGGACCATGCCGTTCGTGACCACCGACGAGCCGGTCCTGGGACGACCGGTGACGGGTGGACGCCCGGCCGCCTGGATCGCGCTGGAGGACAAGGTGCTCGCCGACGCCGTGTGGGACGCCGCTGGCGTCGAGCGGGCGCCGTACGCCGTCTGCGACGTCGACGCGGCCGCCCTGGAGCGGGCCGGTGCCGCCCTGGCGGGCCCCCTCGGCGTCGTGTGGAGCGGCGACGCCCGCGACGGCGTCAACGGCGGTGGCAACTTCGTGCGCTGGGTGGTCGACGACGGCGACCGGGCGGCGGCGTACGCGTTCTTCGCACCGCGCTGCGACCGGGTGCGGGTGATGCCGTTCCTCGACGGCGTGCCGTGCTCGATCCACGGGTTCGTGCTGCCCGACGGCACCGCGGCGCTGCGCCCGGTCGAGATGGCCATCCTGCGCCGGCCCGCGACCCGCACGTTCGTCTACGGCGGGCTCTCGACGTGGTGGGACCCGCCCGCCGCCGATCGCGAGGCGATGCGCGCGGTCGCGCGCCGCGTGGGCGACCACCTGGCGGCCGCGCACGGCTACCGGGGTGCGTTCGGCATCGACGGCGTGCTCACCGCCGACGGCTTCCGGCCCACCGAGCTCAACACCCGGATGTCGGCCGGCGTCAGCACCCTGGCCCGCGTCGACCGCGACTTCCTCACGCTGCTCCAGGACCACCTGGTGGCCGGGCTCGACCCCGGCGTGACCGTCGCCGACCTCGAGTCGCTGGTGCCGCTGATGGACGCCGACCGCACGGGTCGGCCGTCGGCCGTCGGCCAGGGCGTCCGGCTCGGCGCGACGGTCGAGTACGACGTCACCTGGGACGGCACGCTGGTCCGCTCGGCCGAGCCGACCGGCACCACGCTCGCCGCTGCCGACACCCCCGTCGGGTTCTTCGCCAAGCTCGAGCCGTGCGCGCTCCTCGCGCCGGGCGACCGGCTGGCCCCGCTCAACGTCGCCCTGCTCGCCCACCTCGATGCGGCGCACGGCACCAACTTCGGCGAGCTCGAGGCCGCGCCCGACCTCCGCCGCTGAGCCTCGTAGGGTGCGCGCATGGCGCGGGTGGTGGTGGTCGGCGGCGGGTACGGCGGGCTGGCCGCGGCCGCCCGGCTGGCCAAGCTCGGCCACGACGTCACCCTGCTCGAGGCGTCGGGCTCGCTCGGCGGCGCGCTGACCACGGTCGAGTCCGACGGGTTCACCTGGGACGCCGGCCCGACCTACCTGCACGTCCCCGCCGTCGTCCGCGACCTGTTCCGCAAGAGCGGCCGGCCGCTGGAGGCCGAGCTCGGGGTCGAGCCGGGGCAGGAGCTGGAGCCGCTGTCGGTCGTGCGCGAGCACCGCTTCGTCGACCGGACGGCGGTCCGCCTGCCGGCCGGGTCGCGGCACGACCAGGTGACGGCGTTCGACGAGCTCGGGCCGGGCCTCGGCGCGGCGTGGGACGCCCACGTGTCGTCGTACGCCGCGGTGTGGGACGTGCTGCGGCGGCACTACTTCGAGGAGCCGTGGACGCCGGCGGCCCTGCCGCGCGAGGTGGCCGCAGTGCTCGACAGCCGCGAGCACCTGCACAAGCGGCTGCGCAAGGCGTTCCGCGACGACCGTCCTGCGATGGTGGCCGGGCACCTGTTCGTCGCCGACGGCCACGACCTGCGCAACGTGCCGGCCTGGGCCGGCGTGGCGACGTACCTCGAGCAGCTCTTCGGTGCCTGGACCCTGCCCGGCGGCCTGCACCGGCTGCGCGACCTGCTCGCCGCCCGACTGGCGACGCGGGGCGTCACGGTGGTCCTCGACACCCCGGTCCGCGACCTCGTGGTGCGCGAGGGCCGGGTGGCGGCGGTGGTGACCGAGGTGGGCGAGGTGGCCGCCGACGTGGTGGTGTGCGCCGTCGACCCGCGCCGGCTGCCGACGCTCGCGCCGCACGTCGAGCGGACCACGCCGGCCATGCCGCCGGTGATCACCCACCTCGGGCTCGAGGGGCCGAGCGACCTCGAGCACGAGACCGTCCTGCACGGCGACCCGATGGTCGTGCTCCGCCCGGGCGGCACCGCGCCCGCCGGGCACAGCGCCTGGACCGTGCACGGCCGCGGCCGGCTGTCGGAGGACCTGCTGACCGTGCTCGCGCGCGCCGGCGTCGACGTCCGCGACCGGGTCGTGGCCCGCGTCGACCGCAGCCCGCTCCAGACCGTGCAGGCGTGGGGCGGGTCGCCGTACGGCGTCCTGTGGCAGGGCCGCGGCACCGTGCGGCAGCGCCTGGGGCCGACCACCCCGGTGCCCGGCGTGTACGCCGTCGGGGCGCACGCGACGCCCGGCTCGGGCCTGGCCTACGTCGGCCTCGGCGCGGCGCTGGTGGCGGGCGTGGTGGGCCCGGCCTGAGCCGCGACGCTCAGCCGAGCTCGAAGGTGACGGTCACCGAGGCGGCGACGTCGGCGACACCGCCCTCGAACCCGACCCCGGTCTTGGCGGAGTCGAAGACGTGCGCGCCCAGCAGGCGGTCGACGCCGAACGCCCCCTCGGTCACCGACACGACCGCGCCGAGCGTGGAGCCGGCGAGCCCGGCGAGGTGCTCGGCGCGCCGGCGGGCGTCGGCGTACGCTGCCTCGCGGGCGGCCGCGAGGTGCTCGGCGCTCGGGGTGGCAGTGAGCTGCACGTCGTCGACGGCGAGCCGGTCGCCGACCTCGTCGGCCAGGGCCTGCAGCAGCGCGGCGGCGACGTCGATGCCGCCGCACCGGATGCGCAGCGCGTGGCGCGCCTCGAAGCCGCCCTCCTCACCGTGCCGGTCGTAGCGGGGGCCGGTGCTGAGGCCCTCGGTCGCGACGGCGGCGGTCTCGACGTGCCTGCGGGCGGCCTCGACCACCGCGGCGCGCGCCGACTCCGCCCCCGACAGGGCGGCCGACAGCGTGGCGGCGCCGTGCACCGCCGCCACGCGCAGCACCGCGCTGTCGCGGGGCACCGCGACGGCGCCGTGACCGGTGGTGGTGACCGTGCGCGAAGCGAGCATGGCCCCGACCGTAGCCGCCAGGCTCAGGCGGTGATGCGGAGCCGGTCGAAGATCTCGAGCGTGGCCCGCGACCGGTTGAGGGTGTAGAAGTGCAGGCCCGGGGCGCCGCCGTCGAGCAGCTCCTCGCACAGCTCGGCCGAGATGGCGATGCCCTCGGCCCTGATGGCGACCGGGTCGGTGTGCCGCGAGATCCGCTCGACCAGCTCGTCGGGCACCGACGTGCCGATCAGCTCGCCCTGGCGCTGGAGGGCGTTGACGTTGAGGATCGGCATGATGCCCGGGAGGATCGGGATGTCGACGCCGCGCTCGCGCACGCGGGCGACGAGGTCGAAGTAGTCGGCGGCCCGGAAGAACATCTGGGTGACGGCGTACTCGGCCCCGGCCTGGGCCTTGGCGACCAGGATGTCGGCGTCGTGGTCGCGCGACTCGGCGTTGGGGTGGCCCTCGGGGAACGCCGCCACCCCGATCCGGAAGTCACCGCGCGAGCGGGCCAGCTCGACCAGGTCGAGGGCGTAGGTCAGCCCGCCCTCGGTGGGCGTCCACTCCGCCCGCGGGCCGTCGGGCGGGTCGCCGCGCAGCGCCATCAGGTGGTGGACGCCGGCCTCGACGTAGGTGTCCAGGATCCGCTCGAGCTCCGCGCGGGTGTGGCCCACGCAGGTCAGGTGGGCGACCGGCGTCAGCGAGGTCTCGCGGGCGATGCGACCGGTGATCTCGACCGTGGTGTCACGGGTGGCGCCGCCGGCGCCGTAGGTCACCGAGACGAACGTCGGGGCGTAGGGCTCGAGGTCCTGGATCGCCTTCCAGAGCTGGGCCGTGCCGGCCTCGTCCTTGGGCGGGAAGAACTCGAAGGAGATCGACCGCTCGCCCTCGGCGATGACCTCGGTCATGCTGCGTCCGCGACCCGTTGCCATGGCGGGAAGGGTAGAGCCCTAGGGTCGGAAGGTGGTCATCGGCGACGGCACCTGGGACGACGTCGGCTTCCGCGCCGACCTCGACGCGACGCTGACGGCGTTCCTCGACGCCCAGGGCGTCCTGCTCGCCCCGCTCGGCCCCGACGCCGACCGCCTGGTGGCCGAGGCCCGTACCTCCGTCGCCGGCGGCAAGAAGTTCCGGGCGGCGTTCTGCCACTGGGGCTTCCGCGCGCTGCAGCCCTCGGCCACCGACCGCGACCACGCCGCGCTGCTGCGGGCCTGCGGCGCCCTGGAGCTGCTGCACGCGAGCGCGCTCGCCCACGACGACCTGATGGACGCCTCCGACACCCGCCGCGGACGCCCGTCGGCCCACCGCGCCCTGGAGTCCGAGCACCGCGCCGCGGGGTGGCGCGGCGACGCCGAGCAGTACGGCGCCGCCGGGGCGATCCTGCTCGGCGACCTGCTCCTCACCTGGTCCGACGAGCTGCTGCGCACCTGCGGCCTCGCCTGGGACCGCGTCGGGCCGGCGCTCGACGTCTTCGACCTGTGCCGCACCGAGGTGATCGCCGGGCAGTTCCTCGACATCTCCGTCCAGGCCCGCGCCCACGCCGACGTCGACGGCGCGATGACCGTGCTGCGCTACAAGTCGGCGAAGTACTCGATCGAGCGCCCCCTCCACGTCGGCGCCGCGCTCGCCGGCGCCGGACCCGACGAGCTGGCCGCCCTGACGGCGTTCGGCCTCCCCCTCGGCGAGGCGTTCCAGCTGCGCGACGACCTCCTCGGCGTGTACGGCGACCCCGCCACCACCGGCAAGCCCGCCGGCGACGACCTGGTCGAGGGCAAGCGCACCGTCCTGGTCGCCCACGCCCTCGACGCCGCCCCCGGCCCCGACGCCGCGCTCCTCGACCGCTCGCTCGGCACGGCCCTGGGCGACGCCGACGTCGCCCGGTTGCGCGACGTCATCACCGCCAGCGGCGCCCAGGACCGGGTGGAGGCGATGATCAGCGACCTCGCGTCCACGGCGGTCGCCGCGCTCGACGCCGCCGGCCTCGACGCGCAGGCCACCGCCGTGCTGCGGGGGCTCGCCGCCGCCGTCACGCAGCGGGTGGTCTGAGGCGGTCGCACCAGCTCCCCCAGGCGTGTGCGACGACCCCTAGTCCAGCTCCGGCAGCCCCGTCTCGGGCCCGTCGCCGCGCAGCAGCACGCTGACCCGCTCCCCCAGCACCTCCACCGCGATCGCGAAGACCCGCGGCTCGGCCCGGGCCAGGGCCGACCAGGCGTCCCAGAGCAGCACGGTGCCGTCGGGCACGTCGCGCAGGCAGTCGACGAGGGCGTCGAGGTTGGCGCCGTACCAGTCGGGGAAGCCGAGCGCCGCGGCCAGCGCCGCGTGCATCTCGGCCGCCGACCCGACCCGCACGCCGTCGACGTGGGCGAAGGGCCGGCCCGCGAGCTCGACGGTGTGCCGCACGTCGGCGACGTCGTGGGCCGCCCGCCAGCGGTAGGCGCCCGGGGGCGTCCGGCCCGCGAGCAGGCCAGCGAGCCCGCTCACCGCGAGATCCGCTCGAACGACCCGTAGTGGTCGGCGGTCCAGTAGAGCTCGCCCTCGTCGCCGCCCACGATCCGGCGGGCACCCCGGTCGTCCGAGCCGGGCGTCTCGACGGTGTACTCGGCGTAGTAGCCGCGCTCGCGGTCGGGCAGCAGGCCCTCGCGGTTCTCGAAGGTCTCGCCGTCCTCGGCGTAGGGGAACGGCCCGCCCGCGTCGATCAGGTCGACGGTGGACGACGCCTCGGGAGGCAGGTCGGCGAGCGCCACGAACGGCAGGCCGCTGACCGGGTCGACGCTCCGTCCACTCGGCCCGCTCCCCTCGTTCGGCAGGACCTCCCGGGTCGCCGACGTCGACTCCTCCGGCTGGCCCGGGCCGGTCGACGTACCGGGGTCGCGGCCGCTGAGCAGCCAGACGCCGACGGCCACCGCCACCACGAGCAGGATCGCGACGGCGCTCGAGGTGCGCGGCGGCGACCCGTCCTCGGGTGGCGGCAGCCGGGTGACCACCGGCTAGAACCCGAGCGCCTGCGCGCGCCGCTTGACCTCGGTGCCGCGGTTCTCGCGCAGGGCGTCGATGGCCCGGCCGGGGAAGTCCTGGTCGAGGAACAGCCAGGCGATGCACTCGCGGTCGTCGTAGCCGTTGTCGTGCATCACGGTCAGCAGGCCCGGGAGCCCCTTGACCGGCATCGCGTCCTGGATCAGGTCGGCCGGCACCTGCTGGCCCGCGCCCGGCGTCGGCACGGCGGCCGCGAGCTCGTGGTCGCGGATCATCGTGCGGACCTTGGCGACGGTGACCTCGAGCCGGCGCGCGGCCTCGGCCCAGTCGATCCAGTCCGGCACGAGCGCGGCCAGGTCGGCCTCGGCGAGGGTGGGCTCGGGGCGGGGCTCGCTGCTCATGACGGCAGTTTTGCACGCGCCACGCCGGACCCGCAGGCGCGGCCCGGTGACCCGTGGGCCCGTACCATGGGGCCGTTCCGGTCCCTTCCCCGACCGGGCAGGAGGGTCGATCGTGCCGAGTCACGCGAGCGCTGCGGACGCCGTCCGCGGCCGGCTGCTCGACGGCCGCTACCGCATCGGGCCCCGGATCGCCCGCGGCGGCATGGCGAGCGTGCACGAGGCCCTCGACGAGCGCCTCGACCGGGTGGTCGCGGTCAAGATCATGCACGCGGGCCTGTCCGACTCCGACAGCGACCGCGACTTCGCCGACCGGTTCGTCCGCGAGGCCCGCGCCGCCGCGCGGCTCTCCCACCCGAACGTCGTGGCCGTGCACGACCAGGGCGACGACGACGGCACCGTGTTCCTGGTGATGGAGCTCGTCAGCGGCCACACCCTGCGCGACACCATCACCAAGGAGAGCCCGATGCCGCCGGCGCGGGCCCTCGCGCTGATCGAGCCCGTGCTCTCCGCCCTCGCCGCCGCCCACCGCGCCGGACTGATCCACCGCGACGTCAAGCCCGAGAACGTCCTGATCGCCGACGACGGACGGGTCAAGGTCGCCGACTTCGGCCTCGCCAAGGCGATCAGCGCCGACACCCAGCACACCGCCACCCAGGGCGTGCTCATCGGCACCGTGTCCTACCTCGCCCCCGAGCTGGTGGTCGACGGCCGCGCCGACGAGCGTGCCGACGTCTACGCCGTGGGCGTGCTGCTCTACGAGCTGCTCACCGGCGAGAAGCCGCACGAGGGCGAGACCCCGATCGCGGTCGCCTACAAGCACGTGCACCACGACGTGCCGCCACCGTCGGAGCGCGTGCCGGGCCTGCCGGCGTACGTCGACGCGCTGGTCGCCCGCGCCACCGCCCGCGACCGCGGCACCCGGCCGGCCGACGCCTCGGTGCTGCTCCACCAGGTCCACCGGGTCAGCCAGGCGCTGGCCGACGGCGTGCCCGAGGACCCCGAGCTGACCCAGGACCTCTCGCCGTTCCTGGCGGGCCGCACCAGTGCGCTGCCGCCGTGGGAGCCGGCCGACCTGCGCGAGCCGACGACGGCGCTGCCGCTCTTCGACGACCACGCGGTCGACGTCCGGCCGTCCCCGCCGGTGCCGCCGGTCCTGCCGCGACGCCAGCCCTCGCCGCCGCAGCAGCCCCCTCGCCAGCAGGCGCCGCGACGACGTCGCCGGGGCGTGGTCCTGCTCGTCCTCGCCCTGGTCCTCGCGCTCGGCGTCGGCGGCGGTGCGTTCTGGTACGGCTGGGCGCGCTACTCCGCCGCTCCCACCGTCGTCGGCGACACCCGCGCCGACGCCGTGCAGTCGCTGCGGGGCGCGGGCCTCGACGTCGTCTTCGCCGACCCCGTCTACGACCCCGACCTCCCCCAGGGCTCGGTCGTCGAGGCCGAGCCCGGCGGGGGTGCGCGCGTCCTGGACGGCGACAAGGTCACCCTCACCCTCTCGCTCGGCGAGCTGCTGGTGCCCGGGGTCCGCGGCCTCGACGAGGACGCCGCCCAGGACGCCCTGCTCGAGCGCCAGCTCGACTTCGGCGAGAGCATCCAGCGCTACTCCGAGAAGCTGCCCGCGGGCACCGTCCTGTCCAGCCAGCCCAAGGCCGGCACCGAGCTCGAACCCGGCGCGACGGTCGACCTCACGGTCTCGATGGGCCCGAAGCCGATCAGGGTCGGCGACTGGGTCGGCGACGACTACGACGAGGCTGCCGCCACGCTCGAGAGACGCGGCCTGGTCCCCGAGGTCGCCGAGGAGGTCTTCGACGACGAGGTCCCCGCGGGCGTCGTGATCGACCACGAGCGCCTTGGCGGCGAGCTGCCCCGCGGCCGGACCGTCTCCTTCGTGGTCTCCAAGGGCCCCGAGCTGGTCGACGTGCCCGACGTCTACCTCTTCGGCGTCGAGGCCGCCGAGGAGGCGATGCGCGACGCCGGCTTCGAGGTCGAGGTCGAGGAGGACGACGGCGGGTTCGGCCTCGGCTACGTCGTCCGCGCCGAGCCCGGCTGGGGCGGCTCGGCCCCCAAGGGCGCCACGATCACCCTCTTCGTCGTCTGATCCCGAGGGGCCCGGGCCGGGCCCCGTCTCCCCGCCGCCGGGATGGTCCACACCCACACCCAGGCCCAGGAGCCCCCGTTGCCGTCCGGTACGACGACCCGCCGCACGACCGTGCTGGCGCTGCTCGCGCTGCTGGCGATGGCGCTGGTGTGGGGCTCGACGTTCGTGCTGATCAAGGACCTCCTCGACCGGGTGCCGACGCTCGACTTCCTGGCCGTGCGGTTCCTCATCGCGGGCGTGGTGATGGTCGTCGTGGCGCCCCGGGCCCTGGCCCGGCTGTCCGCCGCTGCCCGCCGGCAGGCCGTCGTCCTCGGGGCCCTCTACGGGCTCGCGCAGATCCTGCAGACCGCGGGCCTGGCCCACACGCCGGCGAGCGTGTCGGGCTTCGTCACCGGGCTGTACGTCGTCGCCACGCCGCTGCTCGCCGCGCTGCTGCTGCGCGCGCGGCTGACGGCGTACACCTGGAGCGCGGTGGTGCTCGCGACCGCCGGGCTCGGGGTGCTGACCCTCGACGGGCTCTCGGTCGGCTACGGCGAGGCGATCACGCTGGTCGCAGCGGTGCTCTACGCGCTGCACATCGTGGCGCTGGGCGCGTGGGCGAGGAGCGAGGACGCCCTGGGGCTCTCGATCCTGCAGCTGCTGGTGATCGCGGTCATCTGTCTGGTCGCCACCGCACCCGACGGCGTCGTGCTGCCGGCGACCACCGCCGACTGGGTCTCGGTGGTCTACATGGCCGTGATCGCGGGCGCGGCCGCCCTGGTCGCGCAGACCTGGGCGCAGGCCCACGTCGCGCCGACGCGGGCGGCGATCGTGATGAGCATGGAACCGGTCTTCGCGGCCACGTTCGCCGTCGGGTTCGGCGGGGAGTCGGTGACCTGGAGACTGCTGGGCGGCGGGGCGATGGTGCTGACGGCGATGCTCGTCGTCGAGGCCGGGCCGCGCCGGGAGAGCGAGGGTCCCGACCCCGGCGAGGTGCAGCATCTCGCGGTGTGAGCCAGGATCGGCGGTCCGCCGGACGGCGGTCTAGAGTCCTCTCCGTGGCGCCGACCTATTTCTTCGCACACCTGCCGGGAGTCCCCGTGCAGGCTGTGTCCTAGACGCGCCCGCACCCACCAGACGCCCCGGCCACCGGCCCGGGGCGTTCGTCGCGCCAGGACCGGCAACCGGGGCCCCACACGGAACAGAGGAATCACCATGGTCGTCGTCATGTCGCCGGACGCCACCGACGAGGACGTCGCGCACGTCGTCGAGAAGGTCGAGTCGGTCGGCGGGGAGGCCTTCGTCAGCAAGGGCGTGGTCCGCACCATCATCGGGCTGGTCGGCGACCTCGAGTCGTTCCACCACCTCAACCTGCGCACCCTGCGGGGCGTCGCCGACGTCCACCGGATCTCCGACCCCTACAAGCTCGTCAGTCGGCAGCACCACTCCGGCCGCTCGACGGTGTGGGTCGGCCGCGGCGAGCGCCGCGTGCCGATCGGGCCGGACACGTTCACCTTCATGGCCGGGCCGTGCGCGGTCGAGTCGCCCGAGCAGACGCTCGAGGCGGCGCAGATGGCACAGGCGGCCGGCGCCACGATCCTGCGCGGCGGTGCGTTCAAGCCGCGCACGTCGCCGTACGCCTTCCAGGGCCTGGGTGTCCGGGGCCTGGAGATCCTCGCCGACGTGCGCGAGGCCACCGGGCTGCCCGTGGTCACCGAGGTCGTCGACGCCCGCGACGTGCCGGTGGTCGCCGAGCTGGCCGACATGCTCCAGATCGGCACCCGCAACATGGCCAACTTCGGCCTCCTGCAGGCGGCCGGCGACGCCGGCAAGCCGGTGCTGCTCAAGCGCGGCATGACCGCGACGATCGAGGAGTGGCTGATGGCGGCGGAGTACATCGCCCAGCGCGGCAACCTCGACGTCGTCCTGTGCGAGCGGGGCATCCGCACGTTCGAGCCGGCCACCCGCAACACCCTCGACATCTCGGCGGTGCCGGTCGTGCAGGCCACCAGCCACCTGCCGATCATCGTCGACCCGTCCCACGCTGCCGGGCGCAAGGACATCATCGTCCCGCTCTCGCGCGCGGCGATCGCCGTGAGTGCCGACGGGATCATCGTCGACGTCCACCCCGACCCCGAGACGGCGCTCTGCGACGGGCCGCAGGCCCTGCTCGGCAACGACCTGCGCGAGCTCGCCCAGGCCGTACGCCGGCTGCCCGAGCTGGTCGGCCGCGTGGGCTCCCAGGAGCGCATGGGTCGCGGCTGACCCTCGTCCGGGGCGCTGGTTAGGGTGTCCCCGACCCCAGCCAGGAGGAACCGACCGATGGACCAGTGCGCCCGCTGCGGCCACGACCTGGGCGTCGGCCGCTTCTGCGTCGGCTGCGGACACCCGCGGGGCGACGACGACGCCGTCACCAGCACCGCCGAGCGCGGGGCGGTGCCGGGCCCGCCCGGCTCCCTGGCCCCACCGACCGTCGGCGCCGCGACCGTGGAGTCGCCGTGGGGTCCCGCGGCCCCGCCACCGGCCTACCAGACCCCGCCGCGGGCGCGCTACCCCATGTACGCCGACGAGCCGGCGCCCGCCGGGCCCGCCAGGCCCGACACCTGGTCCACGCCCGCCGTGGCCGACGCCGGTGGCCCCGCGGGCGGCGGGCGGCGCCGGGTGCTGCCGTGGCTGCTCGCTGCCGTGGTGCTGGTGCTGGTCGCCGCCACCGGCGTCTTCCTGCTGCTCGACGGGGACGACGGCGGCGGCGACCGCTCCGCCGCGACCGACCGGCCGACCGGCGACGCCGGGTCACCCGGCTCCGCACCGCCCTCCACGGCGCCGTCGACCCCACCCTCGACCGCGCCGGAGTCGTCGGAGCCGCCCCGCGGCGACCCCACCGACGTCACACCGCTGGCGACGGTCACCGCGCCGAGCACCGCACCCCCGGGACGCGACGTCGACGGCGAGGTCGTGCGCTACGACGCGTCGAACATGGTCGACGGGAAGCCCGACACCACGTGGCGCACCCCCGGCGACGCCGCCGGCCAGGCGATCATCCTCACCCTCGACGAGAAGGTGGGCCTGTCGTCGGTGGGGTTGCTCAACGGCTACGCCAAGACCGATCCCGGCTACGACGGCTACACCGCCAACCGCCGGGTGCTGGCCGTCGCGTGGACGTTCTCCGACGGCACGGTCGTCAGCCAGACGCTCGGCGACTCGCGCCGGGTGCAGTCGGTGCCGGTCGACGTGGTCACCGAGAGCGTCGAGCTGCGCATCCTCGAGGTCAGCCGCCCCGGCCGCGGACCGGCCGGCCGTGACTTCACCGCCATCAGCGAGGTCTCCCTGGTCGGCGCCCCCGACTGAGGCGGGTCTGCCCCGGCCCAGGTCGGGGTCACCGGACGAGCTGGACCACGCCGTACGCCGCCCCGAACGTCGAGAGCAGCACCAGCAGCACGAGCAGCGTCGCGACGACCGGGCCCGGTCCGGTGCGTCCCGGCTCAGCCGGTGACTCAGCCGGTGGCTCGGCCGGTGGGTCCGTGGCGGGGACGGGCTCGACCGGGTCGACGGGAGTGACCGGCGGGGACGACGTCCGCACCACCGTGGGTGGCGACGCCGACGCCGACGCGGCGACAGGACGGGCGACGGCGTCGTCGGGCAGGGCGGCGGCCAGCGCGTCGGCGAACGAGCCGACGTCGGGCCAGCGCTCCTCCGGGCGCGGGTGGACGGCGCGCAGCAGCACGTCGTCGACGGCCCGGGGCACCTCGACGAGCGCCGACGGCGGCACCGGCGGGCGGCCGCCGACCAGCTCGGCGAAGCCGCCGTCACGCAGCAGCCGCCCGGTGAGCAGGTGGTAGGCGACGGCGGCGAGCGCGTGCACGTCGGCGCGGGTGTCGAGCCCCTCGCCGGTGACCTGCTCGGGTGCCATGTAGGCAGGGGTGCCGACGACCTGGGTGAGCCCGCTGGCGTGCAGCATCGCCTTGGCGACCCCGAGGTCGGCGACCATCAGCCGGCAGGCCGCGAGCACGGCCGGGGTCGGCGGCGCGTCGGCGACCGGCGCCCCGTCGCTGCGCAGCAGGAGGTTCTGCGGCTTGACGTCACGGTGCACGATGCCGCGCTCGTGCAGGACGGCGAGGCCCCGGGCGGCCTGCTCCACCAGCGGCACGACGTGCCGCGGCGCCCACGGCTCGCCGGTGAGGCCGACGTCGAGGGAGCCGCGGTCGGCGTAGGTCATCACGAACCACGGCGTGCCGTCGGTCTCGCCGAGGTCGTGCACGCGCACCAGGTGGTCGGAGTCGGCCGCGCGCAGGATGCGCGCCTCCTCGAGGAACCGCTCCCGGATGTCGAACCGCTGCGCCCAGTTGTCGGCGAGCGCCTTGACGGCGACGTCGCTGCGCAGGTCTTCGTCGCGGTAGAGCCAGACCGTCGCGAATCCGCCCGCCCCGAGCTGGCGGACCCGGTGGAGCCGGCCGAGCCGTTCGGGGAGGGACACGGCGGTTATCGTGCCAGAGCCCCTCCCCGCCGAGACCACCGCTGGAGCACCCGTGAGCCCCGTGACCGAAGCCGCCGACACCGCCGAGGGGGCCGACGCGCTCGACGCGCTGGCGCTCACCGCAGCGGCGGGCGACCGCGACGCCCTCGAGCGGGTCCTCGCGGTCGTCGCCCCCCGGGTCCAGCGCATCTGCGGCTCCATGCTCCTGCACCCCCAGGACGCCGAGGAGGCGGCCCAGGACGCGCTGCTGCTGGTCGCGACCAGGATCGGACAGTTCCAGGGGCGCAGCCGGTTCACCACGTGGGTGCACGTGGTGGCCTCCAACAGCGCCCGGTCGACGTACCGCTCCCTCAAGCGGCGCTCGGCCGAGCAGTCCACCGACCAGATGCCGCTGCACGTCGACCCGCGCACCACCAGCGTCATCGCCGGCAGTCGCCTCGACCTGCTCGAGGCGCTCGAGGTGGTCGGGCGCGAGCACCCCGAGTACGTCGAGCCGCTGGTGCTGCGCGACGTGCAGCAGCTCGACTACGCCGAGATCGCCCGCGTGCTCGACCTGCCGCTCGGCACCGTCAAGGCGCGCATCCACCACGCCCGCAAGGCCGTGCGGCCGTTGCTCGCCGTGGTCGAGTAGCGGTGACCGCGGCGCTCAGGTGGTGGTGCCGAGGACCGCGGTCTCCGCAGGGTCGTCGAAGCGGGCCAGCCCCTCGCACCCGGTGCTGCTGCAGGCCGAGATGACCGTGCCGTCGCCGTAGAGGTTCTTGGCCCCGAGCACGAGCACCAGGTCGTCGCGCAGGTAGACCCCCTCGAGGGACGCGTCGGGCAGCGAGATCTCCGCGGGCTGCGACGTGCCGCTGGTCGCCAGCGGGCGCAGGACGCCGGGGCCAAAGCCGTCGGTCTCCCAGGGCAGGGCGAGCACGGCGCTGCTGTCGTCCTTGAACGACGGCACGCCGGAGAACTTGCTGCCGCAGTCGATCACGGCCTCCGCCGGGGAGTCCGCAGGAGCGACCACGGGGGCGACGACCGCGCACGACGCGAACCCCGTCTCGGCGTCCTTGCCGGTGCGCGACACCCCGGCGTACCAGCGGCCGTCCGGCGAGATCGCCCACTGCCCGCCGACGTCCTCGGAGACCACCGCCATCTCGTAGGTCTCGTCGTACTCCTCCGAGGTCGGGGCGGACGCCAGCCGGCCCAGGAGCACGACCGTGCGGCTCTGGTCGTCGGTCCAGGTCGAGGCGACCGAGTCGTCGCCCACGAACTGCGCGCCGCCCACGGCGTACTGGTCAGGGGAGATGCCGCTCTTGATCGTGTCGACCTCCTCGCCCGTCTCGATGTCCCAGACGCCGTAGGCGAAGCCCCTCTCCTTCATCGCCACGTAGCGCGTGCCGTCGGGGCTGACGTCGCCGTCGCCGAACGTGTCGGCGAGGAGCGTCACGGACCCGTCGGGCCGCACGACCGACACCTCGTACGACGGCTCCTGCGGGCTGGTCCTCGTGGCCACCACCCAGGAGTCGGCGGCCCGCTCGAGGGAGGCCGGCTCGTCGATCAGCTGGATCCGGACGGACTGGTCGCCGTCGACCAGCTGGCGCTGGGTCGCCCAGAACACCTCGCCCGCCTCACCGGGGGCGATCGAGCCGGCGGCGTCCTCGGTCGGCTCGGCGCCGGACGTGGTCGTCGGTGCGCTCGTCGTGGTCCTCGCCGGTGCGGGCGTGGGTCCGCTCGACGTGACGGTGCTGCCCGCGCTCGCGGCGCCGCCGTCCTCCCGGTCCGCGTCGCCGCCGCCGCCGGCGAGGGTGGTGGCGGCCACGGTGCCGCCGGTCGCTCCGACGACGGCGGCGACGGCGAGCAGCATGGTGAGCGTGCGGTTCATGGCGGGTCCTCGGGGCTGGGAGCTGGTGTCGCGGGGTCCGACGCCCGCGGCGGCCGAAAGGTTACGACCCGGGGGTGACGACCTGGGCCAGGGCGCTCGCCGCCCGCTCGGCGTCGGCCCGGGTCACGCCGAGATGGGTGACCATCCGCACCGTCGTCGGGCCGACCGGCGCGACGCGGACCCCGGCCGCGGCGGCCGCCTCGACGAAGGCGGCGGCGTCGGAGCGCTCGACGACGACGATGTTGGTCTCGACGCCGGCCGGGTCGACCCCACAGGCCTCGGCGAGCAGCCGGGCGTGGGCGTGGTCGTCGGCGAGACGCTCGAGGTGGTGGTCGAGGGCGTGCAGCATCGCGGCCGCGAGCACGCCCACCTGCCGCAGCCCGCCGCCCATCCGCTTGCGCCAGACCCGGGCCTCGGCCACGGTGTCGGCGGTGCCGACCAGGACCGACCCCACGGGCGCCCCGAGCCCCTTGGACATGCAGACCGACAGCACGTCGGCGACGGCGCCGTAGTCGGCCAGCGGCGTACCGGTGGCGACGTGGGCGTTCCAGATCCGTGCCCCGTCGAGGTGGACGCCGACCCCGACGCCCGTCGCCCACTCGCGCAGGTCGCGCAGCAGGTCGAGCGGCAGCACCGTCCCGCCGGCGAAGTTGTGGGTGTTCTCCACCGAGACCGCCGCCGTCCGCACGAAGAACGGGCCCATGTCGGGGGCGTGCAGCCCGCGGATCGCGTCGAGGTCGGCGTGCCCGCGCGGGTGGGTCCAGGTCCGCATCGTGACGCCGCTGTAGGCGCCGTGCGCCCCCAGCTCGGCGCGCGCGATGTGGGCCGAGCTCTCGCACAGCACCTCCTGGCCCGGCTGCACCAGCGACCGCACCGCCAGCACGTTCGACATCGACCCGGTCGGCATGAACAACGCCGCCTCGTGCCCGAACATCTCGGCGACCCGCTCCTGCAGCGCCAGCACCGTCGGGTCCTCGCCGTACACGTCGTCCCCGACCTCCGCCCCCGCCATCGCCGCCCGCATCGCCTCGGTCGGGGTGGTCAGGGTGTCGCTGCGCAGGTCGATCACCCACCCATCAAACCCGGTGACCCGTCGCATCGTGGCGACGGGTCGGCGTGCCGTGCCGCGCGATCGAACGGGAACGACAGATCGACGCACCCAGAACTTGCCGTTGCCGTTCGATCGCGCGGGAACGACAGATCGACGCACCCAGGACCTGCCGTTGCCGTTCGATCGCGCGGGAACGACAGATCGACGCACCCAGGACCTGCCGTTGCCGTTCGATCGCGCGGGAACGACAATTCTGCGCTCAGGTCGAGCGGGCTCGGAGCATCTCGGCGACGAGGAAGGCGAGCTCGAGGGACTGGACGCGGTTGAGGCGGGGGTCGCAGACGGACTCGTAGCGGTCGCCGAGGTCGGCCTCGAGGAGCTCCTCACCGCCACCGACGCACTCGGTGACGTCGTCGCCGGTGAGCTCGACGTGGACGCCGCCGGGCCAGGTGCCGAGCTGGCGGTGGACGTCGAAGAAGCCCTGCACCTCGGCGATGACGTCGTCGAAGGCCCGCGTCTTGTAGCCGGACGACGCTTCGAAGGTGTTGCCGTGCATCGGGTCGCAGACCCAGGCGACGGCGAGTCCCTCGCTCTGCACCTTCTCCACCAGCGCCGGCAGCCCGTCGCGGATCCGGCCGTGGCCGAAACGGGTGATGAAGGTCAGCCGGCCCGGGATGTTGTCGGGGTTGAGCCGCGCTGCGAGGGCGATGGCGTCGTCGGGCGACGTGGTGGGCCCGAGCTTGACGCCGATCGGGTTGCGGACGTGGCTGAGCAGCTCGACGTGGGCGCCGTCGAGCTGGCGGGTGCGCTCGCCGATCCAGACGAAGTGCCCCGACAGGTCGTACGTCCCGCCCGTGCCGGAGTCGATGCGCGTCATCGCGTGCTCGTACTCCAGCACCAGCGCCTCGTGGCTGATGTGGAAGTCGACGCGGTGGAACTCGTCGGGGTCGGCGCCGATGGCCTCCATGAACGCCATCGCCCGGTCGATCTCGTTGGCCACCGCCTCGTAGCGCTGGCCGGCCACCGAGTCGACGACGAAGTCGGTGTTCCAGGTGTGCACCTTGCGCAGGTCGGCGTACCCACCGGCGATGAAGGCGCGGATCATGCTCAGCGTCGCGGCCGAGGTGCGGTGCACCTCGAGCAGGCGCGCCGGGTCGGGCACCCGCGACTTGGGGGTGAAGTCGTAGCCGTTGACGGCGTCGCCGCGGTACGCCGGCAGCGTGATGCTCTGCCCGTCGACGGTCCGGGTCTCGAGGTCGGACGAGCGGGGCTTGGCGTACTGGCCGGCGAGCCGGCCGAGCTTGACCACCGGGACCGAGGCGGCGTAGGTCAGCACGACCGCCATCTGCAGCAGCACCCGCAGCTTGTTGCGGGTGTTGTCGGCGGTCACGCCGGCGAACGTCTCGGCGCAGTCGCCGCCCTGCAGCAGGAAGGCCTCGCCGCGGGCGACGGCCGCGAGCTTGTCGGTCAGCTCGTCGCACTCGTGGGCGTAGACCAGCGGGCGCAGGTCGCGCAGGCGGTCGACGGTGGCGTCGACGGCGCCCCGGTCGGGGTACGACGGCTGCTGGGCCGGATGCAGCGCATGCAGGCTCGCGAGGTCGGGAAGGGTGCTGCTCACCGTTCCAGCCTACGGCGGTGCCGGACTCGGTCCCGACACGGCCGCAGCCGGCGGACGGCTCGCCCCGGTCACTCCTCGAGCGACTCCACGTCGCGGAACCCGGTGCGCTGACCGCGGGCACCGCGGTTGATCAGCCAGGTGATCGCCCACAGGACCACACCGATGGCCAGGAGCGCACCGGCGATGCGGTACTGGATCCAGTCCTCACGCACCCGGGCCCAGGGACCGACCAGGTAGGCGCACAGGACCGCGCCGAGCCACGGCGTCCACACGGGGGCGGAGAAGGAGCCATTCGCCCCACGACGGCGCAGCACCAGGCAGCACACGTGGACCACCGCGAAGACCCCTAGCAGCAGGAGACCGGTGGTGCCTGCGAGCGAGCCGACGACGTCGCCCTCGGGGTCGCTGCGCACGTAGGCGATCAGGCCGAAGGCCATCAGCGTCGTGAACACGATCGCCACCCACGGCGAGCGGCGGCCGGGCAGCACCCGGGCGAGCGGGCGGGGCAGCACGTCCTGCTTGGCGAGGCCGTAGAGCAGCCGGCTGGCCATCAACATGTTGATCAGCGCCGTGTTGGCGACCGCGAACACCGTGAGGAACGGGAAGATCTTGTCGATCGGGACGTCGGGCGCGCCCACCCGCACGACGTCGAGCAGGATGCCGGCGTCGGGGTTGACCGGCTTCAGGACGTCGCCGGGCGGGATGACGATCACCACCGAGATGGCCACCAGGACGTAGAGCAGGGCGCAGATCCCCAGGCCGGTCAGCATCACCCGGGGGAAGATGCGGTCGGGCTCGCGCACCTCCTCGACCATGTTGATGGAGTCCTCGAAGCCGACCATCGCGAAGAACGCGATCGTGGTGCCGATGGTCACCGCGGCGAACAGCGAGCGGTCGGTGGAGGACTCGAAGACCACGATCCGGCCCGCGTCGCCGTCGCCGTTGACCATGGCCCAGGCGCCGATGGCGATGATCACGACGAGGGCCGCGATCACCACGAGCGTCAGGACGACGTTGAACTTCACGCTCTCGCCGACCCCGCGCAGGTTGATCAGGGCCAGGATCGAGATGAACACCAGCGCGGTCACCAGGGTGGCGGTGTTGCCGGTCGGCATGCCGTCGACGAACTGCTCGATTCCGATCAGCAGGTTCTCCGCCACCAGGCCCGACGACGTCGAGGCGCTGGTGATGCCCGAGCAGACCACCGCGAAGGCCACGATGAAGGTGAGGAAGTGGACGCCGAACGCCTTGTGCACGAAGAGCGCGGCACCGGCGGCCTGGGCGTGCTTGCTGACCAGCTCGAGGTAGGACAACGCCGTGAGGGCAGCGATGGCGAAGGCGACGAGGAACGGCAGCCACGCCACGCCGCCGACCTGGGCCGCCACCTTGCCCGTGATCGCAAAGATGCCGGCGCCGATGATGTCGCCGACGATGAAGAGCAGCAGGAGCTTGGGCCCCATCACCCGCTTGAGGCCCTGGTCGCCGTCCTGGGCGCCGTCAGCGATGTCGGTGGCGCCGTCCTGGTCGTGCTTGTCGTGCGTGGTCATGTCCGGGGCACCTCCGCGTTGAAGGACGGTGTGCCTACCCAACACCCCGCACGGGCCGTCTGTCTGCCCCCCGCTCCGGACGGTACGCCGCCGGATTGAGACATCAGTGTCTCGTGTGAGACATTCATGTCTCACACCTGCGATCGGAGCACCACCATGGCCACCCGCGACGAGGTCCTCGCCGCCGCCCAGCGCCACCTCAACGTCGACCCGCGCGCCTCGATGGCGGTCATCGCGGCCGCCGCCGGCGTCGGGCGAGCCACGCTGCACCGGCACTTCGCCTCGCGCGACGACCTCCTGCACGAGCTCGGCACGCGCTCGCACGACCGCTGGGAGGAGAGCCTCGACGCCGTCGACGCCGCCGGCGCGGCGCGGTCGGGCGACGCCGCGCGCATCGAGGCCTGCCTGCGCGACCTGTTCTCGCGCTACCTCGCCGACTCCGACGACTTCGGCTTCGCGCTGACCGACGGCTACCTCACCTCCGCCCCCGACCTGCTGACCCGCTCCGACCGGTTGGCCGCGCGCGAGGTCGACCTGCTGGCCGCCGGGCAGGCGGCCGGGGTGCTGCGCGACGACGTACCGGCGCGCTGGCTGGGGCACGCCGTCTACGGCCTCCTGGTGGCCGCCCGCGAGGCCGTGCGCGAGGGCGACGTCGCCCGGCGCGACCTCGACGAGACGGTCCTGTCGACGTTCCTCACCGGCGGAGGTGCGCGATGAGCCTCGCGACGCCCAGCACGCAGCAGGCCCCCGCCGACCGCCGTCGGTGGGCCGGACTCGCCGTCCTGGCGATGAGCCTGCTCGTCGTGGTGATGGACATGACGATCCTCAACGTCGCCCTCCCCGACCTCACCGCCGACCTGCGACCCTCGGCCGTCGCCCAGCTGTGGATCGTCGACGCCTACGCCCTCGTGCTCGCCGGGCTGCTGGTGCCGCTGTCGGCGCTCGCCGACCGCTGGGGACGTCGTCGGATGCTGCTGAGCGGTTTCACGATCTTCGGCGCCGCGTCCCTGCTGGTGCTGCTGGCCGACTCCCCCGCCGCCGTGATCGGCGTCCGGGCTCTGCTCGGCGTCGGTGGCGCGATGATCATGCCGGCGACGCTCTCCCTGATCCGGGTGCTGTTCGCCGACCAGCGCGAGCGGGCGCTGGCGCTGGGCATCTGGGCCGCGATGGCGTCGGTCGGCGCCGCCGTGGGCCCCATCGTCGGGGGCGCGCTGCTCGAGGTGTTCAGCTGGCACGCGGCGTTCCTGGTCAACGTGCCGCTGATGGTCGTGGCGGTCCTGGCCGGCCTGCGGTTCCTCCCCGAGAGCCACTCCGACCGGCCCGGACGCATCGACGCCACCGGCGTCGTGCTGTCGGTGAGCGGCATGGTCGCCACCGTGTACGCCGTCAAGCAGCTCGGCAAGCACGGCGTCGACGTACCGGCCGTCGCCGTGCTGGTGCTCGGCGTCCTGCTCGTGACCGCGTTCGTCCGCCGGTGCCTGCGCCAGGACGACCCGATGCTGGCCGTGTCGCTCTTCGCCGACCGGGTCTTCCGGGCCGGCGTGCTCACGGCGCTCGCCAGCAGCACCGTGATGATGGCGCTGCTCCTCGTCGCGTCGCAGTGGCTCCAGCTCGTGCAGGGCTGGGGCCCGCTGCTCGCCGGCACCGCGCTGCTGCCCCTGGCCGTCGGGGGTCTGGTCGGCTCGCCCTTCGCGCCCGCCCTGGCCGCGCGCATCGGCGTCCGCACGGTGCTGGTGGCCGGCCTCATGGCCACCGCGGCCGGCCTCGCCGCGGTCGCCCTCCTCCCCCACCCGCTGCCGTACGCCGGCCTGGCGCTGGCGTTCCTCGTGGTCGGCCTCGGCACGGCCGCCCTGGGCGTGGGCTCCGCCCTGATCATGGGCCGGGCGCCGGCGCACCAGTCCGGCTCGGCCGCGGCGATGGAGGAGATGTCCTACGAGCTCGGCGCCGTGCTCGGTGTCGCGGTGCTCGGCAGCCTGGCCGGCGCGGTCTACCGCGCCGGACTCCCCGCCTCGGCCGGCCCCGCCACCGTCGAGTCCCTGGCCGGCGCCCGCGGCACCCCCGAGCTCGCGGCCGCCACGGCGTCGTTCACCGAGGCCTTCGCCGTCGTCGGGCTCACCGGCTCGGTGCTCGCGCTGCTCGCTGCCGGTGTGGTGTGGCGGTGGCTCCCGCGCGACCTCGACCTGGCCGACCTGCAGCACTGACGACCGATACCTCGACCTCTGGTCGACCTCGCGCAGCCCGCGGAGGTCGACCAGGAGTCGAGGTATCCCGGCTCAGCCGAAGAACACCGCCGCCTCGGCGTACTCCTCGGGGGAGACGAGCTTGAGCTCGGCGGTGCCCTCGGCGAGGGGGACGCGGACGATGCGGGTGCCGCGCAGGGCCATCATGGTGCCGAAGTCGCCATCGGCGACGGCGTCGATCGCCTGCAGGCCGAAGCGGGTGGCGAGCCAGCGGTCGAACGCCGTGGGGGTGCCGCCGCGCTGCACGTGGCCGAGCACGACGGCGCGGGCCTCCTTGCCGGTGCGCTGCTCGATCTCGGCGGCCAGCCGGTCGCCGATGCCGCCGAGGCGGACGTGGCCGAACGCGTCGACCTCGCCGGAGACCATCGTCATCTCGCCGCCCTCGACGGGCACCGCGCCCTCGGAGACCACGATGATCGGGGCGTACTGGGTCTGGAAGCGGGTCTCGACGAGCGCGCACACCTTCTCGATGTCGAAGGGCTGCTCGGGGATCAGCACGGCGGACGCGCCGCCGGCGATGCCGGCATGCAGGGCGATCCAGCCGGCGTGGCGGCCCATCACCTCCACGACGAGGACGCGGTGGTGCGACTCGGCGGTGGTGTGCAGTCGGTCGATGGCCTCGGTCGCGATGTTGACCGCGGTGTCGAAGCCGAAGGTGAAGTCGGTGCCGGAGAGGTCGTTGTCGATGGTCTTGGGCACCCCCACGACGGACACACCGAGGTCGGCGAGCTTGGTCGCGACGCCGAGGGTGTCCTCGCCGCCGATGGCGACCAGGGCGTCGACGCCGGCCGCGGCGAGGTTGTCCTGGATCTGCTCCACACCGCGGTCGATCTTGAACGGGTTGGTGCGCGAGGACCCGAGGATGGTCCCGCCGCGCGGCAGGATGCCGCGGCACTGCTCCACCCCGAGCGGCATGGTGAGGCCCTCGAGCGGCCCCTTCCACCCGTCCCGGTAGCCCACGAACTCGAACCCGTGCGAGCGCACGCCCTTGCGGACCACCGCCCGGATCACCGCGTTGAGTCCTGGGCAGTCGCCGCCTCCGGTGAGCACTCCGACGCGCATCCGTGTCCTCCTGATGTTGGATCGATCCAAGCCTGTCGGGGACACTCAACCACCTCCGCCGTCAGGCGACGAGGGTCGCGACGCAGGCCGATACGGCGAGCCCCACGGCCCCGCCGGCCACGAACGCCACCAGCAGGCCGGCGTACCCACCGACCACAGTGCGGTCGGTCGGCAGCCGCTCGGCCGCCCAGCGCGGGTCGGCGTCGACCTCGACCAGCCGCTGCGTCGTCACCCGGTCGTCGAGGACCGCGGCGTCGCGGTGCCGGGGATGCACCAGCAGCACGGCGGGCACGCCCTTGCCGTGCAGCCCGAGCTCGGCGGGCACGGCCGCCGCGACCCGCCGCGCCGGCCCGTCGCCCACGACCGTGAGCACGGTCAGCGCGGCCTGGCCGCGTCCCGCGCCGCGGCCGGGCACCCACGACGGCAGGTCGACCACGCGCCGTCGTACGACGCGGCCCAGCGCGGCCACCGGGTCGACCGCGCCCGACGCGATCTCCGAGGTCGCCTCGACGACCCGGGCGCGGAACCGCCGCTCGCCCCGGAGCAGCACGGCCGGCCACACCAGGACCAGCAGCACCTCCACCCCGAGCCCGGCCAGCAGCATCGCCAGCGCCAGCCCGGTCGAGGCGTCGACCACGGGACCGCCCAGCATCAGTCCGACCGACGCGCCGAACCCGGCGACCAGCAGGCGGGTGGGCCAGGCGATGTCGTTGAGCACGGGTGCCACCCTGCCCGCCGGTCGGCGGTTCACACGGTCGAGGACTCCGGCGCCGGCTCCTCGGCCTCGTTGGTCACCCGGGTCGCCGCCCGCGGCAGCACCCGCGGCAGCCGCAGCACGCACACCGCCCAGACCGCGCACAGCGCCAGGGGCCCGGCCCACGCGGCCGCGCCCCGCGGTCGAGCAGCGCGGCGTGCAGGAGCGGGGCCACCGGCTCGACAGGTTCCAGCCCAGCTGGACCAGGCCGATCATCACGGTGTCGACCACGAAGACGACACCCGGCACCCAGCCCGGCAGCCCGAGCAGGTCGGCGAAGTAGATGGGCATCGTGATGTTGAGCGTCATCTCGGTCGAGCGGCCGCCGTGGGCTCGCGCAGGTTGAGCGAGCGCGACCGAGGAACGAGGTCGCGCCAGCGAGTCGAGACCCGGCGGTGCGGACAGCACCGGGCCCCCCAGGACTGCCGTCGGACCTGACTACGCTCGCCGCATGACGTTCTCGATCGTGGCCCGCTCCGACGACGGCGAGTCGTGGGGGGTGGCGGTGGCGTCGAAGTTCCTCGCGGTCGGGTCGGTCGTGCCGGCCGCGGTCGCGCAGGTCGGCGCCCTGGCCACCCAGGCGAGCGCCAACGTGGCCTACAAGGGGCTCGCGCTGTCGCACCTCGACGAGGGCGCCACCGCCGCGATCGCGCTGCAGCGACTCCTCGAGGAGGACGACGGCCGCGACCACCGCCAGGTCGGCATCGTCGACGTCGACGGCGGCGCGGCGTCCCACACCGGCAGCGCGTGCATCGACTGGGCCGGGGGCAGCGTCGGCGACGGGTTCGCGGTGCAGGGCAACTGCCTGGCCGGCCCCGAGGTCGTCGAGGCGATGCGTCGGTCGTGGGAGGACGGGTCCGGTACGCCGTTCGCGCGCCGCCTGCTCGACGCGCTCGCCGCCGGCGACGACGCCGGTGGCGACAAGCGCGGACGCCAGTCGGCGGCGATCCTGGTCGTGCGCGACGGGGCCGGCTACGACGGCGGCGACGACATCGACGTCGACCTGCGCATCGACGACCACGCGGCCCCGGTGGGCGAGCTGGCCCGGCTCCTCGAGCTCAACGACCTCTACCTGGTCGCCTCGACCGAGGAGGAGAAGGTGGCCGTCGACGACGCGCTGCGCGCCGAGCTCGAGACGTTCGCCACCCGCGAGGGACACCCCGACTTCTCCACCTGGGTCGGCACCGAGAACTACGAGATGCGCGTCGCCGACGACCTCGCCTGGATCGACGAGCGGGTGCTCGACATCGTGCGGGGCACGTCGGCTTGAGCCTGCTGGCGCTCGCGGCCGGCCGCACCCGCGTCACCGCCCTGGTCGCCGACGAGCGCGGCGGCGTCGTGGCGTCCGCCCGGCGTCCGCTCCCCCTGCTGGAGCCGCGACCCGGCTGGATCGAGCACGTCCCCGAACAGCTGTGGCAGGCCACGCTCGAGGCCGCCCGCGAGGCGCTCACACAGGTCGGGCCCGACGCCGTCCGCGGCATCGGGGTGACCGCCCGGCACGGGACGCTGGTGCTCTGGGACCGCGACACCCTCGGGTCACCGCGCCCGGCGATCGCCTCCGGCGACCGGCGTACGACGCGGGGAGGCGTGGCCGCGTCGCTCGGCTGGGTGGCCGAGCACGAGCCGCACACCTGGGCGCTGGTCGAGGCCGACCGCTACGCCGTCGGCGGGGTCGAGTCCTACCTGCTGGCGCGGATGACCCGCGGCCTCGAGCACGCCACCGACGTCGCCAGCGCCGGGCGCACCGGGCTGCTCGACCTCGCCACCGGTGCCTGGAGCGCGGAGGCCTGCGCCCGGCACGGCGTGCCGGCCGAGGCGCTGCCCGAGCTGGTGCCGACCTGGGGGTCGCTGGCCGCCACCGAGCCGAGCACCTTCCTCGGCCTCGCGCTGCCGGTGACCGGCCTCGTCGACGACGCGGCGGCCGCGCTGGTCGGGCTGGGTTGCGTCGAGCCCGGCGACGCGCGGTGCCACCTCGGCGGGACGACGACGTACGACGCGCACACCGGGACGACGCCAGGCTTGCCGGCCTGGCGCTCCCCCGCGGGCCTGACGACGTACCTGCGTCGGGGGCCGCTCGAGCCCGGTCGGCTGCCGGCCGTGCTGCGCGTCGACGGCGCCGGGGCGGGCGACGACCGGTCGTGCCAGGCGCTGGCCGACCGGATCGGGGTCCGGGTGGAGCGGCCACGGGTCCTGGCGACCGGCGCGCTCGGGGCGGCCTGGCTGGCCGGCCTGGGCGCCGGGGTGTGGGAGTCCCCCGCCGACCTGAGGCACCTGGTGCGGGTGGAGCGGGCGTTCGTCCCCGGCGCCGGTTGGCAGGAGTAGGGACGGCTAGAGGCGGGCGAGAGCCTCGGCGGCCTCGTCACGCTGGTGAACCGCCTCGTCGAGGGTCTCCTTGGCCTCCTCGCGCACCGACTCGGCGTCGCCGAGCTCGTCGTCGACGTCGTCGTAGCGGTCCTCGAGCGCCGCGATCTTGCGCTTGAGCTCGTCGATCTCGGCCTCGATCTGCAGCTGCCGGGCGCGGAGCTCCTCGACCTCGCCGGCGGCCTCGTCGTACGCCGCGCGCGCCTCCTCGACCTCCGTGTCGGCCTCCTGCAGCCGCTCCTCGGCGGCCGCGCGGGCCTTGGCGTCGGCGTCCGGGTCGGGCACCACGGTCAGCGTGGGCGGCCCCGAGGGCCCCGAGGGCCCTGCGTCGCCGGCGTCGGCCGCCCGCGGCGTGGCGGTGAAGCCGAGCGCCTCCGGCACCGCGACGGCGGCCTCCACGTCGACGTCGTCGACGCCCGTGGTGGCGAGCGCCGCGACGAGGAGGCCGCTGCGCACCGCCGCGCCGCAGCGCTCGGAGATCATCGCGGCGGTCAGGGTGGCCTCCACCTGGTCGGCCACGGCCGGGGTCACCTTGACGCCCTCCTCGCGGGCGAGGGCGCGCGCCTGGGTGGTGATCGCCGCCGTGAGCTGGCGCCGCTGCTTGGTGAGCTCGCGCAGCTCGGCCCCGGACATGCCGGCCTGCGCCTCGCGCAGCGCGGCGCCGACCGAGAGCACCTGCTCGACCTGGGGGGCGTCCCGGCGGACGAACAGGTTGACGACCCACGCGGCCAGGGACGGCTTCTTGAGTGCCTTGACCGGCGCCGCGAGGTCGGTGCCCTTGAGCGCCTTGGCCCGGGCGTCCCGCGCCGGGGTGAAGTCGCCGAGCGGCAGCGCGTAGAGCTCGTCGGCGACCTCCAGCAGGTCGGGGTCGTCGCTCATGGCCGGTACGCCGTCGTCACGGCCACGACCCTAGGCCGTCGCGGGCGACGGGACGGAGCGCCGTAGGCTCTCGCGGTGCCCGAGGCCCCGCCCCTCCCCGACCTCACCGACGCCGACGTGCCGTCGGCCCTGCGCCTGCTCACGGCGTCGTCGGAGTCGCTGCGGCGCGATCCCGACGGGAGCCTGGCCTCACTGCGCCGTGACGTGCTCGCGGAGGTCGCCACGGCCGGCACCGACGAGCTGGGCGCGGCCCTCGCGGTCTGGCGGCGCCTCCTCGACGTCCTGGTGACGCCCGAGCACGCCGCGGCCCTCCCCGTGGCGCCGTTCCGCGGGCCCGACGGCGGGCCGTGGCACAGCGGCGCGCTGGGACTGCTGCCGACACGGGTGCTGGCCGCCGGGGACGCCCCGCTCCGCGAGGCCCTGGCCGGCGGCGCGCCCGTGGTGCCCGACATCGCCCAGCCGGTCGGCTGGTTCACCACCGAGACGGTGGGCGTGGTGGCCGCCGCCTGGGTCGAGCGGACCGTCGGCGGCCGCCGGTCGCGCCGGGACCTCGAGGCGCTCCTGCCCACGCTCGACGCGCGGCAGCGCATCGCGACGTGGTGGGGCCCGCTCCCGCTCGGCGAGGAGTGGCGGGTCGACATCGGCTGGTCGCCGCTGGTCGCCCTCGGGATGGACGACGACCGCCAGATCGAGCTCTTCGCCGCGGTCGGCTCACCGCTGTCCTACACGGCGCGCTACTCCTCCGCGCCCGTGGGCAGCCGCTCGCGCACCGTGGGCAGCACGAGCCGCAAGGGCCTCCGGGCGCAGCTGGTCCGGTCGCTGTGGCTCGGTGGGCTCGAGGGCGTGCTCCAGACCTGGACCGACCAGCTCGGCCACGACGTGGGTGGGCTGCCGGGCCCGCCCGAGGAGCGGCCGACGCTCGCCGTACCCCCGCAGCGCCTGACCGACCAGCCCCTCGCGACCGTGTCGCTGCGCCTGCGCTCGGGCCTGCGGCTCGGCGGCCTGCGCGGCGGGCGCGACCCGCTGCCCCGCGCGGGCAGCCCGCTGGTGACCGCCGAGGCCGACGCCGTCTCCCGCTCCGCACGCGTCGGCGACCACGTCCGGGTCGACGTCGACCTGCCGGCCAAGGACCTGCCCCCGATGGAGGACACCGTCGCCGGGGTGCTGCGGGTCTTCGCGCACCGTGTGCTCACCGACGTCCCCGACCTCACCGCGCACGCCCGGACGGTGCTCACCGCGTGGCGCGACCGCGGACCGGGTGCGTGGGGGACGCCGTCGTCGACGCTGGCGCAGGACGTCGACGACGCCGTCCGGTTCGCCCGGCAGCAGGGTCTCGAGCTCGAGGCCTGAGGTCGGGCGGGCGGGTCAGTCCTCGTCGAGCCCGCGCTCGATGGCGTAGCGGGTCAGCTCGACGCGGTTGTGCATCTGCAGCTTGCGCAGCGTGTTCTGCACGTGGTTCTGCACGGTGCGGTGGGAGAGCACGAGGCGCTCGGCGATCTGCTTGTACGACATCCCCTTGGCGACCATCTTGAGCACCTCGGTCTCGCGATCGGTGAGCTCGGGGTTGCCGGTGATCGCGGCGCCACCGCCGGGCTCGGAGAGCCGCCGGAACTCCCCCAGCACCAGCCCCGCCAGGCCGGGGGTGAAGACCGAGTCGCCGCGGGCGACGCGGCGCACGGCGTCGACCAGCTCGGCGCCGGAGGCCGACTTGACGAGGTAGCCGGTGGCCCCGGCCTTGACGGCCTCGAGGACGTCGTCCTGCTCCCCCGAGGCCGAGAGGATCAGCACCCGGGCGCCGGGGTCCTGCTGCAGGACCCGCTGGGTGACCTCGACGCCGTTGGGGCCGGGGATCTGCAGGTCGAGGACCACCACCTGGGGTCGAGCGGCCGGGAAGCGGGCGAGCGCCTGGTCGCCGTCGGCGGCCACGGCCACGACGTCGAGACCGGCGGCCTGGAGGTCGCGCTCGACGGCGTCGCGCCACATCGGGTGGTCGTCGACCACCATCACCCGGATCGGCTGCTCCGCGTCAGTCACCGGGCGACCCTAGCCGCAGGTAGCGGCCGCGGCGGTGGATCAGCGGGTCGTCGTCGTCGCCGACCCCGAGGTCGGTGACGCGTCCGGTCAGCAGCAGCGACCAGCCGACCTCGACGGCCGACTCGACCTCCACCGCGGCGTAGGACGTGGCGTCGGTCAGCCGCGGGCCGTCCGGCGTGGCCACGAAGTCGCCGAGCCGGAACGGACCGCCGGGCGCGGGGGTGACGCCGGCGAAGGCGTCGGCGAGGTCGCGGTGGCGCCACGACAGCAGGTGGACCACGGCGCGGCCGGTGGTCTCGACGACCTCGGCGAGGTCGGAGTCGGGGTCGACGAGCGCCAGCAGCCGGCCGGGCTCGCCGTGCGCCAGCAGCACCGAGCTCACCGTCAGCCCGGCCCACCCGCGCGGGCCGTCGCCCTCACCTGCGGTCCAGAGCGTGACGGCGCCGCCGAGCCGCCCGCGGAGGCGGCGTACGGGGTCGTCGTCGGTGGGGAACGGGTGCCCGGAGTGGATGGTCATCGTGGCACCACGATCTCCCACTCCGTGCCCAGCCCGCCCGTGGACAGCGTGGCGGTGCCGCCGAGGTCGGCGACCCGGCCCCGGATCGACTCCGCGACGCCGAGCCGGCCCTGCGCCGTGGCCTCCTCGAGGCGGCCCGCGGGGATGCCGGGACCGTCGTCGCGCACCGAGACCTCGACCCGGTCGGCGAACGCCTCGAGCAGCACCCAGGCGGGGGCGCCCTCGCCGACGTGGCGGGTGACGTTGTCGAGGCACGCCTCGACGACGGCGACGACCTCCGACGCGGTCGCGGCCGGCAGGTCGACCGTGCCGCCGGGGACGGCCACGTCGACGCCCGGGCGCTCGCGCAGCCGGGCGAGCGCGTCGGCCAGGTCGGCGCTGCCGCTGGCGGCGTCGTCGCGGATGGCGTCCTGGGACCGGATCAGCGTGCGCAGCCGTGACTCCTGCTGGCCGGCCAGGCGGGCCAGCTCCGCGCCGTCGCCGCCCAGCTCGGCGCCGCGGCGCTGCACGAGCGCCAGCACCTGAAGGACGCCGTCGTGGACGACCCGGCCCAGCCGGACCCGCTCGGCAGCGGCCGACGCCGCACGCTGGGCTTCGTCGCGCTCGGCGGCCATCTGCTGGAGCGAGCCGCACATGAACCCGACGATGGGCCCACCGATCATCAGCAGGAAGAAGTTGCCGTAGTTGGTCTGGGTGACCGGCTCGCGCAGGAACAGGTCGAGGCCGCCGATGAGGAGGGCGGCCACGAAGCCGCCCGGCGCGCGGAACCGGATGGCCCACGCGAGGAGCGCGCCCATCACCCAGAACCCCGGGACCGTGGCGTCGAACCACTCGCCCTTGACGACCGGCGTCAGGGCCAGCAGCGCCAGCACCAGCGCCAGGTCGGCGACCAGCAGGGCGACGCCGCGGCGTCCGGAGTCGGCGTAGGCCCAGGTGACGAACGCGGTCCAGGCGACCATCGCGGCGAGCATCAGGTAGCCCGCGGTGGGGTGGTCGAAGTTGTCGACCCCGCGGTAGAGCGCGAGGGCGACGGCGTTGACCAGGACCACCAGCCGCAGCACCGCCAGGGCCCGGAACAACCGGTCCTCGACGGCGACCGCCGCGCGGACCCCGCTCGCGCCGTAGCGGCTCAGGACGCCTTCTTCTGCTCGCTCGCCGACTCGGCCTTCGCCTTGGCCTCCGCCTCCGCCTCCAGGCGCTTGGACTCCTCCTTGGCCTGGTTGGCGTACTTGTCGACGTACTCCTGCCCGGAGAGCCGCATGATCTCGTACATGATCTCGTCGGTGATGGAGCGCAGGATGTAGCGGTCGTTCTCCATGCCCTCGTAGCGGGAGAAGTCCAGCGGCCGGCCGAAGCGCACCACCGGTCGGGTCAGCGACCCGAACGTCTTGCCCGGCGGCGCCACGATGTCGGTGCCGATGACCGCGCAGGGCACGACGGGCACGCCGGTCTCGAGGGCGAGCCGGGCCACCCCGGTCTTGCCGCGGTAGAGGCGGCCGTCGTGGGAGCGGGTGCCCTCGGGGTAGATGCCGAACAGGTGGCCCTCGCCGAGCACCTTCTTCGCCGACAGCAGCGCGCCGGAGGCAGCGTCACCGCTCGACCGGTCGATCGGCACCTGCCCGGCGCCGGAGAAGAACTGCTTCTGCAACCAGCCCTTGATGCCGGGGGTGGTGAAGTACTCCGCCTTGGCCACGAACGTGACCCGGCGCGGCAGCGTGAGCGGCATGAACAGCCAGTCGGCGTAGGAGAGGTGGTTGCAGGCGAGGATCGCCGGCCCCTCCTCGGGCACGTGCTCGACCCCGTCGGTCTGCGGACGGAACACCAGCTTCAGCAGCGGCCCGAGCGCGATCAGCTTGAGGAACCAGTAGAACAACGTGACACCTTCCACCGCACGACCGCACCGACGCTGTGCAGCGTAGTGCCTGCGGGCGCTCGCTCCTGAGTATCGATGCTCGATCTCACCGCACGAGGCCCGACCCGGCCACCGTGGCCCACCGACGGTGGTCGAGCCGCGGGGACGAAGTCACCGCGAGTCGAGACCCCCGCAGGGTGCATACCTTTCCGGGGTCTCGACTCGGGCTCGCTGGCGCTCGCCCGGCTCGACCACCGTTACCCACCATCGTCTTACGACGCCGCCGCCGTACGCCATGATCGGCGCCATGACGACCGACGACGCCCGCGAGCCCCTCAGCATCGAGGCCCGGCCCGGGCTGACCGGCGGGCGGCGGGTGGGGGTGCTGCTGACCCACGGGTTCACCGGCTCGCCGGTGTCGATCCGGCCGTGGGGCGAGGCGCTCGGCGCGCGGGGGTACGGCGTGGCGGTGCCGCGGCTGCCGGGGCACGGCACCGACTGGAAGGACCTCAACACCCGCCGCTGGGACGACTGGTACGGCGAGGTCGCCCGCACCTTCGACGGGCTCTGCCTCGAGCACGACGCGGTCGTCGTGGGCGGGCTGTCCATGGGTGGCTCGCTGGCGCTGCGCCTCGCCGAGGACCACCCCGACCGGGTCGCCGGCCTGGTGATGGTCAACCCCGCGCTCTCCTCCACGCGGCGCGACGTCAGGCTGCTGCCGGTGCTCAAGCACCTCGTGCCGTCGTTCCCGGCGATCGCCAACGACATCAAGAAGCCCGGGGTCGAGGAGGGCGCCTACCCCCGCACCCCGCTCAAGGCGATCCACTCCTTCATGCAGGCGTGGCCGACGCTGGTCGCCGACCTCGGACGGGTCACGTGCCCGGTGCTGCTGTTCCGCTCGGCCGAGGACCACGTCGTCGACCCCAGCACCGCGCCGATCCTCCTCGGCGGGATCTCCTCGACCGACGTCACCGACGTCACGCTCCACGACAGCTTCCACGTCGCCACGCTCGACCACGACGCCCCGGTGATCTTCGAGCAGAGCGCCGGTTTCGTGGCCCGGGTGACCGCGTCCGGGTTCGGTGCCTGACCCACCCCGGATTACGCTCGGTCCCGTGGCCACGGACGACGACGACACCTGGCGTGCGATCGTCGACAACTACGGCGACCGGGCCCAGCTCGACCCCGACGACGAGCCCACCGCGCCGCCCGCGCCGACCGCGCCGACCGTCCAGGCCCCCGAGTCCGACCCCGAGCCCGACGTGTGGACCGTCCGCCCCCAGCCGAGCTGGGACGACGCCTACCCCGACGCCGACTGGGAGTCCGACCGGTTCGTGCCGCCGCCCCCGCCGCCGCTGCCGACGACGACGCCCGACCGGATGGCCGCCTGGGCGGGCGTGTTCGGCTCGCCGGCGGTGCTCCTGGTCTGCCTGGTCCTCGGCATCGGCCTGCCCGAGCTGGTCGCCTACGCGCTCGTGCTGGCCTTCGTGGGCGGCTTCGTCTACCTGGTCTTCACGATGACCCGCGAGCCCCGCGACCCTGACGACGACGGCGCGGTGCTCTGACGCCTGCCCGGTAGTCGCCGGCCACCGCCCCCGCCCGCGGGGGTACGACGCCGCGCGCGGTCAGGGCGGCGCGGGCCGATCCCGACCACCGGGCCGCCCGGGCCAGCAGCGCGGCCCCGACGATCCCGGCCTCCGGGCCGAGCCGCGCGGCGACCAGGCGCGGGTGCCGGCGGTGCGCCGACCCGACCACGGTCCGCTCCAGGGCCGCGCGCGCCGGGTCGAGCAGCCGGTCGCCCGCCGCGGAGACACCGCCGCCGACCACCACGAGCTCCGGGTCGAGCGCCGAGGTCAGCGCCCCGACCCCGATGCCGAGCCAGTCGCCCACCGAGGCATAGGCCTGGCGCGCCACCAGGTCGCCCGCGTCGGCTGCGCTGGTGACCATCGGCCCGGTCAGCAGCTCGGGCCGGCCCGCGCACATGTCGGTGAGCATGGTCGGCTCGACGCCCATCCGCGACCGCGCGAGCCGGACCAGCGCGTTGCCCGAGCAGTACTGCTCCCAGCACCCCTGCATGCCGCACTCGCAGGTGCGGCCGTCGGGCACCAGCCGCATGTGCCCGAACTCCCCCGCCATGCCCTGCGCCCCGCGGACCACCTCCCCGCCGAGCACGTAGGCCCCGCCGATGCCGGTCCCGAGGGTGAGCACCAGGGCCGACGTCGCCCCGCGGGCGGCGCCGTAGACCGTCTCGGCGACGGCCGCGCAGTTGGCGTCGTTGTCGAGGGCCACCGGCGCCTCCCAGCGCCGGCTGAGCCGGTCGCGGACCTGGTCGCCGACCCACGGCAGGTGCGGGGCGAACATCACCCGCTCGCCGGTCGCGTCGACGAAGCCCGCCGCGGCCAGCCCGACGCCCGCGATCCGGCGTCCGGCGGCGACCTCGAGGACCGCCTCGGTCAGGGCGTCCTCGACGAGCCCCACGCTGACCCGGCGACCGGGCGTGGTGCGGCGGGCAGTGCGGACGACGGTGCCGGCGCGGGTGACCTCGCCGGCCAGCACCTTGGTCCCGCCGACGTCGACGCCGACGTACAGGACCATCTCAGCGGCGGGCCAGGTCGGCCGCGCCGATCACGCCCGCCCGGTTGCCGAGGGAGGCCGTGCGGATCTCGAGCACGGGCCGGTGGCCGCGGCCGGTCAGCTGCTGCAGGAACGCCGCGCGCACCGGGTCGAGGAGCAGGTCGCCAGCCTCGCTGACGCCGCCGCCGATGACGACGACCGCCGGGTCGAGCACCGCGGTCAGCGAGGCGATCGCCTCGCCGAGCCAGGTGCCGAGCTCGGCGACCCGGGCCGCCGCGAACGCGTCGCCCTCCGCCGCGGCGCGGGTGATCATCGGACCGTCGATGGCGGCGGCATCGCCGCCGGCGCGCTCGAGGAGCGCGGCGGCCTCCGGCGTGTGCGCCAGGGCACGGGTCTCGCGGACCAGGGCCGAGCCGCTGCCGTACTGCTCGAGGCACCCGAGGTTGCCGCAGCCGCACTGGCGCCCGCCCGGCACGACCCGGAGGTGCCCGATCTCGGCGGCCGCCCCGAACGCGCCGCGGAACAGGGCGCCGTCGCTGACGATGCCGCCACCGACGCCGGTGCCGACGGTGACCATGAGCATGTCGTCGGCGTCCATGGCGGCGCCGAAGGCGAACTCGCCCCACGCGGCAGCGTTGGCGTCGTTCTCGACCACGACCGGCAGGTCGACGCGGGCCTGGATCTCGGTGCGGAGGTCCTCGTCGCGCCAGGCGATGTTGGGCGCGAACATCACCCGTGCCCGGTCGGCGTCGACGTAGCCCGCGGCGCCGATGCCGACGGCGGTGAGCTCGTGCCGCGCGGCGAGGTCGGTCACCAGCTGCGCGATCGCGTCCTCGACGGCGTCGGCGTCGGCGGCCGGCGACACGACGCGGTGCTCGTCGACGACGGTCCCGTCGACGTCGACGACCGCGCCGGCGATCTTCGTGCCGCCGACGTCGATCCCGCAGGTCAGTCCTCCGGCGGAGGCCTCAGTCATCGTCGTCCCCTTCGAGGTCGATCTTCTGTACGTGGGTGGACGCGGCGTCCGGCCGTCCGCCACCGCTGCCCGGGGGCGGCACCGTGGCCAGCACCGCTGCGACGGCCTGGAGCAAGGACGACGCCGCGCTGGCCAGGTGGGCCTTGACCTCGGGGTTGGCCGAGCGGACGGCGTGGACGGTACGGCAGACCGGGCACCAGGTGCACTCGGGCGTCCCGGTGGCGAGACGCTCCTCGCTGCCGTGCAGTGCGTCCGCGGCGTGGCCGGCGAGCCCGGACAGGCCGGCACCGAGCCCGGCACCGAGCCCGGCGCCCATCCCGGCGCCCGGTCCCGCCCCGGTCTCGTCGCCGGTGTCGCGCGCCCACTCCGACAGGGCGCCCAGCAGCTTGGCGGCCTCCTCGCCGACGCTGCCGACCCCGCCGACCCCGCCGACGTCGCCGGCGGCGCCGTCAGCCGGACCGCCGCCGGGTGCGTCGTCGGGTGCGGGCTCGTGCGGGTCGTGGGGCTCGGTCATCTCATCGCTCCTGTCCTGCGGTCGCCGGGGCGGCCTCATCGGCCGGGTCGTGGAACCGCACCCGCAGCCACCCGTCGCGCACCGCGGCGCCCGCCACGGCCAACCTGAGGAACCCGGTGGGCAGCGTCAGCAGCCGACGGTAGGACCCCACCGTGATCACCAGCTCGTCGTGGTGCCGCGCGAGGTCGACCTCGGCCCGGCGCGCGTGGGGCAGCGCGAGGTGCAGCTCGGCACCCGCGGTGGTGCGGACGACCCGGAACGGCCCGGGGCCGGTCGGTGCCGCGAGCGGGTCGCTGCCGGCGTACAGGTCGCCGGCGAGGGCGGCCAGGGCGTCGACGCCGACCGGCTCGACGGCGCGGTACTCCGAGCGCCACACCGGCAGGCCGGCGAAGGACTCCTGCACCTCGGTGAGCACGGCGTCCTGGGCCACCACCCAACGGGCGCGCCAGGCGTCGGCGTCGTCGGCGGGGAAGATCCGGTTGGCCACGACGCCGTCGACGCGGTAGCCGAAGAGCGACAGGCTCGTGTAGCTGCGGCGGGCCTCGGCGAGGACGACCTGCTCGGGCGTCAGCACGATCCGCACGCTGGCGTCGGGACCCGACAGCAGGGCGTGCACCTCGCCGAGCTCGGCGTGCAGCCGCTCGACGGCCTCGAAGACGCTGCCGCCGGGCATCGGGACACCGGCTGCGCGCGACAGCACCGGCCGCAGCGCCTTGACCACTCGCTGCTGGGTCGGGAAGACGCGCTGCATGTACCAGCCCAGCGCCTCGGGGAGGGCGAGCAGCCGCAGGGTCTCGGCGGTCGGGGCGCAGTCGACGACGATCACGTCCCACTCCCCCGACAGCGCGTGCAGCCGCAGCTCGAGCAGTGCCAGCACCTCCTCGGCGCCCGGGATGACGGTGAGCTCCTCGGCCGCGACGGGGTCGACCCCGGCGACGTCGAGCACCGAGAGCAGGTAGCCCTGGACCTCCGCCCACGACTGCTCGAACCGCAGCTGGGCGTCGACCTGCTGCACGAACAGCCGCGGCGCGACCTCGGTCGGCTCGGACCCGACCGTCATCCCGAAGGCGTCGCCGAGGGAGTGCGCCGCGTCGGTCGACAGCACGAGGGTGCGGTGGCCGGCGGCCGCGGCGAGCGACGCCGTACCGGCGGCCACGGTGGACTTGCCGACGCCCCCCTTGCCGGTGAACAGGACGATGCGCACGGGACGGCAGGGCTCGGAGGTGGGGTGGGCGGTCAGGACAACGACTCGACGCGCTGCTTGAGGCCCTTCAGCGCGGTGTCGATGAGGATCTTCTCGCCCTTGCGCTTGATCATCCCGATCATCGGGATCGAGACGTCGAGGGCCAGCCGGTAGGTGACCTCGGTGCGGCTGGCGCCCAGGTCCTGGAGCACGTATGCGCCGTCGAGGGCCTTGAGCATCTTGCCCTCGGCGAGGGTCCAGGTGACCTGGCGGTCGCCGTCCCACTGGTAGGCCAGCGTGTACTCGTCCTTGACCGGCGAGACGTCGAGGGCGAAGAACACCTCGCGGGCCCGGCCCTCCTGCTCCTTGCCGAAGGAGGAGCGCACCTCGGCCACCTTCACGCCCTTGGCCCAGACCGGGTAGGCGGCGAAGTCGGCGATGACGTCCATCACCGCGGCGGGGGCCGCGTCGACCACGATCGACGAGGTGGTCTGCTCGGGCATGGTGACCTCTCTCGCGTGGGACCGGGGCTCGCTGGAGGCTACTAGATGGGCTCGCCGACGGGCTGCGGCGGCCGCCGGGTCCCGCGTCCGCCGAGGGCTGCGCGCGGACCGGTCGAGGGGACGGCGGTAGCGTTCCACGGGTGCGTGAGTACTCGACACCGCTGACGGTCGACCTGCCCACCACCGGCAACCTCACCGACGACGTCGTCCGCAACGCCGCCGAGGCACCCGACACAGTCGTGCTGTCGCGCCGTACGTCGGACGCCGGCGGGTGGGACGACGTCACGGCCGCGGCGTTCCTGGCCGAGGTCCGCGCGGCGGCCAGGGGGCTGGTGGCGGCCGGGATCGAGCCCGGCGACCGCGTCGCCCTGGTGTCGCGGACCCGGTGGGAGTGGACGCTGCTCGACTACGCGATCTGGTTCGCGGGCGCCGTCACCGTGCCGGTCTACGAGAGCTCCTCGACCGAGCAGGTCGAGTGGATCCTGCGCGACTCCGGCGCCACCGCCGTCGTCGCCGAGACCCGCGACCACCTCGCCCGGATCTCCACCGTGCGCTCGGGGCTCGACGACCTCCACCACGTGTGGGTCATCGACGACAACGCCGTCGACGTGCTCGGCCGGCTGGGGGCCGACGTCGCCGACGACCTGCTCGAGCAGCGTCGTACGGCGGTCGGCCCGGGCGACCTGGCCACCCTGATCTACACCTCCGGCACCACCGGCCGCCCCAAGGGCTGCATGCTCACCCACGGCAACTTCATGGCCGAGCTCGGCGTCGCGGTCCACGAGCTCGACGCCCTGTTCGCCGCCGGCGAGGACGGCCGGCAGCCCTCGACCGTGCTGTTCCTCCCGCTGGCCCACGTGTTCGCGCGGATCATCCAGATCGGCGCGATCAAGGCGCGGGTGCGGCTCGGCCACACCTCCGACATGCGCCACCTGGTGCCCGCGCTGCAGGAGTTCTCCCCCACGTTCGTGCTGGCGGTGCCGCGCGTGTTCGAGAAGGTCTTCAACACCGCCTCGCAGCGGGCCACCGCCGACGGGCGCGGCCGGATCTTCGACCGGGCCGCCGACACCGCCATCGCGTGGTCGCGCGGCCTCGACGGCCCCAAGGGCCGCGCCTCGCTCGCCGTCCGCACCCGGCACGCGGTGTTCGACCGGCTCGTCTACGGCCAGCTGCGCGAGGCCCTCGGCGGGTCCTGCACGTACGCCGTCTCGGGAGGCGCGCCACTCGGCGAGCGCCTCGGGCACTTCTTCCGCGGGGTCGGCGTCGTCGTCCTCGAGGGCTACGGCCTCACCGAGACCACGGCGGCGCTCACGGTCAACCTGCCGGACGCCCACCGGGTCGGCACCGTCGGTCGCCCGCTGCCCGGCACGGCGGTCCGCGTCGCCGACGACGGCGAGCTGCTGTTCCGCGGCCGCCAGGTCTTCGGCGGCTACTGGCACGACGAGGACGCCACCGCCGAGGCGCTCGCCGACGGCTGGTTCCACAGCGGCGACGTCGGCGAGGTCGACGACGAGGGCTTCGTCCGGGTCACCGGACGCAAGAAGGAGATCCTGGTGACCGCCGGCGGCAAGAACGTCGCCCCGGCCGTGCTGGAGGACCGTCTCCGGGCGCACGCGCTGGTCAGCCAGGCCCTCGTGGTCGGCGACCGGCAGCCGTTCATCGCGGCCCTGGTCACCCTCGACGCCGACGCCCTGCCGCTGTGGGCCGAGGCGCACGGCAAGACGACCAGGAGCGGGCGCGGTGGCCGGGGCGACCTGATCTCCGAGCTCGCCACCGACCCCGACCTCCTCGCCGCGATCCAGGACGCGGTCGACGAGGCCAACACCGCCGTGTCCAAGGCCGAGTCGATCCGCAAGTTCCGGGTGCTGACGACCGACTGGACCGAGGAGGACGGGCAGCTCACCCCGAGCCTGAAGCTCCGCCGCAACGTCGTGCTGCGCCAGCACAAGGACGAGATCGCCGCGCTCTACCTGTAGTCACCCGTCGTCGCCGGTGGTCAGCGGCACGGAACGGGGCACCGGGCTCGCGAGTTGTCGCCATTCGCTACCCACGAGCCGCACGGGGCCTATGGTGAGCCTGAGACTTGACCGACCGAGGGATCAGTGGCGCCCGCGGCACGAAGGAGGCCCCGGCTGTGGACCGACGCAAGATCCTGCTGGTGGTGGCCGTCCTGGTGGCCGCGCTGGGGGCCGCCCTGGTCTTCGTCTACGCCGAGGGCGCCGCCGACCGGGCGGACGACGTGCGCAGCGAGCGGCGGCTGGTCGCCACCCAGCTGATCCTGCCCGGCGAGTCGGCGGCCGACGCCGCCGCCTCCGGCAAGCTGCTGTCCGAGGAGATCCCCGAGGACCAGGTCCTCGAGGACTCCACCAACGCCGGCGAGGACTTCACCGACACCGTGGCCCTGACCACCATCTACCCCGGCGAGCAGCTCCTCACCTCCAAGTTCGGCACCATCGCCGACATCGAGGGCCGCCCCACGCTGCCGATCCCCGACGGCAAGGGCGCGGTCACGTTCGAGCTGACCGAGGAGCAGAAGGTCGGCTCGTTCGCCCAGCCCGGCTCCCACGTCGCGGTGTACATCACGCAGCCGTTCGACGAGAGCCTGCTCAGCCCCGAGGAACAGGAGCTCGGCAAGCAGACCGGGGTCGTCTACGCCGCGCCGGCGTGCCTGGTCGAGGACGACCTGCTCGTGCTCGGCGTCGGATCCACCTCGGTCAGCAACCCCCCGCCGACGTCGGAGGGCGAGTCCGCCAACGCCCAGGGCGAGATCGTGGAGACCACGCTGATGACGGTGGCCGTCGACGCCAAGCAGGCCGCCGCGCTGATCGGCCTCAGCGACGCGCGCAACGAGGACGGCGAGGAGACCAGCCTGCGTTTCGTGCTGCGCAACGACGAGTCGCGGCTGCGCCCGACCCAGGTCTGCGCCGCCAAGCTCGACCGCTTCACGGCCGGCCTCGAGCTCGCGGGCGGCGACGGCGCGAACGAGGAAACGAACGGCTGACCCGATGCCCGTCCTCGTCGAACCCGACCCCCCCACCGTCGCCGCGCTCCTCCAGGCGATGCCGCCCGGTTCCCACGGCGTCCACACCCCCGACCGGATGATGGCCTGGGTCGACCAGCACCCCGGCGAGTACGTCGCCGTGCTCGGTCCCGGCCTCGCGCTCGAGACGGCCCTGCGCATCTGCGAGGACCTGCGGACCTCGCGGCCGACGGTGAGCGTGGTGCTGGTGGTCCAGGCCCTCGACACCCCGCTGCTGGCCCGCGCCATGAAGGCGGGGGCCCGCGACGTCGTCCAGGCCGACGACACCGGGGCCATCGGTGCCGCCGTCCGGCAGGCGCACGAGCTGTTCGAGGCGCTGCGCGGCCCCGGCGGCGCCAAGCAGGTCGGCCGGGTCGTCACCGTGTTCTCGCCCAAGGGCGGCGTCGGCAAGACGACGATGGCAGTCAACCTGGCCCTCGCCCTGACCGACGGCGGCGCCCGCAAGGTGTGCCTGGTCGACCTCGACCTCGCGTTCGGCGACGTCGCCATCACGATGCAGCTCTTCCCCACCCACTCCATCGAGCAGGCCATCGGCTCGGAGGACACCCTCGACGGGCCCATGCTCGACGGACTCCTGACCCGGCACCAGGACTCCCTGATGGTCCTGGCCGCGCCGCCGCACCCCGACGTCCGCGACCGGGTGACGCCGGTCCTCATCTCGCGCGTCCTGCGCACCCTGCGGGAGGGCTTCGACTACGTCGTGGTCGACACCGCGCCGAGCTTCGACGACCAGGTGCTCACCGCGCTCGACGAGACCGACGAGTGCATCATCATCGCGACGCTCGACGTCCCGACGCTCAAGAACGTCAAGGTGGCCCTGGAGACGCTGGAGATGCTGAACATCGCCTCGGGGCACCGCCACCTGTTGCTCAACCGGGCCGACGACGCGGTCGGCATCAGCGCCGACAAGGTCGAGGCCATCCTCGGCATGACGGTGACCACGAAGGTCGCCACCTCGGTCGACGTGGCGGCGGCGACCAACGCCGGCACCCCGATCGTCGCCCACGCCCCGCGGCACGCCTCCAGCAGCGCGATCCGCTCGCTCGCCGCCGTGCTCACCGGTCAACCGGTCCCGCCGCCGCTGCCGGTCAACGGTGAGCGCGTCGCCGCGGCGTCCGGCCAGGACACCCGGCAGCGCGGGCTCTTCGGCCGCAGGAAGGGCGCCGGCCGGTGAGCACGCTCTCGGAGCGGCTCGCCGCCGCGCGGCGGGCGGCCGACCGGCCCGACTCCCCCGACAGCGCCACCGACGGCGGCCCCGACGGCGGCCCCGAGCCCTCGTCTCCCCCGGCGAACGGCGCCGCCGTCCCGGACCCGCTCACCGACCCGCTCACCGGCCCGCTCCCCGGCACCCCCACCGCGGCGGAGCCCGCAGGAACCCCGGCGTCTACGTCGCCCCCACCGGCCTCCGCGGCGAGTGCGTCGGCCCAGGCGCAGGCGGCCCTGCTGACCAAGGCCCCGTCGTCGCGGACGTCGGGGCCGGCCCGGGCCGAGGGCGGCCGTCGTACCTTCGCCGCGGGGCAGAGCGACCGCCTGGAAGAGCTCAAGAGCAGCGTCCACGTCGAGCTGCTCAAGCAGCTCGGGCCCCACCTCTACGACGCCGACATGGACCAGAACGAGCTCGACCAGCGGGTCCGTGGCGTGCTCTCCGACGTCCTGGGGTCGCAGGACCGGCCGCTGAGCACCAGCGACCGGGCGCGGGTCACCCAGGAGATCAGCGACGACATCCTCGGCTACGGCCCCATCGAGCCCTACCTGCGCGACCCCGAGGTCTCCGAGGTGATGGTCAACAGCCACGCCCGGATCTACCTGGAGAAGCAGGGCCGGCTCGTCCCGGCCGACGCCCAGTTCACCGACGAGGCCCACCTGCGGCGGATCATCGACAAGATCGTGTCCCGCATCGGCCGCCGGGTCGACGAGTCCAGCCCGATGGTCGACGCGCGCCTGCCCGACGGCAGCCGGGTCAACGCCGTGGTGCCGCCGCTGGCGATCGACGGGTCCTCGCTGACGATCCGCAAGTTCTCCGCCGACCCGCTCACCGTCAACGACCTGATCAACTTCGGGTCGCTGACCCCGCAGACGGCCGACTTCCTCGAGGCCTGCGTCCGCGGCCGCCTCAACATCATCGTCTCCGGCGGCACCGGCTCCGGGAAGACGACCACCCTCAACGTGCTGTCGTCCTACATCCCCTCCGACGAGCGGATCGTGACGATCGAGGACGCCGCCGAGCTGCAGCTCAAGCAGGACCACGTCGTCCGGCTCGAGTCCCGCCCGGCCAACATCGAGGGCAAGGGCGCGGTCACGATCCGCGACCTGGTCCGCAACAGCCTCCGCATGCGCCCCGACCGGATCATCGTCGGCGAGGTCCGCGACGCCTCGGCGCTCGACATGCTGCAGGCGATGAACACCGGCCACGACGGGTCGATCTGCACCCTGCACTCCAACAGCCCCCGCGACACGCTCGCCCGCATGGAGACGATGGTGCTGATGGCCGGCATGGACCTGCCGATGCGCGCCATCCGCGAGCAGGTCGCCTCGGCCGTCGACCTCGTCGTCCACCAGACGCGGTTCAAGGACGGGTCGCGCCGCGTCACCCACCTCACCGAGGTGGAGCGGATGGAGGGCGACCGCATCGCCCTGCAGGACGTCTTCGTCCTCGACAGCAGCGCCGGCTTCGACGCCGACGGGCACCACCTGGGTCGGCTGCGCTCGACCGGCCTGCGACCGAAGTTCCTGGAGAAGATGGCGCGCGCCAACGTGCGCGTGGACCCGATCCTCTTCGCCGCGGACCGGATCTGATGACGTCCCTCGTCCGACGCGGGTTCGCCCTCGCCGCCGTCGCGACGATGGTCGTGCTCGGCACGGCCACCAGCGCGTCGGCCGTCGACGGTGTGATCGTCAACGTCGAGCGCGGCGGGCCGGGCCTGCAGGTCTCGGTCGACGTCCCGGCCGACGTCGAGGTCGACCTGGAGGGCGTCACCGCCGCCGTCGACGGCGAGGACCGCCCGGCGACGGCCGACCGGATCACCGACAGCTCGCGCGTGGAGCGCACGACGGTGCTCGCGATCGACACGAGCAACTCGATGGCCGGCGCCCGGTTCGCGGCGGCCCAGCTCGCCGCCACCACGTTCCTGCAGACCGTGCCCGACGACGTCGCCGTCGGCATCCTCACCTTTGACTCCGACGTCACCGTCGAGCTCGAGCCGACCACCGACCGCGATGCGGCCCGCGAGGTCGTCGCCGACCTCGAGCTGAGCCGGGAGACGCTGCTCTACGACGGCGTCGTCGAGGCCGTCGACCTGGCCGGCACCGAGGGACAACGATCGGTGCTGGTGCTGTCGGACGGTGCCGACACCAGCGACACGTCGCTGACCGACGTCACCGCCGCGATCGACGCCTCCGAGGGGGTCGTCGTCGACGTGGTGGCGCTCGAGCAGGGCGGGGAGGCCCTCGCGGCCCTGACCACGATCGCCGGCGAGACCGGGGAGGTCATCCCCTCCGACAGCGGCGCCCTGGCCGGCATCTTCTCCGCCGAGGCCGAGGTGCTGGCGCGCCAGGTGGCGGTGAGCGTCGAGGTCCCCTCCGACGTCGCCGCGCGTCAGCTCTCCCTCACGGTCACCCTGCCGTCGTCGGTCGGCGACATCGTGGCCGAGACGACGGTCACCGCGGTCCAGAGCACCGACTCCGGGGACGACGCGCTCGGCGCCATCCCCGGCACCGACGCCCCCGACGCGAGCGGCGGCGCGCCCGGGTGGCTCATCTACGCCGGCGTGGCCGTCTTCGGGGTGGGGCTCCTGCTCGCCCTCCTGCTGCTCGTGCCGGCCGGGCCGGTGGCCATGAGCGCCGAGCAGCGTGTCAGCACCTACACCGCCGCCACCTTCAGCGGCAGCCCCGCGGCCAAGGAGGTACCCGACACCCCGCTGACCCAGCAGGCCAGCGACGTCCTCGCCGGCGTCCTGAAGCACAACCAGGACTTCGACGACCGCGTCGCCCGACGGCTGGAGGCCGCGGGCAGTGAGCTGAGGTCGGCCGAGTGGCTGCTCGTCCACGCCGCCGTGTTCGTGGGGGTCACCGTCGTCGGTCTGCTGCTCGGCCGCGGCGACGTCGTCGTCGGCCTGATCTTCATGGTGCTGGGCGTGGTCGGCCCCTGGATCTACCTGGGGCTGCGCGCGAGCCGGCGGCGCAAGGCGTTCGACGCCGGCCTCCCCGAGACGCTGCAGCTGATGTCGGGCTCGCTGTCGGCCGGCCTGTCACTGATGCAGTCGGTCGACACGGTCGCCCGCGAGGGCACCGACCCGGTGGCCTCGGCGTTCTCGCGCGTCCTGGTCGAGACCCGGATCGGCGTGTCGCTCGAGGACGCGCTCGACAGCGTCGCCGACCGCTTCGACAGCCGTGACTTCCGCTGGGTCGTGATGGCGATCCGGATCCAGCGCCAGGTGGGCGGCAACCTCGCCGAGCTGCTCAACACCGTCGCCGACACCATGCGCGAGCGGGAGTACGTGCGGCGTCAGGTCGCGGCCCTCGCCGCCGAGGGGAAGCTGTCCGCCATCATCCTGGGCGCGCTGCCGCCGGTGTTCCTGCTCTACCTGCTGGTCGGGCAGGGCGACTACGTCGAGCCGCTGTTCACCGACCCCCGAGGCATCATCATGATCACCGCTGCCACCCTGTGGCTCGGGGTCGGCGTCTTCTGGATGAGCAAGCTGGTCAAGGTGGAGGTCTGAGGTGGTCCTCGTCTTCGTGCTGGGCGTCGTCCTGGTGCTGGTGGCCATCGGCCTGGCCGCCCTCGCCCTCGGCGGTGGGCCGAGAGCCGGGGTGACCCGGTCCCTGGCGGTGCTCGAGCAGATGACCTCGGCACCCACCGAGCTCGCCCGGGAGATCGACCGCCCCTTCGCCGAGCGCGTCCTGCAGCCCCTGCAGGCACGGCTGCTCACGCTGGGCCGACGGCTCAGCGGCTCCGACAGCGCCGAGCGGCTCCGCCGCAGGCTCGACTACGCCGGCAACCCCCGCGACTGGAGCGCCGACCGCGTGATCTCGGTCAAGGTGCTCGGGGCGATCGCGATGTTCGCCGTCGGCTTCGCGGTCGGCCTGGTCCTCGGCGTCAGCGCGCCGATCGTGCTGCTGGCGGCGCTCGGCGGCCTCACGCTGGGGTTCTTCGGGCCCGACCTCTACCTCTACCAGGCGGCGTACAACCGGTCCGAGCAGCTGGAGCGGGAGCTGCCCGACGCGATCGACCTGCTCACCATCTCGGTCGAGTCGGGTCTGGGCTTCGACGCCGCCTGCCAGCAGGTCGCCCGCAACACCCAGGGACCGCTGTCGGAGGAGTTCGCCCGGATGCTGGCCGAGATGCAGATCGGGCAGACCCGGTCCGCCGCCCTGCGCGGGATGGCCGAGCGCACCAACGTGCCCGACCTGAAGTCCTTCGTCGGCGCCATGGTGCAGGCCGACAGCTTCGGCATCCCGATCAGCAACGTGCTCCGGGTCCAGTCCAAGGAGATCCGGGTCAAGCGGCGCCAGCGTGCCGAGGCCAAGGCGCAGCAGGTCCCGGTCAAGATCACCGTGCCGCTGATCTTCTGCATCCTCCCCTGCCTGTTCGTCGCGGTGATGGGTCCTGCCGCCCTCCAGATCATGGACAACCTCTGACCACCGGGCCGGCCATGACGATCCCGCAGCGCACGCTCCGGATCACCGTCGGTGCCCGACTCTTCGCCTTGGTCGCGATCGCCGTCCCGGTCCTCTACGACCGTGACCGCGTCGCGCTGGTCGCGATGGTCGGGGTCGCCGGAGCCTGGCTGGTCGCCAGCCTGACCGAGCGCCAGCCCGCGTTGCGCAACGTCTCGCCCGTGGCCGCGGCGGCGCTGACCGGTGCGCTGTGCGGCCTCACGATCGACCAGTCGGAGACCATCCTGCTCGCGCTCGCCCTCCCGCCGTTCGTCGCCGGGGTGATCCGCGGGACGCTCGGCGCGCTGCTGGCCATCAGCGCCGAGCTGGTGACCGTCGTGGTGATGGCCCTGGCCGTCGAGCAGCACCTGAGCACCGATCAGACCTTTGCGATCTTCACCTGGTGCATGGCCGGGCTGGGCCTCGGGCTGATCGGCAGCTTCGTGCACTCCGGTCTCGACTCCGAGGTCGACGAGCTGGCGCCGTACCTCGCCGCCCAGCGCCTGATCCGCGAGCTGCTCGTCCTCTCCGACGACCTCAGCTCCGGCCTCGACGTGACCTCCCTCGCCGGCTCGGTGGTGGGTGACGTGGGCGACCGGCTGCCCACGGTGGGCGTGGCGGTCTACGTGCCGCGCGGGGAGGCGCTGGTCCCCCTGGTCTCACGCTCCGTCGACGACCCGCGCGCCCTCGACGCCGCCGAGGAGCTCGCCGTCGAGTCGTGGTCGCGCGCCGCGCCGATCGTGCACGACGGCGCCTTCGCGTTCCCGATCGGTGAGTCGGCCGTGGTGGCCGGGCTCCTCTCGACGGCGGCCGACCTCGAGACGACCGAGGTCGAGCGCTCCATCCTCGACCTGTCACGGCTGCTGCGGGCCAAGTCGGTCCAGCTCGACACCGCGCTGCTCTTCTCCGACTTCCGCGACGCCGCCTCGGCCGACGTCCGGTCCCGGTTGGCCCGCGAGATGCACGACGGGATCGCCCAGGACATCGCCTCGTTGGGCTACCTCGTCGACGCCCTGGCCGCGCGCCCGACCGACGAGAAGCAGGCCAAGGCGTTCACGCTGCTCCGCGACCGGATCACCAAGATCGTCGCGGAGGTCCGCCAGTCCGTGCTGACGCTGCGCACCAGCATCGGCGAGGCGGCGAGCCTGGGCGCCGCGATCAGCACCGTGGCCCGCCACCTCAGCGAGTCGTCCCGGGTGCCCATCCAGGTGACCCTCGACGAGCACTCCACCCGGCTGCGTCCCGAGGTGGAGGCGGAGCTCTTCCGGATCGCCCAGGAGGCGATGAACAACGCGATCAAGCACGCCGAGTGCTCGACGATCGAGGTCAACTGCCACGTCCACGCCCCGGCTGCGCTGATCACGGTGGCCGACGACGGCCGCGGGATGCAACAGGCCCGCAGCGACTCGCACGGCCTGAAGATCATGCGCGAGCGCGCCCGGCTGATCGGTGCCGACCTGTCCATCGACCCCAACCCCGGCGGCGGTCTCGTGGTCGCCGTCCGCCTCCCCGGCCAGGCGTGACCGGGCCCCGGGTCGGGCAGCCCTTCCACCTGCGCCCCTGGACTGGAAGAGTTGTCACATGACCGACCGGACGATCCGCATCCTGCTCGTCGACGACCACGAGCTGATCCGTAGCGGCCTCGGCACCGTGATGGACCTCGAGGACGACATGGAGGTCGTCGGGACGGCCCCGTCGGTGGCCGAGGCGATCCAGCAGTACGAGGCGCTCTCGCCCGACGTGGTGGTCGCCGACCTGCAGCTCCAGGACGGCACCGGTCTCGACATCGTGCGCACCATCCGCAAGGCCAGCAACGTGACCGGCCTGATCATCTTGACCATGCACTCCGGTGACGACCAGATCTTCGCCGCCATGCAGGCCGGCGCCTCCGGGTTCGTCGGCAAGGACGCCCCGTCCTCGGAGGTGGTCAGGGCCGCCCGGCACGCGGCCGTCTCGCCCCGGGCCTTCGTCTGCGCCGGGCTCGTCGGGGCGATGATGCGCCGCTCGTCGGGCGAGTCGACCAGCCTGACCGAGCGCGAGCACGACGTCCTGCTGCTGCTCGCCGACGGTCTGGGCGCCGCGGCGATCGGCGAGAAGCTGTACCTCAGCGAGTCGACCGCCAAGTCCCACATCGCCCGCATCTACCAGAAGCTCGGCGCCGCCAACCGCGCCCAGGCGCTGGTCACCGCGATGCGCATCGGCCTGCTCTCGAGCATCCAGCCGTCCGCGCGCTGAGGTCCGCACCGGCGGGATCGGCGCCGGCCCCTCTACCCCGGGCGATGACCACCTGCCCATAGCCCGAATTGACTAGACCGCCGGTGCGAAATCCTGATGGAACGCCCCGGTCCCGCTTGGAACAATCGTCCCAGTGAGGTCCCAGCCCACGCACCAGCACCGGCGGGGCCGCCCCACCACCGCCTGTCCTAGGAGAAGCTCCATGTACGCGTACGGCCGCATCCTGCTCACCGCCCGCCTCGCCAAGATGAACGACCGCGGCGCCTCCGCCGTCGAGTACGGGCTGCTGGTCGCCGGCATCGCGGCCATCATCGTCGCCGTCGTCTTCCTCCTGGGTGAGAACGTCCTCGAGGCGTTCACCGACACCAACGACATCATCGAGGAGAACGACGGTGAGGACACCCCGTGACCCACGTCCGGTCCTAGGGTGATCACGTCGACCCCCTGACGCCCCGCAGACCCCGCGCTCGTCACGAGCGCGGGGCCTCGGCCGTGGAGTACGCCCTGGTGCTCGCCGGCATCGCGTTCTTCGTCGTGGTGATCATCGTCGCCCTCGGCGCCAACGTCGGCGGTCTGTTCGACGACGCCTGTGACGAGATCTCCGCCGAGACCGGCGAGCAGTGCCCGTAGCCGGCCGTTCAGCCGGCTGAGACCCGGCGCGCGATCGCGATCCGGGTGAGCACGCCCGGGTGGCTGCCGAACCAGAGCTCGAGCACCGCCGGCGGGGTGGGGTCGGCCAGCGAGCGCACCGCGAGCCGGCGCTGCAGGGCCACGAACGCGTCGACGTCGTCGGTCGCGCGGACCGCGTCGACGTCGGCCCGGGCCTCGAGCTGTCGGCTCACCGCGTTGCTCAACGGGGACGCCGCCAGGCTGCCGGCGGCGACGAGGGCGAGCACCAGCGGCACCACCGCCGCGTCCGCCGGTGCGGCAGCGCCCCGGCGTCGGGCGCCGGCCAGGACCAGCGACAGCAGCCCGACGGCCGCCAGCACGCCCGCCGCGCCGAGCAGGGTGCCGGTCAGGACGTCGCGGTGCCGCGCGTGGGCCAGCTCGTGCGCGACCACGGCCAGGGTCTCGTCCTCGTCCGCGGAGTCGACCAGGGTGTCGTAGACGACCACCCGGCGGGTGCTGCCCAGCCCGGAGACGTAGGCGTTGAGCGTCGTCGTACGACGCGACGCGTCGGCGACCAGGACGTCGTCGACGTCGACCCCCTGCTCCTCGGCGAGGCGCAGGACCTGGGTGCGCAGGGCGCCCTCGGGCAGGGACTCGAAGTCGTGGAACGCCGGCTCCACGACGAGGGGGTAGCCGAACGAGCCGACGACGACCAGTCCGGCGAGCGCGGTCCCCGCCGCCGCCGGCCACGCGCGCGGCAGCCGGCGGGCGCACCCGACCACCACGAGCATCGCCACCGAGGTCGTCACGACGGTGATCGCCTCGCCGACCGCGAGGTCGCGCGCGAAGGCCGTCCACGCCTGCGTGCTGAGGCCGACGTCGAGCCGGGCCCGCTGCAGACCGACGGCGCAGGGCAGCGTCACGAGCCGCCCGAGCAGGGTGAGCGCGGCCACCGCCAGCGGCACCCGCACCCACCACGGTCCGGGGAGCCGCTCGACCAGGCGGCGTCCGCGTGCGGTCAGACCGAACCAGCAGGCGACCGCGAGCGACACCGCCAGGGAGGAGAGGCTCCACACGCGGGCCCACCGCGCGAACTGCTCGGCCCGGGCGACCTCCTGGGCGCCGAGCACCGTCGAGACCGGCACCGGGGTGACGAGTCCGCCGGGCACGGCGTCCCAGGGCACCAGGACCGCCGCGCCCACCAGCAGCGCCAGGGCGCCGACCACCAGGGTGCCCAGCGCCACCCGGCGCTCGGTCACGGCGGCGTCCCGGGCAGCGCCGCGAGCCGGTCGCGCCAGGCGGCGACCAGCTCGGCCTCGGTCCAGTCGAGCTCCTCGGCGAGCGCGTCGTCGACGGGCACGCCGTCGCTGACGCCGGAGTAGAACCGCCCCAGCGCGGCGGCGCCGCCGCGCTCGGCCAGCGTGACGCAGATCAGCCAGGACGCCTCGTAGACCGCGCCGAGGTGCGGGCCACGGGTGTCGAACTGCGCCGGGACCGGCAGCGCCGACGGCAGCCCCTCGTCGCGCACCTGTCGCTCGGCCTGCGCCGCGGTCCGGGACAGCGGCAGCGGCGTGTCGCGCAGGGCGACGTAGTCGGCGAACCCCTCGACCAGCCAGGTCGGCGCGCTGCTCGACGGGGCGTCGGTCGCGACGTGGGTGGCCTCGTGCGCAAGCACCACCTCCTGGCCGATCCGACCGAGGCCGTCGAAGACCTCCGGGTTGACGAAGACGTGGATCGGCGCGCGCGGGACGATCGCTCCCCCGGCGCCGGTGACCGCCGCGATCTGCGCGTAGTAGCCGGGTTCCGCGCCGAGCGCCGCCTCGAGGGCCGCGCCGTCGGCCGGCACCTCGACCACCAGTCGCGGACGCCACCCGGTGAGCACCCGCGAGACGGTCGGCACGGCCGCCCGGGCCCGTCTCTCGTACGTCGCCAGGTCGGTGCCGTCGGCCGCGACGACCAGTAGGTCGTCGGAGCGGCTCACCGCGACCGGTCCGCTCATCCAGACCGGCGTGCGCAGCGACCCGCCGCCCACACCGGCCACCACGACGCCGTCGTCGGTCGTCCGGAACCGGACCAGCACCTCGGTGCTCGCCAGTTCGCGGTCGAACCCGGCGTACGCCCACCCGACGTCGACGGCGGCGGACCAGGTGCCGTCACCGGCGACGCCACCGTCCTCGGTGACGTAGCGCATCGTCACCTCGCTCAGCCCGATCGCGGCGGCGTTGTCGGCCAGGACACCGAGCCGCTTCGCGGCCGCCGGGTCGTCGGGGTCGGCCAGGCCCGTGGCCACCGCCCGGTCAGCGTCGACGAGGGCGTTGGCGAGCCGTTGCAACGTCGCCGCCGCGCCGGCCGGCTCGACCGCCGCCGGCGCCGGGGTCGGGACCGGAGCGACGTAGGGCTCGTCGCCGCCCGGCAGGGCGAGCGTCGCGACCAGGACACCGACGACGACCAGCACCAACAGCGAAGGACCGACCACCCACCATCGGGGTCGGCCGGTCCTCGCGCTGGGGACGTCGGTCAGTGCAGCACCGTCAGCCCGGGCGGACGGCGCCGACGTACGGCATCGAGTAGAGCGAGGCGGTGGTGACGCCGGAACCCGGGTTGGCGGCGTGCACGATCATGCCGTTGCCGATGTACATGCCGACGTGGCTGATCGGGCTGTAGTAGAAGACCAGGTCGCCCGGCTGCAGGTCGGACGCCGCGACCCGCGCACCGGAGGAGTACTGGGCGCTCGAGGAGTGCGGCAGCGACACGCCGGCCTGGGCCCAGGCCATCATGGTCAGGCCGGAGCAGTCGAACGCGCTCGGGCCGGCAGCACCGTAGACGTAGGCGTCGCCCACCTGGGCCATCGCGTAGGAGACCGCGGCCCCGGCGCGGCCGGAGGCCGGCACCGAGACGGGCGCGTCGGCCGTCTCGTCGGTGGCGACGGGCGCGGCGGCGGCGGCCTGGGCGGCGGCCAGCTCGCGGCGCTCCTCCTCCTCGAGGCGACCGAGCAGGTCCTCGGCGTCGGCCAGCTTGTCGTCGACCGTGGACTTCTCCTCGGCGAGCTCGGCCTCGAGCTCGGCGACCTGCGAGATCCGCTTCTCGGTGGCGTCACGACGGATGTCGAGCGCCTCGAGGCCGTTCTCGTAGTCGTTGAAGATGCCGTCCTGGACCTGCCGGTAGGACGACATGGTCGAGAGGTCGTCCAGGAACGACGCGGGGTCGCCGGCCGAGACGACCTGGCTCACGACGCCGAGGTCGCCCCCGCCGTACTGGCGCAGCACGGCGCGGCGGGCCTCGCTGCGCAGCCCGTCGAGCGACTTCGCGGCGCGGGCCTCGTCGGACTCGAGCGCGTCGAGGTCACCACGCAGCTGGTCGAGCTCGATCTTGATGTCGTTGTAGCGCTCGGAGGCCTGCTCGGCCTCGTGGTAGAGCCGGTCGACGCGGGCCTGGACGTCGGCGATCTCGGGGTCGGCCTGGGCCGGGGAGCTGGGCACGAGCCCCAGGCTCGCGGCGAGCGCGAGTCCTGAGACCACGGAGGCGATGCGCGTCCGAGGGCTGATCACAGCGGTGGTGGGTCCTTTGCGAGTCGTACGCCTACCAGGTGAGCTGACGGATTCGGGCACGACCTGCCCTACTCCCGATCCTCGCCACCCACGGTCGAACCGTGTGCGGCGCCTCGCGGGAGATTCACCCCAGAAGAGTTGGTTCCCCGGCTCCCCCACCGCGAGCGGTGCGGGACTCAGCGCGGCGTCCGCGTGGGCCCGGGCGGGCCCAGCTCCGAACGCCTGAGCAGCCACCGTAGTGGCCCGGCAGAACGCCCGCCAAACTTCCACCGGAATTCACCGGCGTGGCGTGTCACACACGTCACAGGAGCCCCAGTGGTTGCGCCTCCCCACGGTCAGGCCGACTCGACCTCCGGCCCGGTGACCGGCCGGACCAGCCGCAGCGGCGGCACCAGCCCGCCGTCCGCCAGGACGTCGAGCGCGCGCAGCTCGTCGTCGTCGATCGTCAGCGGCGCGAGCTCGGGCGGCGGTCCGAGCAGCACCGTGACCACGCAGTCGTGGCACGCGAGACCCCGCACCACGCAGGTGTCGCAATCGATGTGTGTCGTCATGTCCAGAACCGTCCCACCCCCCACCGACAAGCGTGGGCGAGCGCAGGTCGAGCGAGCGCGTCGAAACCCGGTGCGGAGGGGCAGGGCGGCGAGCACGACGGGAGCCGGCCTGACCACCGTCGGCGAGCAACGCCGGTTGAGGAGGTTGCGCTGGCAACCGTCTCGAAACCCCCCGCAAGATCGGCCCCGCCAAGTCCCCGCCCGGTGGTCTCGAGACGGCCGTGACCGGCCTCCTCGACCACCATCGGTGAGCAACGCCGGTTGAGGAGGTTGCGCTGGCAACCGTCTCGAAACCCCCGCAAGATCGGCACCCCGCCGGGCCCCGCACGGTGGTCTCGAGACGGCCGTAGCCGGCCTCCTCGACCAGCGTCGGTGAGCAACGCCGGTTGAGGAGGTTGCGCTAGCAACCGTCTCGAAACCCCCGCAAGATCGGCACCCCGCCGGGCCCCGCACGGTGGTCTCGAGACGGCCGGGGCCGGCCTCCTCGACCAGCGTCGGTCGACCACCCCGACCAGCATCGGTGAGCAACGCCGGTTGAGGAGGTTGCGCTAGCAACCGTCTCGAAACCCCCGCAAGATCGGCACCCCGCGGGGCCCCGCACGGTGGTCTCGAGACGGCCGGGGCCGGCCTCCTCGACCAGCGTGGGTCGCCGTGGTCCCGAGACGGCCGGGGCCGGCCTCCTCGACCACGGACGGTGGGAGGACGCGCGCGTCCTCCCACCGATTGTCGGTGGCCACACCTACCGTCCGGAGACATGACCACGACGGCCACCCCGGGCACGCAGTGGGAGAGCCAGCGCAGCTTCGACGAGCTGGGGCGTCCGCTGCGCGACGTGACCTTCTGCGTGGTCGACCTCGAGACCACGGGGGGCTCGGCCCAGGCCGGGTCGATGATCACCGAGGTCGGGGCGGTCAAGGTGCGGGCCGGGGAGGTCCTGGGCGAGTTCCAGACCCTGGTCAACCCGCACACCGAGATCCCTGCGTTCATCGCGGTCCTCACCGGCATCAGCAACTCGATGGTGGCCGACGCGCCGCCGATCGAGTCGGTGCTGCCGGCGTTCCTGGAGTTCGCGGCCGGCTGCGTCCTGGTCGCCCACAACGCGCCGTTCGACGTGGGGTTCCTGCGCCACTTCGCCGAGCAGCAGCAGCGTCCCTGGCCGGCGTTCGAGGTCGTCGACACCGCCGTGCTGGCCCGCCGCGTCATCACCCGCGACGACGCCCCCAACTGCAAGCTCTCCTCGCTGGCCCGGGTCTTCCGCTCGGGCACGACCCCCAACCACCGCGCCCTCTCCGACGCCCGCGCCACCGTCGACGTGCTGCACGGGCTGATGGAGCGCATCGGGGCCCAGGGCGTCTCCACGCTGGAGGAGCTGCAGACCTTCTCCTCGCGGGTCACCACCGCCCAGCGCAAGAAGCGCCACCTCGCCGACGGCCTGCCGCACTCCCCCGGTGTCTACCTCTTCCGCGACGATGCCGACCGGGTCCTCTACGTCGGCACGTCCCGCGACGTCCGCAAGCGGGTCCGGTCCTACTTCACCGCCTCCGAGACCCGCTCGCGGATGGGCGAGATGGTGCGGCTCGCGGCGCGGGTCACCGCCGTCGAGTGCGCGACCCCGCTGGAGGCCGAGGTGCGCGAGCTGCGGCTGATCGCCCAGCACAAGCCGTCCTACAACCGGCGCTCGAAGTTCCCCGAGAAGACCACCTTCGTCAAGCTCACCCGCGAGGCCTGGCCGCGGCTGTCCCTGGTGTCCCGGGTGCTCGACGACGACGCCGACTACCTCGGTCCGTTCTCCTCTCGCGGCAGCGCCGAGAAGTGCCTGGCCGCGCTGCACGACACCTTCCCGGTGCGCCAGTGCTCCGACCGGCTCGCGCGTCGTCCCTCTCGCAGCGCGTGCGTGCTGGCCGAGATGGGCCGGTGCCTGTCGCCGTGCGACGGCAGCGTCGACGAGCACACCTACGCCGCCGTGGTCCGCCAGCTGCGCGAGACCCTGCTGCGCCGTCCCGACGACGTGGTCGAGCTGGTCAACTCCCGGATGGCGGCGCTCGCCGCCGACGAGCGGTTCGAGGAGGCCGGCGTCCACCGTGACCGGCTCGCGGCGTTCGTCCGCGCCGCCGCCCGCACCCAGCGGCTGACATCACTGACGCACTGTCCCGAGGTGGTCGCCACCAGGCGCGAGGACGACGGGCGCTGGGCCGTCCACGTCGTGCGCTACGGCCGGCTCGCGGCCGCCGGCGTGATCCCGTCGGGCACCGACGCCCACGCCTACGTCGCCGGGCTCCGGGCCAGCGCCGAGACCGTGCTGGCCCCCGTCGGCACCCCCGGCCCCACCCCGGCCGCGACCGCCGAGGAGACCGAACGGGTGCTGCGCTGGCTCGAGGCGCCCGACGTCCGGCTGGTCGACATCGACGGCGAGTGGACCTGCCCGGTCGCCGGGGCGACCCGCCAGCTGGCCCGCCACGCAGCCGCGGCCGAGCCGGCGGCCTTCGCGGCCCACTAACGTGTCCGCATGCTCACCGCCATCGTGTTCGTCAAGGCCGCGGTCGACCAGATCCCCGAGGTCGCCGAGGCGATCGCCGCCATCGACGGCGTCAGCGAGGTCTACTCCGTGACCGGGCAGGTCGACCTGATCGCCATGGTGCGGGTCCGCCACCACGACGACATCGCCGCCGTCGTGGCCGACCGGGTCAACAAGGTGCCCGGGGTGCGCGAGACCGAGACCCACATCGCCTTCCGGGCCTACTCCCGCCACGACCTGGAGTCGGCCTTCTCGCTCGGCCTCGACTAGCGTCCCGCGGATGACCTGGCTGGACGTCCTCGGCTGGGGCGGCAGCGCCCTGCTGGTGTTCTCGCTGCTCCAGACCCGGGTGCTGCGCTTCCGGGCCCTCAACCTGGTGGCCTGCGTGCTCCTGGTGGCGTTCAACGCGTTCCTCGAGGTCTGGCCCATGGTCGGGATGAACGTCGTCCTGTGCGCCATCAACGTCTGGTTCCTGGTCCGCCTGCTCCGCGACCGCCACGACGACGCCGTCTTCGAGGTGGTCGAGGTGGGTCGCGACGACGCCTACCTGCGCCACCTGCTCGCGGTGCACGGCGACGACATCCGGCGCTTCCAGCCCGACTACGCGGGGGCGCCGCCCACCGAGCGCGACGCCGCGTTCCTGGTGCTCAAGGGCGACGAGACGGTGGGGGTCGTGCTGATCGACGCCGACGGCGAGACCGCCCGGGTCCGCCTCGACTACGTCACCCAGCGGTTCCGCGACTTCACCCCCGGCGAGTTCGTGTGGCGACGCAGCGGGATCCTCGCCGCGCTGGACGTACGGCGGGTCGTGACGTCGCCCGAGATGGTCAACGCCTACTACGACCGCGTCGGGTTCCGGCGGGAGGGTCGGACGTTCGTGCTCGACCTCTGACCCGGTCGGTCGGGGTCCGGACCACCGGACGGACACAGGACGCCCGTTCGCAGGACGTGGTCGACGACCCGGGCCTAGGCTCACCGCGATCGGGTCCTGCCGGCTCAAGTGAGGGTCGCCCGCGACCGAGAATCACCGTGCCCGCACTGCAGAGCGGGCAGCCGACGATCCCGGGAGCCCTCCATGGACCAGCACCACCACCGCGCGCTCGCGTCCCTGACGGGGGTGCTGCTGCTGGCCGGTGCCGTGCTGGTCGTCGACCCGGTGGCGGCCGGCGCCGCCCCGCCCGACGCCCCGGAGAACCTCGCGCCGGCCGCCGGCGAGGTGGTCGGGGGCGACGTCGTCCTCGCGTGGGACCGGCCGGCCGGTGCCACCAAGTTCGACGTCCAGGTCGACGACACCGCCGACTTCTCCAGTCCCCTCTCGGCGGCGTCGGTCACGGGCACCGTCAACCTCCGCCACGTCCCCCGGGTCCAGCTGCCGGCCGGCGACCTGTGGTGGCGCGTCCGCGCCTCCAACGGCACCGAGACCGGCGAGTGGCGGACCGAGGCGTTCCGGCGCAGCTCCACGAACGCGCCGGTGCCGATCCGGCCCGCGGCCGGCGCCGAGATCGCCCCTCCCGTCGACTCCCCCCGGTTCGCGTGGGAGCCGGTCCCCGGCGCGACGTCGTACACCGTGCAGGTCGGCCGCGACCCCGAGTTCACCGACCCGGCCCAGTTCGTCAAGAACACGCAGCGGACCACGGCGGCCGTCCTCACCGGCTACCAGGTCCCCGGGACCTACTACTGGCGGGTGCAGGCCGAGCTGAGCAGCGGCTACACCTCGGACTGGTCGCCGTCGCGCCCTTACGTCGCCCAGGGGCTGCCCGCGGTGCAGCGGACCGCGCCCGAGGACACCTTCGACCGCGAGGTCCGTGAGGTCGTCCTCGACTGGGAGCCGGTCCCCGGCGCCGCGACGTACGAGGTCGAGGTCAGCACCGACGACGCCTTCACCACCGTCAAGCACCGCATGGGCGGTGTCGTCGGCACCCGCTACTCGCCCGTGTCGACGTTCGACAACGACGAGTACTACTGGCGGGTGCGCGCGGTCGACGCGTCCGGCAACGCCGCGCCGTGGCCGGGGACGCCGTGGCGCTTCCGCCGCGCCTGGTCCGACCAGCCGACCAAGGTCTACCCGGTGGGCGAGCTCGCGGCGGGGGTGCCGTTCTTCTACGAGTGGACGGCGATCGAGATGGCGAGCTCCTACGAGGTGACGCTCTACAAGCAGTCGCCGACCGGCTCGATGGTCCTCGAGAACACCTGCCCCGCGGTGCACACCACCCTCGCCAACGCCTGCGTCCCCAGGACGGCCGGACGCTACGGCTGGAAGGTCAGGGCGACCGACGGGGGTGGCACCGACGCCCCGATCACCGACGTCATCAGCCAGCCGCTCACCTTCTTCGACTTCGCCCCGTCCGCGGTCGGCGGCGGCACGCCGTTCGACCTCGGCGTGACGGGCGAGGCCGCGTCGATGTCCGGCTCCGCCGCCTACGGCCTCGCCGGCACGCCGCACGAGGTCTGCGACGCGGCCGCGGCACCCGCGACCTGCGTCGACCTGCGCCAGGTGCCCGTCCTCACCTGGGACCCGGTCCAGGGCGCCACGAGCTACACCGTCACGCTGTCCTACGACCGCGAGCTCACCAACACGGTGGTCGGCTTCACCGGCATGTCCGTGTCCTCGACGATGTGGACCGCCCCCAAGACGCTGCCCGACAGCCAGGCGGGGTCGGCGTACTACTGGGTGGTCACGCCGTGCGACCGCGAGGGCTGCCTCGAGCCCGGTCACGCCGAGCAGTCCTTCGCCAAGAAGACGGTCGCCCCCGCGCTCCTCAGCCCGGTCCGCCGCGACGGGGTGGTACCGGTCGTCGCCGACGACGTCACCCTCGACTGGGACTCCGAGCTGGCCGCCCTGCGTGACCCGGCCTCGGCCACCGGCTCCTCGCTGTCGACGCCGGCGTCGACCGAGGCACGCTCCTACGTCGTCGAGACGTCGATCGACCCCGGGTTCACCTCCGTGATCGACCGCGAGACCGTCGACCAGACGACCTTCACGTCGTTCAAGAACACCTACCCCGAGGGACCCGTCTACTGGCGGGTCCGGGCCGTCGACGGCAGCGCCAACCTGTCCGTCTGGAGCCAGACCGGTGCCTTCGAGAAGCGCTCGCCCAGGCCGGCGCTCCTCTCCCCGGCCTCCGGCGCCCCGCTGGGCACCGACTACGCCTTCACCTGGGAGCCCCTCCCGTTCGCCGCCGGCTACGAGATCGAGGTGTACGCCGGCCCCACCCGGGTCGCCGGCTCGACGTCGTGGAAGCACACGTCGTGGGCCCCGGCGGACCCGCTGCCGATCCGCGTCGAGAACGACTACACCTGGCGCGTGCGGCGCATCGACGCCAAGGGGCGCAAGGGCGAGTGGAGCGAGACCCGGGCCTTCCGCCACGACGCGGTCGCGCCCTCGACGATCGCGCCGGCTCCGGGCAGCGTCGTACCGCCGAGCACGGCGTACTTCACGTGGGAGCCCGACGTGCGGGCGACCGCCTACCGCTTCGAGCGCCGCAAGCCCGGGACGACCAGCCTCACCGAGAACGTGACGACGCGGGCAGCGTCGTGGGCACCCAGCGGCGTGATCGCCGCCGGCACCTGGGAGTGGCGGGTCGTCACCCTGGACGCGCGGGAGACCGCGCTCGGCGCGTCCCCGTGGCGGACCTTCGTCGTCATCGACCCGCCCGCCGAGGTCACCCGCGTGACCATCGCCGGCAGCGGCGAGGTCGGCACCGAGCTGCGCGTGTCGGCCCCGGTCTTCGACCCGGTCGCCGACCAGACCACCTACCAGTGGTACCGCGGGACCTCGGCCATCACCGGCGCGACCGGGACGACGTACACGGTCGTCTCCGCCGACCTGGGCAAGCAGCTGACGGTGCGGGCCACCGGCACCCTCGCGGGGTACAAGCCGGCCGTCTCGACGAGCACCGCCATCACCGGCGGCGACGGCGCCGCCCTGGTCGCCGTGCACGACCCGAGCATCATCGGACGCCTCGTCGTCGGGCAGACCCTCACGGTCGACCCCGGCGTCTGGACCGACCAGCCGCGCCTGACCTACCAGTGGTTCCGCGACGGCGTGCCCGTCCCGGGGGCCACGCGGACGACGTACGCCCTGACCGCGACCGACGCCGCCCGCACCGTCCACGTGGTCGAGACGGCCAAGACCACGGGCCGGCTGCCCGGTACGGCGGCCTCCAACCCGGTCCGCATCGCCAAGCTCGCCTCGACGACCGGGCTCGCGCTCAGCGCGTCGCGCACGACGGTGGCCCGGCGGGTCACCGCGAGGGCGACCGTGGCCGTCAGCGGCCTGTCGGCACCCGGCGGGTCCGTCGCCTTCTACGACGCCGGCCGCAAGCTCGGGACCGTGTCCCTGCGCTCGGGCTCCACCGCGGCGTTCCGGCTGCCGCGGCTCGCCGCCGGCCGCCACAGCATCAAGGCCGTCTACCTCGGTGGGCCGCAGGCCAACCCGTCGAGCCGCACGGTGCGGCTCACGGTCACGCGGAGGTAGCGCCCGCCGCGGCCACCCACCGCTCCAGCGTCGCCCCGGCTGCGCCGGAGTCGATGGCCTCGGCGGCCCGGACGACCCCGGCCGCGAGGGCCTCCTCGAGCGGGTCGCCGGGGGTGGCGTGCACGGCCAGCGCGGCGCCAGCGTTGAGGACGACGGCGTCGCGGACCGGCCCGCGCTCGCCGTCGAGCAGCCGGCGCACGACGTCGGCGTTGTGGGACGCGTCGCCGCCGCGCAGGTCCTCGGTGCTCGCCGGGGCCAGCCCGTGTGCCGTCGGGTCGACGGAGAAGGGCCCCGAGACCTCGCCGCCGGTCACGACGTAGACCGTCGAGGTGGTCGTGGTGGTCAGCTCGTCGAGGCCGTCGTCACCGCGGAAGACCCACGCGTCGGAGCCGCGGGCGGCGAAGACGCCGGCCATCACCGGCACCATCCGAGGGTCGGCGCACCCGATGGCCTGGGCGGCCGGCCGGACCGGGTTGGCGAGCGGGCCGAGGAAGTTGAACGTCGTGCCGATCCCGAGCTCGCGCCGGGGCACCGCCGTGTGCCGCATCGCCGGGTTGAAGGCCGCCGCGAAGCAGAACGTGATCCCGGCCTCGCGCGCCACCTCGGCCACCCGGTCGGGCGGCAGGTCGAGGCGGATGCCGAGGGCCTCCAGCACGTCGGCGCTGCCTGCGAGCGACGACGCCGAGCGGTTGCCGTGCTTGACCACGGTGACGCCCGCGCCGGCCGCCACGATCGCGGCCATCGTGGAGATGTTCACCGAGTTGGACCGGTCGGCGCCGGTGCCGACCACGTCGAGCAGGCGGCCCTCGACCGCGATCGGCGTCCGTCGTGCGTACATCGCGTCGGCGAGGCCGGTGACCTCGGCGACCGTCTCGCCCTTGGCGCGCAGCGCGACCGCGAACCCGGCGATCTGGGCCGGGGTGGCCTCGCCGGCCAGGATCTCCCCCATCGCCCAGGAGGCCTGGTCGTGGGTGAGGTCGGTGCGCGCGACCAGCGCCGACAGGACCTCGGGCCAGGTCACGACGCCGCCACCGAGCGTGCGACGTGGCGGTGCACGTCGGGAGGTTGAGGAGCCGCGCGAGCGAAGTACGAGCTCGCGACCGGCGTCTCGAAACTCATGACGCCGCCGCCGAGCGTGCGAGGCGGCGGAACACGCTGGTCACGGGGCCGCGGGCACCCGGGAGCGCAGCAGCCCGACCACCGACTCCGCGAGCTGGATCGGGTCGAGCGGGTGCGGCACCGCCGCGTCGGCCCGCGACCAGGTGGCCAGCCAGGCGTCCTGCGGCCGTCCGGTCAGCACCAGGATCGGCGGGCAGTGGTAGATCTCGTCCTTGAGCTGCTTGGCGATGCCCATCCCGCCGGCGGGCACGGCCTCGCCGTCGAGGATCGCCAGCGCCACCTGGCCGGCGTCCATGTTGGCGATCACGACCGGCTCGGTCGCCACCTCGAGGTACTCCAGCTCGGGCAGGTCGGGGTGCGGACGACGTCCGAGCGCCAGGATCACCTGCTGGCGGACGGAGGAGTCGTCGCTGTAGACGAGCACCTTGAGGCGGGGCGCTGGGGTCGTGGAGGCCGGGGCGTCGGTCACGGCCGCCATGCTATCCGCGCGGGCTCAGTCGCGGGACGCCGCCCGCTCGCGCTCGGCTCGCGCCTCGCGGGCCTCCACCAGGTCGAGCCGCCGGTCCTCGCGCTTGGCCTCGGCCATCGAGGAGCGGACCCACTGCACGAACAGGACAGCGAAGAAGGACAGCCCGATGAGGTCGCCCGAGCCCCACAGCAGCCCGCCCGCGAGCTCCTGGTCGGCGTACGGGTCGGGCAGCCAGGCGCCCATCGGCCCCTCGGCGAGCGAGGGGTACCAGTCGCCGCCGAGCAGGGTCGACTGGCCCATGATCGTGACCCCGAGGAAGGCGTGGAACGGCAGCGTCAGTGCCACCAGCAGCACCCGGAACGGGTAGCCGACCCGTCCGGGCACCGGGTCGACGCCCATCAGGGGCCAGAAGAACAGCGCGCCAACGAGCACCAGGTGGACGTGCATCATCTCGTGCACCCACACCGACTCCAGCGAGGCGCGGTACCAACCCGAGAAGTACAGCGCCCACGGCGAGACGACGTAGAGGGCGAACGCCAGCGGCGGGAACGAGAGCACCGTCGCGAACCGCGAGTGCAGCACGGCGAGCAGCCAGCGCCGCGGACCGCCCGGCAGGGTGCGCAGCGCGAGGGTCACCGGCGCCCCGAGCGCCAGGAACAACGGCACCACCATCGAGAGCACCATGTGCTGGACCATGTGCACGCTCAGCAGCGTCGTGTCGTACGCCGCCAGCCCAGAGGACGTGGCGACGTAGAAGGCGCCCAGGCCGACGCCCACGAAGGCCAGGGTCCGGCCCACCGGCCAGCGGTCGCCGCGACGGCGCAGCACGACCACGCCGAGCAGGTACAGACCGCCCGCCCAGACCGTCACCACCAGCGGCAGCGGGGCCAGCGACCACTCGGTGAAGAACGCCCCGGAGGTCAGCCGCGGGAGCGTCTCGGTGGCGCTCAGGAGGGCGGGGAACGGGGCTGTGCTCACGCCTGTGAGATTACGCGCACGGCCCATCCCGGGGGGGTGGTGGCACCCGGCTCGGGCCACGACATAATGAGGCTGTGGCGACGACTGCAACCATCCCGGCTTCCCGTCTGCACGGGCACCACGACCGCCCGTCCATGGTCGCGGTGGGCACGATCATCTGGCTCTCCAGCGAGCTGATGTTCTTCGCGGCGCTGTTCGCGTCGTACTTCACGATCCGCTCGGTCAGCCCCGACCTGTGGGCCACCAACACCGAGGCCCTCAACGTCCCGTTCGCTGCGGCCAACACCACGATCCTGGTGCTGTCGTCGCTGACCTGCCAGCTGGGTGTCTTCGCCGCCGAGCGCGGCCAGGTGGGTCGCAGCGGGTCGCTGCTGAACTTCCGCAAGTGGGGCCTGCGCGAGTGGTTCATCCTCACCTACGTCATGGGCGCGATCTTCATCGGCGGCCAGGCACTCGAGTACGCCGAGCTGATCCACGAAGGCATCACCATCCCCGACTCGGCCTACGGCACGATGTTCTACCTGACGACCGGCTTCCACGGGATCCACGTGACCGGTGGCCTCATCGCCTTCCTCTTCGTGCTGGGACGCACCTACCTGGCTCGCAAGTTCACCCACGAGCAAGCCGTGAGCGCGATCGTCGTGTCCTACTACTGGCACTTCGTCGACGTCGTGTGGATCGGGCTGTTCGCGACGATCTACCTCATCAAGTAGTCGACCCCAGACGACCGACCCAGACGACCTAGGGACAGACAAGACCGTGCGACTCCTCAACCGCTCCGCCGGCCGCCTCTCGCGCCACCGCCGCGGCCCCCTGGCCGGCCTGGTGGTGCTGCTGCTGGCGCTGCTGCTCACCGGGGGCGCCTACTCGCTCTTCTCCCCGGGCGCCACCGCCGGGCAGAGCGACACCGAAGACGAGCAGGTCGCGGCCGGGCGAGAGCTGTTCCTCGTCGGCTGCGCGTTCTGCCACGGCTCCAACGGCGAGGGCGTCCTCACCGTCGACGGCACCCAGTACGGCCCTGCGCTCACCGACGTCGGCGCCGCCTCGGTCGACTTCCAGGTCGGCACCGGCCGGATGCCGCTGGCCCAGCCGGGCCAGCAGGCCGTCCGCAAGCCCGCGGTCTACACCCAGGACGAGATCGACCTGCTCGCCGCCTACGTCGACAGCCTCGGCACCGGCCCGGAGGTCCCCGACCAGTCCGCGCTCGAGCTGCCCTCGGACTACACCGAGGAGGAGCGCGAGGAGGCGATCAGCCGCGGCGGCCAGGTCTTCCTCACCAACTGCACCGCGTGCCACAACTTCAACGGCCAGGGCGGCGCGATGCCCCGCGGTGGTCAGGCCCCCACGCTGCGCGGCGTCGAGCCCCGCTACATCTACGAGGCCCTGCTCACCGGCCCGCAGTCGATGCCGACCTTCTCCGACGGCAACCTCACCCCGCAGCAGAAGGCCGAGGTCATCGCCTACCTGCAGACGATCGAGGAGACCCCCGAGTACGGCGGCTTCGGCCTCGGCGGCCTCGGCCCCGTGAGCGAGGGCCTGTTCGGCTGGCTCGTCGGCATCGGCGGCCTGGTCGCCTTCGCCATCTGGATCGCCGCCCACACGACCCGCACGAGCAAGCAGAAGCCGTCGGCGTCCCGCGCGCCGGTCAACCTGCCCTCCGGACAACCCGCCTCCGACGAGAGGGGAGCCAGCGCGTGACCGACCTCGCCAAGCACGACGACGCCACCGTCGCCCACCCGGCCGAGCACGGCAGCAACCTGCCGGCCGAGGAACCACTCGCCAACCCGGGCCTCCCGGCCCACACGTGGCGACCCACCGACGTCGACGACGGCGCCGCCAAGCGGGCCGAGCGCCAGGTCTCGCTGATGTTCCTGCTCAGCGCGCTGTGCACCGTCGCGTTCGTCGTCTCCTACTTCGCCCTCGACATCGAGGACAACTGGCAGACCTTCGGCGGCCTCGGCGCCTCCACCGTCTTCCTCGGCGTGTTCCTGGGCCTGGCCCTCACCCTGATCGGGGTCGGGATCATCCAGTGGGCCCGCAAGCTGATGGCCGACCACGAGATCGTGGAGATGCGCCACCCGGCCCGCTCCTCCGACGAGGACCGCCAGGCCACCGTCGCCGCGCTCGGCGCCGGCGCCGAGGAGTCGGGGCTCGGCAAGCACAAGATGATCCGCCGCACCCTGCTGCTGTCGGTCGGCGTGCTCGGCGCCCCGGTCGTCGTCCTCCTGCGCGACCTCGGTCCGACCAACAGCGAGGTCGCCAGCGCCGCCGAGGGCACCGGGCTCCAGCACACGTTCTGGGGCACCGGCCTCGGGACGCCGATCCGCGTCGTCCGCGACGTCGTCGGCACGCCCATCCGGCCGGGCGACCTCGAGATCGGCGACCTGGTCAACGCGGTCCCCGACGGTCTCCTCGAGCTCGAGGGCATCGAGCTGCAGGTCGCCAAGGCCAAGGCCGCGGTGATCGTGGTCAAGATGGAGCCGGAGGCGATCAAGTCCGAGCAGGGCGAGGGCTGGTCGCTCGACGGGATCCTCTGCTACTCCAAGATCTGCACCCACGTCGGGTGCCCGATCTCGCTGTACGAACGCACCACCCACCACGTGCTGTGCCCCTGTCACCAGTCGACCTTCGACCTCGCCGACTCGGCGAAGGTCGTGTTCGGGCCGGCTGGCAGGCCGCTGCCGCAGCTGCCACTCGAGGTCGACGACGAGGGCTACCTGATCGCCATGGACGACTTCCAGGAGCCGGTCGGACCCAGCTATTGGGAGCGTGAGAAGCACTGATGAGCATCGACACGAGCAAGATCGCTGACAGCAACACCACCAGCGCCGCCACCCCGAAGAAGCCCGGCCGTGCCGGCGCCGTCGCCACCTGGGCCGACGACCGCCTGGGACTCGGCGGGGCGATGAAGAAGAACCTGCGCAAGGTCTTCCCCGACCACTGGTCGTTCATGCTCGGCGAGATCGCCCTGTGGAGCTTCGTGGTCCTGCTCCTCACCGGCGTCTTCCTGACGCTCTGGTACGTGCCCAGCATGGGCGAGGTCGAGTACCAGGGCTCCTACGACCCGATGCGCGGCGTCGAGATGTCGGAGGCCTACGCCTCGACGCTCGAGCTGTCGTTCGACGTCCGCGGCGGCCTGCTGATGCGGCAGATGCACCACTGGGCGGCGATGATCTTCATCGCCTCGATGATGATCCACCTGCTCCGCGTGTGGTTCACCGGCGCGTTCCGCAAGCCGCGCGAGCTCAACTGGGTGATCGGCTGCCTGCTGCTGTTCCTCGGCACCCTCGAGGGCTTCACCGGCTACTCGCTGCCCGACGACCTGCTCTCCGGCACCGGCATCCGCGCCGCCGACGGCTTCATGAAGGCCACCCCCGTCGTCGGCTCCTACATGTCGTTCTTCCTCTTCGGCGGCGAGTTCCCGGGCGAGGCGATCATCCCGCGCCTCTACACCGTCCACGTGCTGCTCGTGCCCGGCCTGCTGCTCGCGCTGATCGCGGCGCACATGATGCTGCTCGTCTACCACAAGCACACCCAGTGGCCCGGGCCCGGTCGCACCAACGACAACGTCGTCGGCTTCCCGATGCTGCCCGTGTACGCCGCCAAGGCCGGCGGGTTCTTCTTCATCGTCTTCGGCGTCACCGCGCTCATGGGTGGCCTGCTGTCGATCAACCCGGTCTGGAAGTTCGGCCCCTACGACCCGACCAAGGTCACGGCCGGCTCGCAGCCCGACTGGTACATGGGCTGGCCCGACGGCCTGCTGCGCATCATCCCCGGCTGGGAGTCGGTGATCTTCGGCTACACGATCTCGTGGAACGTGATGATCCCGATCCTGATCGCCCCCGTGGTGCTGCTGATCGTCGTGATGCTGCTGCCGTTCCTCGACTCCTGGATCACCAAGGACAAGCGGGAGCACCACCTGCTGCAGCGCCCGCGCGACGCTCCGACGCGCACGGCGATCATGGTGTCGCTGATGACCTTCTACGGCCTCGCGTGGGCCGCGGGTGGCAACGACATCATCGCCATCAAGCTCGACCTGTCGATCAACCAGATCACCTACTTCATGCGTGGCGCGATCTTCATCGGCCCGCTGATCGCCTTCATCCTGACGCGGCGTTGGTGCATCTCGTTGCAGCGGCACGACGAGCAGAAGCTGCTCCACGGCTACGAGACCGGCATCATCATGCGGTCCCCCGACGGCGGCTACAGCGAGCGCCACCTCCCGATCAGCGAGAGCGAGGCCTACCGCCTCACCGCTCGCCCGCGCGAGGAGGTCTTCGCGGCCAACGGCAAGGTCGACGACAACGGCGTCGCGGCGCCCGGCGGCCGCCTCGACGGCGTCCGCGCCAAGCTGTCGACGCTGATGTTCGCCGACAACGTGCAGAAGCCGACCCACGAGGAGCTCGAGGCGGCCCACCACCACGCCGAGCACGAGCACGCCGCCACCGCGGCGCTCGAGGGCCACGCCGCCGACGGCCACCAGTTCGACGGCCACCACGCCGAGGGTGAGTCGCTCCGCCCCCACCACTGAGCCGTCACCAGGTCGACCCGTCGCATCGTTGCGACGGGTCGATCTGTTTTTTGCGCCGACCCGTCGCATTGTTGCGACGGGTCAGCGAGCCCGGTGCCGCTGCCACTCGAGCTGGAGCAGCTGCACGTAGTCCTGGCGGGTGCCTACGACGTTGTGGGTGCGGGCGACGATGATCGTCCACCCCTGCGAGTCACGGAGCCATTCCAGCCGCTCCTCGTCGTGGGCAGCCCGGTCGGCGCCGTGGAACTCCTCACCGAAGTACTCGCCGCCGAACCGCTGCTCCGGCAGCCCGAAGTCGACGAAGAACCAGCCGCCGTCAGGGGCCGGCACCGGGCACTGGCACCTGGGGCGGGGCAACCCTGCGCTCAGCCAGCGGAGGCGGCCGATGCTCTCGAACTGTGAGTCCGACCCCGGATCGACGTACGGCGCCCACGCGCGCGCCTGGACGATGCCGCGGTAGCCCTTGAACCGCCCCAGCTCCTGCACCAGGTCGTCGACGGCGAACTCCCGCAGGGCAGCGAGGGTGTCCATCGCGGCGAAGGCCTGGTCGACGTGCAGCAGCCTGCCCAGGTCGCACGCGGTGCGCAGCGGCGTCGTCACCAGCACTCCCCCGGTCGGTACGACGTCACCACTGCTGAGCCGCCGCTCACCGCTGTCGCTGAGCTCGTTGCGCAGTCGCCGGCCGGGTGGGGCGAAGACCGACACCCGAGGTAGGACCTCGTGGGCGCCAGGCGCGAGCGCGCGGTCGCCGCACCACACCCAGGCGGCGCTGCGGTCGGTGACCACGCAGTCGGGCGGCACCACTAGCACCAGGCACCGCAGGCGCAGCTCGACGGTGTCCTCGAGTGCGGGGACGTGCAAGACGTTGCGCAGCCTGCGGCTCAACATCCGCGCCGCCACCAGGCGGCGCAGCTGGCTGCCGCTCACCCCGCGCTCACGGGCCTCGGACGAAAAGGTCGCTCTACGGGTAGCCGCTCGAGGATCTCGACCAGTTGCGCGGCACTCAGGGGACGGGGCATGCGGCCATGTTCGGCAATTCGATGGCGCGCCACACCTCAGGATCGGGTTGTCCACAGGCACGCGCGCTGACCCGTCGCAACGATGCGACGGGTCAGCGCGAGATTCCTGGCGACCCGTCGCAACGATGCGACGGGTCAGCGCAAAATGCACTGTGACCCGTCGCAACGAAGCGACGGGTCAGCGTGGGTGGGTCAGAGAGCGGAGCCCTGCTGGTAGTCCTGGAAGGACTTGTTCCAGTCGCCGTAGCCGTTGTCGAAGGTCATGGGGCGGTCGGTGCCGGTGTACTCGACGACGTCGCCGCGGCGGGTCATGGAGTAGAGCCAGGCGGCGTTGTCGGTGCTGAGGCCGGTGCAGCCGTGGGAGACGTTGGCGTAGCCCTGGGAGCCCACCGACCACGGGGCGGCGTGGATGAACTCGCCCGAGTTGGTGACGCGCATGGCGTACTGGACGTTGTTGATGTCGTAGGCCTCGGCGCTCCCGGCGGGGATGCCGACGGTCTCGGAGTTCATCCGCTTGGACTCGAACTTCTCCATGATCACCTTGACGCCGGAGCGCGTGGTGAAGCCGGGCTTGCCGGTGGTGATCGGGATGGTGCGGAGGAGCTTGCCGTTCTCGAAGACCTTCATCTGGTGCGACTGGGCGTCGACCTGGTAGATGTGCGCGTCGCCGACCTCGAAGTCGATCTTGCGGTCCTCCTGGCCGTAGATGCCGCCGCCGGCGTCGACCCCGTTGACGTCGACGTCGACGCTGACCTGGGTGCCCGGGCGCCAGTAGCTCTTCGGGCGCCAGTGGGCGGTGTAGTCGGAGAGCCAATACCACGAGCCCGGCTGGGCCGGGGTGGAGGTGACCTTCATGTGCCGCTCGAACTCGGCCCGGTCGGTCACGGGCAGGTCGAAGCCCACGACGACCGGCATGCCCACGCCCACGGTCTCGTCCTGGAGTGGCGCCACGGACGGGTAGGTCTGCTCGTCGAGCGTGAGGTCGGCGGCGGTGAACCGCTGCCGCACGTCGGACGTCGCCCCGTCGGCCTCGGCGGTGGCCTTGACGGTGTAGGTCACGCCCGGCTCGAGCCGCTCCGAGGCCTTCCACGAGGCGCCGTCGGCGCTCATCGCGCCGGGCAGCTTGCCCCCGGGTGAGGACACCGTGACGGCGGTGAGCGTGCCGGCGTCGGCAGCGAGGCGGACCAGGGTGGAGACGGGGACGTCAACCGCGCCCTTCGCGACGCTGACGTCGATCGCGGGCCCGGCAGGCGGCGCCTCCTCCCCCGCGACGCCCGCGCCGGTGGCCCCGCCCTCGTCGGTGCCGACGGAGTCGCCCTGGCGGTCGCCGGAGCCCGGGTCGGAGTCGGATCCGCTGCTGCACGCCGTCAGGGTCAGGCCGAGCACGGCAGCCACGGCTGCGGCGGTCAGGCGGACAGAAGGACGCACGGTCATCAAGGCACTCCCGGGACTGGGTTCGGTCCTGGCAAGGGTAACCGGGGACCGGGTGCGGACCGATTCGTCAACGTCCGCGCGAACTCACCAGGTCTCGACCCGGGCTCGCTGGCGCCGCCCAGTCCGGCAGCGTGGCGCCGCCGAGTCCGGCAGCGTGGCGCCCGCGCGTGGCGCCGCCCCTACTGCGGCAACCACAGCCCTACATCAAGGGGGCGGCGACACGCGAGACGGGCGACACGCTCGGACCAGTTGGCTCAGTGCGCGTGGACGCCGCGGTAGTACTCGAACACCAGGCCCGAGAGGGCGAGGGAGCCGAGGGCGCCGCCGATGATGACCAGCCACCAGGCGCCCATCGCGACGCCGAAGACCATCACCGCGAGGGTGGCGCCACACCACAGCGGCCACCAGGAGTACGGCGGGAAGAACCCGAGCTCACCGGCACCGTCGGCGATGTCGCCGTCCTTGCGGTCCTCGGGGCGCGGGTCCATCTTGCGGGCGTGGAACCCCAGGTAGAGGGTGACCATCAGCGTCAGCAGGCTGGTCATCGCCAGCGCGGAGACGCCGGTCCAGTCGATGCCGCTGTCGCCGGCCTCGGAGATGAAGTAGTACGCCGGCGTCACCAGCACCAGGAAGACGGTGGTGACCCCGAAGATCCCGGCCTCGGGCTTCATCGCGTGCTCCCGCCTTCTCCGTCGGTGTAGTCGTCGTCGTTGAGCCGTTCCTTGATCAGCGTCTCGCGGCCCTCCATGTCGGGGGCGTCGGAGAACTTGCTGTCACGGGCCTGCTGGTTGTCGTCGAGCTCGATGGCCGCGACCTCCGGGTGGTGCAGGTCGAAGGCCGGCGACTCGGAGCGGATCCGCGGGATGGAGTGGAAGTTGTGCCGCGGCGGCGGGCAGCTCGTCGCCCACTCCAGCGAACGGCCCCAGCCCCACGGGTCGTCGACCATGACCTTGGGCGAGTTGCGGGAGACGTAGACGTTGTAGAGGAACGGCAGCGTCGAGGCGGCGAGCAGGAACGCACCGATGGTGGAGACCTGGTTGAGGGTCTCCCAGCCGTCCTTCTCGAGGTAGTCGGCGTAGCGCCGGGGCATGCCCTCGACGCCGAGCCAGTGCTGGACCAGGAAGGTGGTGTGGAACCCGACGAACAGCAGCCAGAAGTGCAGCTTGCCCAGGCGCTCGTCGAGCATCCGGCCGGTCATCTTGGGCCACCAGAAGTAGAAGCCCGCGAACATCGCGAACACCACGGTGCCGAAGACGACGTAGTGGAAGTGCGCCACCACGAAGTAGGAGTCGGAGACGTGGAAGTCGAGCGGCGGGCTGGCCAGGATGATGCCGGTGAGGCCACCGAAGAGGAACGTCGTGAGGAAGCCGACCGACCACAGCATGGGGGTGTCAAAGGACAGAGATCCCCCCCACATCGTGCCGATCCAGTTGAAGAACTTCACCCCGGTGGGCACGGCGATCAGGAACGTCATGCCGGAGAAGAACGGCAGGTTGACGGCTCCGGTCACGAACATGTGGTGGGCCCAGACGGCCACCGACAGGATGGCGATGGCGAGCGTGGCGCCGACCAGGCCGACGTAGCCGAAGATCGGCTTGCGGCTGAAGACCGGCAGGATCTCGGTGACGATGCCGAAGAACGGCAACGCGATGATGTAGACCTCTGGGTGTCCGAAGAACCAGAACAGGTGTTGCCACAGGATCGCGCCGCCGTGGGCGGTGTCGAAGACGTGGGCGCCGAGCTGGCGGTCGGCCTCGAGGGAGAGCAGCGCGCCGGCGAGGATCGGGAACGCGATCAGGACCAGCAGGCTGGTGATCAGCGTGTTCCACGTGAACAGCGACATCCGGAACATCGTCAGGCCGGGTGCGCGCATGCAGATGATCGTGGTGATGAAGTTGACCGCACCGAGGATCGTGCCGAGGCCGGCGAGCCACAGGCCCATGATCCACAGGTCGCCGCCGACGCCCGGCGAGCGCACGGAGTCCGACAGCGGCGTGTAGGCGAACCAGCCGAAGTCGGCGGCACCCGCGGGGGTCAGGAAGCCGGACGCCGCGATCAGTCCGCCGAACAGGAACAGCCAGTAGCTGAACATGTTCAGCCGCGGGAACGCCACGTCGGGCGAGCCGATCTGGATGGGCATGATCACGTTGGCGAACCCGAAGAACAGGGGGGTCGCGAACAGCAGCAGCATGATCGTGCCGTGCATGGTGAAGAGCTGGTTGTAGAGCTCCTCGTTGACGACCTGCTGCCCGGGGAAGGCGAGCTCGGACCGGATGAGCAGCGCCATCAGCCCCGCGAGCAGGAACCAGACGAACGAGGTGCCGAGGTACAGCTTGCCGATCAGCTTGTGGTCGGTCGTGGTCAGGATCTTGACGAGCTCCTGACCGAGCGGCTTGCGTGCCGGGGCCGCGGTCCGCGTGGGATCGGCGGTGGTGGTCACTGGCAGTACCTCACGTCTTGGCTCTCGGCGTTCTTGGGGTCCTCCGGGTTCTCGATGGCGTCGACACCGGCCTGGGTGTCGACGTTCTCGCCGCCGCACAGCGGACCGGAGGAGGTGGCGCCTGCCTCGTAGAGGCTCTCCAGGTAGGCGTCGTAGTCCTCCTGGGTCTCGATCTTGACGTTGAAGATCATCCGCGAGTGGTAGACCCCGCAGAGCTCGTAGCACTTGCCGGTGTAGGTGCCCTCGGTCTTGGGCGTGACCTGGTAGTGGTTCTCCTGGCCCGGCATGACGTCCATCTTGATCAGGAAGCCCGGGACGCCGAAGTCGTGGATCACGTCGGGGCTGCGCAGCTCGAACCGCGTGGTCTCGTCGACCGGCAGGTGCAGGGTCGGGATGTAGTCGCCGGTGCCGATCTCGTAGACGTTGACCGGCTCGCTCTCGCCCTCGGGCGTGTACTCGTGGTTGAACGTCCACTGCCACTGCTGGCCCACGACGAAGACGGTGTTGTCGACCTCGACGTCGGGGTCGTTGAGGACCTTGTTCTGCGTCGAGATGGTGTGGTCGAAGAAGACGATCACCATGATGATCGGGAAGATCGTGTAGAAGATCTCGAGCGGCAGGTTGTAGCGGGTCTGGACCGGGACCTCGTCGTCGTGACGGCGGCGGTACTTCCAGCAGGCGTAGAAGATCAGGCCCCACACCACGACCCCTGTGACGAGCGCGGCGATCCAGGCGCCCTGCCACAGGCCGAGGGTGCTCTCGCCCTCTCGGGTGAGCGGCTCGGGCATGGCCAACCGCTCGACCTCGGAGTCGGTGCCGCACCCCGTCAGGACGAGGACGGCGAGACCCAGCAGGGCGATCAGGCCTCCGCGGCGGGAACGCCGGGAACCCGAGCGCTCGGGGAGTTGCAGACCCACGAACGAGCCCTTCTCTCAGGCGGTCACGAACGGGATCACACTACCGCGATCGGCAGGCGCCGCTGCCCCCGGGTGGGTGGTTGGATCGTCATCGTGGTGGACCCAGCTGAGCCGACCGGAGCCCCGACGGCGCGCTACCTCGACGCGGCTTCGTCCGAGCCGCTCCACCCGGCCGCGCGCGAGACCCTGCTGGCAGCGCTGGACGCCGGGTACGCCGACCCGAGGCGCCTCCACCACCCCGCCCGCAACGCCCGGCTGCTGCTCGGCAACGCCCGGGCGGTCGTGGCCGAGGCGCTGGACGTGCGTGCCGACGAGGTGACGTTCACCGGGTCGGGCACCCAGGCCGTGCACCTGGGCCTGCTCGGCCTGGCCGCCGCCCGGCGTCACGTGGGGCGGCGCGTCGTCCACGCCGAGGTCGAGCACGCCGCCGTCGCCCACGCAGCGGCGTGGTGGGACGAGGTGACGCTGGTCGGGGTGGACAGCGAGGGTCGCGTCCACGACGGCGACCTGGTGGAGCGGTCGAGGGGTGGCGACGTGGCCGTCACGGCACTGCAGTCGGCCAACCACGAGGTCGGCACCGTGCAGGACGTGGGCGCGTTCGACCTGCCCGACGGGGTACCGCTGTTCGTCGACGCCTGCGCCTCGATGGGCCGGCTACCGCTCCCGGACGGCTGGTCGGCCCTGGCCGGGTCGGCCCACAAGTGGGGTGGCCCGGCCGGCGTGGGCGTGCTCCTCGTGCGGCACCGCGCCCCCTGGGAGAACCCCTTCCCGGCCGACGACCGCGCCGACCACCGTGGCTCCGGCTACGAGAACGTGCCGGCCGCGCTGGCCGCGGCCGCCGCCCTGCAGGCCGTCGTCGCCGAGCGCGACGAGGTCAACGCCCGCCAGCACGCGCTGGTCGACCGCATCCGGGCCGCGGCCGCCGCGATCGACGACGTCGACGTGGTCGGCGACCCGGTCGGCCGGCTCCCCCACCTGGTGACGTTCTCGGTGCTCTACGTCAACGGCGAGCGGCTGGTCACCGAGCTCGACCGCCGCGGGTTCGCGGTCGCGAGCGGCTCGGCGTGCACGGCCTCGACGCTCGAGCCGTCGCGCGTGCTGGCGGCGATGGGTGCGCTGACCCACGGCAACGTGCGGGTCTCGCTGACCCGCACCGCCACGGCGGACGACGTCGAGGCCTTCTGCGCGGCACTGCCCGAGGTCGTCGCGGAGCTCCGGTCGTGAACGCCGCCCTCGAGCTCGACTGCCGGGGCCTGCTGTGCCCGGCGCCGATCATCGAGCTCGGACGCCGCTACGCCGAGGTCGGTGTCGGCGAGGTGGTCGCGGTGGTCGCCGACGACCCGGCCGCCCGCTACGACGTCCCGGCGTGGTGCCGGATGAGGGGCCAGGAGTACCTCGGCGAGGACGTCGCCGACGACGGGACGCCGCGCTACCTGGTGCGGCGCACCAGCTAGAGGCTCAGCGCGTCACTGGAGGTGCTTGGCCACGTCGGCGGCCGCGGGCACGCCGTACGACGCCTCGACGCGGGCCACGAACTCGCTCGGCCGGAACGTGTACTCCTGGGTGCCGACCGTCTCGACGACGTAGGCGGCGAGCACGCAGCCGACCTGGCAGGCGCGCTCGTGGCCGAGGTCCCAGCTCAGGGCGGCCAGGAAGCCGGCGCGGAACGCGTCGCCGACACCGGTGGGCTCCACCGCGCGGACCCCGGTCGCGGCCGCGACCTCGATGACGGGCTCACCGGCGCGCTCGACCCGGACGCCGTCCTTGCCGAGCGTGGTGACCTTGGTGCCGACGCGGGCCAGCACCTCCTCGGGGGTCCAGCCGGTCTTCTGCTCGATCATGTGCGACTCGTACTCGTTGGAGAACAGGATCGTCGCGCCGTCGATCAGCTGGCGGATCAGGTCGCCGCCGCTGAACGCGAGCTGCTGGCTGGGGTCGGCGATGAACGGGTAGCCGCGCTGGCGGCACTCCTCGGTGTGGCGCAGCATCCCGTCGGGGTCGTCGGCGCCGACGAGCACGTAGCCGGGCGTGCCGACGCGGGCCGCGATCGGTCCGAGCTCGATCAGCCGCGCCTCGCTCATCGCCCCGGGGTAGAACGAGGCGATCTGCGCGCCGGTGGGGTCGGTGGTGCACACGAACCGCGCGGTGTGCCGGCTGTCGGAGATGTGCACGTGCGAGCAGTCGACGCCGTGGCGCTCGAGCCACGAGCGGTAGTCGGCGAAGTCCTCACCGGCCGAGCCCACCAGCACCGGCGACAGCCCCAGCCGGCCGAGGCCGAAGGTGATGTTGGCCGCGACGCCCCCGCGACGGATCTCGAGGTCGTCGACGAGGAAGGACAGCGAGATCTTGTCCAGCTGCTCGACCACGAGGCTGTCGGCGAACTTGCCGCCGAAGCTCATCAGGTGGTCGGTAGCGATGGAGCCGGCGATGAGCAGGGGTCCCGTGGTCACGGGCGGCAACACTAGGCCGCGCAGGCTACCGATCGGTATTCCTGGGAGTACCTGCCGGTAGCACCTAGCGTCGGTGCATGAGCTCGTACGACGACCTGTCCACGCCCGCCGCGATGCAGGCCGACTGCCGCGCCGCCAACGCCCGGCTCGAGCAGGCCGCCCGGCGGGCCACCGCCCCGGCCCCGTCGATCCACTACGCCGACCAGCCGGCCGAGCGGCCGAAGCCGACGATCGAGGTCTCCGAGGCCGCGGCCCGGCTGGCCGCGGCGCTCTACCGCTAGGGGTACGACGCCCGGGCCGGTCGCCCGGGCCCGTGACACGACGAGAGGCCCCCGCCTGTGGCGGGGGCCTCTCGTGTTGCCTGTCAGCTCACCGGGTCGGGACCCGCTTCGCGGCCTCGATCAGTGGAACGAGTCGCCGCAGGCGCAGGAGCCGGTGGCGTTGGGGTTGTCGATGGTGAAGCCCTGCTTCTCGATGCTGTCGACGAAGTCGATCTCGGCGCCGTTGAGGTAGGGCACGCTCATCCGGTCGACGACCACGGACACACCGTCGAAGTCGGTGACGGCGTCGCCGTCGAGGGTGCGCTCGTCGAAGAACAGCTGGTAGCGCAGGCCGCTGCAGCCACCGGGCTGCACCGAGATGCGCAGCGCGAGGTCGTCGCGACCCTCCTGCTCGAGGAGGCTCTTCACCTTGGCGGCGGCCACCGGGCTCAGGTTGATCTGGTCGGTACGGCGCGCGGTGGTCTCGAGCTGCTCGGTCATGTGTGGCTCCCTGGTGCGAGACGTGGGGTGTCGGTACGGCTACTGCTCCCAATGGTCGCACACGCGGGGTTATTCCTCCCGGCCGCGGAGGGTCAGCGCGACCAGGTCCGGGCCACCCGGGCCGCCACGTCGGCCAGCGCTCCGGACGGGTCGGACATCGCCCGCTCCAGGCCCACCGCGTCGACCAGCGAGTACGCCGACTCCACGCCCAGCGCCCGCATCTCCCGCGCCCCCACCAGCACCTGCCCGGCGACGGCCACGCAGGGCCGCAGCGCGTCGCCGGCGACCTCGGCGACGCCGTACGGGACCTTCCCGGAGCGGCTGGAGAAGTCGAAGGCTCCCTCGCCGGTGACGACCAGGTCGGCGAGGCGGGCCCGCTCGGCCAGGCGGACGGCGGCGCTGACCAGCTCGATGCCGGGCTCGCGACGGGCGCCGAGGCACAGCAGCGCGTAGCCGAGCCCGCCCGCGGCACCGGCGCCCTTCTCCAGGGAGGTGCGCCAGTCGGTGGCCCGGGCGAGCTGCTCGAGCCACCCGTCGACCTCGGCGATCATCTCCTCGGCGATGCCCTTCTGGGGTCCGTAGGTCTTGGTGGCGCCGAACAGGCCGGTGAGCGGGTTGTCCACGTCGGAGGCCATCACCAGCTCGATGCCGGCCAGCCGCTCGCGGGCGGGCGCCAGGTCGACCGACGAGAGCTGGTCGAAGCACACCGGTCCGCAGTCGAGGACGCCGTCGGCGGTGGCGCCCAGCGCGGCCAGGAACCCCGCTCCCCCGTCGTTGGTGCCCGACCCGCCGAGACCGACGACCACCCGGGTGGCCCCGCCGTCGACCGCCGCCAGCACCAGCGCCCCGACGCCGCCGGTCGAGCCGAACTCGGCCCCGCCGTCGGGCATCAGGTGCAGCCCGCACGACTGGGAGCTCTCGACGTACGCCGTGTCGCCCACCCTCAGCACCGTGGCCGGCACCTCCTCGCCGTGCACCGCCTCCACGGTCACGACGTGCAGGTCGCCCCCCAGCGCCGCGTGCAGCACGTCGACGAAGCCCGGGCCGCCGTCGGACATCGGGGCGAGGTCGAGCTCGTCGTCGGGTGCGCGCCGGCGCCAGCCCTCGGCGATCGCGTCGGCGGCCTCGACGGCGGTGAGGGTGCCGGCGAACTTGTCGGGAGCGATCAGGACGCGCATGACGCCATCCTGCCCGTCGGCCCCGACCACTACGGTGACCGCGTGGAGGACGTGCTGATCCGCCCGATGCGACCCGACGACGTCCCCGTCGCCGAGCGGCTCTCGGCCGAGGCGTTCCTCGAGGTCGACCGGGCCACCCGGCTGCCGTCGTGGCCGGAGCCCGAGGTGCGACCCCCGGCCCGCGCGGCGACGTGGGTGACCCGCACCCGGCACTTCGTGGACACCGACCCCGGCGGGTGCTGGGTCGCCGACGACCCGACCGGCACGATGGTCGGTTTCGCCACGAGCGCCCGCCGCGACGGCACCTGGCTGCTGGCGACGTACGCCGTCCGGCCGGGCCGGCAGGGACGCGGCACCGGCCGGCGCCTGCTCGACGCCGCGCTGACGCACAGCCAGGGCTGCCTGCGCGGCATGCTCTCGGCCAGCGCCGACCCGCGGGCGGTGCGCCGCTACCTGCTGGCCGGCTTCACCCTGCACCCCCAGATGACGCTGTCCGGCACGGTCGACCGCAGCGCGATCCCGATCGACGCCGGCCGCAAGGTGCGCGAGGGGACGGCCGCCGACACCGACCTGCTCGAGTCGCTCGACCGCCAGCGGCGCGGGTCCGGCCACGGCCCCGACCACGGGTTCCTCCAGCAGACCGCCCGGCTGCTCGTCAGCGACACCTCGACGGGGTCCGGGTACGCCTACCTCGCCGAGGACTCGACGGTGCTGCTGCTGGCGGCGAGCAACCGCCGCACGGCCACCCGCCTGCTGTGGACCGCCGTCGCCGACGGCCCCGCCGAGCAGCGGATCGTCCACGTCACCGCCGCCAACGCCTGGGCGATCGACGTCGGCACCGCCGTCCGCCTCGACCTGCAGCAGACCGGCTACCTCGGCCTCCGCGGCCTGGACCCGCCGGCGCCGTACGTGCACCACGGCGCACTGCTCTAGTCCTGAGGGTGGCCGACCTCGGGCCGGGCGCGGCGAGGTGCGTGCGCTGCGGGGGTCTCGACTCGCAGGGACTTCGTCCCCGCGGCTCGACCACCGTCAGTGACGCTGGTCGAGCCGGGCGAGCGCCAGCGAGCCCGAGTCGAGACCCGGCGAGGGAAGGCACCCTGCGGGAGTGGTCTCGAGACGGCCGTGGCCGGCCTCCTCGACCGGCGTCGGTGGCGGTGGGTGCGTTGCGCTGCCGCGGGAAGGAAACGTGCGCCGGGGTGGTTGGAGTCGGCACGACCGCGGCCCCGCCGGCCCCGAGACCTAGGATCGAGCCATGACGACCGTCGACCTCCCACTCCTCCCGCTCGGCCGCGGCGTCGATCGCGCCTCCGAGCGCGGCGTCGAGTGCCCGGGTGACCTGCCCTCGGCGTCCGACCCCGACCTCGTCGCCCGCGCCCGCGCCGCCAAGGACGCCCTCGGCGACCGCCTGTTCGTGCTGGGGCACCACTACCAGCGCGACGAGGTCATCCAGTTCGCCGACATCACCGGCGACTCGTTCAAGCTGGCCCGGGAGGCGGCGGCCCGCCCGGAGGCCGAGTACGTCGTGTTCTGCGGCGTGCACTTCATGGCCGAGTCGGCCGACATCCTCACCGGGCCGGAGCAGCAGGTGATCCTGCCCGACCTCGCGGCCGGGTGCTCGATGGCCGACATGGCCCGCCTGCCCCAGGTCGAGGCGGCCTGGCGCGCGATGGCCGAGGCCGGCGTGCAGGACGTCGTCGTCCCGGTCACCTACATGAACTCCAGCGCCGACATCAAGGCGTTCTGCGGTCGCAACGGGGGCGTGGTCTGCACCTCCTCCAACGCCGAGGTCGCCCTCGAGTGGGCCTTCGCGCAGAAGGGGCCCGACACCAAGGTCATCTTCTTCCCCGACCAGCACCTCGGCCGCAACACCGCGGTGCTCAAGATGGGCTTCTCCCTCGACGACTGCGTCGTGTGGAACCCCCACCTGCCCGGCGGCGGCCTGACCCCCGACCAGCTGCGCGCGGCCAAGGTCATCCTCTGGAAGGGCCACTGCTCGGTGCACGGCCGCTTCTCCCCCGAGGTCGTCGACGAGCTGCGCGCGACCATCCCCGACGTGCAGATCCTCGTGCACCCCGAGTGCCGCCACGAGGTGGTGCTCAAGGCCGACCTGGTCGGCTCGACGGAGTTCATCATCAAGACCGTCGAGGCGGCGCCCGCCGGCTCGAGCTGGGCGATCGGCACCGAGCTCAACCTCGTGCAGCGCCTGGCCAATGCGCACCCCGACAAGCGGATCACGTTCCTCGACAAGGACGTCTGCTACTGCTCGACGATGAACCGGATCGACCTGCCCCACTTCGTGTGGGCGCTGGAGTCGCTGGTCGACGGGGTGGTCGTCAACCGGATCGAGGTCGACCCCGAGACCGAGCGCGACGCCCTGGTCGCGCTGCAGCGGATGCTCGACCTGCCCGGCCGCTCGCACAAGGACTGACCGACGCGACGGTGGCCGGCACCCCGAGGGGTGCCGGCCACCGTGGCGACTGCGTTGCGGACGACGTCCGCGTCAGAAGTCGGTGTGCTCCAGGTAGAGCTTGCCGACCGCGGCCGACGTCAGCGGGGTGACGTCGGGGGTGTCGTTCTCGACGATGTACTCCTCCACGTCGTGCTTGCGGAAGATCGCCGGGAAGTCGATGACGCCCGTGCCCAGGTCGGCCATGTCGCCGCCGGCGGCCGCCGAGCGGTCCTTGACGTGGAACTGGCGCACGGTCTGGGGCGCCTTGCGGATGACGTCGTTGGTGAACTTGATCGGGTTGGACTCGTTCAGGTTCACCGCCGCGGTGTAGACCCAGTAGAGGTCGATCTCGAGGTGCACCAGCCGCGGGTCGAGCTCCTTGGTCAGCACGTCCCAGGGGGTCTTGCCGCCGCCGAGGTCGATCGTGAACTCGTGGGCGTGGTTGTGGTAGCCGTACTTCAGCCCGCGGCGCTTGGCGGCGTAGGCCTCGATGTTCATCTGCTCGGCCCAGGCCTGCCAGTCGCTGAGCTTGTTGGAGTTCAGGTAGGGCACCACGACGTAGCGCTGGTCGAAGGTGTTGGCGTCGTCGAACTTCTTGTTCCGCGCCGAGGTGGTGTCGCTGATGCCCTCGTGGCTCGAGCTGGCCCAGATGCCGAGCTCGTCGAGCCGGGCCTTCATCTGCGCGGCCGTGTAGTGGTAGAGGCCGGCCCGCTCGACGCGCGGGTAGGCGTACTGCGAGAGCCGGCTCAGCACCAGGTCGACGCTCGCGGGGTCGGTCATGGCCGCCCGCAGCGTGTAGAGCTGGATGCTGATCTTGCCCTCGGGCACCTGCCTTGTGCGGCCCTTGCCGCGGTCGTTGCCCGGAGCCGCAGCGGCGGCGGACGTCGCCCCGAGCGCACCGATCGTCGCGACGCCGGCCGCACCGGCGGCCGTGCCCCGCAGCAGACCTCGGCGACTGGCGCCCTGGCGATCCAGCGACTGCCGCAGGGCGGCCTCTCCGTCATACCCGTAACACATGTGGTGGTTCCTCTCGGTGTTTCTTCTCGGGATGGACCGCCGGCCCCGCGACCCGTCCGGGTGGACGGGCCGCGGGACCGAGCGGGGGTGGGGGTTAGGCGCCGTCGTTGGGCTCCAACCTGACCTCGGCGCTGCCGATCAGCTCGCCGTCGTCGTACTGGGCGACGAAGACGGCGCTGAGGTCGTCCTCACCGGGGTCGTGCCCGCCGGGCACGGTGGTGGTGAGCGTGCCGGTGCACCCGTTGGCGGTGCTCTGCGGGTGGCCGTGGCTGTCGTGACCGAGGATGTAGGTGACGGTCACCCGGCTGCAGTCGACCGGCTGGTCGTCGGTCACCGTGACCTCGTAGGTGACCGTGTCGCCGAACTGGAAGGTGTCGTCGGGCGTCGGGGTCACGAACTCCAGCACCGGGGTCTGGTTGCCGACGAGGATGTCGACGTCGGCCGAGGCGTGCCGCCCGCGGTGCCTGCCCCCGACGTCGGTCACCGTGAGGGTCGCCCGGTAGCTGCCCTCTTCCCGGTAGGTGTAGGTCGGGTTCTTCCGGGTGCTGTCGAAGCGACCGTCACCGTCGAAGTCCCACTGGTACTTCAGCTGGTCGCCGTCGGCGTCGATGGTGCCGGCGCTGGAGAACCGCACCTTGAGCGGCGGCATCCCGGCGGTGGGCGTGGCGGTGATCTTCGGCTCGGGGCTGTGGTTGCCGCCCGCGCCGATGTAGTCGATCCGCGACAGCTGCGCGTCGGGGTTCTCGGCGAAGTAGCCGTCGCCGTACTCGAGGACGTAGAGCGCACCGTTGGGTCCGAACTCCATGTCCATCGGGTTGTCGGTGACGATGCCGGGGATGACGTCCTCGATCGCGACGTCGTCGCCGTCGAGGTGGATGCCCTTGATCCAGTCACGGCTCCACTCGTAGAGCAGCGGGGTGTCGTCGTACTGCTCGGGCCAGGCGACGGGGGTCTTGCCGCGGGTGTTGCGGATGTCGTACTGGTACGCCGGGCCGGCCATCGGCGAGATGCCGCCGGTGCCGAGCTCGGGGAACTCCGCGGAGGTCTCGAAGCCGTACCAGATCTCCGGCTTCTCCACGGGCGGCAGCTTGACCCGACCGGTGTTGTTCGGCGAGGTGTTGCGCGGGGCGGCGCAGTTGAACGGCTCGCCGGAGGTCTCGGTGGCGAAGTCGTAGTCGACGTAGGGCAGCTGGTCGGTGGCGCAGTAGGGCCAGCCGTAGTTGGCGGGCTTCTCGATCTGCACCCACTTGCCCTGGCCGCCGGGGCCGCGCTCGGGGTCGGCCCGACGCGCGTCGGGCGAGTAGTCGGCCACCCACAGCTTGTCGGTGCGCGGGTGGATCTCGATGCGGAACGGGTTGCGCAGCCCCATCGCGTAGATCTCGGGACGGGTCTTGGGCAGGCCCGGCCGGAACAGGTTGCCCCTCGGGATGGTGTAGCCGCCCCGCGCGCCCGGCTTGACCCGGAGGATCTTCCCGCGCAGGTCGTTGGTGTTGGCCGACGTGCGCTGGGCGTCGAAGGCCGGGTTGCGGTTGGGCCGCTCGTCGATCGGGATGTAGCCGTCGGACTCGAACGGGTTGGAGTCGTCACCGGTGGCCAGGATCAGGTTGCCCTGGGAGTCGAAGACGATGTCACCGCCCACGTGGCAGCAGATCCCGCGGTCGACCGGCACGTCGAGGATGCGCCGCTCGGTGTTGTTCTTGATCTGGCCGTCGACGAACCTGAACTTCGAGACCCGGATGACGCCCTTGTACGGCGCGAAGTCGGCCTTGGTGCCCTCGACGGGCGCGTCACCCTCGTTGATCGAGGCGGTCAGCGGGTCGTCGGCAGGGGTGTCGAGCGGGGGCGAGTAGTAGAGGTAGACCCAGGTGTTCTTCTCGCCGTCGTAGCCGGGGTCGAGGGCGATGCTCTGCAGGCCCTCCTCGTCGTGGCTGTAGACGTCGATCCGGCCGGCGACCGAGTTGACCCCGGTCTCGGCGTCGTTGTGCCAGATGACGCCGGCCCGCGTGGTGTGCAGGACGTCGCCGTCGGGCAGCACCGCGAGGTCCATCGGCTCGCCGGGACGGTCGTTGAGGGTGACCTTCTGGAACTCCGCGTCGGGCGGCGGGGCAGGTGGGTCGTCATGGCCGGGGTGACCGGCCGCTGGGGCGGAGAGGCCGCCGACGGCGGCCAAGGAGAGGGTGATCGCACTGGCTGCCGACGCGGCCAGGACGCCCGAGAGACGTCGTTGCACGTAGATGCTCCTTGCGTTGGTGCTTCCGAGAGAACCGTCGTCGGTCGGGTGACGGCGGTCACCTCGAACGTAGGGCGGCCTACCGACAGCGTCAACCGGCCGTACCACTTTCGCAGTTCGCTTGCGTAAGGTGGAGACGGTCAGGCAGAAGCGGGGGCGAAGACCGCGGAGCTGACCAGACGCGCGGCGCCGATCACGCCGCCACAGTCGGGCAGCTCGCTCAGCACGATCGGCAGGTTGCCCGTGGCCAGCGGCAGCGAGCGCTGGTACGCCGTCCCGCGGATCTCGGCCAGCAGCGCGTGCCCCAGGCCGCTCACCCGGCCCCCGATCACGATCATGCCGGGGTTGAAGAACGACACCAGGCTGGCCACCACCTGGCCCACGCGCTGCCCGCTCTCGCGGAGCAGGGTCGCGGCCGCCAGGTCGCCTCGGGACAAGGCCGTGCCGAGGTCCTCGGCGGTGAGGCTGCCACGCTCGGCCAGCAGCTCGGCCAGCACCGACGACCGGCCCTGCAGCGCGGCGAGGCGGGCGTCGTCGGCGAGGGCCGCTCCCCCGGCGTGGGCCTCCAGGCAGTCGAGGTTGCCGCACGCGCACCGGCGTCCGTCGCCGCGCACCGCGATGTGGCCGATGTCGCCGGCACACCCGTTGACGCCCCGGTAGAGCTCGCCGTCGACGACCACCCCGCACCCGATCCCGGTGCCCATCTTGATGAACAGGAAGTCGCGGGAGTGGCGGGCGACGCCGGCGTGCTGCTCGCCGACGGCCATCACGTTGACGTCGTTGTCGAGCACCGCGGGGCAGCCGAGCTCGCGCGCGACGGTGTCGCGCACCGGGTAGCCGTCCCAGCCCGGCATCAGCGGCGGCGCCACCGGCACACCCCGCCCGAAGTCGACCGGGCCGGGCACCCCCACGCCCACCCCCATCGGGTGCTCGACGCCGAGGTCGCCCAGCAGCCGTCGGACGGAGTCCAGCGCCGTCCCCAGCACGAGGTCGGGTCCCTGCCTGATGTCGCACCGCACCTGGGCGGTGGCCACCACCTCCAGGCGGCCGTCGGTGACGCCCACCGCCAGGCCCGTCGCACCGATGGCGATGCCGACGAAGCGGATGTCGGTGGCCAGGTCGACCATCGTCGAGCGGCGGCCACCGCGGGACGCGGCGGGCCCGGTCTCGGTGGCCAGGCCGATCTCGACGAGGCGGCCCACCTCGGCGCCGACGGTGGTCCGCGACACCCGGAGCCGCTCACCGAGCTGCGTCCTGGACAGCGGGCCGTGGTCGCGGAGCGCGGCCAGCAGCCTGGCCTGCATCACGGTCTCGGCGCGACCCGACAGGGAGTGCAGCACCGCGTCATCGTGCCACCTCGACGAGCCGGCGTCGTGGAGCCGGCCGCGCCGTGCGCCACGGGACCGCACGCCGAGGTAACAGGCGGACCGGGTCGCGGCAGGTAGGAGGTGTAGCCCACACCGTGGGGCCGCTCACCCCCCCCTCAAGGAGTCCCCATGCACCTCGCCACCCGGATCGCGGGAGCCGCCGCAGGCCTGACCCTCTCGCTCGGCGTCCTCGGAGTGCCCGCCGCCGGCAGCGCCGCGGCCGACAAGCCCGAGCCGTGCGCCCAGCAGCAGGCGCAGGTCGACCGCGCCACTGCCGCCCTCGAGCGGCTGACGGCGGTCTTCGAGCGCCAGCAGACCAAGGTGAAGAAGGCCAAGGACAAGGCCGAGGCCGCCGACACCGCGCTCGAGCGCCGCGACGCACGGCGCGCCGTCGCCAAGGCCACCGAGGCCCGCACCGAGGCCAAGAAGGACAAGTCGGCGCAGGTGCAGCGACTCGCGAAGGCGCAGGAGCGACTCGAGAAGTGCCGGGCGGAGCAGCCCACCGAGGCCTGATCCGACTGCAGCGGCGCCCGACCAGCACGGTCGGGTGCCGTTCGGCGCCACGGCTGCGCCGTCGCCTCAGGAGCTGGGGACGGGTACCTCGGCCGTGGACCCGCCCGCCGGGGCGAGCTGACCGCGCAGGCGTCGCAGGCCCCGGTGCCGGGCCACGCGGACGGCGACCGGGCTGATGCCGAGCGCCTCGGCGGCCGTGTGGTTGTCGAAGCCGAGTCCGTCGACCAGACCCACGACGTCGCGCTCGCGTGCGGGCAGCGACGCGATGGCGACACGGACCCAGTCCTCGCCGTCGAGGGCCGCGGTCGGGTCGGGCACGACCGGGAGGTGGCTCTCGACCTCGCCCGGGTCGGTACGCCGCCGGTCCGAGCGCCGGCGCGTGCTCGCCCCGACCTTGCGGGCGATGCCGAACAGGTAGCCGGCGAAGTCGGACGACGTGCCCTCGAAGTCGGCGATCTTGGCCGCCGCCACCAGCCACGCCTCGGCGGCGACGTCCTCCGCGGACGCGACGCAGTCGCCGGTGGGGCGGGTGCTCAGCCACGCGACCAGTCGCCCGGCGTGCGACCGGTAGAGCGCTCGCCAGGCCTCGGGGTCGCCGGCCTTCGCGGCGGCGACCAGGTCGTCGTCAGCCATGCACGGCCGAATCCCGGGGCGACGCGGTGCGTCGCGGTGTCGCGGCGGGGTCGCGGGGACCCTCGGTCAGCCCGCGCAGCCCGTCGGCCAGCTCCCGGAGCGTCTCGCCCAGCGCGGCGAGGTCCGTGGCGGCCTTCGGCCCCTTCGGCCCCTTCGGCTCCTTCGGGTCCTTGGGACCCTGGGGCCCGGGGAGCGACGGAGGGCCGGGCGGGTCCTGGACGCCCTGGGGTCCGGTGCCTCCCTGCTGGCCCGGCGCCTGGCCGCTGCGACCGGGCTCGACGGGCTGGCCGGGGGCGGGATTGCCGTTGTTCCCGCCCTTCCCGTTGCCGTCGTCGTCCTTCTCGTCCTTGTCCTTCTCGTCCTTGTCCTTCTCGTCCTTGTCCTTCTCGTCCTTCTTGTCCTTCTCGTCCTTCTCGTCCTTCTCGTCCTTGCCGTCGTCGTCCGTGGCGTCCGGCTGTCCGAGGCCACCGGCCTGGTTCGGGACGGCGGGCTGGCCGGGGACCGCCGGCTGCCCGGGGACCGCGGGCTGACCGGGGACGGCGGGGGTGCCGGGCAGACCGGGCTCGGGCGTCGTGCCGGGTGCTGTGCCGGGATCGGGGAGGCCGGTCGGGGACTCGCCCGCCGGCGTGCGGCCGGGCGCCTCGGACGAGCCGTCGCCGGAGGGCGCGGACCCGTCGTCGGTGGGGTCGGCACCGTCGGTCCCGTCGGTCCCGTCGGTCCCGTCGGTCGAGGTGTCCGACGTGTCGACCGGGTCGGACGGCTCCGGGGACTGCTGCGAGGGCTGGTCGACGGGCGAGCTGGGCAGCCCGGGCACCTCGACGGCGCCGGTGGCCCACGCGCCGCCCACCGAGAGCGCGAGGGCGCCCCCGACCCCGGCGGCCACCAGCGAGGCGCGGCGGGCCGACGTCGCCGTGGGCCGGCTGCTCCTGGCCAGTCCGGCGAGCCGGAGCACCAGGTCGTCAGGCGGCTCGATGTCGGGGACCTCGAGACGCAGGTCCTGCGGGGCGGCTCTCATGCCGGTGACCTCTCGGTCGGTCGGGACGGGTGGGGCGGACCCGGGTGGACCCGCGTCCTCTCCCCCGACGGTACCCATCGCGGCGGCAGTGCGCACCCGAAGCGGACGCAACTCGTCCGGGTGCGGTGGCACGGTGAACCCATGAGCCGCGAGTTCCAGGTGACCTTCGACTGCGCCGACCCCCACGCCCTGATGGAGTTCTGGTGCGCGGTGCTCGGCTACGAGCGCGACGCACCCCCGCCCGGGTTCGACACCTGGGACGCCGCCCTCGACGCGTTCGGCGTACCCCCCGACCAGCGCAACACCCGCTCGGCCTGCCACGACCCCGACGGCGCGCGACCCCGGCTGTTCTTCCAACAGGTGCCGGAGGGCAAGAGCGCCAAGAACCGGATGCACCTCGACGTGCGGGCGGCCGTCGGGCTGGAGGGCCACGAGCGGATGGCGGCGCTCGAGGCGGAGTGCGAGCGGCTGGTCGCGCTGGGCGCCGCGCGGGTGCAGCGGCACGAGCCGCACCTGCCACTGGGGGCGGGTCACCTCGTGATGACCGACCCCGAGGGCAACGAGTTCTGCCTGGACTGAGGCCGCGCCCCGGCGACGCCCGGTCAGGCCGGGAGGTCGAACCAGACCGTCGTGCCACCGCCAGGTGTCTCGGTGATCCCGATGCTGCCGCCGTGCGCCTGGATGACCCGCCGCACCGTGTCCAGGCCGATGCCGGACCCCCGCTGGTCGTGGGCCAGGCGCACCCGGGGCTCGAAGACACGCTCCCGGTCGGCCTCGGCGATGCCGGGGCCGTTGTCGGCGACCGAGACCCGCCACCGGCCGTCGTGCTCGGCGGCGGTGACCGCCACAGCGAGCCCGCGATCGGGACGGCGGTACTTCGAGGCGTTGTCGAGCAGGTTCTGCAGCACCGAGCGGAGCTGGACGGCGTCGCCGACGACGGTCGGCAGCGCCCCGCGGGTCACCACCGCACCGACCAGGCTGGTCTCGAGGTCGGCCAGGACGTCGCCGAGGACCTCGTCGAGGTCGACGGGCTCGGCTGCCAGTCCCCCGCCGAGCGCGGCGTAGGACAGCACCTCGTCGATCAGCGCCGCCATCCGGTGCGACCCCTTCAGGGCGCGCTCGAGGAGCCAGAGCGCATCGGCGGCGTCGTCGGACCCCGACATCCGCTCGCGCAGCATCTCCAGGGACATCGACAGGGTGGTCAGCGGCGACTTCAGGTCGTGGCTGACCCGGCCGGCGAACGACGACAGCCGCTCGTTGGAGGCGGCCAGCTGCCGGCTGCGCAGCGTCAGCTCGAGCACGTCGACGACCCGCTCGGCGAGGGTGCCGAGCGCCTCGACCTGCGACTCGTCGAGGTCACGGGACTCGACGTCGAAGACGCAGAGGGTGCCGATCACGACGCCGTCGAGCGTGGTGAGCTGGTGGGAGGCGTAGAACCGGACGTTCCCGATCTCACCGGTCACGAACGGGTTGTCCCAGAACCGCGGGTCGAGCAGCGCGTCGGGCACCACCAGGGGCGTGTCCTGGTCGAGGACCGCGGCGCACATCGAGTCGTCCCGGGCGCAGATCGCCGCGTCGAAGCCGTACGCCGCCACCTGGTGCTGCTCGATGTCGGTGATCAGGTTGATCGTCGCCATCGGGGTGTCACAGATCTTGGCGGCGAGCTCGGTGATCGCCACCAGCTCCAGGCGGGGCGGGCGCCGGAGCACGTCGTACTGCTCGATCGTCCGCGTGCGTCGGTCGTCGTCGGTCGTGTGCATCCCGCCAGAGGATAGCGACGTCACGTACCCCAGAAGGGTGATTTCGGCAACCAGCTCACAACCCCGGCGCACCGCGGATGGCCAGCCACCGCGCCGGGTCGGGCTCGACCGGCAGCTCGCCCTGGAGCGCGTCGCGCACCTGGATCTCGAGCAGGGAGTCGCGGCGCTGATCCGCGCCTCCGACGGGGGCGTAGGCGTAGAAGGTGCCCTGCTTGTAGAGGTAGACCAGCCCCACGCGCCGGCCCGCGCTGTCGGCGAACGGCACCAGCGAGCACAGCAGCGCCGGCCCGAACCCGGCGGCCTCGAGCGAGGTGTTGACGGCGTGCAGGTCGGTGCACAGCGCGCCGAGGTCGCTCGACGCCGCGTCGTACGGCGGCCGGTCGAGCTCGAGCCAGGTGAAGCCGAACCCGTCGGTCGAGACCGCCACCCCGGGCGCGTCGGGCGAGGCGGCCAGCAGGGCCTCCACGTCGCGCTGGACGTCGGCGAACGCCGGGCCCGCGGCGGCGCGGTAGCAGACCGACCCGTCGCCGGTGGGCACGAGCCCGAGCGCCGTCTGCAGGGTGATGGCCGCCGAGGGCACCAGGAACAGGGCGTCGAGGTCGGCCGGCGGTGGCGTCGAGCGGCCCAGGATGCCGTCGAGGAAGCCCACCGCCCTCAGCCCCCGGGCCGGTCGAGCTCGGCCTGGATCCGGGCCAGCTGCTCCAGGCGCTTGTGCAGCGGCGGGTGGGTGGAGGTCACGCCGCGCAGGCTGATCGGCGTGATGCACAGCGCGCTCCCGGCGGCCACCTCGCGCAGGTCGCGCTGGGGCGTCTGCTCGACGCCCCCGGCGATCTTCTGCAGCGCCGAGGCGAGCGCGCCGGGGCGCAGGGTGAGGTAGGCGCCGGCCCGGTCGGCCGACAGCTCGCGGTAGCGCGAGAGCAACCGCAGCAGCAGGAAGCTGACGGCGTAGACGACCATGCTGACTAGCAGCACGACGAGCCAGACCGGCGGTCCCTCGCGGTTGCTGCGGCTACCGCCGAACATGCCCATCCCGCCGTAGGAGGTGGCCTGGGTCAGGGTGCCGGCCGCGATGCCGGCCGAGGAGGCGACGGTCATCACCAGCACGTCGCGGTGGGCGACGTGCGACAGCTCGTGGGCGAGCACCGCCTCGAGCTCCTCGGCCGTCAGCAGGCCGAGGATGCCCGTGGTGACGCACACGACGGCACGGCTGGGCGAGCGGCCGGTGGCGAACGCGTTGGGCACGTGGGTGTCGGCGACGCCGACGCGCGGCTTGGGCATGTCGGCGAGCGTGCAGAGCCGGTCGATCATGCCGTGCAGCTCGGGGGCCTCCTCCGGCGTCACCTCACGGGCCCGCATCGCCCGCATCGCGATGGTGTCGCTCTTGGACCACTGGTAGACGGCGATGCCGATGCCGAGGACGCCGATCAGCACGCCGACCGCGCCGCCGACGTACGCCGCGAGGACGACGACGAGCGCGACGAACAGCCCGCCGAGCAGGAACATGACGAGGGCCATCCGGGCGGTCAGCCCGGCGTCCCCCACGAAACGCGTGGACACGGTGCCCGGTGCCCTACCGGGGCCCGGTCATCCGGGGATCAGTCCGTCGTCGGCCAGGAACTCGCGGACCTCGCCGATCGAGGCGTCCGGGTGCGGCAGGATCAGGTCGGACTCGAGGAGGTCGTCGACCGCGTGCGCGACCCCGACGGTACGGACGCCGTCGAGCAGCGCGTGCAGCGCCGGGCGGAACGTCGCCTCGTCGCCGGCCTCGATGGCGGCCTCGACGGCCGCGTCGAGCTCGTTGAGCCGGTCGAGCGCCGACGCCGCGACGTCGTACTGCCCCTCGCCCAGGATCCGGACGACGAGCGCCTGCTGGTCGCTCATCGCGGGGTCTCGCCCTCGCGCTGCTTCGACAGCGGGTCGGCGGCCTGGACCGGGCCGGACTCGAGCTGGCCGGGCGCCTCGGGCGCGGAGAGGCCCTTGAGCCGGGCGAGCTCGAGCTCGACGTCGGACTGGGAGCTCATCGCGTCGAGCTCGCGGGAGATGTCGTCGCCGGGGCCGGTGCTGGTGACGTCGTCGAGCGCGCCGGAGGCGATCAGCTCGTCGATGGCGCCGGCGCGGGCCTGCATCTGGGCGGTCTTGTCCTCGGCACGCTGGACCGCCATCCCGACGTCGCCCATCTCCTCGCCGATGCCGGAGACGGCCTCGTTGATCCGGGTCTGGGCCTCGGCGGCGGTGTAGGTGGCCTTGATCGTCTCCTTGCGGGTGCGGAAGGCCTCGACCTTGGCCTGCAGCCGCTGCTGGGCGAGGACGAGCTTCTCCTCCTCGCCCTGCAGCTGGGCGTGCTGGGTCTGCAGGTCGGCGATCTGCTGGGTGAGCCCGGACTTGCGGGTCAGCGCCTCGCGGGCGAGGTCCTCGCGGTCCATCTGCAGCGCCTTCTCGGCCTGCGTCTGTAGCTTGGCCTGCTGCTGCTCGAGCTGGGTGATCTGCAGCTCGACCCGCTTGCGGCTGGTGGCGACGTCGGCGACGCCACGGCGCACCTTGGAGAGCAGCTCGAGCTGGCGCTGGTAGCTGTAGTCGAGCGTCTCGCGGGGGTCCTCGGCACGGTCGAGCGCCTTGTTGGCCTTGGCCCGGAAGATCATGCTCATCCGCTTCATCACCGTCATGGCCTCACCTTATGTCGCGGCCGCAAGATCGGCGACGGGCTGCGGGTACCCTGACGGTGCCATGAAGCTGCGTCGTACCAAGTCCGAGGAGGCCACCGCCTCCACCGTCACCCTCGCCAAGCCGGGAGGGAAGGGCCGGCCCACGCCGACCCGCAAGGAGGCCGAGGCGGCCGCACGCGCCAAGGCCCGGGTGCCGCGCACCCGCAAGGAGGAGATGCAGCGGCAGCGGCAGGTCCGCTCGGAGTCGAGCCAGCAGGTCCGCAAGGCGATGAAGGACGGCGACGAGCGCTACCTGCTCGCCCGCGACAAGGGCCCGGTCCGCCGGTTCATCCGCGACTACGTCGACTCGCGGTTCTCCTTCGCCGAGGTCGTCATCCCGCTGATGTTCGTGGCGATCTTCGTCCAGGCGCTGGTGATCCCGCTGTTCCTGGTGCTGGCCGGCGACCTCATCTTCCTGCGGCTGCGGCTGCGCAAGCAGCTCGCCGCCCGCTTCCCCGACGAGCCGCTCAAGGGCACCACCTACTACGCCCTGACCCGCGCGATGCAGCTGAAGTTCATGCGGATGCCCAAGCCCAAGGTCAAGATCGGGCAGGCGCTCCCCGAGCACTACCGCTGACCGTCGGGCGACCGCCGCTGCGGCGATGATCGTCCGCCGTACGACGCAGCATCGGTGACCCACGCTGGTCGTGGAGGGCCGCCAGGCCCGTCTCGAGACCACTCCCCCACGCTGGTCGGGCCGGGCGAGCGCTGGCGAGCCCGAGTCGAGACCCGGCGAGGCGCGCAGCCTGCGGGGGTCTCGACTCGCGGAGACTTCGTCCCCGCGGCTCGACCACCGTCGGTGGCCGGCCGTCGTACGACGCACCGTCGGTGACGCACGCTGGTCGAGCCGGGCGAGCGCCAGCGAGCCCGAGTCGAGACCCGGCGAGGTAGGCAGGCTGAGGTGGTTTCGAGACGGTTGCTAGCGCAACCTCCTCAACCACCGTCGGTGACCGGCCGTCGTACGACGCACCACCGGTGACCCACGCTGGTCGAGGAGGGCCGCCAGGCCCGTCTCGAGACCACTCCCCCACGCTGGTCGAGCCGGGCGAGCGCCAGCGAGCCCGAGTCGAGACCCGGCGAGGTAGGCACGCTGAGGTGGTTTCGAGACGGTTGCTAGCGCAACCTCCTCAACCACCGTGGGTGTCGGCCGTCGTACGACGCACCGTCGGTGACGAGCGTCAGCCGAAGATCTCCGAGCGCCGCGGGGACTGGGTCTTGGCGGCGTCGCGCTCGACGACGTCGCTGACGACGTCGTCGATGGCCTTGAGCACGTCGGCGTCGAGCGTCACGCCGGCGGCCTTGACGTTGTCGGTGACCTGCTCGGGGCGGGAGGCGCCGATGATGGCCGAGGAGACGTTGGGGTTGGCGAGGGTCCAGGCGACGGCGAGCTGGGCCATGGAGAGGCCGGCGTCGTCGGCGATCGGGCGCAGGCGCTGCACGCGCTCGAGGACGTCGTCCTGCATCCAGCGCTTGATCATGTCGGCGCCGCCCTTCTCGTCCGTGGCGCGCGAGCCGGCGGGCGGCTCGGCGCCCGGCTGGTACTTGCCGGTCAGCACGCCCTGGGCGATCGGCGACCAGACGACCTGGCCCAGGCCGAGCTCCTCGCAGGTCGGCACGACCTCGGCCTCGATGACGCGCCAGAGCAGGTTGTACTGCGGCTGGTTGGAGACCAGCGGCACCCGGAGCTCCTGCGCCAGGGCGTGCGCGGCCCGGATCTCCTCGGCGCGCCACTCCGAGACGCCGATGTAGAGCGCCTTGCCGGCCCGGACGACGTCGGCGAAGGCCTCCATCGTCTCCTCCAGCGGCGTCTCGTGGTCGAAGCGGTGGGCCTGGTAGAGGTCGACGTAGTCGGTCTGCAGCCGCTGCAGCGAGCCGTCGATCGACTCCAGGATGTGCTTGCGCGACAGGCCGTGGTCGTTGGGGCCGCCGGGCCCGGTGGGCCAGAAGACCTTGGTGAAGATCTCCAGCGACTGGCGGCGCTCGCCGGCCAGGGCCTTGCCGAGGACCGTCTCGGCCGCGGTGTTGGCGTAGACGTCGGCGGTGTCGAAGGTCGTGATGCCCTCGTCGAGGGCCTGGCGCACGCACGCGAGGGCGGCGTCCTCCTCGACCTGCGAGCCGTGGGTGAGCCAGTTGCCGTACGAGATGGCCGAGACCTTCAGGCCACTCGCTCCGAGGTTGCGGAACTCCATGCACCCGACACTAGTGTCCACGTCCATGAGCACCAGCCCCGGGCCGACCGCCGACGTCTCCGTGCGCGTCGCGTGGGCCGACGACGCCGAGGCGATCGCGGCCGTGCAGGTGCGCGCGTGGGCCGAGCAGTACGCCGGCCTCCTGCCGGCCGGTGCCGTGCCCGACGACCCCGCACCCGTCGCCCAGGCGTGGCGGGCCTCGCTGACCAAGCCGGCCGACGCGCGCAACCGGGTGCTGGTCGCGCTCGAGCGCAACCGGGTGGTCGGCTTCGCGGTGACCACCCCGGCGTCCGACCCCGACTGCGACCCGGTCGCCGACGGTGAGCTGGCCGAGCTCGTCGTCCTGCCGGGCGAGCACGGCAAGGGCCACGGGAGCCGGCTGCTGCAGGCGGTCGCCGAGACGCTCGAGGCCGACCGGTTCACCCGCGCGGTCACCTGGACCATCGGCACCGACGACGTGCGCCGCGCGTTCCTGACCGGTGCCGGGTGGGCGCCCGACTCGGCCCACCGCGAGCTCGACCTCGACGGGACCGGCGCCACCACGGTCAAGCAGGTCCGCCTGCACACCGCCCTGGCGTGAAGCCCGTCGTCCGCGACAGCCTCGGCGTCGGCATCGCGACCGGCACCTACGGCGTCTCGTTCGGCGCGGTCTCGGTGTCCTCGGGGCTCGACGTCGCCCAGACCTGCGTCCTGTCGCTGCTGATGTTCACCGGCGCCTCGCAGTTCGCGATGATCGGCGTGCTCGCGTCCGGCGGCGGGCCGTGGTCCGGCGCGGCCTCGGCGCTCCTGCTCGGCACCCGCAACACGCTCTACGGGCTCCGGCTGGCGCCGCTCCTGGACTGGCGCGGACGCCGGCGGGTGGCGGCCGCCCACCTGCTCATCGACGAGTCCACCGCGATGTCGGTGACCCGCGAGTCGACCGAGGAGGCCCGGCTCGGCTTCCTGGTGACCGGTGGCTCGATCTTCGTGCTCTGGAACGTCGCGACCCTCGGCGGCGCGGTCGCCGGCGAGGCGATCGGTGACCCGCGCGACTTCGGCCTCGACGCCGCCGTCGGCGCGGCGTTCCTGGCGCTGCTGTGGCCCCGGCTGGACCGGCCGCTGCACCGCTGGGTGGCGGTGCTGGCCGCGGCGGTCGCGCTCGGCGTCGTCCCGCTGACGGCCGCCGGCGTGCCGGTGCTCGTCGCCGCCGGCGTGGCGCTGCTCGCCGGGGTCCTCGCGACGCGGAGGACGGCATGACCTGGGCCGCGATCCTGACCGCCAGCGTCGGCTGCTACCTGCTCAAGCTCGCCGGTCTCTCGGTGCCCGCGCGGGTGCTCGAGCGCCCGGTCGTCTCCCGGATCGCCGACCTCATCCCGGTGGCCCTGCTGGCCGCCCTGGTGGCGGTGCAGGTCGCGGCGACCCCCGACGGGGGTCTCGCGCTCGACGCCCGAGCGGTCGCCCTCGGGGTCGCCGTGCTGCTGCTCCTCGCGCGGGCACCGTTCCTGGTCGTGGTCTTCGGGGCGGCCCTGGTGGCCGCGCTGGTCCGGCTCGTCTGACCGCTCGCGGGCCGGGCGCGTCAGGGGTGGCGCCGGATGCGCTCCTGCTCCACGAGACGCTCCTGCTCGACGAGGCTGCCGGACCCGGCGCCGGTCGCCGGGGCGGTCTGGAGGCTGAGCGCGCCGACGGCCAGGACTGCTGCCGCGGCCAGACGCAGGGGTGTGCGCATGGGGACCCTCTCGGACGTGCGGCGCCCACGGGAGGAGCCGTCACCGCACCCTGGCGCGCGGAGCCCGCGGCGTCGACGGGGCCGTCGCCCCAGGTTCGTGCATCGCACGTTTCTGAGGGATGCGTCCCCGGCCCTCAGAGGTCGACGAGCTGCTCGAGCCCCACGGTCAGGCCCGGCCGGTCGCCGATCGCCCGGACCGCGGCCAGCACACCGGGGGTGAACGACGATCGGTGCAGGGAGTCGTGCCGGATCGTGAGCGTCTCCCCCGGGCCGCCGAGGACGACCTCCTGGTGCGCGACCAGGCCCCGGATCCGCAGCGCGTGCACCGGGACGCCGTCGACGTCGGCGCCACGGGCGCCGTCGATGCCGGTCACGGTCGCGTCGGGCGCCGGGCCCACGCCGGCGGCGCGGCGGGCCGCCGCGACGAGCTCCGCCGTACGACGTGCGGTGCCGGAGGGTGCGTCGGCCTTGTCGGGGTGGTGGAGCTCGACGATCTCGACGGAGTCGTAGTGCACGGCCGCGGCCGCGGCGAACCGCATCATCAAGATGGCGCCGATGGAGAAGTTGGGGGCGATCAGCACACCGCTGCGCGGCGCGGCACCCAGCCGGTCGCGCAGGACCGCCAGGCGCTCGTCGTCGAAGCCGGTGGTGCCGACCACGGCGTGGATGCCGTGCTCGATGCACAGCGCCAGGTGGTCCATCACGACACCGGGGTGGGTGAAGTCGACGACGACCGCAGCGCCGGCGTCGACGACGTCGCGCGGGTCGTCGCCGTCGTCGATCTCCGCGACCAGCTCGAGGTCGTCGGCGGCGGCCACCGCGGCGCACACCTCGGAGCCGACCTTGCCGCGTGCGCCGAGCACGCCCACCGCGATCTTGTCCGCCACGGCGCTCACCCTAGGGGTTGGTCAGTGAACCCCCGACGACGTTCTGGCAGGGTGGACGCATGGTCGCGCAACAGATTCCGGCCCGCATCCGGTGGGCCGTCGAGTTCATGGACCCCCAACCCGCCGACCACGTGCTCGAGATCGGCTGCGGACCGGGGGCCGCAGCCGAGCTCATCTGCTCCCGTCTCGAGACCGGGAAGCTCTTCGCCATCGACCGGTCGGAGTCGGGGGTCGACCGCACCAAGCGCCGCAACGCCGACGCGATCAAGGCCGGCAAGCTCACCGTGCGCCAGATCGACCTCGCGACGCTCCGGGTGCCGGTCAAGCGGCTGACCAAGGTGTTCGCGTTCAACGTCAACCTGTTCTGGGTGCGCGAGTGCGCCGACGAGGTGGCGCTGCTGCACGAGCGCGTGCTGCCCGGGGGCGCCGTCCACCTGTTCTTCGAGACCAAGATCGCCGAGGACGTCCCGCGCATCGTCAAGGGCGCCTCCGCGGCCCTGAGCGGCGGCGGCTTCCGGGTCTCGGTGGTCGACAACAAGCAGCCGCCGGTCGTCGGGATCATCGGCCGCCGCTGACGTGGTCGACGGTCGTCTCGACCTCGCCGGTCTCGACCGCGAGCTGGCCCGCGCGGGCCTGCCGCCGATGAGCGAGCAGCGCGACGTGCACGTGCGGGCCGACCCGCTGACCCTGACGACCTACAGCTTCCGCGGCGACCCGGTCTCCACGTCCTTCGACGACGAGGACGCGCTGTGCCGCACGGCCCTGGTGGTCCTGCTGCAGGCGGCGAGTGCGACCCGGGCGAGCGGCCGGTACGACGACCTCGACCGCGTCCCGGCGGTCCCCGGCCCTCGTGGTCCGACCGGCGTGGGTCCGCCCGCCCTGCTCTGGACCCGGACGATGTGCACCGGCACCAGCACCGCCCAGCGGCTCGGGCTGGCGGCGTACGACGGACAGGTGCTGGTGGTCGACACCGAGGCCCTGTGGCGGCACGGCGTCGACGGGACCACCCTGCTCACCGCGCTCGACGGCGAGACGGGGGCGGTCCGGTGGTCGGTCCCGGTCGAGGGGTCCGGACCGACGGTGCTGCTCGCCCAGCCCGGCCTCCTCCTCGGGCACGCCGACGACCGCCTGACCTGCTACGACCCGCGCGACGGACACACCGTGTGGTCGCGCCCGTTCCCCCAGCCGCGGGAGGTGACCGGCCGGTCCGACGGCGTCGTCCAGCTGCGGGTCTCGCTCGGTGACGACGAGCCGGTGCGTGGTCTCGACCTGGCCACCGGCGCCGACCGCTACCAGGTCCGGGCACCGCGTCCGTCGTGGGACCGCCACCCCGGCTCGGTCGCCCCGCGGTCGTGGTGGTGGGCAGAGGCGGACGCCCGGTCCCTCCGGGTGCTGCACACCGACGTCGCCGACGGCGTGCCCCGCCTGGTGGCCGCCGTCGAGCACCGCCTCCCCGAGCTGGCCGGCGCCGTCCTCCACGAGGTCGGGGGGTACGCCGCCGACCGCGGCCGGTGCTTCCTCCGGGTCCGGCAGGACGACGGACGGGGGCCCCTGCTCGTCGTCGACCTCGACGGGCGGCGGCCGCCGCGGTGGGCCGACCCGACGACCGGTCCGGCGACCACGACCCGGTCGGTGCCGGTGGACGCCGACCACGTCCTGACGACCCGGTGGCGCGGCCCCGACGGGCCACCGAGCCGGTTGCTGGCGGTCGACGGCCGCGTGCTCTGGGAGCGACCCGACCTGCTGACCCCGCTCCACCGCGAGCCCGGTCTGACCGTCCTGCAGCGGCGGGGCGCGGTCCAGGCGCAGGTGCACAGCGCCAGGCTCCGGCACGACGACCTGGTGACGGCGGTCGACGACCGGGGGCGCGAGGCCTGGACCGCCGACCTGGGGCCCGCGGTGGTCGTCGGCGACGAGCTGTGGCACTGCCCGCGCGGGCAGGTGGCGGCGGTGGGCCTGCGCGACGGGCGGCGCCGGTGGGTCGTCCCGTCGCGGCACGCCACCCCGTGGGCCCTGGGGCTGGCGGCGGTGGAGCACGTCGCGGCCGGCCGCACGCGGGGCGCGGCCACGGTGCTGGGCTCCGGCACCACCTTCGTCGCCGTGCGCTGACGGCGCCGGGTCAGGACGGGCCGACGACCGCCAGGATCTCCTCGCGCGAGAAGACCTCGGCGGCGACCTCGCGCACCTCGTCGAGGGTGACGGCGTCGATGCGGGCCATCACCTCGTCGATCTCGAGGAGGTCGTCGTGGACGAGCTCGGCCTTGCCGAGGCGGATCATCCGCGAGGCGGAGTCCTCGAGGCCGAGGACCAGGCCGCCGCGCAGCTGGCCCTTGCCGCGGACCAGCTCCTCCTCGGTGATGCCGTCGGCGGCGACCCGCGCGAGCTCGAGGCGCACGGTGGCGAGCACCTCGTCGAGCTTGGCCGGCAGGCAGCCGACGCTGACCCCGACCAGGCCGGAGTCGGCGTGGTGGGACGTGAAGGAGTAGACCGAGTAGGCCAGGCCGCGGCGCTCGCGGATCTCCTGGAACAGCCGCGACGACGTGCCACCGCCGAGGGCGGTGTTGAGGACGCCCAGCGCGAACCGGCGGTCGTCGTCGCGACCGAAGGCCTCCATGCCGAGCACGACGTTGACCTGCTCGAAGGGCCGGGTGGTCTCGACGTGACCGGGGTGGACCCGGACCCGCTTGGCGCCGCGGCGCGGCTCGGCGGGCGGGCGGTCACCGGCGAGCCAGTCGCGGCGGCCGAACGCCCGGCGCACGTCGCGCACCACGGTGCCGTGGTCGAGGCTGCCGGCGACCGAGACGACCATCCGGTGCGGCTGGTAGTGACGGCGGTAGAAGCGCTGGATGCGGCCCCGGTCGAGGGCGGTGATCGACTCGACGGTGCCGGCGATCGAGCGCCCCAGCGGCGAGGTCGGGCCCCACGCCTGCTCGGCGAAGAGGTTGTGCACGACGTCGTCGGGGTCGTCGTCGTGCATCGCGATCTCGTCGAGGATCACCTCGCGCTCGGCCTCCACGTCGTCGTCGGTGATCACCGAGGAGGTGATCATGTCGCCGAGGACGTCGACCGCGAGCGGCAGGTCCTCGTCGAGGACCCGCGCGTGGAAGCAGGTGTACTCCTTGGCGGTGAAGGCGTTGAACTCGCCGCCCACGGCGTCGAGGGCGACCGAGATGTCGAGCGCCGACCGCTCGCGGGTGCCCTTGAACAGCAGGTGCTCGAGGAAGTGCGAGCAGCCGTGCAGCGCCGTCGTCTCGTCGCGCGAGCCGACGTCGACCCACACCCCGATCGTCGCCGACCGGGCACCGGCCATCTGCTCGGTGACCACCCGCAACCCGCCCGGCAGCACGGTGCGCCGGACCCGTGAGGTCACCGCTCCCCCGCTGTCGCGCACCGTCGACAAGGTGCGCGTCGTCCCGACCTTCTGCATGTCCCTCATCCTCGACCCCTGCCAAAAAGCACGCTGACCCGCCGTCCGGGACGACGGGTCAGCGTGGGTGGATCAGTCCTCGGTGTCGCCACCCTCGGCGTCGGCCTCGGGCGCCTCGGCGTCCTCGACGACCGGGATCAGCGAGAGCTTGCCGCGGTCGTCGACCTCGGCGATCTCGACCTGGATCTTCTGGCCGACCGAGACGACGTCCTCGACGTTCTCGACGCGCTTGCCGCCCACCAGGCCGCGGAGCTTGGTGATGTGCAGCAGGCCGTCCTTGCCGGGCATCAGCGAGACGAACGCACCGAAGTTCGTCGTCTTCACGATGGTGCCGAGGTAGCGCTCGCCGACCTCGGGCATCGTCGGGTTGGCGATCGCGTTGACCGCGGCGCGGGCGGCCTCGGCCGCCTCACCGTTGGTCGCGCCGATGTAGACCGTGCCGTCGTCCTCGATCGACAGGGTCGCGCCCGTGTCGTCCTGGATCTGGTTGATGATCTTGCCCTTCGGGCCGATGACCTCGCCGATCTTGTCGACGGGCACGCGGACCGTGATGATGCGCGGCGCGTGCACCGACATCTCCTCGGGGGCGTCGATGGCCTCGGCCATCACGTCGAGGATGGCGAGACGGGCGTCCTTGGCCTGGGTGAGGGCCGCGGCCAGCACCTCGGCGGGGATGCCGTCGAGCTTGGTGTCGAGCTGCAGCGCGGTCACGAACTCGCGGGTGCCGGCGACCTTGAAGTCCATGTCGCCCATCGCGTCCTCGGCACCGAGGATGTCGGTCAGCGCGACGTACTTGGTCTCGCCGTCGACCTCGCCGGAGATGAGGCCCATCGCGATGCCGGCGACCGAGGCCTTGAGCGGCACACCGGCCTGGAGCAGCGACAGCGTCGCGGCGCAGACCGAGCCCATCGACGTCGAGCCGTTGGAGCCCATCGCCTCGGAGAGCTGGCGGATCGCGTAGGGGAACTCCTCGCGGCTCGGCAGCACCGGCAGCAGCGCCCGGCGCGCGAGCGCGCCGTGGCCGACCTCGCGGCGCTTGGGCGAGCCGACCCGGCCGGTCTCGCCGGTGGAGAACGGCGGGAAGACGTACTTGTGCATGTAGCGGCGGTGCTTCTCGGGGCTCAGCGTGTCGAGCTGCTGCTCGAGCTTGAGCATGTTGAGCGTGGTGACACCCAGGATCTGGGTCTCGCCGCGCTCGAACAGCGCCGAGCCGTGCACCCGCGGGATGACGCCGACCTCGGCGTGCAGGGCTCGGATGTCGGCCAGCCCGCGGCCGTCCATGCGGATCTTGTCGCGCAGCACGCGCTCGCGCATCAGGTTCTTGGTGACCGACTTGAAGGCGGCACCGATCTCCTTCTCGCGGCCCTCGAACTGGGCGCCGACCTGCTCGAGCAGCGACGCCTTGACGTCGTCGAGCTTCTCGTCGCGCTCCTGCTTGCCGGCGATGGCCAGGGCCTCGGAGGTCTGGGGGGCGACCGCGGCGTGGACGGCGTCGTAGACGTCGTCCTCGAAGTCGAGGAAGACCGGGAAGTCCTGGACGGGCTTCGCGGCACCCTTGGCCAGCTCGGCCTGGGCCTCGCACAGCTGCTTGATGAACGGCTTGGCGGCGTCGAGGCCGCTGGCCACGATCTCCTCCGACGGCGGGGTGGCGCCGCCGGCGACGAGCTCGTAGGTGTTCTCGGGGGCCTCGGCCTCGACCATCATGATCGCGACGTCGCCGGAGTCGGTGACCCGACCCGCGACGACCATGTCGAAGGTGGCGCTCTCGAGCTGGCTGTGGCTCGGGAACGCGACCCACTGACCCTCGATGAAGGCGACGCGGACGCCGCCGACGGGGCCGGAGAACGGCAGGCCGGACAGTTGCGTGGACAGCGACGCGGCGTTGATCGCCAGGACGTCGTAGGGCTGGTCGGGGTCGAGCGACATCACGGTGATGACGACCTGGACCTCGTTGCGCAGGCCCTTCTTGAACGTCGGCCGCAGCGGGCGGTCGATGAGGCGGCAGGTGAGGATCGCGTCCTCGCCGGGCCGACCCTCGGACCGGAAGAACGAGCCGGGGATCTGGCCCACGGCGTACATCCGCTCCTCGACGTCGATCGTCAGGGGGAAGAAGTCGAAGTGGTCCTTGGGGTGCTTGCCGGCCGTGGTGGCCGAGAGCAGCATCGTCTCGTCGTCGAGGTAGGCGGTCACCGAACCGGCGGCCTGACGGGCCAGCAGGCCGGTCTCGAACTTGACGGTGCGGGTGCCGAACTTGCCGTTGTCGAGAACGGTCTCGACAGCACTGATGACGGGTTCTGTCACGTCTGATCCTTTTGTTCGCGGTGCGATCCGCGAGTCCCGCGCACGAGCCGGGCTCCGGCGCCCCGGAGGTCCGGGACGAGGTGGAGGCCGGGCGGTGGGCCGATCTTCGATCGAGACCCGCAGGCCCGGCGTCGGACGACGCTCGTGCTCCTGAAGATCACTACCGAGGACCGGGCCGGACGGTGGCGCGGATCGCTCCTGTGTGTGGGTGTTCAGTTGTGGTGGTGCGAGGGGGCGTGAGCCCCCGGAACGCAGACGTCGGGACCCACCAGGTGGTGGATCCCGACGGCGACGTCAGCGGCGCAGACCGAGGCGCTCGATGATCGAGCGGTATCGCGCGATGTCGGTCTTGCGCAGGTAGTTGAGCAACCGCCGGCGCTGGCCGACGAGCAGCAGCAGACCACGACGGCTGTGGTGGTCGTGCTTGTGCGTCTTGAGGTGGTCGGTGAGGTGGGCGATGCGGTGGCTGAGCAACGCGATCTGCACCTCGGGCGAGCCGGTGTCGCCCTCGGTCGTGGCGTACTCGGCGATGATCTTGTTCTTCGTCGCTGCGTCGGTCCCGACGGACATGGCGGCTCCTCCTGGTATGTACTCGCTGCGCGGCGCGCCGGGGCCTGTTCTCCCGGGCACTCGATTCCGCGGCCGTTGCACGGCACCGTGAAACATACCGTCGGGCGCGGCGCCACCCCAAAACCCGGCCCACCCGCACCATCCAGCGCGGCAGCGCGGCAGCGCGGCGGCCGCGCGTGGCGGCGCCGCCACGCGGCCGGGCCACCAGCACGACGATGCGGCGCCGACAGGGGCACGGACGACGCGCTCGCGTCATCGAGATCAGTAGCGAGCCGCGCGCACCACCATCACGTCGGGGAGGTTCGCCACGACGGGCCGCCAGGTGCGCTCGGCGTCGGTCGAGGCCCAGACCGCCCCGTTGCGGGCGCCGACGTAGAGCCCGACCGGGTCGTGGTCGTCGGCCCACATCGCGTCGCGCATCACGCCGACGTAGCAGGGGTCGGGCAGGCCCTCCCCGAACGTCGCCCAGGTGGTGCCGGCGTCCTGGGAGCGCCAGACGCCGGCGCGGGCCTCGGGTGGGTAGCGGCGGCCGCTGCCCTCGAGCGGGAACACGTAGACCGTGTCGGCGTCGTGCGGGTCGACCACGGCCGGGAACCCGAAGTCGGCGGGCAGCCCGTCGGCGATCGACTGCCAGGTCGCGGCGTGGTCGTCGGAGCGGTAGACGCCGCCGTGGTTCTGCAGGAAGAGCCGCTCGGGCCGGTCGGGGTGCCGGTCGATCTTGTGCACGCACTGGCCGAACTCCGGGAACTGCTGGCCCTCGGGGAGGAACTCCGCGCGGATGCCCTCGTTGCGCGCCTCCCAGGTCTCGCCGCCGTCGGCGGTCTGGTAGACGCCACCGGAGGAGATCGCGACGGTGATCGAGGCGGGGTCGGTGGGGTGGGGCAGGATCGTGTGGAACGCCTGGCCGCCGTAGCCGGCGCCCCACTCGGGGCGGTGCGGGTGGTCCCAGAGACCGCGGACCAGCGCAAAGGTGCGGCCGCCGTCGGCCGAGCGCCACACAGCCCCGGGCTCGGTGCCGGCCCACACGACGTCGGGCTCGATGCCCGGCGTGAGCTGCCAGACCCGCTCGACCGTGGCGCCCTGGCCCTCCTCGAAGCGGATGCCGCCGCCGGGCGTCTCCTGCCAGGTGGCGCCGAGGTCGTCGGACCAGCGCACCTGCGGCCCGAACCACGACGACGACGCGCCGGCCAGCAGCCGCGGCGTACCGCCGGCGCGGCCGTCGACCAGGCAGGAGTAGACCTCCTCCATGTCGTGGTGCGGGCCGGTGACCGACCAGTCCTGCCGGGCGTCGTCCGACGTCGCGATCCACAGGCCCTTGCGGGTCCCCACCATCAGTACCGTGCCCATCAGGTCCTCCTCGGGTCGATGCGTCCGCGCGCCCCGGTGACGGAGTGCGTCAGGAGGACTGACCGGCCCGGGCCGGGGTACTCATCGCCGCGGTGCGGGATCCGCGTGCTCGAGCAGCCAGAGCGCGATCTCCTCGCCGGCGAGCACGCCGGTGGCCTCGGTGACCGGGCCGTCCCAGCCGTGCGACTCGAGGTAGGCACCCCGTGGCACGAGCGCGTGGCGGGCCATCCGGAGCATGCCCTCGTCGAGGATGGAGTCGCCGGCCGCGGCGACCAGCTCGCCGCCGTCGAGCTCGCAGAGGCGGGCGAGGCCAGCCTCCTTGGTGAGCGTGTCGGGCATCGCGTAGACCTTGGTCTGCTCGTGCGTCAGCCGCCAGCCGTCCTCACCCGCGATCGCCTCGAGCTCCTCGACCCACGCGGCCTCGACCGGTTCGCCGTTGAGCAGGAAGTAGCCGAAGGCGCCGTCGGCGTCGCGCAGGCTGCGCACGTGGGGCGCCTCGACGAGGTGGGCGACGCGCTGGGTGAACTCGGCCATCGGCCGGCGCTGCGCGACGAGCTCGGCGGTGGCGCGCGCGTGCTCGGCGTCCGGCTCGCCGTCGACGAGGAGCACCCCGCCGTTGAGGCACAGGATGCGGCGGTACGTCGGCAGCCGCAGCCGCAGCACCTGGGCCGGCGTCCGCGTGGTGCAGAGCACGAGCTCGGCGGCGGCGGCCTCGACGAGCGCGTCCCACGCCCGCTTGGTGACGTAGGCCCAGTCGCGTCCGTCGAGCACCTCGAGGCACTCCAGGGACTCCAGCGGCACGTCGCCGATCCGCTTGTGCGACCACAGCAGGGTGCGGTCGATGTCGCTGGCGATCATGGGGTCCTCACGACTCGGTCCGGGCGAACTTGGGGTGGATCAGGCCCATCGAGGAGTAGGCCAGGTCGTCGACCACCTCGACGGGGACGCCGCGCTGCTCGGCGAGCAGCTCGACGTGGCCGAGCTCGTGGCGCCGGTCGGGGTGCACCAGCACGCGCCAGGGCACGCGTCGCAGCAGCACCCGCGTGGTCTCGCCGACGCCGGGCTTGACCAGGTTGACGTCGCCGATGCCGTAGGCCGCGCTGACCTCCTCGACCGCCGCCCACCCCGACCACGTCGGGGCGCGGTCGGCTGCGAGCAGCCGGGTCGCCTCGGCGCGGGCGTCGGCGGCGACGGCGTCGAAGTGCGACTCGACGGTCTCGACGTACTGCATCGACACGTCGGCGGGGGCGAGCTCGGCGTAGAACTTGGCGCCGTGGAAGTCGTCGGGGCCGATCAGCCGGTCGTTGAGCACCGTGCGCGAGACCAGCCCCGAGACGGTGGAGTTGAGGCAGGCCGAGGGGATCAGGAAGTCGTCGCGGGTGCCGTAGACCTCGGTGCTGCTGCCGGGGTCGGCGAGCACGGCCAGCGACGGGTCGAAGCGCAGCCCGAGCCGCTGCTCCATCTCGGCGCAGGCCGCGGTGAGCTCGCGCGAGATCGCCCCCTTGCCGGTCCAGCCGTCGACGAAGACGACGTCGCCGGGGTCGTGCTGCCCGGCGAGGTGCTGGAGCGCGACCGCGTCGAGGCCGCGGCCACGGACGATCGACATCGTGTAGTGCGGCAGGTCGAGCCCGAGCCGGCGGGCGTAGCGGCGCAGCAGGATCCCGATCGGGGTGCCGGCGCGTGCCAGGGACACCAGGACGGCGTCGGGCCCGCGCAGGTCGACGACCAGGTGCACGAGGGTGGCGGCCGCGAGGGCGACCCGCCGGGCCTGCTCGGACAGCGCCTTGTCGAACAGCGCGTAGTAGTCGTCGCTGGGCTGGTACTCCACCGGCAGCGACTCGGCGTAGTGGGCGCGCCCGGCCTGGATGGCCTCCTCGCGTTCCTCGACCGGCGCCTCGAGGGCGGCGTGGCTGAGGTCCTTGAGCAGCCAGGTGACGTCGTCGGCCGGGTAGGACCCGAACGCCGGACCGTGCAGCGGGGTCGGCATCAGGCGCCGCCGACCCGGGCCACGACCAGGCGGTCGCAGAGCCCGCGCAGGGCCGCGCGCAGCTCGACCGCCCCGTCGGCCGGCGTGGCGTCGTCGACGACGAGCACGATCGCGTCGAAGCGGCCGTCCTCGAGGTTGTAGGCGAAGCGGGGCTTGGCGTCGTCCGCGCCGTCGTGGGGCGGGAAGGTGATGCCGTGGCGCACGGCGTACGCCGGGTCGTCACGGACGACGACCGGGGACCGGGTGGTCGACGAGACGGTGACCGCCAGTGCCGGGCGGGTCGCCTCCAGGTGCTCGGCGATGCGGTGCGGGAGGTACATCAGCTCCTCGGTGCCGAGCACGTGCACGCTGCTCGCGCCCGCGGCGAGGTCGCCGACCTCGGTGGCCAGGGCGCTGACCGCGGCCTCGAAGCCGTCGGCGTCGGCCGGACCCAGCCCGTGCCGGCCACCGTCGGGCACGCCGGCGGGCCAGGCGTAGGTCGTGGCCACCTCGGACGCGCGCTCGGGACCGGGCGTCGGGAGGGGCCCGTCGGTCGCGACGGCGTCGCGGACGTCGGCGTCGGGCTCGTGGGTGCTGCGGACCTCGCCCTGCAGCAGTGAGACGAAGGTGATCGACGTGCCGAGCTCGGCGGCGACCCGGTCGGCGGTGGCGTGGGCCTCGTCGGGGCGCAGGTCGACCAGCGCGGCGACGACGTAGGCCGGTCGCGGGGAGATCGCGTGCAGCTCGCGGACGGTGTTGAGGATCGTGCGGCCGGTGGTCAGCTCGTCGTCGACCAGGACCAGTGGGCCGGTGCCGCGCAGCAGGTCGGGGTCGCGGGGCTGGAGCCGGTGGGTGGTGGCGTGGCTGTGCTCCTCCTCGAAGCTCAGCGCCGACCACCCCGGGCGCCGGGTGGAGTGGATCGCGGTGGCGCCGAGCCGGTCGGCGACCAGGTGGCCGAGACCGGTGGCGGTCTCGGCGTAGCCCAGCACCAGCTCGGCGCGGGTGCCGCCCAGCGCGGCCTCGGCGAGTGCCCCGAGGTCGGAGCCGTGCCGGCGCGCGACCGACGGCGACACCGGGACGTGCTTGGCGAGCACGGTGCTCACGACGAGGTGGACGCGGCGCGGGTTGCGCCGTACGGCCAGGCCGACGAGGTCGTCGACCGGCGCGCTGCCGGGACGGGTGACCAGCTCGACGCCGGCGTGCTCGCAGACCCACTCCCCCGGCCACACGGTGCGGGGTCCGCTCACAGGCGCGTCTCCTCGGTGGCCGCGGCCAGCAGGTCGACGAAGGTGACGTCGGGCGCGGCGACGCCGAACACCTCGGCGCGCAGCAGGCACTGCTGGGCCCAGGCCAGGTGGGGGTTGGCCTCGTTCATCTTGTTCCGGTACGACGACCGCGTGACGCCGCCGCCCTCCTCCTTGGCCGACAGCACGTCCTGCGCGTCGTCGTACTCCTCGTGGGAGACCACGGACAGCGCGTGCACGACCGGCACGTGGCTGGGGTGGATGACGGTCTTGCCGACCAGGCCGTTGGCGCGGTCGAGCAGCACCTCGCGGATCAGGCCGTCGAGGTCGCGGGCCAGCAACCGGGCGCGCAGCTCGCGGTCGTCGTTGCGGACGAACGGCGACTCGCGCAGCTGCGGCTTGAAGAGGCGGTCGGGCGCGGTGAAGTACTCCCACACCGGGCCGGTGACGGCGTGCCCACCGGGCCGGCCGAGCACGTTGACGACGTCGGCGACGGCGCCGGCGATGATCCGGACGTCGTAGATGGTGAGGTCGCGGGGGCGGCGCAGCGCGAAGACCGAGGCCATGTCGGTCGCGCCGATGCGCACCGCGAGCACGCGGTCGGCGTGCTTGGCGAGCAGCGCACGCATGCCGAGGAGCTCCTCGATGCGGGTCTCGCGGTACATCACCTCGGGGGTCTCGATCACCGGCATCACCATCAGCCGGCGGCCGACGACGCGCTCGCAGTCGCCGACGGCGTCGAGGAACTCGGGACCGTGCAGCGTGGAGAACTTGGGCAGCACGAAGCCGTCGATGACGTCGGCGGCCTCGCCCATCAGCGCGGCCAGCTGCCCCGGCTGCTCGGGGGTGCGGACGCGCACGAACACCAACGGCAGGTCGTCGCGACCCCGCAGCCGGGCGAGCTGGTCGGCGACGTGGGTGACGGCGTACTCGACGGCGTTGTCGGGGATCGAGTCCTCGAGGCACACCACGCAGCTGCCGACCCCCAGGCGCGCGACCCGCAGGACGTCGGCCGCCAGCTCGTCGCGGTTGGCCGGGATGTAGAGCGTGGCACCGAGGGCGTGCGCGAGCACGCCGAGGGAGTCGTCGCGGCCGAGATCTGCCGGCTCGCGGTGGAAGAGTCGAGCCCGGTCGACCGGGTCGAGGAAGTGGAACTGTCGCACGACGTCGTCCCGCCTCTCCATGTGGGGAACGGACGCGCAGGAGACGAGTCCGGAGGTTCGGGACAGGATAGGACGAGCAGGCATCTACACAACTCCTCCCGAGTAACGTGCAGCCCAACAGTCCCCGAGCACCGAGGAGCACCCATGCCCGTTTCGCTGTCCAAGGGCGGCAACGTCAGCCTGACCAAGATCGCCCCCTCGCTGCAGGCGGTGCGGGTCGGCCTGGGCTGGGACGCACGGACCACCGACGGCGCCGACTTCGACCTCGACGCCAGCGCCCTGGTGTGCGGGCCGAACGACAAGGTGCTCTCCGACCAGCACTTCATCTTCTACAACAACCTGGCCTCCCCCGAGGGCACCGTGCGGCACGCCGGCGACATCCGTGACGGCGCTGTCGCCGGTGACGACGAGGTGGTCGACGTCGCCCTCGCGCAGCTGACCCCCCAGACCGACAAGGTGGTCTTCAGCGTCACCATCCACGACGGCCTCCAGCGCGGCCAGAGCTTCGGCCAGGTCAAGAACGCCTACATCCGCGTGCTGGACCAGGCCAACGGCTCCGAGCTCGCCCGCTACGACCTCACCGAGGACGCCTCCACCGAGACCGCCATGGTCTTCGGCGAGCTCTACCGCAACGGCCCGGAGTGGAAGTTCCGCGCCATCGGCCAGGGCTACGCCTCCGGCCTGCAGGGGATCATCAGCAACTACGGCGTCACGTTGTAGGTCTGGTCGGCCTCCGGCGGACTCCCCGGCTGGCCGGGGATTCTGCCGCTGCGGTGGCGGGCTCGCGAGTAACTCACCGTCCGGTGGACCTACCCGCCCGAATTCGGGCGGGTGAGTCGGGCGGACGGTGAGTTACTCGCGCCCCGCCCGGTGCCCGCCCGGGCCCGGATCCGCTACAGCCCCCGGAACCGCTCGACCTGCCGCGTGACGGCGTCGGTGATCCGGTCGCCCTCCTGCAGCAGCGCCCAGTAGTCGGGGTGGGTGCCGCGCAGGCCCGAGCGGAGGCCGTCGAGGCGGCGGGCGAGGGCGTCGAGGTCGCGGGCGACGGCGTCGGCGCCGGGCTTGGGGGTGTTGACCACCATCAGCTGGGCGTCGCGGAGCCGGAAGCGGACCTTGCGCATGACCTCCTCGGGGTCGGCCTTGACCCCGCGCAGGGCGGCCAGCCGCTCGCCGGGGGCGGCGACCTCGGCCTTGGCGGCGTCGAGCTCGACGCGCGCCTCCTCCAGCAGGCGCAGCGGCAACGACCACTCGGCGCCGGCGTCGACGAGCCGGTCGAAGTCGTGGAGCCGGCTGCGGGCGGCGGCCAGGTGCTGGCGCACCGAGTCCTCGGTGGAGTCGAGGTCGTCCCAGTTGCCCAGGCTGAACTCGCGGCGCAGTGCGGCGAGGTCGTCGTGCATCCGGTCGAAGCGGGACTCGACGGCGTCGACCGCGGTGCGCAACGACGTACGACGGGTGGGTGCCTTGGCGACCCGCTGCGGGTAGTCGGCTGCGAGCTGCTCGACGGCCGCGGCCACCTCCTCGAGCTCGGCGGCGGCCTGCTCGAGGGCGGGGAGCCCGGTCGCCGGCTGCCAGTCGCTGGCCACCAGGGCGGCCGTGCGGGTGCGGGCCAGGAGGCCGTTGAGCTCGGGGGCCTCGAGCCCGGTCTGGCGCAGGACCGTCGCGGCGTCGGCGACCCGCCGCGCCTGGCCGGCCGCGACCTCCCGCAGCTCGCGCGCCCGCTGGACGGCCCGGCCGATGCGGGTCAGCTCGGCGTCGTAGTCGGCGACGACCTGGTCGAGCGCCGCGGCGTGCCGGGCGAGCCGGGGCCCCACGTCGGCGTAGGCGCGGTGCGCGTCGCCGAGGCTCCGCTGGTCGAGGGTCTCGTCGTAGGGGTGCTGGTCGAGGGTGGTGAGGTACTCCCCGATCAGCCGCTCGGCCTCCTGGTCGAGCACCCGGAACCGCGGGACCAGGCCCGAGGACGCCGCCCGCTCGGGCAGGTAGGCCTGGAAGCTCTCGACCATGCCGCGCAGGGTGCGCTGGGCGTGGTCGAGGTGACGGAAGTCCTCCATCAGCTGGTCGAGCGCGCTCCGGGTCGCCTCGCGCTGCGACTCCGGGGTGCGACTCGCCACGTTCGTCATCGTACGAGTCGCGGCAACGACGTCGGCCCGCCCCTCTGCGAGAGGGACGGGCCGACGTCGGAACGGGTGCTGCGGAGGGCTACACGTGCAGCGTGTGGTCCTCGTCGGCGTGCGACCTGTTGTAACGGACGCTCGACCACAGCGCGGCCAGGATGAACCCGACGCCGATCAGCCCGGTGACCACCTCGGGGACGTGGAGCCCGAGGTTGGCGAACAGCAGGAACGCCAGGGCGCCGATCGCCCAGTGCGCGCCGTGCTCGAGGAACACGTACTCGCTCAACGTTCCCTGGTGCACCAGGTAGATCGTGATCGACCGGACGTAGAACGCGCCGACACCGAGACCGATCGCGATGATGATCGGGTCGGACGTGATCGCGAACGCGCCGATCACGCCGTCGAAGCTGAACGACGCGTCGAGCAGCTCGAGGTAGAGGAACAGCGAGAACCCCGCCTTGCCCGTCGCCAGCGCCACGGCGCCGACCTCCTTGCCGGTGCTGCGCGACTTGGTCTGGGTACCGCGGTCGGTGCCGCTCGCACCCGTGCCACCGCCCGGGGTCGCGCCGGCCGGTACCGGCGGGTTGTGACCGAGGTCGTCGTCGTCCTCGACCTCCAGTCCGCCCTCGAAGAAGTCACCGAGGCCACCGACCAACAGGTAGAGGATGATGCCGAAGACCCCGGCGAGCATCAGGTCCTCGGCGTCCTCGGAGAAGATCCGCGAGAACGTGAAGAGCCAGATCAGGGCGACCAGCACCGAGACCGCGGGGAAGGCTGCGGCCCTGGACATCGCCCGCTCCACCGGACCGAACCAGTGGTGCTCCTTGTCCTCGTCGAAGACGAAGTCGAGGAAGATCATCAGCAGGAACATGCCACCGAAGGCCGCGATGAGCGGCTCTGCCTCTTCGAGGATGTAGCCGTAGGTGCCCGGGGTCTCCGGGTTGCCCTTCTCCAGTGCCAGCTCCCACGCCTCGACCGGCCCGAGGTTGGCCGTGACGAACACGATCACCAACGGGAACAGCAGCCGCATGCCGAAGACGGCGATGAGGATGCCGACGGTCAGGAAGATCGTCCGCCAGAACTCCGACATCCGGGTCAACACCTTGGCGTTGACGACGGCGTTGTCGAACGAGAGCGAGACCTCGAGGACGATCAGGATGGCGGTGATCGACAACCCCGTCCAGGTGTCGTACCAGAACGCGACCGCGAGGCCGATCAGGGTGATCAGGAAAGACCAGCGAAGGGCCTTCAGCAGTTCCACAGGTTCAGCTCACTGTCAGTTGGGAGAGGGCGACGGTCGCGACCGTCAGAGGTTCACGCCGTAGTCGCGCACGATGCCGGCGAGGCCGGAGGCGTAGCCCTGGCCGATGGCGCGGAACTTCCACTCGGCGGCGTTGCGGTAGAGCTCGCCGAAGACCATGGCGGTCTCGCTGGAGGCGTCCTCGGAGAGGTCGTAGCGGGCGAGCTCGGTGCCGTTGTTGGCGTCGACGACGCGGATGAAGGCGCCGGTCACCTGGCCGAAGTTCTGCCCGCGGGCGTCAGCCTGGTCGATCGAGACGGCGAAGACGACCTTGTCGACGTCGGCACCCATGCCGGCCAGGTCGACCTCGACGACCTCGTCGTCGCCCTCGCCCTCACCGGTGCGGTTGTCGCCCTGGTGGACGACGAAGCCGTCGGGCGAGGTGAGGTTGTTGTAGAAGATGAAGTGCTGGTCGGTGACGACCTTGCCGTCGGCGCCGCAGGACAGCGCGGAGGCGTCGAGGTCGAAGTCCTGACCGGTGGTGGTGCGCACGTCCCAGCCGAGGCCGACGAGCACCTTGTTGAGTCCGGCGGGCCCGGCCTCCTTGGTCAGGGAGACGTTTCCGCCCTTGCTCAGGCTCACTACCATGTCGATCATCCTTCGGGTCGGTGTGTGGGTTGCGGAGGTAACACTACAAACGAGTCCAGGCTGGTGCGCGATCCCCGCCTCCACGGGGTCCGGTGGTCGGACGGTAGGTCGGTCTCAGCCGACGTTGACGCCGTAGTCGCGGGCGATCCCGGCCAGCCCCGAGGCGTAGCCCTGACCGATCGCGCGGAACTTCCACTCGCCGTCGCGGCGGTAGAGCTCGCCGAAGAGCATCGCCGTCTCGCTGGAGGCGTCCTCGGACAGGTCGTAGCGGGCCAGCTCGGTGCCGGTGGCACGGTCGACGACCCGGATGAAGGCGTTGGTGACCTGGCCGAAGGACTGCCGGCGCGCGTCGGCGTCGTGGATGGAGACCGGGAAGACGATCTTGTCGACCTGCGCCGACATGCCCTGCAGGTCGACGTTGACGGACTCGTCGTCGCCCTCGCCCTCGCCGGTGAGGTTGTCGCCGGTGTGCTCGACCGTGCCGTCCGGGGAGCGCAGGTTGTTGTAGAAGACGAAGTGGCTGTCGTCGAGGACCCGCCCGTCCTGCCCGCAGACCAGGGCACTGGCGTCGAGGTCGAAGTCGGCGCCCGCCGTCAGGCGGGTGTCCCAGCCCAGGCCGATGGTCACGGCGGTGAGGCTGGGGGCGATCTTGCTCAGGCTGACGTTGCCGCCCTTGTTCAGGGACACAGACATCGCGGTCCTCCATCTACGTCGGATCGGTGGTGCTCGGGACCGTACCCGTTCGCGCCCACCCGAAGCCGGTGGGCAGCGTCGAGGCACTCGCCGTGGACGCCCGGGGGTGCCACCATGACCCGATGGGCGTCCTGAGCCAGCCACCCGTCCCTCCCGGCTTCACCGGGACGCGCCTCGGCGTGTGCAACCTGTGCGAGGCGATCTGCGGCCTGCGCCTGACCCTCGAGGACGGTGTCGTCACCGGCATCCGCGGCAACCCCGACGACCCGTTGTCGCGGGGCTACGTCTGCCCCAAGGGCGTCTCGATGGCCGACGTGTACGCCGACCCCGACCGGTTGCGCCGTCCCGTGCGCCGCGTCGACGGGCCCGACGGACCGCAGTGGGTCGAGCTCGACTGGGACGACGCCCTCGACCTGGTGGCCGACCGGCTCGCCGCCACCACCACCGCCCACGGCGGCGACGCGGTGGGCGTCTACCTCGGCAACCCCAACGCCCACTCGCTCGGGTTCGGCACCCACGGCCCGGCCTTCGTGCGCGCGCTGGGCACGCACCACCGGTTCAGTGCCTCGACGGTCGACCAGGTGCCGCACCAGCTCGTGGCCTGGCAGCTCTACGGCCACCAGCTGATGGTGCCGGTGCCCGACCTCGACCGCACCGCGTTCTTCCTCGTCGTCGGGGCCAACCCGATGGCGTCCAACGGCTCGCTGATGACCGTGCCCGACTTCCCCCAGCGCGTGCGCGACCTGCGCGCCCGGGGCGGCCGGATGGTCGTGCTCGACCCGCGGCGCACCGAGACCGCCAAGGTCGCCGACGAGCACCACTTCGTCCGCCCGGGCAGCGACGCGGCCGTGCTGCTGGCGATGCTGCACGTGCTGGTCAGCGAGGGGCTCGCCCGACCGCCGGCGTACGTCGACGGGCTCGACCGGCTGGCCGAGCTGGTGGCGCCGTTCACGCCCGAGCGGGCCGAGGCGCTCTCCGGCGTCGGCGCCGACGTCGTGCGCGGCCTGGCCCGCGAGCTCGCGGTCGCGGGGTCCGGCGTCGTCTACGGGCGCATGGGGGTCTCCACCCAGCGGTTCGGGACGCTGTGCCAGTGGGCGATCGCCTGCCTCAACCTGGTCGCGGGTCACTTCGACGAGCCGGGCGGCGCGATGTTCCCCGAGCCGGCGGTCGACACGGTCGGGCGGCGCGTCGTCGGTCCGGGTCGGCACGGCCGCTGGCGCAGCCGGGTACGGGGCATCCCGGAGCTCGCCGGTGAGCTGCCGGCCTCGACGATGGCCGAGGAGATCCGGACGCCGGGCGAGGGCGCGATCCGGGCGATGGTCACCGTCGCCGGCAACCCGGTGCTGTCGACCCCCGACGGGCGCGGCCTGGCCGAGGCGCTCGACGGGCTCGAGTTCATGGTCTCGATCGACCTCTACCTCAACGAGACGACGCGGCACGCCGACGTCGTGCTGCCGCCGACCAGCGCGCTCGAGCGCGACCAGTACGACCTGGTCTTCCACGGCTTCGCCGTGCGCAACACCGCCCGCTGGACGCCGGCGGTGTTCGAGCGCGACGACGACCAGCGCCACGACTGGGAGATCTTCGCCGGGCTGACGACCCGGCTCGCCGAGCGGCTGGGCGTGCCGCTCGGCGACGACGCGGCGGCGCAGCTCTCGGCCGCCCCGGCCGACCTCATCGAGCTGCTGCTCGACACCGGCGGCCGCACGACCGCCGCCGCGCTGGTCGAGCACCCCGAGGGCGTCGACCTCGGACCGCTGCGCCCCACCATGCCGGGGCGCCTGCAGACCGACGAGCAACGGATCGACCTGGTCCCCGCGTTGCTGATGGAGATGCTCGGGCCCGACCTGGCGCGGCTGGCCGCGGCCGAGCCGCCGGCGACCGACGAGCTGGTGCTCATCGGCCGCCGCCACCAGCGCGACTGCAACTCCTGGCTGCACAACACCACCAGGCTGACCCGGGGCCGTCCCCGGCACCACCTGCTGATGCACCCCGACGACCTGGCCGCCCGCGGGATCGCCGACGGCGCGAGAGTGGTGATCTCCTCGCGGGTCGGCGCGGTCGAGGTCGAGGTCAGCGGTGCCGAGGACATGATGCCGGGGGTGGTCTCACTCCCCCACGGCTACGGGCACCAGGTCGAGGGCACCCGCCTGACCCACGCCCGCACGGTCGCCGGGGTCTCGATCAACGACCTCACCGACCCCGACCTGCTCGACGTCTCGGGCAACGCCGCGCTCAACGGAGTGCCGGTGACGGTGTCGTCGGCCTGATCCCCGCCGGCTGCTCGGCGGCGACGGCGGCCGCGGGCCGCGACGGCCACCACGAGCGCTCCCCGAGCAGCACGAGGGCGGCCGGCAGCATCACCAGTCGCACCAGCGTGGCGTCGAGCAGGATCGCGGCCGACAGCGCCACGCCCATCATCTTCATCTCCAGCATCGACAGGGTCGCGAAGATCGCGAACACCGAGACCATCACCGACGCGGCGCTGGTGACCACCCCCGCGGTCTCGGCGATCCCCCGCTCGACGGCCTGGCGCGTGGGCAGACCGGCGTCGACGAGCTCACGCACCCGGCTGAGCACGAAGACGTGGTAGTCCATCGAGAGCCCGACCAGCACGACGAGCACGAACAGCGGCACCCAGTCGATGACGAAGCCCGGGGTGGTGAAGTCGAGCAGGTCGGCGCCCAGCCCCTCCTGGAAGACCAGGACCATCAGACCGAAGGCGACGCCCACCGAGGCCAGGTTGAGCACCGCCGAGAGACCGGCGATCACGACGCTGCGGAACGTCGTCAGCATGATCACGCAGGTCAGCAGCAGCACGAACCCGATGATCAGCGGGAGCCGCTCCCCCAACCGGTCGGCGAAGTCGAGGCTCTCGGCGGGGCCGCCGCCCACGGCGGTCTCGACGTCGCCGCCCAGCCCGCCGGTCGCTGCGGGCACCAGGTCGTCACGCAGGTCGCGCAGGGCGTCGTCGACCCGCTCGTCGGACTCCTCGTAGGGCATCGCGAGCTCGAGCACGGTCGTGGTGCGGTCGGCGGACGCGAGAGGCTCCGCCTCGGTGTCGACGAAGTCGTCTCCGGCGACGGCACCGCGCTCCAGGGCGACGAGCGCCGCGGCCACCCGCCCGGCCGCGTCGGCCTCGGCGCGGACGACGACGGTGGCGCTGGCGCCCTCGGCCGGGAACGCCGCGTTCAGGTCGCGTGCGGTCTGCACCTCGGTGATCGAGCCCGGCAGGGTGTCGAGGTTGGCCGAGTGGATGCGCAGGCCGAGCGCGGGGAGGGCGAGCCCGACGACCACGACGGTGGAGAGGACCAGCGCCGCCACCGGACGGCGTACGACGGGCGCGAGCAGGCGGCGGCTCAGCCCGCCGCGGCCGATCCGGGCGTTGAGGCGCCACAGCAGCGGCACCCGCGGACGGTCGACCCACCGGCCCAGGCCCGCCAGCAGCGCGGGCAGGACGGTGATCGAGCCCAGCACGGCCACGCCGACGACGAGGATGGAGCCGATCGCCAGGCTGTTGAACGTCGTGTCGCCGACCAGGAACAGCCCGGACATCGCGACCACAACGGCGCCGCCGGAGACCAGGATGGAGTGACCGGAGGTCTGCGCGGCGATGTCGACGGCCTCGAGGGTGGTGCGACCGGCGGCTCGCTCCTCCCGCTCGCGCTTGAGGTAGAAGAGCGAGTAGTCGACGCCGACGGCCATGCCGATCAGCACGATCATGCTGGTCACCGTCGACTCCGCGGGCACCAGGTGCGACAGCGGGGCCATCACGCCGACGGTGGCCGCGACGCTGCTGGCGGCCAGCAGCACGGGGAGGCCGGCGGCCACGAGGGCGCCGAACGCGACCAGCATCAGCAGCAGGGTGATCGGCAGGCTGATGCCCTCCGCGGCGGCGAGGTCGTCGGCGACCCGGTCGTCGATGGCGGAGTCCATCGTGACGTCGCCGGTGGCCCGCACCTCCAGCCCGTCGTGGGCCGAGGCGACGGCCGCCGCGGCGTCGTGCAGCTCGGCCGCGAGGTCGCCGCGATCGTCCTCCCCGTCGCGGGTCAGCTGGATCGGCACCAGCAGCGCCGAGCGGTCGTCGCTCCACTGCGGCACGAGGACCTTCTCGACGCCGGGAAGGGTCTGCACCCGGGTCCGGAGGTCGGCGGCGGCCGCGTCGGCGACCTCGGCGTCGGGCGCGCCGGTCCCGGCGGCGGTGACCAGGACGTTCTCGGACTCCGCCGGGTCGAGCCCGGCGGCGGCGATCATCGCGTCGGCGCGGCCGGACTCGCCCATCCGGTAGTCGGCGTCGTCGGCCTCGACGGTGGGCACGAGCGACGCCAGGGCGACGGCGATCGCCACGAACGCGAACCAGGCGCCGATGGCGCGCCACGGGTGGGTCGCGCTCCAGCGAGCGGCACGCCGCGGGAGGGTGGTGAGGGGGTTGGTCATGGGGGTGCTCCTGGTCTGCATGAGGTCGGGATCGGTGCAGACCTCAGCCTCGTGAGCCGGGCGCGCCGGGTCAGGGGCGCAGCCACCCCTCCCGCGGTGGTGCCAGCACCACTGCGCCGGCCCGCGGCGACGCGGGAGGATCGACCCGTGACCACCACGACCGAGGCCGAGCCGGCGCCGCCGTTCGAGCCTCCCGGCCACCTGCGGCTGACGGGGTACGCCGTCGCCCACCTGCTGCTCGGGGTCGTGGCGCTGGTGCTGCTGGTGCTCACCGTCGTCGGCGCGGTCCTGATGGTGGTCTGGGTCGGGGCGTTGCTGCTCGCGATCTCGCTGCCGCTCACCCGGCTCGTCGCCGACGCCCACCGCCGGATGGCCGCCGAGGTGCTCGGGCTCGACGTGCCCCGTCCCTACCTGCCGGTGCCGCGCCACCCGTGGCACGCACTGGTCGCGGTGGTCCGCGACCCGATGTCGTGGCGCGACCTGGCCTGGACGGCGTGGGCGTGCACCTTCGGCTGGCTGCTGGCGCTGCTGTGCGTGGTGGAGGCGATCGCCGTGGTCACCTGGCCGCTGTGGTGGTGGACGCTCCGCCCCAAGATGCGGACGCGCAGCCAGATCGACCTCTGGTTCCTCGCCACCAGCCGCACCGAGCGGCTGCAGCAGCGCGTGCAGCAGCTGACCGAGACCCGCGCCGAGGCCGTCGACCACGCCGCCGCCGAGCTGCGCCGCCTCGAGCGCGACCTGCACGACGGCCCGCAGGCCCGGCTGGTCGCACTGTCGATGAGCCTGGGCCTGGCGGAGCAGATGTTCGAGCGCGACCCCGACGGCGCCCGCCGGCTCGTCGGCGAGGCGCGCTCGACGACGTCGGCGGCCATCAACGACCTGCGCTCGGTGGTCCGCGGCATCCATCCCCCGGTGCTGGCCGACCGTGGGCTGGCCGGCGCGGTCGAGGCGCTCGCCCTCGACATGGCAGTGCCGGTGGTGGTCACCGCCCGGCTCGACGGACGTCCCCCCGCGCCGGTCGAGTCGGCGGTCTACTTCGGGGTCGCCGAGTGCCTGGCCAACGTCGGCAAGCACGCCGGCGCGAGTGCCGCGTCGATCGAGCTGTCCCACGACGGCGAGCGGCTGGTCACCCGCGTCGTCGACGACGGTGCGGGCGGCGCAGACCCGGCCGCCGGCACCGGGTTGCGGGGGCTGGGTCGCCGATTGGCCGCCCTCGACGGCACGATGTCGGTGAGCAGCCCGACCGACGGGCCGACGGTGGTGACCCTGGAGGTGCCGTGCGACTTGTCCTCGCCGAGGACCACGCCCTCCTCAGGGCCGGGATGATCCAGCTCCTCGAGGCCAACGGCTTCGAGATCCTGCACGCCGCCGAGGACGCGCCCTCGCTCACCGAGGCGCTGAGCGACCCCGCCGCCGACGCCGCCGTCGTCGACGTACGACTGCCGCCGACGCAGACCGACGAGGGCCTCCGGGCGGCCATCGCCGCACGCGCGGCCCGGCCCGGCTTCCCGGTGATGGTGATCTCCCAGTACGTCGAGCAGCTCTACGCGCGCGAGCTGCTCGCCAGCGGCGAGGGGGCGGTCGGCTACCTGCTCAAGGACCGCGTCTCCGACGTCGCCGAGTTCGTCGACGGCGTACGACGCGTGGCCGCCGGCGCCACGGTGCTCGACCCCGAGGTGGTCGCGGCGATCATGGCGCGGCGTCGCGAGGAGCCGGTCGACCGGCTCACCCCGCGCGAGCGCGAGGTGCTGGGGCTGATGGCCGAGGGGCGGTCCAACGCCGCGATCGCCGCGCGCCTCGTGGTCACCGAGAAGGCGGTCGCCAAGCACATCAACGGGATCTTCACCAAGCTCGACCTGTCGTCCGCCGACGACGACCACCGGCGCGTGCGAGCCGTGCTCACCTGGCTGCGCGCCTGACCGGCTCCCCTCAGGACACCGTCACCGGGTGGCGCACGACGGCGTCGAAGAAGTAGCCCTGGGAGTTGTACGGCGTCACGTCGGGCTGGGTGCGCCCGGCCCGGTCCGTGGCCCTCGCGAGGAGCTGGTGGGACCCCGCCGCCGGCCGGCGCCAGGTGACCGACCACGAGGTCCAGCCGAACCCGCGGTCGCCGCGGTCGCGGTGGTGGTGCCCGTGCCCGCGATCGTCGAGGTCGGCGCGCTGCCACGTGTCGCCGCCGTCGAGGCTGACCTCGACCCGCGCGATCGGGGCGGCGCCGCTCCACGAGCGGCCGGTGAGCCGGTGGGTGACGCCGGCGCGCAGGGTCGCGCCGAGCGGCAGCTCCCAGGCCGAGCGCACGGGGTTGACGGTCAGCGCCGGGGAGTCGGCCGGGTAGGAGCCGCCGGTGAGGCGGTAGAAGGTGGTGTTCCACGGCGAGGTGAGCTCGCGCCGGGCGACCTCGAGCGAGCCGAGCCACTTGATGCTGGCGACCCCGATCCAGCCGGGCAGCACGAGACGCAGCGGGAACCCGTGGTCGGGCAGCAGTGGCTCGCCGTTGGCCCCCCAGGCCAGCAGCGCGTCGTCGAGGGCCTTCTCGACCGGGAAAGGCCTGCGCACGCGCCCGTGGTCGGTGCCGCCGCTGCGGAACGGGTCGTCGAGACCAGTGGCCATGATCGACACCGCGTCGGACGACAGGCCGAGCCGGCGCAGCACCGACCGCAGGCGCACGCCCTCCCACTGCACGGTCCCGACCGACCCGAGCCGCCACGCCGTGCCGCTGACGGCCTGGCCCTGCTGGGTGGTGAAGAAGCTGCGCCCGTTGCCGGTGCACTCGTGGACCGAGGTCAGCCGCGTGCGCGGCAGGCGCTGGAGGTCGCGGAGGGTGAGGCTGAGGGCGTCGGCCTCGCCGCGGGCGGTCGCGAGCCCGTCACCGAAGACGCGCAGCGCGTACGTCGAGGGGTCGATCGTCGGCGTGCTCGTGTGGTTGCGCACGAACAGGTCGGACTGAGGCGTGAGGTGGCGCCGCGGGTCGGCGGACTCCCAGCGCATCTCGGCGTTGGTGCCGTGGTCGACGAACCGCTCGGGCGGGAGGGGCTTGAGGATGGCGGGTGCCCCGGCGACGGCGGGAGCGGCGGTGCCGTGGAGGACGGCGGCCGCCGCCGGCGCGGCGGCCGCGGCGGACAGGACGGTGCGGCGGCTCGCACCCACGCGGGAGGTCATGGCCCCGAAACTAACACGACTATGTCACCTCACTTACACAGACGTGCCGACCGGATCCCGGCCTGGGACACTGACCCCGTGACCGACGTGCGGGACGACGACCAGGCCGAGGCGGCGTACCGGCGCCGCGACCGGCGCCGCTCGTGGACGTTCTGGCTCGGCCTCGGTCTGGTGCTGTCGGGGCTGGCGATCCTGGCGTGGATCGGGTGGCAGCTCTACGGCACCAACTACGTCTCGCAGCGCCGGCACGACGACACGGTCCAGCGGCTGGAGAAGGAGTGGGCCCAGCCGAGGAGCGAGGCCGGCGCCGACGTCCAGACCGACCAGGGCCGGGCCACGGCCATCCTGCGGATCCCGGCGCTGGGAGACGACTACGCGATCCCGGTGCTCGAGGGCGTCGAGGACGACGCGCTCGCCTCGGGCATCGGTCACTTCGAGGACTCCGCCGGGCCGGGCGAGGTCGGCAACTACGCGCTCGCCGGGCACCGGATCACCCACGGCGAGCCGCTGCGCGACATGCCCGACCTCGAGCCCGGCGACACCGTCGTGCTGGAGACCCGCGACGCGGTCTACACCTACCGCCTCGACACCGGCGGCGACGACCTGCGGGTCCCCTTCACCTCGGGCTGGGTCGTCGACCCGGTCCCGGTCAACCCCGACGGCGGCGTGGGGCCCGTGGAGGGCGAGGAGCGGCTGCTCACCCTGACGACCTGCGCCGAGCTGTTCCACACCGACGACCGGCTGGTGGCCTTCGGGCACCTCGTCGACGTCGAGGAGCGGTAGCCGGGGTCAGGGGGCCGGCGGCGCGTCCTGCCGCTCGCGCAGGGTGAGGTAGACCGCGCGCATCCCGACCGCCCGGTCGAGCTCCTCGGTGACCGAGGCGAAGAACTGGCTGCGGTAGGCGTCGTCGGTGACCGCGTTGACGGTGAAGTAGAGCCCGGAGAAGGTGGCCAGGAACAGCGAGACCTTCATCAGCTGGACCGAGATGCTGAGGTTGCCGACGTTGTCGATGCCGCCCTCGAGCCCGGTCCAGGCCTCCTGCACCGTCTGGGTCATGATCAGCGACCCGAAGACCAGGAAGAACACGAACACCGCGACGATCAGCAGCAGCACCTGGACGACCTGGACCACGAGCAGGACGAGGATCAGGTTGGCGCGGGCGTAGCCGGTGACCTCGGCGTGGCGCGCCGGGTCGACGCCGGCGTCGAGCAGCCGCACGGTCGCCGCCTCCAGCGGGGTGCCGCGGGTGGTGCGGCGCAGGAACTCCTCGTCGACGGCGTCGTCGACGCGGTCGACCTCCTCCGGCAGGCGGACCAGCAGGAAGACCACGGCGAGCGTGGTCAGCAGCAGGACCGTCGTCCAGAGCAGGCCGGGCGAGAGGTTCGCGGTCATCTGCCACGCCTCGGCGTTGATGAACAGGAAGGTGACGAAGACCAGCAGCAGCGGCAGCGCGCGACTGGCCATCGGCACCAGCAGCCGCAGGGTGCTCAGCGTGCGGCCCCCGGCCCAGCGCACGATCGGACCGGCTCGCAGGGCGGTCATCGCGTAGACCACCAGGCCGGCACCCACGAAGGAGAACAGCACGGCAGGGGCCGCACTGATCTCTTCGGACCACCAGGCGAGCAGCACGCCGATGGCGATCGCCAGCAGCACGACGCCCAGCATCGGCGGCAGGAACCGGCGCGGTCGCAGCGCGGCGCGCACCGAGGACCGGACGTCGGGCACGAAGTAGGACAGGCCGTGCGCCAGGAACCAGCTCTCGGCCCTGTCCACCTCGGTGTCGCCGGTGATCTCAGGCACCCAGCAGCTCCCGCGCCCGGCGGACGTCGTCGGCCATCTGGGCGACGAGCGGGTCGATCCCCTCGAAGGCGACCATCCCGCGGAGCCGGTGGACGAAGGTGACCTCGACCTCGACGTCGTACAGCTCGAGGTCGGTGCGGTCGAGCACGTAGCTCTCGATGCGCCGGTAGCGCACGTCGTCGAACGTCGGGTTGGTGCCGACGCTGATCGCGGTCGGGAAGGACTCCCCCGTGTCGAGGCGGCGCAGCCGACCGGCGTAGACGCCGTCGGCGGGGGCGGCGGTCAGGCCGTCGGTGGGCACGTTGGCGGTCGGGTAGCCGAGCTCGCGACCGCGCTGGTCGCCGCGGACCACGACGCCGCGGACCGCGAACGGTCGGCCCAGCGCCTCGGCGGCACCGGCGACGTCGCCCGCGGCCAGGCAGGTGCGGACGTACGTCGACGACCAGACCTGCGGTCCCCCGTCGAGCTCGACGCCCTCGGCGGCGAACCCGGCCCGGGTGCCTGCCTCGACCAGGAACGCGAGGTCGCCGGCGGCGCGGTGCCCGAAGCGGAAGTTGGCCCCGACCACCACCGACCGCGCCCGCAGGCTCTCCACGAGCACGCGGTCGACGAACTCCTGCGGCGCCCAGGCGGCGACGTCGAGGTCGAACGGCAGCGCGAGGACGTGGTCGACCCCGGCCTCGGCCAGCAGCGCCGCCCGCTCCTCGAGCGTGGTCAGCATCGAGGGCGCGTGCTCGGGGCGCAGCACGGCCATCGGGTGCGGGTCGAACGTCACGGTGACCAGGGGTACGCCGAGGTCGTCGGCCCGCGCGCGAGCGCGGGCGAGCACGACCCGGTGGCCGCGGTGGACGCCGTCGAAGTTGCCGACCGTGACGGCCGTCCCGGACCCGACCACCGCAGCCGGGACCTCGTCGGAGGAGCGCCAGATCGTCACGACGCCCAGCGTAGAGAACCAGCGACCCGCCGCGGCTGCCGCCCACCCACCGGGTGGGGTCAGACGAAGACGGCGACGGCGCGCGAGCCGTCGCCGGCCGGCTCGTAGAGGGCCAGGAACGCCCCCGACGGGTCGAAGACCGCGGTCAGGCCGGCCAGGGGGCGCGCGAGGCGCCGTCCGAAACGGACGTCGCCGGCCTCCTGCTCGTCGAGGTCGACGGCGGCGAACGTCGCCCGCGCCGCGGCGGCGATCGGGACCACCGCGAATCCGTCGGCCAGCTCGTCGAGCGTGCGGGCGGCGGTGAGGTCGAACGCGCCGACCGCCGTGCGCCGCAACGCGGTCAGGTGGCCACCCACACCCAGGGCCCGCCCGGCGTCGCGGGCGATCGCGCGGATGTAGGTGCCGCTGGAGCAGCGCACCGAGATCCGGACGTCCGGGCCGGTGACCTCGTGGACGGTCAGGTCGTGGACGGTGACCCGGCGCGGCTGGAGCTCGACCTCCTCACCGTCGCGGACGCGCTGGTAGGCGCGCTTGCCGTCGACCTTGATCGCCGAGACCGCGGTCGGGACCTGGTCGATCTCGCCGACGAAGCCGGCGAGCACTGCCCGCACCTCGGCCTCGACCAGGTGCTCGGCGGGGCTCTCGGAAACGACCTCGCCCTCGGCGTCGTCGGTGGTGGTGGCGACCCCGAGCCGGATCGTGGCGTCATAGGACTTCTCGGTGAGCACCAGGTGACCCAGGAGCCGGGTCGCCCGGTCCACGCCGAGCACCAGCACCCCGGTGGCCATCGGGTCGAGGGTGCCGGCGTGACCCACCTTGCGGGTGCCGGCGAGGCGACGCACCCGGGCGACCACGTCGTGCGACGTCATCCCCCCGGGCTTGTCGACGACCACCAGGCCGGGCTCGACGCTCACGCCTCGCGGGTGTCGGCGTCGGACGGCTCGTCGTCCGTCTCGTCGGCCGTCTCGTCGGGGTCGTCGGGGTCGTCGTCCCCGGCCTCGCGCGGCTTCTTGTAGGGGTCGGGCTCGCCGGCGTACGTCGTGCCGCGGGCGGCCGCGGTCGCCTCGTCGAGGGCGCGGGCGCGGGCCAGCACCTCGTCGAGCGCCCGGGCCTCGTCGGGCAGCGCGTCGTGGAAGAAGGTGAGCGTCGGGACGATGCGGGTGCCGAGCTGCTTGGCCACCTCCGAGCGCAGGACGCCCTTGGCGGACTCGAGCGCGGCGGCGGTGCCGGCCATCTCCTCCTCGGTGCCGAGCACCGTGTAGAAGATCGAGGCCTGCTGGCCGTCGCCGGTGAGACGGACGTCGGTGATGGTGACGAACCCGAGCCGCGGGTCCTTGATCCGCCGCTCCAGCATCTCGGCGACGATCACCTGGATCCGGTCGGCGATCTTGCGCACGCGAGGACTGCTCATGGTTTCTTCCTATCAGTACGGCGCCGCTGCGGCGCCGGACGAGCTGGACGGGGCACCGCCCGCCGGTGGTGCGAGCGGAGCGAGCCTGGCAGGGCGGAACCGACGACGAGCGCGGCGGAGCCGCTCCGCGCCTGTGACGCCGCAGGCGGCCCCCGCGAAGCGGGGGCCGCCTGTGGTGGGGAGCGTCAGCTCCGGGGGATCTCCCGCATCTCGAAGGCCTCGATGATGTCGCCCTCCTTGATGTCCTGGAAGCTGCGCAGCACCAGACCGCACTCGAAGCCCTCGCGGACCTCGGAGGCGTCGTCCTTCTCGCGCTTGAGCGAGGCGAGGTCGAGGTTGTCGGCCACCACCTTGCTGTCGCGCAGGACCCGGACCTTGGCGTTGCGCCGGATCACACCGCTGGTGACCATGCAGCCGGCGATCTTGCCGATCTTGGAGCTGGAGAAGATCGCTCGGATCTCCGCCTGGCCCAGGGTCGACTCCTCGAACTCCGGCTTGAGCATGCCCTTGAGGGCCGCCTCGATCTCGTCGATGGCCTGGTAGATGACGGTGTAGTACCGGATCTCCACGCCCTCCTTGTCGGCCATCTCGGTCGCCTTGCCCTGCGGGCGGACGTTGAAGCCGATGATGATCGCGTCGGAGGCGGCGGCCAGGTCGACGTTGGTCTCGGTGATCGCACCGACACCGCGGTCGATGACGCGGATGCTGACCTCGTCGCCGACGTCGATCTGTGACAGCGCGTCCTCGAGGGCCTCGACCGAACCGGACACGTCGCCCTTGAGGATCAGGTTGAGCTCCTGGCTCGCACCCTTCTCCATCGAGGCCATGAAGTCCTCCAGCGTGCGCCGCACGTTGCGCTTGGCCTGCATGGCCGCACGCTGGCGGGACTCGCGCTTCTCGGCGATCTGGCGGGCCATCCGGTCGTCGTCGACGACGAGGAAGTTCTGACCCGCACCGGGCACCGCGCTGAGGCCGAGCACCATCGCCGGACGTGCCGGGAGGGCCTCGGTGATCTCGTCGCCGTGCTCGTCGAGCATGGCGCGCACCCGGCCGTAGGCCGCACCGGCGACGATCGAGTCGCCGACGCGCAGCGTGCCGCGCTGGACCAGGATCGTGGCCACGGGGCCGCGACCGCGGTCGAGGTGGGCCTCGACGACCAGACCCTGTGCGTCCTGCGTGGGGTTGGCCCGCAGGTCGAGCGAGGCGTCGGCGGTCAGGACGACGGCCTCGAGCAGCTTGTCGAGGTTGAGCTCGGACTTGGCCGAGACGTCGACGAACATCGAGTCGCCGCCGTACTCCTCGGGCACCAGGCCGTACTCGGTCAGCTGGCCGCGGACCTTGGTCGGGTCGGCGTCGGGCTTGTCGATCTTGTTGACCGCGACGACGATCGGGACGCCGGCGGCGCGGGCGTGGTTGAGCGCCTCGACCGTCTGCGGCATGACGCCGTCGTCGGCCGCCACCACGAGGATCGCGATGTCGGTGGCCTGCGCACCACGCGCACGCATGGCGGTGAACGCCTCGTGACCCGGGGTGTCGATGAGGGTGATCCGGCGCTCGTTGCCGTCGACGTCGGTGGCGACCTGGTAGGCACCGATGTGCTGGGTGATGCCACCGGCCTCCTTGTCGACGACGTTGGCGTTGCGCAGCGCGTCGAGGAGCTTGGTCTTTCCGTGGTCGACGTGACCCATGACGGTGACCACCGGCGGGCGGAACACCAGGTCGGACTCGTCGCCGTCGTCGGAGCCGAACTCGATGTCGAACGACGAGAGCAGCTCGCGGTCCTCGTCCTCGGGCGAGATGATCTCGATGACGTAGTTGAGCTCCTCACCGATGAGCTCGAGCGTGGCGTCGTTGACCGACTCGGTGGCGGTGACCATCTCGCCGAGGTGGAACAGCATCTGCACCAGCTGGGCTGCGTCGATACCGGCCTTGTCGGCGAAGTCGGTCAGCGAGGCGCCGCGGGCGAGACGGATGGTCTCCCCGTTGCCCTTGCGGACCCGCATGCCGCCCAGCGTGGGGGCATCCATGGCCTCGAACTCTTGGCGACGAGCGCGCTTCGACTTGCGACCACGTCGCGACGGACCACCGGGGCGACCGAACGCACCCTGGGTCTGGCCGCGCTGGCCGGGACGGTTGCCGCCGCCGGGGCGGCCACCACCGCTGGGGCCGAAGCCGCCGCCGGGGCGACCGGCACCGGCGGGTGCGCCACGACCGGGCGCACCGGTGCGGCCGGGGGCTCCCGGGCGACCGGGGCCGCCGGGACCACCGGCACGGCCACCAGGACCACCGGGGCCACCGGGGCCGGCAGGTCCGCGGCCGAAGGCGGCCGGGGACTTGGGCATCATCGCCGGGTTGGGGCGCGGCATGCCGGGACGCGGCGCGGCACCGTCGCGAGCGGCGGGCGGGCGCGGCGGACGGTTGTCGCCACCCTCGACCTCGGGCTCGGGGCGGGGTGCGGCGGGACGACGTCCCATGCCCTGGTTGGCGCTGAACGGGTTGTTGCCCGGACGCGGGGCGCCGGGGCGGCCGACCGGGCGCGGGGCCGGGGCCTTGGGGGCCGGAGCCTTGGGGCTGGCCGAGGCGGCGGGCGCAGCCGGGGCGGCCGGCGCTGCGGGCGCGGCCGTCTCAGCGGCGGCGGCAGCGGCCGGCGGAGCAGCCTCGGTGACCGGCTCGCCCGGTGCTGCGGCGGCCGGGGCCTCCACGACGGGGGCCGGCTCGGGCTCGGGGGCGGCCTTCGGGCCGGGCTTGGGGCCCGGCCGGGGGCCGGGCTTGCCGGGCGCCTGGGCGGCCGGCTTCTCAGCGGGTGCGGGGGCGGCTTCCTTGAGCGCCGCTCCGACCTCCTTGCGGAAACGCATCTCCGCCGGGAGCTCGACGGTGGAGCTCGCCGACTTGACGAACTCCCCCATCTCCTTGAACTTCTCGAGAACGAACTTGCTCTCGACGCCGAACTCCTTGGCGAGCTCGTGCACGCGGGTCTTGGCCACAATTCTCCTTCATGGGCCCGACCCGCCAACCCGTGTTCGGGGAGCGGTGACCGAGCCTCAGTGGTGGTGTTGCAAACTCATCGGGAAGTACTCATCGAGTGCTCATGAGCTGCTGCTCCAGTTCCTTGGTCGTCACTTCTCGGTGTGTGCGTGCCGGAGGTAGTCCCCCACCGGTCCGCTGGGGAGCCCCGGGTCGGAGCGCAGTGCCCGCCCGAACGCCCTCCGGCGTACCGCGAGGTCGTAGCACTCGGTGGTGGGGTGCAGGTGCGCCCCCCGACCGGGTGCGGTGGCTGTCGGATCGGGCACGACGGCCGGCTGGCCCCCTGCGTCCGAGCCGGCGGTCACCCGCAACAACTCGCGCTTGGCGGCTCGTCGCCGACACCCGACGCACGTGCGGACAGGACCCGCAAGCACAGGAGGAGACGGTTGCCGAGCCACCACCAGCAGTCTAGCCAACTCCGCCCCAGAGACCGAACCGGGCAGAATCGCACCCGTGCCGACCCTGCCGTGCCCCGCCACCCCCGCCCTGGTCCGGGTCGACGCCGACGGCCCGGGGTGCACCGCCCGGGAGGCACCGTGAGCCGCGAGACCACCGACCTGCGCTTCGACGGTCCCGGGCTGGACCGTGACCGCTGGCTCCCCCACTACCTGCCGGCCTGGTCCTCGCGCGCCGCGAGCGCGGCGTCGTACCGGCTCGAGGACGGCGCGCTGGTGCTCGACGTGCCGGTCGACCACCCGGTGTGGTGCCCCGACGACCACGACCCGCCGCTGCGGGTCTCGGGGCTGCAGACGGGCAGCTGGTCGGGCCCGGTGGGCTCGACGCTGGGCCAGCAGCGCTTCCGCGAGGGACAGGTCGTCCGCGAGGAGCAGCCGCGCTTCGCGGGCTGGCTGCCCGAGGGCGGCACGGTCGCGATCCGGGCGTCGATGCGGCTCTCGCCGCGGTCGATGGCCGCGCTGTGGCTCAACGGGCTCGAGGACGACCCCGCCCAGCTGCGGTGCGGCGAGCTGTGCGTCTTCGAGGTCTTCGGCAAGGACGTCGAGCCCGGCCGCTCGGCGGAGGTCGGGGTCGGGATCAAGGCCTTCCGCGACCCGGCGCTGACGCAGGACTTCGCCGCCCCCCGCGTCGAGGTCGACGTCACCACCGAGCACGACTACGCGGTCCGGTGGGACGCCGAGGAGGCGGTGTTCTCGCTCGACGGCGTCGAGCTGCGCCGCTGCCCACGGCCGCCGGCGTACCCGGTGCAGCTGATGCTCGCCGTTTTCGACTTCCCGGAGTGGTCGGTCGGTGACGACGACCACCTGGTGCCCGAGCTGCGGGTCAGCCGGGTGTGGGGCGACTGAGCTCGGAGAGCCCGAGCACCCGCAGCAGGTGCGGCCACAGCAGCGCCCCGAGCTCGCGGTCGGCGCCGTGCGTGCCGCCGTGGGCCATCGGGCGACCGCCGGTGATCGGGGTCTCGCCGGGCAGCACGAGGCGGTGCCCCGCGTCGGGGTGGGTGACCACGGTCGTGGGGAGTCCCGCCGCCTCGCGCCGGGTGGCGACGGCGGCGGCGAACTCGCAGGCCGGCCACACGAGGTCGGCACCGCCGGCGGCGAGCAGCACCTCGCCGCGGATGCGCTCGACCGGCAACCGGGCGGCGGCCACCCGGTCGGCGTACCGCTCGAGACTCTGGAGGTAGGCACCCACGAACGCCGGGAGGCCGGGGTCGGCGGGCTGCCAGTCGTCGTCGTAGGGCACGAACGGGAGGGGCTCGCCGCCGCTGGTCCACGACGAGCGCTGCGGGCGCTCGGCCGTGAGGGCCGCCCAGACGACGTGGCTGGGCGCCACGGCGACCACGGCCTCGACCTCGGGGTGCCGGGCGCCGAGGAGCAGCGCCGCCTCGGCCCCACGGGAGCTGCCCAGCACGACGAGCCGGTCGCAGCGCTCGTGCAGCGCGGCGAGCGCGTCGTCGAACGACTCGAGCGGCACGCGGTCGACGGCGTCGCCGAACCAGCGGTAGGACATCGCGGTGGCTCCCGCAGCCGCGAGGACGTCGCAGCGCACCGTCTCGACGCGCCCGCTGGAGCCGCTGAGCACCAGCACGCCGGTGGGACCGTCGCCGGCGACGTAGGGCGCGCTCATGCCCGGTCGGGCTCCTCCTCGTCGCCGTGGATGTCGATGCGCCAACCGGTCAGCCGCGCGGCCAGCCGGGCGTTCTGCCCCTCCTTGCCGATGGCCAGGGACAGCTGGAACGACGGCACGACGACCCGCGCCGACCGGGCGGCGAGGTCGACGACCTCGACGCTGGTGACCCGGGCCGGCGAGAGGGCGCTGGCCACGAACGTCGCCGGGTCGTCGGAGAAGTCGACGATGTCGATCTTCTCCTCGTTGAGGGCGTGCATCACCGACCGCACCCGCTGGCCCATCGGGCCGATGCAGGCGCCCTTGGGGTTGATGCCCGGCACGGTCGCCTTGACCGCGATCTTGGTCCGGTGGCCGGCCTCGCGGGCGATCGCGGAGATCTCGACCTGCCCGTTGGCGATCTCGGGGACCTCGAGGGCGAAGAGCTTCTTGACCAGGTTGGGGTGCGACCGGGTGAGGGTGATCTGGGGTCCGCGCATGCCCTTGCGGACCGAGAGCACCAGGCACCGGATCCGGGTGCCGTGGCTATAGGACTCCCCCGGCACCCGCTCGCTGACCGGCAGCAGGGCCTCGACCTTGCCGAGGTCGACCAGGACGTCGTCGGGGTTGCGACCCTGCTGGATGATCCCGGAGATCAGGTCGCCCTCCTTGCCGGAGAACTCGCCGTACTTGATCTCGTCCTCGGCGTCGCGCAGGCGCTGCATCATGATCTGCTTCGCCGTCGTCGCGGCGATCCGCCCGAACCCGGCGGGGGTGTCGTCGAACTCGCCGACCTTCTCGCCGTCCTCGTCGAGCTCGGCGGCCATCACGACCACGTGACCGGACTTGCGGTCGAGGACGACGCGGGCGTCCTCGATCGCGCCCGGCGACTTGTGGTACGCCGTCAGCAACGCCTGCTCGATCGCCTCGACGAGCACGTCGAACTTGATCTCCTTCTCCCGCTCCAGCTGCCGCAGGATGTTCAGGTCGATGTCCATCTAGTCCTCGTCCTCCGTCTCGACCGCGTCGTCGACGCCGTCCGTCTCGTCTGGGTCGCCCACGTCGGCGTCCACGTCTGCGTCGTCCACGTCGTCGGCGGCCGGCTTGCGGTTGAACTCGACCTGCACCAGGGCCCGGTCGACGTCGGCGTAGGCGAGGGTGCGCGCGCGGCCGGACACCTCGAGGGTGACGCCGCCGTCGGGGTCCTCGTCGTGGCTGGTCACGCGCCCGGTCAGCGACGAGCCGTCGGTCAGCTTGACCTTGACCAGGCGGTCGACGTTGCGCCGCCAGTGGCGCGGCAGGGTGAGCGGGCGGTCGACGCCGCGGGAGGTGACCTCGAGCGTGTAGGGCTGCTGGCCCATCGCCGCCGCCAGCTCGCCGTCGAGCACGTCGCCCACGCACCGTGTCGCGTCGGCGACCGCATCGAGCGTCACGCCGCCGTCCTGGTCGACCGCGACGCGCACGACGCGGCGCTTGCCGGCGTTGCTCACCTCGACGGCCTCGACGTCGAGACCCAGCGCGGCCAGGGGGTCGGTGAGCGCGGTTTCGATCCGGCTGGACAACGCCTCCTGGGCGGACATCCTCGACCTCCTGTGCTGTTGTGTGCTGCTGGGGTGCTCGCGGTGCGCGGTGGTGCTGGTGGTGCTGCTCGTCCACCTTAGGGCATCGACTCCGTGCCTCCGGCAGCCGCGGGATATCGTCGCCCGGTGCCGTCCCGCCCGCCCGCCGTGACCCGACGGGCCGTGGTCGGAGCCCTGGTCCTCGGCACGGCCGGCTGCTCGCTCGACTCCCTCGACCCGACGTCGGACGACCCCACCCTCACCCCCTCGACCACCCCGTCCGGCACGGCCACGACGTCGGGCGACGTCCCGGTCGACGAGCCCGACGACGGCGCCCTGGTCGCCGAGGTGCTGGCAGCCCTCGCCCTGGCGCACCGCACGGCGCGGGCCAACGCACGGGCGCACCGCGACCTCGCCACGACGCTGCGCCCGTTCGAGCAGCTGCACCGCACCCACGCCGCCGAGCTCGGCGACCTGCCGCGCACCACCGGCCGGGTCAGCGACCCGGCCGAGCCACCGGCAGCCGTGCTCGCCCGGGTCGACCGCGTCGAGGAGCGCCTGCAACGCCGCCTGGTCGCCGCGGCCACCGTCGCCGGCAGCGGCGCGCTCGCGCAGACGCTCGCCTCGATGGCCGCCGGCACCGCCCAGCTGCGCACCACGCTCGAGCCGGGCGGTGCGGCATGACCTACGTCGACGCGCTGCAGACGACGCTCGCCGGCGAGCACGCCGCGGTCTTCGTCGTCGGCTTCCTGGGCGCGCAGACCTCGCAGTCGGCCACCCCACAGCTCTACGCCGCCTTCCGCGACGCCCACCAGGTGCACCGCGACCGGCGCGACCAGCTCGTCACCGCGATCCGCGACGCCGGGGCCGACCCGGCGCCGGCCGCGGCGTCGTACGAGCTGCCGCCGGTGGTGCCCGACGACCAACCGTCGCTCTCCGCGGCCGGCGTCGCGGTCGAGCGGGCGTGCGGGGCGACGTACGGGTTCCTGGTGGCCAGCGCGCCGTCCGAGCAGCGGGGCTTTGCCGTCGAGGCCCTGCTGGACTCCGCGGTGCGCGAGCTCGAGCTCGGCGGAACCCCGCGCGAGTTCCCCGGGCGCTGACCCGGCCCTCCGGCCGCCCGGCCGCGACCTCCGGCCCGATCCGGCCGATCCTGCAGGATCCTGCAGGTTTGTGCATTGCAGACTTGTGATGATTCAGCGCCGTAGGCGCCCTGGCCTCCGGTGTTGCAGACTTCTGCACGAAGGGTGTCCCCCCGGTCCCCGCCGGTCCCTTCACCCGGCCTCTGTCCCAGGCCACCCAGCGGTCCGCGTACTCGTCCCTCCGGGGGGCATCTCGGGAGTTCCCCGGAGGATGAGTTCGCGGACTGCTCTGTTTTTCGCTGCTCGGTCCCGGGCGCGAGACTTCACCGGTGAACCGGGGATGTCTGAACTTCCCGGGCAATATCCCGCCTGGGAAGTTCAGGTTTCACCGGTGGACCGGTGAGATCTCGCTCAGCCGGCCCACCCGCCCCGACCGCCCGACGCGGTGCAGCGGACCGGCCGTCGGCGTCAGCGCCAGCCGTCGACGATCCCCACGATGTCGGCCAGCGTGCTCACCACGGCGTCCGGCTCACCCTCGGTGTGACCCACCTGGTCGGCCGGGATGACGCTGTGCGGCACGTGGATCGCCCGGAGGCCGGCCTGGTGGGCTCCCCAGACGTCGTCGTAGAGGCGGTCGCCGACGTAGACGCAGCGGGCGGGGTCGGTGGCGCCGACGGCGTCCATGGCGGCGCGGAAGGCGTGCGGGGACGGCTTGGTCCACGGGATCTCGCTCGTGTAGACGTCGCCGTCGACGAGGTGCCCGACCCCGTCGCGCTCGAAGAAGCCCTCGTGCAGCGACCGCGGCCAGATCGTGTTGGAGAGCACGCCGACCTTGATGCCGCGCTCACGCAACGCCTCCCACAGCGGACCGACCTCGGGGTCGGTCGCCGTGTGCGGCTCCCAGAAGGCGTAGTAGGCCTCGAGCAGGTCGGGGTCGTGCGCGAGGCCGGCCTCGGTGAACAGGTCGGCGACCGTCGAGCTCTGCTGGTGGTCGCGGCTGCGCCCCCAGACCACCTGCCCGGCGCGGTGCAGCCGCTCCGCGGACACGTGGACGTCGTGGTCGACGTCGACCACCGCCTGCGCCAGCGCCAGCGACTCGGCGTGGAAGTCGATGTCGTGCCAGCGGGTCAACGTCCCGCCCCAGTCGAAGATCACCGCGTCGATCACGCGGCCAGCCTAGGGTGGGTTCGTGGCGAGACGCACGCAGGCCGAGCGCACGGCGGGCACCCGAGCGGCGCTGGTCGCCGCGGCCCGGCCGCTGTTCGCCGCCAAGGGCTACGCCGCCGTCGGCACCGACGAGCTCGCCTCCGCGGCCGGCGTCACCCGCGGCGCCCTCTACCACCAGTTCGGCGGCAAGGAGGGCCTGTTCGAGGCGGTCTACGAGGAGCTGTCGGTCGAGATCGTCGAGCACCTCGCCGCCGGCCGCTCGCAGATCGTCGGCGCCGACCCCTGGTCGGCCATGCGCGCCGACATCGACGCCTGGCTCGCGGTCTGCGGCCGTCCCGAGGTGCAGCGGATCGTGCTGATCGAGGCACCGGTCGCGCTCGGCTACGCCCGCTGGCGCGACCACGGACGCCGGCACGGGATCGCGCTGGTCGAGGAGGTGGTCGCCGAGCTCGTCGAGTCCGGCGCCATCGCCCCCCAGCCGGTGACCCCCCTCGCGCACGTGCTGATCGGCGCCCTCGAGGAGGCGGCGCTCTACGCCGCCCGCGCCGACGACGCCGACCGCGACCGCGCCACCGAGGAGGCCCGCGCCGCCCTGGTCACGCTGGTCGACGGGTTGTCGCGGCCGCAGCGGGTGTGAGCCGCGCTGGGTTCGGGGCGGGATCCGCGGCTGGCCGGGGGTGCCGGCGTCGGGGGCGAGATTTCACCGGTGGACCGGGGATGTCTGAACTTCCCGGGCAATATCTTGCCTGCGAAGTTCGGGTTTCACCGGTGGACCGGTGAAATCTCGCTCCACCACTCAGCCCCCACCAACCCCACCCGTCACGACCGGACGAGCGCCACCAGGTGGTCGACGACGGCCGCGGTGGGGACCTCCACGCGCTCGCCGGTACGCCGGTCCTTGACCTCGACGACGCCGTCGGCGAGCCCCTTGCCGACCACGACGATGGTGGGGACGCCGATCAGCTCGGCGTCCTTGAACTTCACGCCAGGGCTGATCTTGCCGGCGCGGTCGTCGAAGAGCACCTGGACTCCGGCGGCGTCGAGGTCGCGGGCGATCTGCTCGGCGGCGGCGAAGACGGCCTCGTCCTTGCCGGTGGCGACGAGGTGGACGTCGGCCGGGGCGACGTTGCGCGGCCAGCACAGGCCGACGTCGTCGAGGGTGCCCTCGGCGATCGCGGCGACGGCCCGGGTGACACCCACGCCGTAGGAACCCATGGTGACGGTGACGAGCTTGCCGTTGACGTCGAGCACCCGCAGGTCGAGCGCGTCGGCGTACTTGCGGCCGAGCTGGAAGACGTGGCCCATCTCGATGCCGCGGGCCGTCTCGAGGGTGCCCGAGTCGCAGTTGGGGCAGGGGTCGCCGTCGCGGACCTCGGCGGCCTCGACGGTGCCGTCGGGGGTGAAGTCACGGCCGGCGACCAGGTCGAGGACGTGGCTGCCCTCGACGTCGGCCCCGGTGACCCAGCGGGTGCCCTCGACGATGCGCGGGTCGACCAGGTAGCGGATGCCGGTAGCGTTCTTCTCCCCCAGCGCGCCGGGGCCGATGTAGCCCTTGACCAGCCCGGGGTGCTGGGCGAACTCCGCCTCGCCGAACGGCTCGACCTCGATCGGCTCGAGCTGTCCGTCGAGGCGCTTCTGGTCGACCTCCCGGTCACCGGGTACGCCGATCGCGACCGGCTCGCGGGTGCCGTCGGGGTGCTTGAGGACGACGAGCACGTTCTTGAGCGTGTCGCCGGCGTGCCACGGGCGGTCCGTGCGCGGGAACGCGGCGTTGAGGTGGTCGACCAGGCTGTCGATCGTGGGGGTGCCGGGGGTCTGCTCGGCGTGCGCGGCCGGTGCGTCGTCGTAGGGGATCGGCGCGGGCGGGCGGACCTGCACGGCCTCGACGTTGGCGGCGTAGTCGCAGGTGGTGCAGCGGACGTAGGTGTCCTCGCCGACGTCGGCGCGCGCCAGGAACTCCTCGGACTTCGACCCGCCCATCGCACCGGAGGTGGCCTTGACGACGACGTAGTCGAAGCCGAGCCGGTCGAAGATCCGGACGTAGGCGTCGCGGTGCTTCTGGTAGCTGGCGTCGAGGCCGGCGTCGTCGACGTCGAAGGAGTAGGAGTCCTTCATCGTGAACTCCCGGCCGCGCAGCAGCCCGGCCCGGGGACGCGCCTCGTCGCGGTACTTGGTCTGGATCTGGTAGATCGAGAGCGGCAGGTCCTTGTAGGAGGAGTAGAGGTCCTTGACCACCAGGGTGAACATCTCCTCGTGGGTGGGACCGAGCAGGTAGTCGCCGCCCTTGCGGTCCTTGAGCCGGAAGATGCCGTCGCCGTACTCGGTCCAGCGGTTGGTGGCCTCGTAGGGCTCGCGCGGCAGCAGGGCCGGGAAGCTCAACTCCTGGGCCCCGATGCCGTCCATCTCCTCGCGGATGATGGCCTCGACGCGGCGCAGCACCCGCAGGCCCAGCGGCAGCCAGCTGTAGATGCCGGGCGCCGCGCGCCGGATGTAGCCGGCCCGGACGAGGAGCCGGTGGCTCGGGACCTCGGCGTCGGCAGGGTCGTCGCGCAGCGTGCGCACGAACAGGGTCGACATCCGCAGGATCATGGACCGAAGGCTACGGGTGGGTCGTCGTCCCCGACGAACCAGTTCCGGGTGGGGCCGATCAGGCAGCCGGACGGCGGGTGGCGGCCAACGCCGCCCGGATCATCGGCCACTGCAGCGGCAGGCGGGCCAGCGCGCCGGCCTTGAGCGCCGTCTTGTCGGTGCCCAGGGCGTCGACGGCCATCTTCACGTTGGCGGGGTAGACGCCCAGGAGCAGACCGACGCTCCCCCAGCCGGCCCACCGCCGGGTCGGGGGCGCGAGCAGGCCCACGGCCAGCACGATCTCGGCGACGCCGCTGGCGAGGACCACCTCGCGGTGGCGCGGCACCCACGCCGGCACGATCCGCTCGTAGACCTCGGGCTTGAGGAGGTGGACGACGCCGCTACCGACGAAGCCGGCGGCCAGGACCTGGGTGCTGCGGGCGAGGGTCACGGACGCGATCCTAGGGACCGGCACCGATCCGGACCGGCCGGCACCGGTCGGGAGGCGGGCAGCGCCTAGAACATCACGGTGGAGAACCGGCAGGTCTCGCGGAAGCCGACGCGGGTGTAGGCGCGGCGCGCAGCCTGGTTCCACTCGTTGACGTAGAGCGACACCGCGGGCGCGATGTCGGCCTGCACCATCCGGACGACGGCGGCCATGCCCGAGACCGCGAGGCCCTCGCCGCGGCGGTCGGGCGGGACCCACACGCCCTGGATCTGGGCGGCGTCGGCGGTCGCGCACGCGACCTCGGCCTTGAAGACGAGCCGGCCGTCCTCGAAGCGCGCAAACGACCAGCCGCGCGACATCAGCTGGGTGACCCGGGCGCGGTAGAGGTCGCCGGTGCCGCCGGCCTCGGGCGAGATGCCGACCTCCTCGGTGTACATCGCGACGCAGGCCGGGTAGAGCACCGGCAGGTCGGCCCGCTCGGTACGCCGCACGTAGGGGTCGCCCTCCACCTCGGGCGGGCTGTCGATCACCATGTGCGGCTGCATCCAGCGGGCCTCGCGCGGACGGCCCCAGCTGCCCGCGACGCCGTTCCAGAACGTGCGGACCGCCTCGTGCGGGCCGACGATCGTCGTCGCCGTCCGGCTGCGCGTCAGCGCGCGCTCGGCGAAGGCGGTGGCGTCGTCGGGCGTCGCCTCGATCGGCACCAGGTTGGCGCCCACGTGGCAGGCGGAGACCAGCTCGCCGGCCTCGAACCGGCCCCACATCTCGCCGCCCAGCCAGCGCGGCTCGAGGCTGGTCGTGCGGGCGCGGTAGAGGGCGAACACGTTGGCCACCGGGTCGCGGTTGGCCAGCTGCACGAACGCCTCGAGGTCAGGGGTCCCGAGGACCCGGACCCCGTGACGGCTGGCTGGCACGAAGGCAGCCTAGGGCCTGGACACCGGCGGCCGCCGCACCCGTCTGGACGGAGGATCAGCTCCGGGGGCCGTCGACGTCGGCGTGCGGCACGCTCGGGACGGAGGGGAACTCGGCGTCCCAGAACCGGGTGATCTGGCTGATCGCCGTCACCAGGGCGAACCCTGAGCCGAGGGCGATGTCGAAGGCCTCCTTGATCAGCCCGGCGACCTTCGCGAGCCGCTTGGCCACCTGGCCGGGGGCCGAGAGCGGGTCCTGGACCAGGTCGGCGAGGTCGCCCACGGTCGGCACCGCGTGCTTGGCGATGTCGACCATGTCGAGCAGGTTGTCGAGGTTGCTCGCCAGGGCCAGCGCCTCCGCCTTGATCCGCTGGCCCTGCTTGTTCAGGCCGTTCTTGTGGTGGCGCACCGCGAGGGCGAGCTCCCGGATCCAGGCGAGGGCCGCCGAGGCGGCGTTGCCCGTCCAGACGCCGTCGAGCTGCTTGATCATGCCGTACAGGTCGTCGACCACCATGTCCTCGAAGGCCACCAGCATCCGGATGGCGCCGAGGGCCGACCCGACCTGCTTCCAGTCGCCCTCGAAGGTCTTCTTGATCGGCGCGATGGGGTCGGGCAGCCCGGCCTTGACGAAGATGTCGCCGATCCAGCCGAGCTCGATGATCTTCTCGACGGCGTCGCTGATCTCGACGAAGGCGTCGTACTCGGCGAAGGCGTTCTCGGGCTTGCCTCCGAGCAGCCTGGCGTAGCTGCCCTCGCTGACGCCCGCCTTGTTGGTGGTCCACGGCACCACGACCGACCGACCGGTCCCGTCGAGGGCCGCGTCGTAGCGGGCCGCCTCCTCGGTGTCGATCTTCTCGTAGCTGATCGCGTTGTCGCGCAGCGCGAAACCGGCCTGGTAGAGCCGGAGGTGGAGCGTCCCGCCGGGTGCGTAGGCGTCCGCGAGGTCCGTACGGACGGCGTCGAGCTCTCCCGCGAGCGCCCGCAGCACCGAGCCACCCGGCGCGAGCGCCAGCTCGGTCTCCGCGAGCCGCCCCGCGTCCTCGACGCTGTGGGCGAGGTCGTAGAGGTCGGCGCCCGCTGAGTAGAGGACGTCCGGTGCCACCGCGAACCCGTTGCTGCCCATGCCTGCGTCCCTCCTCCGCCCGAACGGTCGTCGGGGCACCGGGGTCCTGCCCCCGGCCGCGCAGCGGAAACGTCCTCAGCCGAGCCGGGCCACCTGGTCGGCGGTGAGCCGCAGGCCGCCGGCCGCGACGTTGTCGGCGAGGTGACGGGTGCTGCCGGTGCCGGGGATCGGGTGGACGACGTCGTCGCGCTGCAGCAGCCAAGCGAGCGCGACCTGGACCGGCGAGGCCCCGACCTCGGCGGCCACCGCGCGCAGGACCGGGCCGGCGTCGCCGGCGTCGACCGGGCGCCACGGGAGGAAGGCGACCCCGCGCTCGGCGCAGCGCTGCAGGACCGGCTCGGAGGTGCGGTCACCCAGGCTGTACTTGTTCTGCACCGAGTCGACCGCCCCGACGGCGCAGGCCGCGTCGAGCTCGGCGACGGAGACCTCGGACAGCCCGATCCGGGCGACCTTGCCCTCGGCCTGCAGCTCGAGCAGGGTGCCGACCTGGTCGGCCACCGGGACGTCGGGGTCGAGCCGGTGCAGCTGCAGCAGGTCGAGCCGCTCGGTGCGCAGCCGGACCAGCGCCTGCTCGGTCTGCGCCCGCAGGAAGGCGCGGTCGCCGCGCACGGCGTACGACGTCGGCGGGCCGGGCTGCCCGGGCGGGGTGTCGCCCAGGTCGATGGCGATCTTGGTGGCGACCAGGACGCCGTCGTAGGGGTGCAGGGCCTCGGCGACGAGCTCCTCGTTGGCGCCGGCGCCGTACATGAACGCGGTGTCGACCAGCTCGACGCCGAGGTCGACGGCGTGCCGCAGCAGGGCCACCGCCTCGGCCCGGTCGGCCGGGGGCGAGGTGGGCAGCCGCATGGCGCCGTAGCCGAGGCGGGCGACGCCGAGCGTGCTCAGGAGACGCTCACCTCGGCGGTGGCGCCGTCGACGGCCTCCATGCCCTCGGCGATGCGCATGGCCTCCTCGATGAGGGTCTCGACGATCTGCGACTCGGGGACGGTCTTGATGACCTCGCCCTTGACGAAGATCTGGCCCTTGCCGTTGCCGGAGGCGACGCCGAGGTCGGCCTCGCGGGCCTCGCCGGGACCGTTGACGACGCAGCCCATCACGGCGACCCGCAGCGGCACCTCGAGCCCGTCGAGGCCCGCGGTGACCTGCTCGGCGAGGGTGTAGACGTCGACCTGGGCGCGGCCGCAGCTGGGGCAGCTGACGATCTCGAGCTTGCGCTCGCGCAGGTTGAGCGACTGGAGGATCTGGATGCCGACCTTGACCTCCTCGACCGGCGGCGCACTGAGGCTGACCCGGATGGTGTCGCCGATGCCCTGGCTGAGCAGGGCGCCGAAGGCGGTGGCCGACTTGATGGTGCCCTGGAACGCCGGGCCGGCCTCGGTGACGCCGAGGTGCAGGGGCCAGTCGCCTGCCTGGGCGAGCAGCTCGTAGGCGCGCACCATCACCACCGGGTCGTTGTGCTTGACCGAGATCTTGAAGTCGCGGAAGCCGTGCTCCTCGAACAGGCCCGCCTCCCACACGGCGCTCTCGACGAGGGCCTCGGGGGTGGCCTTGCCGTACTTCTCCATGATCCGCTTGTCGAGGGAGCCGGCGTTGACGCCGATCCGGATGCTCGTGCCGCGGTCCTGGGCGGCGCGGGCGATCTCCTTGACCTGGTCGTCGAACTTGCGGATGTTGCCCGGGTTGACGCGCACGGCGGCGCACCCGGCGTCGATCGCGGCGAAGACGTACTTGGGCTGGAAGTGGATGTCGGCGATCACCGGGATCTGCGAGTGCTCCGCGATCTCCTTGAGCGCATTGGCGTCGACCTGGTCGGGGCAGGCGACCCGGACGATGTCGCACCCGGTGGCGGTGAGCTCGGCGATCTGCTGGAGCGTGGCGTTGACGTCGGCGGTGACGGTCGTGGTCATCGACTGCACCGAGACCGGCGACTCGCTGCCGACCCCGACCTTGCCGACCCGGATCTGACGGGTGGGACGACGGGGCGCCAGCACCGGCGGCGGCGCGGCGGGCATGCCCAGGCTGATGGGCGTGGAGGTCATGCCTCCAGGCTACTGCGGGCCTGTCCGGCACCCCATTCCACCGACCCGGACCGGGCCTTTACGACGGTGGTCACCCGCGGTACGACGACTGCCGGTGACCCACGCTGGTCGAGCCGGGCGAGCGCCAGCGAGCCCGAGTCGAGACCACTCCCCCACGCTGGTCGAGCCGGGCGAGCGCCAGCGAGCCCGAGTCGAGACCGGCGAGGTGCGCATCCCCAGGTGGTTTCGAGACGGTTGCCAACGCAACCTCCTCGCCACCGGTGGTCGGTGACCCACGCTGGACGAGTCGGGACCCGGCGAGGTGGCTGCCCTCCGTGGGTCAGAAGGGGCCCTGGACGGGCGCGACCAGGTCGCCGACGATCAGGACGACGCCGAGCACCAGCATCACGCTGGCGACGACGTAGGCGACCGGGAGGAGCTTGGCCGCGTCGACGTGGCCGGGGTCGGGGCGGCGGCGGAGGCGCGCGATGCCGCGGCGCATGGCCTCCCACAGGGCCGAGGCGATGTGGCCGCCGTCGAGGGGCAGCAGCGGCACGAAGTTGAACAGGCCGATGAAGAGGTTGAAGCCGGCCACCAGCATCAGCAGGAAGTTGAACTTGTCGGTGGTGGTGAACTCGTCGCCGTTGGCGAGCTCGTCGGCGGCCGTGGCCTCGCCGGCGAACCGGCCGCCGCCCACGATGCTGACCGGGCTGTCGGGCTGGCGCTCCTCGACCCCGACGATGGCCTCGCCGACCTCGTAGACCTTGACCGGCAGGGAGGCGATGGCCTTGACGGTGTCGACCGTCATGGTGCCCATCTTGTCGAGGGTGTAGAGCGGACCGCCGGTCTCGACGACCTCGCGGGTGACCGGGGTGACCCCGAGGAAGCCGACCTCGGTGAGCGTGTCGCTGCCGGGCTCGGACGGCCGGGCCTCCACGGTCGTGTTCACCGTGCGGGTGATCGTCTCGCCGTCGCGCTCGTAGACCAGCTGCGCCTCGCCCTCGGCGTTGGCACGGATCAGCTTGCTCAGCTGCTCCCAGCCGGTGATCTCGGTGCCGGCGAACGACACGATCGTGTCACCGGGCTCCAGCCCGGCGAGGTAGGCGGGCGCGTCCTTGTCGGAGTCGCGGCAGGCGCGGCCGTCCTCGGCGTACGGGATCACGCACCGGCTCACCTCGGCGACGACCGGTGCGCCCGGGCGGACCTCCTCGAAGCGCTGGCCGTAGGTGGAGAAGACCAGCCAGAACAGGAAGAAGGCGATCAGCAGGTTGACCGTGGGGCCGCCCGCCATCACCACGACCTTCTTCCACGACGACATCTTGTAGAAGAGGCGGTCGGTGTCCTCGGGACGCACGATCTCCCACTCGGCCGCGCGCGCGTCGCTGATCAGCTGGGTGAACAGGCCCGTGTTGGACTTGCGGACACGCTGGACCTGGTTGCCGTCCTCGTCGACCTCGACGGAGTCGACGAGACCGGCGGCGCCCGGGGGCAGCATCCCGACGATCTTGACGTAGCCGCCGAGCGGGATCGCCTTGACGCCGTACTCGGTCTCGCCGACCTGCTTGCTCCACACCGTCGGGCCGAAGCCGACGAAGTACTGCGTGACGCGCCCGCCGAACTTCTTGGCCGGGATCATGTGCCCCAGCTCGTGGAGGCCGATCGAGGTCAGGATCGCGCCGAAGAAGATCAGCACACCGAGGGCGTACAGGAGGACGGTCAACTCAGGTTCCGATCAGGTGGTGCGCCAGGTCGCGGGCCCACCGGTCGGCGGCGAGGACGTCGTCGATCGTGGGGGTCCTGTCCGAGGGTACGTCGTGGGCCCGCACCACGTCGGCGACCCGGTCGACGAGGTCGACGAACGCCAGCCGTCCGGTGCGGAACGCGTCGACGCAGACCTCGTTGGCGGCGTTGTAGACCGCGGGCGCCGTACCGCCCCGCTCGCCGGCCTCGCGGGCCAGCGCGACCGCCGGGAACGCCTGGTCGTCGAGGGGGGTGAACTCCCACGTCTCGGGGCGGCTCCAGTCGACCGCCGGGGCGGTGTCGGGCACCCGGTCGGGCCAGGCCAGGCCGAGCGCGATCGGGATCAGCATGGTGGGCGGGCTGGCCTGGACCAGCGTCGAGCCGTCGACGAACTCGACCATCGAGTGCACCACGCTCGTCGGGTGCACGACGACCTCGATCCGGTCGAAGGGGATGCCGAAGAGCAGGTGCGCCTCGATCACCTCCAAGCCCTTGTTGACCAGGGTGGCGGAGTTGATGGTGATGACCGGTCCCATGTCCCAGGTGGGGTGGTTCATCGCCTCCTCCGGCGTGACGCCGGCGAGCTCGGAGCGGGTGCGACCACGGAACGGGCCGCCGCTGGCGGTCAGCACCAGCCGGCGCACCTCGTCGGGCGACCCGCCGCGCAGGCACTGGGCCAACGCGCTGTGCTCGGAGTCGACGGGCACGATCTGACCCGGCTGCGCGCGCTCGAGGACCAGCGGGCCGCCCATGATCAGCGACTCCTTGTTGGCCAGCGCCAGCGTGGTGCCGGCGTCGAGCGCCGCGAGGGTCGGACGTAGCCCGACCGCCCCGGTGATGCCGTTGAGGACGACGTCGCACGACAACGCGGCCGCCTCGGTCGAGGCGTCCTCGCCGAGTCCGTGGAACACGTCGGGGTACGCCGGCCGCAGGTCGGCCACCTGCCGCTCGAACAGCTCGGGGTTGCTGCCGCCGGCGGTCAGGCCGACGACCCGGAACCGGTCGGGGTGGCGGCGGCAGATCTCGAGCGCCTGCGTGCCGATCGACCCCGTCGACCCGAGGATGACGACGTCTCGACGCCCAGGCCCGCGCTCCACCACGGGATGGAGTCTGTCAGCCCGAGGTCGGCGTACGGTGCCCCCATGCGTACCCGCCTCGCCTCCTTGCTCTGCACGGCCTCACTGCTCCTCGTCGTACCGCCCTCCCAGGGGGACCCCGCGGCGCAGGTGGCGCCAGGGCCGGACGGCCGGGGCAAGCACCCCGTGACCGAGCTGGTCGGGCAGTTCCCGCTGCCCAAGCTCCGGGCCCGCCAGGTCCACCTGAGCGTGTCGAAGTGGGGCTTCCGGTTCCAGGGCGGGGCGATCGGCAACCGGATGACCGTGACCGAGGTGGGCGACAAGGTGCGGTTCGCCGACACCGCCGCGCGGTCCTGGAAGCAGGTGCCGGCCGGCTGCCGCAAGCAGCGCTCGGCCCGCGCGGCCGTGGCGCTGTGCACGATCCCGCCGCAGTTCCGCGACGGACGGATGTTCGTCGAGATCTGGCCCCGCCTCGGCAGCGACCACGTCACCGGCAGCAGCCTGTCCGCGAAGTACCGGATGTGGGTGCTCGTCGACGCGGGCAACGACCGGATCAGCATGGGCGCCGGGGCCGACTTCGCCAACGGTGCCTTCGACAACGACGTGATCCTCGGCGGCGGCGGCAACGACTGGGTGCGCGCCGGCATTGGGTCCAACCAGGTCTTCGGTGGCTCCGGCGACGACGAGCTCTCCGGGGGCGATGACCGCGACCGCGTGCACGGCGGCCCCGGGCGCGACAAGGTGTTCGGCGGCAGCGGGAGCGACGTCCTCTGGGGCGACGAGGACGCCGACACCGTCGGCGGTGGGCCCGGGCGTGACATCGCCTACCGGGGCCGCGGTGACCGGGTCTTCGACTGCGAGGTCGTGCGCTCCTGAGCCCGGGTCAGCGCAGCCCGTTGCGCCGGGTGTACGCCGGCGCCCGCGGCGCGCGGAGCCACGCGTGGAAGAACCCGTCGAGCCGCTCGCCGGCGACCCGCTCGGCCAGGGACTGGAACGAGCCGACCGTGCCGTGACCGTGGCGCCGGTCGCGCACCCAGGTGCGGATCAGGCGCCAGAAGTCCTCACCACCGATCCGGTGGCGCAGGGCCTGCAGGGTCATCGCACCCCGGTCGTAGACCGCGATGTCGAAGAGGTGCCGCCGCCCGGGGTCGGCCAGGTCGAGCCGCCAGAACCCCGGCTGGCCGAGCAGGTGACGCCGGGTGGTGCGCAGCCACCGCTGGGCGTCGTCGCCGCTGACCCGCTCGGCGTGGAACTTCTCCAGGAAGGTCGCGAACCCCTCGTTGAGCCAGATGTCGCGCCACCGGCTGACCGAGACCGAGTCGCCGAACCACTGGTGCGCGAGCTCGTGGACGAGCAGCGACGGGTTCTCCACCGAGATGCCGGGGTAGGTCGGTCGGGTCTGGTTCTCCAGGGCGAAGCCCACCGGCAGCGAGGTGCTCAGCCCGCCGGTCGACGCGAACGGGTAGGGACCGAGCCAGCGCGCCAGGAGGGCGGTGACCTCGTCGCTGCGCTGCAGCGCGGCCATCGCCGACCGCCGGTCGCCGGCCGGGAGCTCCTTCGACACCGCGACGTACGACGGCAGCCCGCCGCGGGTGCTGCGCGCGAGGTCGTAGCGGCCGAGCGCGAAGAAGGCGAGGTAGGTCGTCATCGGGTCGGTCGCGCGCCAGTGGGCCGTGGCCTCGTCGCCGTCGACGGTGCGACTGACCGGCAGGCCGTTGGAGACGACCTGGTGGGTCGCGGGGCCGGTGATCGTGACGTCGAAGGTCGCCTTGTCGCGCGGGTGGTCGTTGGCCGCGAACCACCACGGCGCGATGTGCGGCTCGTTCATCGTCACGACCTCGCGCGGGCTGGCGTTCCAGCTGCGCTCGCCGGCGTAGGCGAGGGAGCCGGGCCGGCCGGCGTAGGTGACCGCGACCTCGACGTCGTCGCCGCGGGTCAGCGGCACCACGGGCGTGATCTGCAGCTCGTGGCTGTCGGGCTTGGTGAACGCCGCGGGCACGCCGTCGACGCTCACCTGCGAGACGGGCAGCAGGAGGTCGAGGTTGAACCGGGAGAGATCGGCGGTGGGCCGGATCGTGAGGGTCGTGGTGCCGGAGAGCCGGCCGGTCTCGAAGCTGTAGCGGTCGGCGATGTCGTAGTGCCGCACGTCAATGCCGCCGTTGCCGTCGAGCGGCCAGTAGGGGTCGCCCACCCCCGCGGCTCCCGGGACGGGGTCGGCCGGCGCGGAGGCGTCCGTGGCCGCCGACAGCACCCCGACGGCGAGGGTCACGGCGAGCGTCGGGCCGAGCAGGCGGAGGGTCCGGGACATGGGCGTGAACCTAGTCCTCGCCGAGGCCGGGCGACACGTCGACCTTGACGGCACCGGACGCCGGTCTAGTATAATTGTAGTTAGTTGGTCTACTTAGTGATGGAGGTGTGCACATGGCACGGATCGACCACCAGGACCACCCGCACGTGGGCGCCGGCGCCGCCCACCCCCGACCCGCCCGGGCGGCGACCGCCGTCGACGTCAGCGACGCGGTCCTGGCCGGTGCGTGGGTGGTCGACCTGCGCTCGCGCGCCGAGTTCGCCCACGCCCACCTGCCGGGCAGCATCAACATCGAGTACGGCGCGCAGTTCGCCACCCACGTCGGCTGGCTCATCCCGTGGGGCGACGACGTCGTGCTGCTCACCGACACCCCCGAGGTCCTGGAGCCGGCGCTGCGCGACCTGGCGCGCCTCGGCTTCGACGGGGTCGGCGCACACGTCTTCGACGCCGACACCGCGACCGGGCCCGGCGCCCCGACGGGGCCGCGCCTCACCGCCCGCTACCGGCGCGCCGACTGGGCGGCCTACCGCCAGGCCCGCGCCACCAGCCAGGCCGCGGGCACCCGCCCGCCGGTGGTGGTCGACGTACGCCGGATCGACGAGTGGCGCGACGGCCACCTGCCGGGCGCGATCCACCTGCCGGTGCACGAGGTCGAGGCCGTCGGCCACCGGCTGCCGCCGGGCCGGCTGTGGGTGCACTGCCGCACGGGCCACCGTGCCGGCATCGCCGCCAGCCTGATGCACCGCGCCGGCCGCGACGTCGTCCACGTCGACGACGCGTGGGAGCGCGTCGGCGAGCTGCACATCGAGACGATCCCGGCCGCCGCCTAGGCCGCGCTCCTGGCTGCGCGGCCCGCCGCCTGGTTGGCTGGCCGGGATGGTCGACCTGGTCTGGTACGCCGCCTACGGCAGCAACCTGTCCGCCGAGCGGATGGGTCTCTACCTGCGCGGCGGGACGCCCGCGGGCGCGCGGCGCGGCGTGCCCGGCGCCCGCGACCCCGCTCCCCCGCGCGACCGGCGTGCCGTCGCGCTGCCCGGCTCGGTGTACTTCGCGTGGGACTCACCCACCTGGGGCGGCGGCATCGCGTTCCTCGACCCGCACGGACCCGGCTCGTCGGCCGGGTCGGCGTACCTGCTCACCCACGAGCAGCTCTCGGACGTCGCCGCCCAGGAGATGCACCGGCCGCCCGGGACCGACCTCGACCTCACCCGGCTCCGGTCCACCGGCAGCCACGTCCTCGGCCCCGGGCGCTACGAGACGGTGCACGTGGTCGGCTCGGTCGACGGCCACCCGGTCGTCACCCTCACCGCGTCGTGGGACGGGCCGGTCCCCCACCGCCCACCGACGGCGCCCTACCTGACCACGGTGGGCCGGGGGCTGGCCGAGAGCCAGGGGTGGACGGCCGAGCAGGTCACGGCCTACCTGCTGGCGTGCCCGGGCATCGGCCCCGACTGGGACGAGCCGGCGATAAACGGGTTGCTCTCGGCCTAGCCGATGACCCACCGTGGGCACGAGCCATCGGTGACCCGCCGGTGCCGTCGAGAGGAGCGTGACATGTCCATGACTGTCCTCGGCCTGCCCGCCGACCGCCTCCTCCTCGAAACGAGCACCACCACCCATGACCTCCCAGGACTCCCTTCCTGACCCCACGCACCCCACGCACCCCAAGCACGACGCCGGCCCCGGCGAGCCCCACCCCGACTTCACCCTCGACTGGACGACCTACGACGAGGTCGACGAGTCCACCCAACGCTGGTCCACGTGGCTCAGCGTGGAGCCCCTGTCCCGGGGCCCCGAGCCGCGGCCCGACTGGGTCGTGACCTCCCAGGGCGCCGTCGACACCGACCTCGGCATCCTCAAGACCGGCAAGGAGGCCGACGTCTTCCTGCTCGAGCGGGCCGATCCGCTGGAGCCCGAGCGCGGCGTCGTGATGGCCGCCAAGCGCTACCGCTCGGCCGACCACCGCACCTTCCACCGCTCCGCCGGCTACACCGAGGGCCGCTCGATGCGACGCTCGCGCGACGAGCGCGCGGTCAAGCGCAAGTCCACCTTCGGCCGCCAGGTCGCCGCCGGCGAGTGGGCGGCCTCGGAGTGGGAGGCGCTCAAGCGCTTCTGGTCGCTCGGGCTGCCGGTCCCCTACCCCGTCCAGGTCGACGGCACCGAGATCCTGATGGAGTGGATCACCGTCGACGGCGAGACGGCGCCCCGCCTCGCGCAGACCCGCCCCGGACCGGCGCTGCTGGCGTCGTACTTCGACCAGCTGCGTGACGCGATGGCGACGATGGTCCAGGCCGGGGTGGTGCACGGCGACCTGTCGGCGTACAACATCCTCGCCGCGGGCGAGCGGCTGGTGATCATCGACCTGCCGCAGATCGTCGACCTCGTCGGCAACACCAACGGGTTCGACTACCTGATGCGCGACTGCGCCAACATCTGCGGCTGGTTCCGGCAGAAGGGACTCGACCGGTCCGACGAGCACGCACTGTTCGGCGAGCTGGTGGCGCAGGCGTTCTGAGGTGGCCGCCGATGCCCCAGGGGGTGTGCTGGGTAGCCTTCCCTGTCGTGAAGCGCACACACGGACGCGTCGTCAACGTCCAGTCGGTGGCCGACCTCGACCAACGGCTCGCCGCGGGCGTGACCCACCTCGACTCCTGGCGGGTGCACCGTCTCGACCTCACCGAGCGGGCGGCCCAGCTGTTCGCCGTCGACGTGCGGGGAGCGGCCTTCCTGGGCTGCCGCTTCCTGCCCGGTGACGACGACGCGCTGACCGCGGCCGGCGCGCTGGTGCTGCCCGACGTGGGCCGTGCCCCGCTCGACGTCTACCGGCCGCACCTCTACACGGCCGAGGAGCTCTTCGACCGGCAGCCCTACCCCCGCAGCCTCGACGCCCGGGCCTACGCCTGGGCGCAGCGGGTGCCCGACCGCGACGACTCGCTCGCCGCGGCGCTGCACGACCACGCGATCGACGAGGCGCTGACCCGGTTCATCCACGGGCGCCGGGTCGTCGGCGTCATGGGCGGCCACGCCCTGGCCCGCGGCGACGCCGGGTACGCCGACGCGGCCCGCCTCGGCCTCATGGTCAGCGCCTCGGCGCTGGTCGCCACCGGCGGCGGCCCCGGTGCCATGGAGGCCGTCAACCTCGGCGCCCGGCTGTCCGACGACGACCCCTCGGCCCTCGACACCGCCCTGGAGGTGCTGGCCCGGGTGCCGTCGTTCCGGCCCTCGATCGAGGCCTGGGTGCAGTCGGCCCACGACGCGCTCGCCGGCCTCACGGCCTCGGGCGACTCGCTCGGCATCCCGACCTGGTTCTACGGGCACGAGCCGCCCAACGTCTTCGCGACCGCGATCGCCAAGTACGTCCGCAACCCGGCCCGCGAGGCGGTCCTGCTCGAGATCTGCGACGGCGGGATCGCGTTCCTGCCCGGCGCCGCCGGCACGGTGCAGGAGATCTTCCAGGACGGCTGCGAGAACTACTACGCCGACGAGTCGTCGGTCGCGCCGATGGTGCTCGTCGACCGCCACCACTGGACCGAGACCCTGCCGGCCTGGCCGCTGCTGCAGTCCCTCGCCCGCGGACGGGGCATGGCCGAGCACGTGCACCTGGTCGACACGGTCGACGAGGCGGCCGAGATCCTCGCGGCGTTCTCGGGCTCCGCGGTCGACCGGGATCAGCGAGCCGGGACGGCGGCGGACGACCGGTCGAGCGGGACCCGGTAGCTGCGCAACCGGCCGTGGGCCTCGAAGCCGCTGCCGCGCAGGATGGGGGCCGAGGTCTCGATCCGCCCCCGCACCAGTGCCATCCGCGCCCCCTCGGCGACGGCGGCGTCGAGCCGGGCGTGGAGGAGTGCGCGGTAGACGCCGCGGCGGCGGTGGCTCTCGAGCACGGAGCCGCTCCACAGCCGCGCCACCACGGCGGTCTCGCCCTGGACCAGCGACACCCCGGCGGTCCCGACGGGCTGGTCGCCGTCGTAGGCGACGAAGACCTGGCTGGCCGGGGACGGGTCGTGGGTGATCTCGTCGTCGGGTGGCACCGGCTCGTCGAAGACGGCCGCGCTGACGACGTGGAAGTCGCGCTGGCCGGCGACGTCGCCCACCCGTCGTACGTCGATGCCCGGCGGGGGCGGCGGAGCGGCGGGCCGGGCGGCGGCGAGGTCGAGCGCGAGGAGGTCGAGGGCCGCGGCCGGCTCACCGCCGAGCGAGACGACCAGGGCCTCGGTGTCGGGCTCGGCGTCGGTCACCCACCACTCGACGACGGGCAGCCCCGTGGCCCGCGCCAGCGCGAGCACCTCGTCGGCCACGGCGCTCGGGTCGCGGGTCGGGCGGAAGCGCACGACCTGCTGGTAGCCGAACCAGGCAGGGAAGACCATGTGGTGGTACTCGTCGGTGACGGTCTCGGTGCCGCCCGGCGGCATCCACACCCAGGCCGCGCCCGCGGCGAGGACCTCGGCGCGGGTCAGGCTCATGCCTCGGTGGCAGCGAGCTGGCCGCAGGCCCCGTCGATCTCGCGACCGCGGGTGTCGCGCACCGTGGTGGGGATGCCCTTGGCCTCGAGGCGGCGCACGAACTCGCGCTCGTCGGCGGGGTCGGACGCCGTCCACTTGCTGCCGGGGGTCGGGTTGAGCGGGATCAGGTTGACGTGGACCCAGCCCCAGTCGCCGCGGTGGAGCACGTCGGCGAGCAGGTCGGCGCGCCACGCCTGGTCGTTGATGCCGCGCATCATGGCGTACTCGATGCTCACCCGCCGCTTGGTGGTCTGGGCGTAGTGGAACGCGGCGTCGACGGTCTCGGCGACGGAGTAGCGGGTGTTGATCGGCACCAGCTCGTTGCGCAGCTCGTCGTCGGGTGCGTGCAGGCTGAGCGCCAGGGTGACCGGGATGCCCTCGTCGGCGAGCTGGCGGATGCGCGGCACCAGACCCACGGTCGAGACCGTGACGCCGCGGGCGCTCATGCCGAGCCCGTCGGGGCTCGGGTCGACCAGGCGGCGTACGGCGCCGATCACGGCCTTGTAGTTGGCCATCGGCTCGCCCATGCCCATGAAGACCACGTTGGAGACCCGTCCGGGCCCGCCGGGCACCTCGTCGCGGGCCAGGGAGCGTGCGGCGGCGACGACCTGCTCGACGATCTCGGCGGTCGACATGTTGCGCTGCAGGCCGCCCTGGCCGGTGGCGCAGAACGGGCACGCCATCCCGCAGCCGGCCTGGCTGGAGACGCAGACCGTGGCGCGGTCGGGGTAGCGCATCAGCACCGACTCGACGAGGGCGCCGTCGAAGAGCTTCCACAACGTCTTGCGCGTGGTGCCCTTGTCGGCCTCCATCGTGCGCAGCGGGGTCATCAGGTCGGGCAGCAGGGTCGAGACCAGCTCGTCGCGCTGGCCCGCCGGCAGGTCGGTCATCTGGGCGGGGTCGTCGACGAGCCGGGCGAAGTAGTGCGTGGAGAGCTGCTTGGCGCGGAAGCCCGGCAGGCCGTTGTCCTCGAGCAGGGCCTTGCGGCCGGCGGCGTCGAGGTCGGCCAGGTGGGGCGGTGGCTTCTTGCGGCCCCGGGGCTCGTCGAAGACCAGGGACAGCGTGGTGGCGCCGGCGGGCGGGGCGGGAGTCTCGGACATGGCCGTCCGATTCTCCCACCGCGCCCCGGCCGTTCCTAACTGAGCGGTACGACGTCGGCGGCGCCGAGCCGCGCGGCGTCGGCGGTCGCGTCGTCGGGCATCTGCTGGCTCTCCAGCTCGGCCTCGACCCGCTTGCGGTAGTGGTCGATCTCGAGCGCCGTCTGCTCGGGGCTCCAGCCGAGCACGGGCCCGACGAGGGCGGCCACCTCCTCGGCGGCGCGGGCGCCGCGGTCGAAGCTCTCGATGGAGACGTGGGTGCGCCGGGCGAGCACGTCGTCGAGGTGACGAGCGCCCTCGTGGCTCGCGGCGTAGACGGCCTCGACGCGGAGGTACTCGGGAGCGCCGGCCAGCGGCTCGCCGAGCGACGGGTCGGCGGCGACGAGGTCGAGCAGCTCGTGGACCAGCGACCCGTAGCGCCCCAGCAGGTGGTCGATCCACACCTCGTGCAGGCCCGACGACTCGGCCAGCACGTGGCGGGAGTTGACCAGCGCCTGGTAGCCCTCGGCGCCCAGCAGCGGCACCTTGTCGGTCACCGACGGCCCGACCCGGCGGTCGAAGACCGACGACAACCCGAACACGGCCTCGTCGACGGCGTCCTCGGCCATCACGCGGTACGTCGTGTACTTGCCGCCCGCGACCACCACCAGGCCCGGGGCGGGGTGGCCGACGGCGTGCTCGCGGGAGAGCTTGGCGGTCGCCTCCGACTCGCCCTCGAGCAGCGGCCGCAGGCCGGCGTAGACGCCCTGCACGTCGGCGCGGGTCAGCGGCGTCTCGAGCACGGCGTTGACGTGCTCGAGGATGTAGTCGATGTCGGCCTGGCTGGCGGCCGGGTGGGCCTTGTCGAGGGTCCACTCGGTGTCGGTGGTGCCGATGATCCAGTGCTGGCCCCACGGGATGACGAAGAGCACCGACTTCTCGGTGCGCAGGATCAGGCCGACCTCGGAGCGGATCCGGTCCTTGGGCACCACGAGGTGCACGCCCTTGCTGGCCCGCACGTGGAAGACGCCGCGCTGTCCGCCGAGGTCCTGGGTCTCGTCGGTCCACACGCCGGTGGCGTTGATGACCTGGCGGGCGCGGATCGTCACGGTGGCGTCGTTCTCGAGGTCGCGCACGACCGCCCCGGTCACGCGCTCGCCCTCGCGGAGCAGCTCGACCACCCGGGCGCGGCTGGCCACGTGGGCGCCGTAGGCCGCCGCGGTGCGGGACAGGAACATGGTGTGGCGGGCGTCGTCGACCTGGGCGTCGTAGTACTTCAGGGCGCCGACGAGGGCGTCCTTGCGCAGCGAGGGCACCAGCTTGCGGGCCCCGCTGCGGGTCAGGTGCCGGTGGAGCGGCACGCCCGAGCGGCCCGAGACGCGCGACATCGCGTCGTACAGCGCGACGCCGGAGCCGGCGTAGAAGCGCTCCCACCCGCGGTGCTGCAGCGGGTAGAGGAACGCCACGGGGTGCACCAGGTGGGGGGCCAGCTCCTGCAGGAGCAGGCCGCGCTCCTTGAGCGCCTCGGAGACGAGGCGGAAGTCGAGCATCTCGAGGTAGCGCAGACCGCCGTGGACCAGCTTGCTGGAGCGGCTCGACGTGCCCGACGCGAAGTCGCGCGCCTCGACCAACCCCACGGTGAGGCCGCGGGTGGCGGCGTCGAGCGCGCTGCCCGCGCCGACGACCCCGCCGCCGATCACGAGGACGTCGAGCTCCTGCGCCGCCATGGCCTCCAGGGACGCGGTGCGGAACTCGGGTGACAGTGCGACGGACCTCATGCGGGGCAACCTCTCGTGGCGGTGGTGGGTGGTGCGGGGCCGGTCCGGGGATCGCCCGGACCGGCCCCGGATCAGGGTGACCGGTCTGGTCGGGTCAGTCGACGTCGACCCAGTCGAGCGTGCGGGTCACGGCCTTCTTCCACTGGGTGTAACCGGCTTCGCGCTGCTGGTCATCCCACTGTGGCGACCATCGCTTTCCCTCGTTCCAGTTCTCGCGCAGCTCGTCGGTGTTGTTCCAGAACCCGACGGCGAGCCCGGCGGCGTACGCGGCCCCGAGAGCGGTGGTCTCGGCCACCACCGGTCGGCTGACCTCGACCCCCAGCACGTCGGCCTGGATCTGCATGCACAGCTCGTTGGCGGTCACGCCGCCGTCGACCTTGAGCACCTCCAGGCGCACGCCGGAGTCCTTCTCCATGGCCTCGGCCACGTCGCGGCTCTGGTAGCAGATCGACTCCAGGGTCGCCCGGGCCAGGTGGGCATTGGTGTTGAACCGCGACAGCCCGACGATGGCCCCGCGCGCGTCGGAGCGCCAGTACGGCGCGAACAGCCCCGAGAACGCCGGGACGAAGTAGACGCCGCCGTTGTCGTCGACCTGCCGGGCCAGCGACTCGCTCTGCGCGGCGCCGCTGATGATGCCGAGCTGGTCGCGCAGCCACTGCACCGCCGAGCCGGTGACGGCGATCGACCCCTCCAGGGCGTAGATCGGCGCGTCGTCACCGAACTTGTAGCAGACGGTGGTCAGCAGGCCCGACTCCGAGCGCACCAGCTCGGTGCCGGTGTTGAGGAGCATGAAGTTGCCGGTGCCGTAGGTGTTCTTGGCCTCACCGGGCTCGAAGCACACCTGGCCGACCGTGGCGGCCTGCTGGTCGCCGAGGATGCCGGTCAGCGGCACCTCGCCGCGCAGCGGGCCGTTGGCGCGGGTGGTGCCGTAGCCGCCGGGCTCGCTCGACGAGCGGATCTCGGGCAGCATCGCGCGCGGGATGTCGAAGAGCGCCAGCAGCTCGTCGTCCCACTCCAGCGTCTCGAGGTCCATCAGCATGGTGCGGCTGGCGTTGGTCGGCTCGGTCACGTGGACGCCGCCGTCGGTGCCGCCGGTGAGGTTCCAGATCAGCCAGGAGTCGGTGTTGCCGAACAGGGCGTCCCCGGCCTCGGCCGCCTCGCGCACGCCGTCGACGTTCTCGAGGATCCACTGGATCTTGCCGCCGGAGAAGTACGTCGCCGGCGGCAGCCCGGCCTTGCGCTTGATCAGGTCGGCGTGGCCGTCGCGCTCGAGCTTGCTGGCGATCCGGTCGGTGCGGGTGTCCTGCCACACGATCGCGTTGTAGTAGGGCCGACCGGTGTTCTTGTCCCACACGACCGTGGTCTCGCGCTGGTTGGTGATGCCGAGGGCGACGAGGTCGCTCGCCTGCAGCTTGGCCTTGCTGAGGCCCTTCTGGATCACCGAGCTGGTGCGCTCCCAGATCTCCACGGGGTCGTGCTCGACCCACCCGGCCTGGGGCAGGATCTGCTCGTGCTCGAGCTGGTGGCGGGCGATCTCGTTGCCACCGTGGTCGAAGATCATGAAACGGGTGCTGGTGGTGCCCTGGTCGACGGCACCGACGTACTGGGTCATCTGCTTCTCCTACGGGTGTGGGTTGGAAGTCCGGGGGCTAGGTCCGGCGGGTCAGACGGGGTCGGACTGGACGCCCTTCGGGGCGGCCACGTCGGGGTCCTCGAGGGGCAGGTGGATCTCGATCAGGAACTTGAAGGCGGCCCCACCGATCAGACCACCGATCACCGGTGCCACGAGCGGCACCCAGAAGTACAGGTCGGAGCTGTTGGCCGACTCCCACACCTGGTTGCCGTACCCCGTCATCCACGCGGCGAGGCGCGGCCCGAGGTCACGGGCCGGGTTGATCGCGTACCCGGCGTTGGCGCCCCAGGCCATGCCGATCGCGACCACGATCATCCCGACGAACCACGGCGTCAGGTTGGCCAGCGGCGGGTTGTTGACCGCGGTTGTGAGGGCGAGCACGAGGAACACCAGGATGGCGGTCCCGAGGATCTGATCGGCGAACGCGGTCGTCAGCGACACCACGGCCTCGCCGTCGGCGGTGGCGCCGGGCGAGGTGAAGAAGATCCCCATCGACGCCTTGCCGAGGTCGGGATCGACGGCCTTGATGAAGTCGGCGTAGGTGAACCGCACGATGAGGGCGGCGACGAAGGCGCCGGCGAGCTGGGCCAGCGAGTACGGCGCCACCTTGCTCCAGGGAAAGCCGCGGAACGCCGCCAGGGCGATCGTGACGGCCGGGTTGAGGTGGGCGCCGGTGATCTTGCCCGCGGTGTAGATGCCGAGCACCACGCCCAGGCCCCACGCCCAGCTGATCGTGTCGGCGTCGCCGCGACCGGCGGCGACCACCGAGGCCACCACCCCGCAGCCGAACAGGATCAGGATCAGGGTGCCGGCGAACTCGGCGCTCAGCTCCCCGAGGAGGGTGTTCTTGGTCTTCACGTTCTGTCTCCTTCCCGCGACGCCCCGTGGCGTCCGTCACACCGTGCCGCACGGACCCGCCGCCGGGAAGGCCAGGCGTTCGGCATCGTCGAACGTTGGGTCGACATTGTCGAACGGCGTAGCCTGCCGGGGTGCCGGGTTCCATCCAGTCCATCGAGCGCGCGGCCGCCGTGCTGCACTTCCTCGGCGCCGTCGCCGAGCCGGTGCCCCTCGGGGAGCTCTCCCGGACGCTCGCCCTGCCCAAGCCGACCGTCCACGGCATCGTGCGCACGCTGGTGGAGGTCGGGTTCGTCGTCCAGGACCCCGACACCGGCCGCTACACCCTCGGCGCGGGGCTGGCCCGGCTCGGGGAGACCCTCGACCCCCACCTGCTGCGCTCGCGCAGCGTCAACTGGGCCGACGGGCTGGCGGCCCGGACCGGCCTCGAGGTCCAGCTCGGCGTGCTCGCCGGCCGCGGAGTCGAGCTGCTCCACCACGTCTTCCGCCCCGACGGATCGCCCCAGCGCCTGCGCGTCGGTGAGCTGCAGCCGCTGCACGCCACGGCGCTGGGCCAGGTGCTGCTGGCCTTCTCGCCGGCCGCCTCCCGGCTCGAGGAGCTCGACCCGTACACGGCGCCCACGGGGACCAGCCGCGTCACGCTGACCCGCGCCGTCCAGCTGGCGTTCCGCCGCGGCTGGGGGGTGGCCGACGGCACCTTCCGGCCCGGTGTCGCGGCGATCGCGGCACCGATCCGGCACCACGTCGGGGTGGGGGTCGGGGCGCTGGCCGTGGTCGGGCCCCGCGAGCGCGTCCTCTCGACGACCGGCGAACCCGTGCCGGCGCTCGTCGACCAGGTCGTCGCCGCGGCCGCCGCGATCTCCGCCCACCTCGAGGACCGCCTGTGACCACCGCCAAGTACGTCGCCGCGATCGACCAGGGCACGACGTCGACGCGGTGCCTGGTCTTCGACCAGGGCGGCCGGATGGTCGCCGTCGCCCAGCACGAGCACCAGCAGCACTTCCCCCGACCCGGCTGGGCCGAGCACGACGCCTCGGAGATCTGGCTCAACACGCTCCGGGTGCTCCCCGAGGCGCTCGACCAGGCCGGGCTGCTCCCCTCCGACCTGGCCGCGGTCGGCATCGCCAACCAGCGCGAGACCACGATCGTGTGGGACCGCGCGACGGGCCGTCCCGTGGCGCCCGCCATCACCTGGCAGGACACCCGCACGTCCGAGATGGTCGAGGAGCTCAACCGCGGGCCGTCGGCCGCGCTCTTCCGCGAGGTGTGCGGGCTGGCCCCGGCCGGCTACTTCGCCGCGCCGCGGCTGCGCTGGCTGCTCGACCACGTACCGGGCCTGCAGCGCCGCGCCCGGGCCGGCGAGGTCGCCTTCGGCACCGTGGAGAGCTGGTTGATCTGGAACCTCACCGGCGGCACCGACGGCGGCGTCCACGTCACCGACGTCACCAACGCCAGCCGGACGATGCTGATGGACATCCGCACCCTCGACTGGGACCAGCGGCTCCTCGACGCGCTCGACATCCCTCGTGAGCTGCTGCCCGAGATCCGGCCCAACGCACAGGTCTACGGCTCGTGCGCGGTCGGGCTGCCGGGGGTGCCGATCGGCGGCGCCTTCGGCGACCAGCAGGCCGCGCTGTTCGGCCAGACCTGCTTCGCCGCCGGAGAGGCCAAGTGCACCTACGGCACCGGGGCCTTCCTGCTGATGAACACCGGTGACCAGATCGCCACCTCCGAGCACGGGCTGATCTCGACGGTGGCCTACGCGCTCGAGGGCCGGCCGCCGGTCTACGCCACCGAGGGGTCGATCGCCGTGGCCGGCGCCCTCGTGCAGTGGTTCCGCGACTCGTTGGAGATGATCCGCTCCGCGCCCGAGATCGAGACGCTGGCCAGCCAGGTCGAGGACAACGGGGGCTGCTACATCGTGCCGGCCTTCGCCGGGCTCTTCGCGCCCCGGTGGCAGTCCGACGCCCGCGGCGTGGTGGTGGGACTGACGTCGTACGTCACCCGCTCCCACCTGGCTCGTGCCGTCCTCGAGGCCACCGCCTGGCAGACGGCCGAGGTGGTCGAGGCGATGGCCGCCGACACCGGCATCGCCTCCACCGGGCTCAAGGTCGACGGCGGGATGACCGCCAACCACCTGCTCATGCAGTACGTCTCCGACGTGCTCGACCTGCCCCTCGAGCGGCCGCTGATGGCGGAGTCGGTCTCGCTCGGGGCCGCCTACGCCGCCGGGCTCGCCGTCGGGTTCTGGCCCGACCTCGAGGGGCTCCGCGACAACTGGCACCAGGCCGCGCGGTGGGAGCCCACGATGAGCGAGGCGCTGCGGCGCCGCGAGCGCGCGGCGTGGGACCGCGCCGTCGAGCGCACCCTGGGCTGGGTGGTCGACGGCGACACCGTCGTCCCGGCCCGCCGGTTCGGCTGAGTCAGCCGTCGTTGTTGAGCAGGAACCAGAACGTCAGGGACACCACGGTGAGGACGACGGCCGGGGTCGTGAGGATGCCGAAGAGCATGTAGCGGGCGAACCTGCGGGTGCCGCCCGCGACCACCAGCCCGACGTTGACCGCCAGCAGCACACCGAGCGCCACCAGGAAGACCCACGGGTGCTCGCTCACGTCGTAGCCGACGACCAGGTCGAGGATCGCGCCGAGCAGGCCGAGGACGACGACCACGGCGAGCACCCCGGTGAAGAACCCGGCCAGCGGCGTGACGACCGGGTGGTCGCGGCGCCAGAACGGCACCGCGTCGTCGTCGTGCAGGTCGGCGCGGACGCCGCGTCGAGCGCCGCGACGCGGCCGGGCCGGTCGGTCGGCGTTCGCGCGGTCGGCGTCGTCGGCCGGACCGGTCCGGACGCCCTCGTCGGTGCTCATCCTGGTGATCGTAGGCCGGTGCTCCACGCCCGGAGGCGCGTTCACCCCAGATCGTGGCGGATCAGGTGGGGCGTCATGGGGCGCCGGCCGGGTCGGAGAGCAGGGCGGCCAGGCCCGAGATGACCCCCACGACCACGGCGACGGTGCCGACCGTGCCTGCCGCACACCCCAGCGCGGCGCCGAGCCACCACCGCCGGCGTCCGACCGCGACCGCCGCCACCAGCAGGGCAGCGAGGGTCGGCCAGCACGCGACCGCGAGGAGCAGCAGGTCGTCGAGGACCAGGTCGGTCGACATCAGCGCGAGAAAGGTGAGGAGGACCAGGGCGGGTCCGGCCGGGACCCCCAGCGCGAAGGCGGAGCGGCCGGGTCGGCGCGGGGCACCGGCCCCCGCCATCAGGTGAGGACCAGGTAGTGCAGCAACAGCCAGATCGGGGCGATGGTGGCCAGCAGCGAGTCGAGCCGGTCCATCAAGCCGCCGTGGCCGGGGATCACGTGGCTCATGTCCTTGATGCCGAGGTCGCGCTTGATCACCGACTCGCAGAGGTCGCCGAGGGTCGCCATCACCACGGCGATCAGGCCCAGGCAGAGCCCCACCCACCAGTCGCCCTCGAGCAGGTAGACCACGAGGGCCCAGCCGGCGGCGACGCACGCGATCGCCGACCCGACGAAGCCCTCCCACGACTTCTTCGGCGAGATGACCGGCGCCATCGGGTGCTTGCCGAACAGGACGCCGGCGATGTAGCCGCCGATGTCGGAGGCCGCCGTGACCAGGATGAACGCCAGGATGCCCTGCACGCCCTCGTCGTCGAAGCCGCCACCGCCGAGGCCACCCTCGGCGAGCATCAGCGCCACGAACGAGCCGAGGAACGGCACGTAGACCAGGGTGAAGACCGAGGCGGTGGCGGTCTTGACGTAGCCGTCGATGCCGCGGTGCAGCAACCACAGCATCACGACCAGCGCGGTGACCGCGGTCGCGGTGACCAGCGCGTCGGTGCCCCACAGGTAGGCCACGACGACCATCACGGCGCCGCCCACCATCAGCGGCTGCTCCGGCAGGTCGATGTCGTGGGCGAGCAGTCCCTGGCGCAGCTCCCAGATCGCCACCACCACCGCCACCACGACGATGGCCATGAAGGCCGGTTTCCAGACCGCCAGCGACGCGATGATCGCGACCGCCAGGACCAGACCGGAGGCGATCGCCGCCTTGAGGTCGCGTCCGGCCCGCCCGTGGTCCTTCTGGGGCGGTGCTGCCGGGCCGGGGGAGCTCGTCATCCTCGGCTGCTCGAGCCGTCGAGGTCTCAGACCTCGAGCAGCTCGGCCTCCTTGTTCTTCAGCATCTCGTCGATGGCGTCGGTGTGCTTCTTGGTCACGCCGTCGAGCCGCTTCTCGGCACCGGTGACGTCGTCCTTGCCGACCTCGCCGTCCTTCTCGAGCTTCTCGAGGTTCTGCTTGGCGGTACGGCGCAGGTTGCGCACGGCGACCCGGCCGTCCTCGGCCTTGGACCGCGCGAGCTTGATGTACTCCTTGCGGCGGTCCTCGGTCAGCTCGGGGAAGACGCAGCGCAGCACCTTGCCGTCGTTGGACGGGTTGACGCCGAGGTCGGAGTCGCGGATCGCCTTCTCGACGTTGGCCATCGCGCCCATGTCGTAGGGCTGGATCATGATGATCCGGGCCTCGGGAGCGGTGAACGACGCCAGCTGCTGCAGCGGCGTGGGGGTGCCGTAGTAGTCGACGAGGATCCGGTTGAACATCGACGGGGTCGCACGGCCGGCCCGGATCGCGGCGAACTCCTCGCGCGTCGATTCGATCGACTTGTCCATCTTGGAGTCGGCCTCGTTGAGGATGTCCTTGATCACGGTGGTCTCTCCTGGGTGAGGCGGGTGTGGCTGTCGGGGTGCGCGACGAGATCGGGATCAGGCCGGGGTCACCAGCGTGCCGATCTTCTCACCCCGGACGGCGCGCTGGATGCTGCCGGGCTCGGCGAGGCCGAAGACGATCATCGGGAGCTTGTTCTCGCGGGCCAGCGTGAACGCCGTCTGGTCCATGATCCGCAGGCCCCGCTCGAGCGCCTCGTCGTAGGTGATCTCCTCGATGCGGGTCGCCGTGGGGTCGAGCTTGGGGTCGGCGGTGTAGATGCCGTCGACGCCGTTCTTGTCGAACAGCACCACGTCGCAGCGGCTCTCGAGGGCCCGCTGCACCGCGACGGTGTCGGTGGAGAAGTAGGGCATGCCCATGCCGGCGCCGAAGATCACCACGCGGCCCTTCTCCATGTGCCGGATGGCGCGGCGCGGGATGTAGGGCTCGGCGACCTGGCCCATGGTGATGGCGGTCTGCACGCGGGTGTCGATGTGCAGCTTCTCCAGGAAGTCCTGCAGCGCCAGGCAGTTCATGACGATCCCGAGCATGCCCATGTAGTCGGCGCGGACGCGGTCCATGCCGCGCTGCTGGAGCTCGGCGCCGCGGAAGAAGTTGCCGCCGCCGGTGACGACCGCGACCTGGACGCCGGACTCGACGACGTCGGCGATCTCCCGGGCGATGGCCTGGACGACGTCGGGGTCGACCCCGACCTTCCCGCCGCCGAACACCTCACCCGAGAGCTTGAGGAGCACACGCTTGTAGCCGGTCATCAGGTCCTTCCTGCAGGGTCGCACCGAGGTTACCGGTCGGCGTACCGGATCCGGAGAGGGGCATCACCGTCGCCACCGGGGGCGGACGCACCAGGAGCGCCGCCGTGACCGGCGGCGCTCCTGGGGTGGAACGGGTGGAGCTGGGTCGACCGGGTCAGGCACCGACCTCGAAGCGGGCGAACCGCTTCAGGGTGGTACCGGACGCGTCGAGGACCGCCTTGACGGTCTTCTTGTTCTCGGTGACCGACGGCTGCTCGAGGAGCACGACGTCCTTGAAGAAGCCGTTGAGCCGGCCCTCGGTGATCTTGGCGATCGCCTGCTCGGGCTTGCCCTCCTCGCGCGAGGTGGCCTCGGCGATCTCGCGCTCCTTGGCGACGACGTCGGCCGGCACCTCGTCGCGGGTGAGGTACTGCGGGCGCATCGCGGCGACCTGCATGGCCGCGGTGCGGGCGGCGTCGGCGTCGCCGTCGTACTCCACCAGCACGCCGACGGCGGGCGGCAGGTCGGCCGCACGCTTGTGCATGTAGGCCACGACGTTGCCGTCGAAGTGCGCGTACTGACCGAGCTCGATCTTCTCGCCGATGCTGATGGCCAGCGCGTCGACGACGTCGCCGACGGTCTGATCGTCGAGCGGCACCTTGCGCAGGGCGGCGACGTCGGCCGGCTTGGCCGCCGAGGCAGCCTCGGCGATCTTCTGCGCGGTCGAGACGAAGTCGTCGTTCTTGGCGACGAAGTCGGTCTCGCTCTTCAGCTCGACCAGGACACCGGGCGCGTGCGCGACCAGGCCGGACGACGCCTCGCGCTCGGCACCGCGCTTCTGGGCCTTCGCCTCGCCCTTGATGCGCAGCAGCTCGACGGCCTTGTCGAAGTCGCCGTCGGACTCCTGCAGCGCGTTCTTGCAGTCCATCATCCCGGCGCCGGTGAGCTCACGGAGCCGCTTGACGTCGGCAGCAGTGAAAGCCATGGGTACTCCTTCGTACGTGGTGGGAGAAGCAGGTCAGGACTCGGTGGTCGCCTCGGCGGCGGCCGGCTCCTCTGCCGGGACCGCCGACTCGGCGGCCTCGGTGACCTCGGCGGCGGGGGCCTCGGCGGCAGGGGCCTCGGCGGCCGGGGCCTCGGCGGCAGGGGCCTCGGTGGCCGGGGCCTCGGCGGCGGGGGCCTCGGTGGCCGGGGCGGGCTCGGCGGACTCGGCCGCCTCGGTGGCCACCGCACCCTCGGACGACGCGCCGGTCGCCTCGGAGGCCGCGGCGTCGGGCTCGGCCGAGGTGGCCTTCTCGGCAGCCTGGGCGGCGTCACCGGTGAGCAGCTCGCGCTCCCACTCGGCCAGCGGCTCGGCAGCGGCCGGAGCCGCGTCGGTGCCGGTCTTGGCGCCCGAGCGGGCGATCAGGCCCTCGGCGACGGCGTCGGCGACCACGCGGGTCAGCAGGCCGACGGCGCGGATGGCGTCGTCGTTGCCCGGGATCGGGAAGTCGACGAGGTCGGGGTCGCAGTTGGAGTCCAGGATGCCGATGATCGGGATCTTCAGCTTGCGGGCCTCCTCGACGGCGAGGTGCTCCTTGTTCGTGTCGACGATCCACACGGCCGAGGGCGTGCGGGCCATCTCGCGGATGCCGCCGAGCGACTTGTTCAGCTTGTCGCGCTCGCGACGCATCTGCAGCAGCTCCTTCTTGGTGCGGCTGCTGCCGGCGACGTCGTCGAAGTCGACCTCGTCGAGCTCCTTGAGGCGGTTGATCCGCTGGTGCACGGTCTGGAAGTTGGTGAGCATGCCGCCGAGCCAGCGCTGGTTGACGTAGGGCATGCCGACGCGCGTCGCCTGCTCGGCGATGGCCTCCTGGGCCTGCTTCTTGGTGCCGACGAACATCACGGTGCCGCCCTTGGCGACGACGTCCTTGACGAAGGCGTAGGAGCGGTCGATGTAGGCCAGCGACTGCTGCAGGTCGATGATGTAGATGCCGTTGCGCTCGGTCATGATGAAGCGCTTCATCTTGGGGTTCCAGCGTCGGGTCTGGTGCCCGAAGTGGACGCCGCTCTCGAGGAGCTGGCGCATGGTCACGACTGCCATGGTGGTTCTCTTCTCCTGTGTCGGACGCACCCCGTCCGTGCACCCTTCGACCGTGAGCGCTCGCGCGCGGCTGGCAGGGCACACCGGTGCAGGTCCGGTTGGTTTTCAGTTCGTCGCCGCCGGCGGGTGCCGGAGGCCCTGACGCCCGACGCGATCCGACCAGACCGGCACGCTGTCCGGACGGGACTGAGGATCGACGCCCGCGGACGGGTCCGCGGAGAGGGCGTGCGAATTCCCGCTCGTGAGAGCAGGTGGGGCCAGCGTAGACGAGCGGGGGCGGCACCGACGAATCCGGCGGCCCTGGGGAAACATCCCCGAGTCGTCCACAACCACGCTCCCACGCCCCGTCGTCCACAGCCGCACCCGCGGCGCGGGCTGGTCGTCGGTGCCCGGGCCGATGCTCGCCCCATGACCCGTCACGCTCCCCCACTCCCCGCCGGCCCGCCCCACGCCGGCCCGACCCGGGCCCTGCGGCGCGCCTGCGTGTCCTGGCCGTCGCGTGGGCACTGGTCGTCCCGGCCGCGCCGCACCCGGCGGCCGGCGCGCCGCAGGACCCGGACCCGGTCGGCGTGTGGCCGCTGCGTCCCGAGCCCGAGGTGGTCGCCGCGTTCGACCCGCCCGACACGCCCTACGGCGCCGGGCACCGCGGCGTCGACCTGCGGGGCTCGCCGGGCCAGGTGGTGCACGCCGCCCTCGCCGGTCGGGTCTCCTACGCCGGCCGGGTCGCCGGCCGCGGTGTGGTCGTCGTCGATCACGGCGTGACCCGCACGACCTACGAGCCGGTCACCGCCACGGTCGCGGTCGGCGACCCGGTGCCGCGCGGCAGCCCCGTCGGCGTCCTGGAGGTGCCCGGGTCGCACTGCTTCCCGCGGTCGTGCCTGCACTGGGGCTGGATCGAGGGCGCGTCGACCTACCTCGACCCGTTGCGCCTGGTCGGCGCCGGCCCGGTGCGGTTGCTGCCGTTGTGGCGCGACGAGCCGGTCGGCCGCACCGGCACTCGGCGCGCTGCTCGGTCTGTTCGACTGAGACCGGTTGCCGCGGCGTCAGGCCCGGGGGTGGGCCTGCTGGTAGGCGCGACGCAACCGGTCGGCGGTGACATGGGTGTAGCGCTGCGTGGTGGCCAGGGAGGCGTGGCCGAGCAGCTCCTGGACCGACCGCAGGTCGGCGCCGCCCTCGAGCAGGTGGGTGGCCGCGGTGTGCCGCAGGCCGTGGGGCCCGATGTCGGGGGCGCCCGGCACCTCGGCGATCCGGCGGTGCACGAGGGTCCGCACCGCGCGCTGGTCGATGCGCCGTCCGCGGGTGCCGACGAAGAGCGCGGGTCCTGCCCCGTCGACCACCAGGCGGGGGCGTCCCTGCCGCACCCAGAAGTCGAGCGCGCGGGCCGCCGGGCGACCGAACGGCACGCTGCGCTCCTTGCGGCCCTTGCCGAGCACCCGGACGACGTTGCGGTCGCGATCGACGTCGTCGACGTCGAGCCCCACCAGCTCGCCGACCCGGATGCCGGTGGCGTAGAGCAGCTCGACCATCGCGATGTCGCGCAGCCCGACCGGGCTGCCGTCGTCGGCGGCCGCGACCGCCGCGGCGATCAGGTCGCTGGCCTCGTCGGCGCGCAGCACCGAGGGCAGGGTGCGGTGGGCCTTGGGCGAGCCCAGGGAGGAGCCGACGTCGGTCGGGGCGCGACCGGTGCGCGCCATCCAGGCGGTGAACACCCGGGCCGCGGTCGCCCGGCGGGCGATGGTGGTCCGGGAGCGTCCCAGGCTCTGCTGCTGGGCCAGCCAGCCGCGCAGCGCGCGCAGGTCGAGCTGGGCCGGGTCGGTGAGCCCGAGGCGTCGTGCGTGCTCGAGGATCCCGGCGACGTCGCCGAGGTAGGCGCGCACCGTGTGGGGGGCCAGGTCACGCTCGGCGACCAGGTGCCGCTCGTAGTCGGCGAGCACCCGCGCCATCGGCTCGGGCAGCAGCTCGCTGCCGGCGTCGTCGCTCACCCGGTGATCGTAGGTGCGGGTCGGCCCCTCACCCGCGACCCAGCGCGGTGAGCCGCCAGCCGCCGACGTCGCCCTCCACGAGACCTGCCTCCTCGAGCCGGGCCAGCGACCCACGCACCTCCCGCACGCCGAGACCGGCGGTGCGGGGCGATGGAGTCGGTGCCGGCGGGCGAGGCGGCCGGGACCGCGTCGAGCACCTGCCGCTGCCGCGTGGTCAGCAGGTCGCGCGCGGTGGCCGGCTCGCGGGGTGGCTCGACGATGCGCTCGCCGGCGGGCGAGACGAGCTCGAGCACGTCGGCCCCCGAGGTGACCAGGGCCATGGCACCGGTCCGGATCTGCTCGTGGACGCCGGCGGAGGAGGCGCTGGTGACCGGCCCCGGGACCCCCATCAGCGGCCGGTGGAGCCGGGCCGCCCAGTTGGCGGTGGAGTGCGCAGGGTGGTTCGCTGACCTGCGCAAACACCCCCGTAACCCGTCTGACCTGCGCAAACATCAGGTGTTGCCGGTGGTCCTGGGTGGCCTCGGGTGGACGTCTTGCGGACGCTCTGCGGACTGGGGAAACCGCTGATGCCGGGCAACGGCAGCGACCTGAGCGTCGCGCAGCGAATGTCTTTACTGCTCGAGCTGCACCAGACCGACGCGGCGTTGCCCTCCTGGTACGTGTCCGGACCTTTCGACCTGGGCGGCATCGTTCAACCCCGACCCGAACAGCCGTCGTGCTGCACGGCGTTCACCGAAGAGCAGTGCATCGGATGCGGCGCGTGGGCCTGGTGGCACGTGGAGATCTGCTCCCAACTTGAGACTGAGGCTGGCTGGCACACCTCCGCTCAAGGACTCCACTGCGGCACTTGCTGGACCACGCGGCCGGGACGGACACCGATCCCCGCGCGAGTGCGCGAGGCCGTCATCGCCCGTGACGGGATGGCCTGCACCCTCTGCGGGACAGCCGTCGTCCGTAGCCCTGTCTACCGCCCGGACCAGCTGCACCTCGATCACGTCGTGCAGCTCGCTTATGGCGGGCCGACGACGGTGGAGAACCTCCGCGTCACCTGCGCGACCCTGCGCCCGAAGGCGCAACGGCCCGGATGACGCCGATGCACACCGCGTGGTGTGCGGACCCAACGACCAGGGAGCCGAGCGGCTTTCACGTATGCGCGACGCCCGAGACGTGGACGAGCGCCGACCGCGTCGCCGCCGAGCTGGCGGCGATGCGAGAGACGACCGCCCGGATCGAGCAGCGGCTCGCAGCGCTTGAGGAGCGCGCCTGATGAGCGCCGAGCAGGTCGACCTGGATCGGTGGCCGGTCGACGAGCCGATCCCGTTCACCGTTACGAAGCCGACGCGGAGCCGGCCCATGCACTTCGCCTGGATCGCCGACCTGCGGTTCGCCGAGCCGCTCGGCATCGAGGTCCGAGCGATCTGCGGGTCGACGTGGCTCGACAGCTGCAAGGTGGGTGGCGTTGAGGACCTCGTCGACACCGTCGGCGGTCTCATGGTCGAGAGGAAGCAGCGCGACTGTCGTCGATGCGTCCGGGTTCTTGAGGCCAGGCTGCGGCGGGCAATCTGATGACTGGCCACCTGAGGCCGGCGGTCTGCCGGAGTGGTGCCCGTCGTGGTGCTCGTCAGGAACCGAGGGTCACGCCCAGGCGCTCGAGGAGATCGGGGACCTCGCGGCCGCGAGCGTGCACCTGAGCGTCGACTACGGCGGCATGCTCATGGAGGTCCGCAACCCGGTCGACGGGCGGGTGATGCGCCCGTGGAGCGGGTCCTGGAGGGTCGTCGCGCACCAAGAGGCAGCGCTGGCTCCGTCGGTGCGCCTAGAGGTCACGGGCCCGGACCGCGCGCGTGAGATCGGCGTCGGCCTGACGTCGGGCGAGGCGCGGACGCTCGCTAGGCAACTGGTGCACCTGGCGGACGGGCTCGACCTCGTCGACTGACCGCGGGCGTACAGCCTCAGCGAGCCCCGTCCGGTCGTCCCGGGCGGGGCTCGCTAGTCGCTTGGCTCGGTGTTGCGGCGCCGGCGGCGGGGACGCCGCCAGCCGGCTCGGCGCCGGTCGCGCTCGGCACGCGCCTCGGCGGCTCGGGCTTCCTCGGTGAGGCGGAGGACCTCGGGGATCCCGAGTTTGCGCGCGACGCCGCGCAGGTAGTTGCGGTGTGGGCGGTCGATCTGCATGACGTCCAGGGCACGAGTGGCCCACACCATCGACGCGACGGCGAGGTAGAGCCAGGAGTCGTGATCGATGCCCTCGGGTTCGGTGCGGAGCCTGGCGTCGCCGTCGTTGTTGAGCACGAGGTAGTGGTCGATCAGCTGGGTCGAAGGATGAGAGTAGGTCGAGAGGAGCCGGTAGAGCGTGTACGCGTGGGCGCCTCCGCTCAGTGCCTCGCAGCGGCGCTGGAAGTACCGGGCTTGGCTGCCGGCGATGGTTTCGATGTCCGCGTCGTCGAGGTGAGCGATCTTGTCGGCGCCCTCCTGGAAGACGGCGCTGGCGGTGCGGCGCATGGAGTCGGCGAGGGCTCGTCGCTGTCGGAGGTCCTCGTTGTGCAGCGCGGGAACACCCTCCCGGCTGTCCGCAGCCCAGGCCGCGGTGACGGCGCACTCGAACATCTGCCGCACGAGCGCCATCGACTCGAGGGTGATGTCACGGCGGTAAAGGTCGGCGACGACCGCGCCCAGGCGCAGCGTGTGCTGTCGGAGGCCGTAGACCATCGGCAGGTGGGCGTGGTTGACGAGCCGCTCGGTCTTGGCCTCGACGACCCGGTCCTCGTCGATGGCCATGGTCTCGAGCAGGTCGTCGGCGATGGCCAGTAACTCCGCCCTACTGAAGGTCGCCATCCGCGCAGGATAGGCGCCCTAGGCGGGCACCGTCCGGGTTGCACAGGGCGGTGTCTGGCGGCCGCGCGTTGAGGTCGTAGATGCTGTCGTTGCCGCGCGTGCGTGGAGGACAAGCGTCAGATCGCCGCCTAATGCAGCGAGATGGTCTGTCGCATCTACCGGCCCGGTCGCTCCCCACCGTGCTGCCCGCCCTCCATGGGCAGGCTCTCGGCGCGCAGGGCCGCGCCCCTGCGCCTGACCCACACGTTCAGTCCCACGACAGCGATGAGGATGGCCACCATCCCCACAGGAAACGCGATCGCGACCGGCACAGGGCTGACGATCAGCAAAAGTGGGAACGCCACCATGAACGCCATCAGGACCCCAAGCACCGCCACCAGCCGCCAGCGGTACCGGGCAAACAGGAGCCCAACTTTCTGGATCGACGATTCGCTCCGCTGCTGCCAGTCCATAGCCGCATCATGACCGACACGCGGCCGACGGGCACCTATATCCACCGCGGAGCCTAGCGAGCGACCAGGACCTGCGCCTGTGGATCCGGCGGGCTGTACGTCGGTGCTGACCTGCGGAAACAGCGATCCTGAGCGGGAGGTGTACGCCGCGGTCTGGGGACGGATGAGACGATGCCGGGCGTGACGTCGTCGTTCGGGGAGTGGGCCGAGGGATTGTGGGGGCGTGCCCGTGGCACGCTGCCCGACGGCACCGCTGCCTCCCTGGATCACATGGTCGCCGAGCGGGAGTGGCTGGTCGTGGCGCTCGAGGCGCTGTACGTCGCTAGGCGGTCGGGAATCTTGACTGCTGATGACGTCGCCGAGGCACGGCGTCACCTGGATGCCGGGCGGTTCCACAAGTTCACCGACAGCGTCCGCGACGAGCTGGATCTCCACGCGGTTGGGGCCGGCGAGCGCTACTAGCTCGGAAGGACGCGGTTGAGCTCCTCCGCGTCGGTGATGTCGAGGCATCGGCGGCACAGCTGAGCCATGACGATCGCGACGGCGATCGGGAACACGATCGGGGTCGTGTCAGCGACGAGCTCGCAGACGTCGCATCGGTCGCCTGGTATCTCGTCGAGGGCGACGGCTGCGCAATCGCGGCACAGCATCCCGCGCGAGGGAAGCCAGACCAGGAAGTCGTCGTACTCCCGGCCGCGGGCGTGCGTACAGAGCGGGAGCGTCTTGGCCAGCGCCTGCTCGGTGACGACCTGGGCGAAGTAGCGGGCGGCAAGGCTGTCAGGGTCGGTCAGCGGCGGGGTCTCGCCTCGCAGCGCGAGCTGTTCGAGGTCCCGGGCGTGCCTCGCCGCACTGTCCTGACGGCGGTCGCTCAGTGAGCGGTCGGGGTCGGAGTCCACGTGCCGAGCCTAAGAGGGTCATGCGGGGCTGTCCGCCGAGGTCAGTCGCTGCCCTGGTCGATGACCTCGACGGGGAGGGGTCGGCGGGGGTCGTGCAGCTTCTTCTCGACCGCGTTGATGGCTTTCTCGACGTCGCGCAGGGACCCGTAGTAGACGGCTGCAGAGTCTTTCCAGTCGGTCATCCGGATCACGAATTCGTTGGTCTCGACCGGGCCGTAGGGTCCGTCGCAGTCGATCGTGACCTTGTGTACGAGCGGGTGGGCTGAGTTGAGCACGTCGGGCGAGGCGCCCAGCGCCCAGTGGAAGGTCCGGGCCGGGGCGATCGAAGCGACCCCGGCTTTGAGCGTCTTGTGGATCGGGCCCATCACGAACGTGCCGATGTCCGGGAACGGCGGGTCGACCACGACCCGCACGTTGGTGGCGACGGTGGGTCCGGAGTTGCCGATCACGAACTCCAGGACCCAACCGTTGCGTGACTGGAGGCGCACGTCGGCCCAGACGTAGGGCTGGGCGCTCGACTCGGCGATCTCGCGTTGCATCCGGACGCTGGCGTCGGCGATCTCGCGTTGCAGGCGTGTCTGGCGCTGCATCTCGCGGACTTGAAGGAACACGAAGATCGCGGAGACGACTGCTGCCAGTGCCGCGACGATTGCGACGGCGATCGTCATCGAGGAGTCGGTCATCGGGTCTAGCCGGGCGCGGCGTTTCGCCTGAGAGGGATTAGGCAGTATAGCGAATCGGCCCCGACCATGTCAGGCGGCGCGGTTTGGCGGATTGGTTGAGTCGATCGGTCCAGATCTTGTCGGTGCCGCCGTCGTCGTTGAACGTCTCGAATTTGGATTCCAGGAACCATTCGATCCGGCGTGGCGTGCGTATGCACTTTGAACTGACGGAGATTGCGACGAAGTTTTCGCGCTCGTTGTACCGGTAGCTTTGAAGGGAGTCGAGCCTCCTCTTGGGCAGATCGTCGGACTGTGTCCCGCAGGGGGTGGCCAGGTAGTAGCCGTTCATGGATAGGTCGAGTTGGAACAGGGACCCCTTCTGGGTCTTTGCGTTCCGAACGCCGACCGCGAGGCCGAAGTTGCGGTCCGCCGTCAGCGTCGCGAGGTCTCGATAGTGGACCCGGATAGTCACCTTGCCTTTGGCGTACCTGATCTTGTACTTCGTCATGTCCGCTGCCGCGTGCTGACGATCGACCCAGTACCTGCATCGTTCGCCGGAGGGACAGGCGAAGGTGTAGACGTCCCCTCTGCTGTCGACGTCGGCTACCACGCCAGCTCGGGCTGGCGTCGCTGCTCCGGTCAGGGACAACAGGGCGGTGGCGAGGGCTGCGACTAGGAGCGTGTAGGTGCGCACGTCACGATGGGATCACGGAACTCCCGGCGGCACTTGTGCTTTGCGAGAACCCGAGGCCAGCGCGGACTAGCGGACGACCATGAGCGCGGCTACGAACTATCGCTAACCGCCAGCGAGCCTCGACGATCCGCGGCAGTCACGGGAAACCTAGCCGGACTGCGCCGTCGGTCAGGCCGACAAAGGCCGGCGTTGTGGGCGTCGCCGGCACGGTGACTCTCCACCGGTACTTACTGCCGCCGGGATGCGGGCCACCAATCTGAATGCACCGCTGCGGTTCGTGCGGCCCTGCTTTTTCGTGACCCAGTGGCCGTTGACCTTCGCCGCGAGGATGACCCGTCGACCGGCGGCCGGCGCGGCGGGGGCCAGCGTGTAGGTGCCAGTAGCCACCCGCCGGCGCACCCGTCATCGTCCGGGCCGAACGTAGCGACTACAACGCGGGCGCGACCTCCCGGTATCCGAGTCGAACTTCCAGCGTCCGGTGTTCCGCTCGCCCCTGTACCAGCTGCAGCCGTTCGGATCGTACTCGCTGCACTCCCAGCGCCCTGGGGTGTCGATGGTGAGACTCACCATCCAGGTGCCGGTCGGAAGCGGCCTACCATCGGCGCCGCTGAAGGTCGTCTTGCCCGCGAAGAACTCGTTAGTCCTCCGGCTCGGGGCTGTACGCGAGCCGCAGCAGCGTCCAGGGGCCGTCGAACGGCGGCTGATCCGGCATCGGGTCTCCTCGTGTTGGGCGCGTGTCCTGGCGGGCGACGCTAAGGGACCATCTAGCCAGAGGCGAGACGACGCGCGTAGGCGCGACTACCGTGCAGCAGGTGTCCGGCGACCCGGAGTTTCGCCAAGAGCTCGAACGCGTGCTGCGCCAGGTTGAGGTCGATGCTGCTGCGCTTCTCGCCGAGGCCACGGTTGCCGCTGAGGAGGAGGCCGCGCGCGAGCAAGCCCGGGACGCTGAGGACGACGAGGGCGCGGGGCCGTCCGAGGTCCTCCGGCGCGTCGACTATGTGCCTCGCGAGTCGGAGTCGAAGTACTGCAGGCGCGACCCGGCCGGCCGCCTGGAGCTACGGCTCGTCGACGCGGGCGATCGGTTGGCCCTCTGGTCGCCCCGTGAGGGTGGCGCTCTGCTGAATCCGAGGGGTCGAGGCATCGTCGCCCTTGGTCTGGCGACGTCGGTCGTTCGCGGGTCCTACTACCGCCGTTCGGCCTACTCCTGGGCAGACCTTCGACCGTGGCGCAGGGTGCTGTTGCGGCGCGAGCGATACAACCCGCACGACGCGAACGCGATCGCGGTCCTGTCGACCAGGCGTGAGGTCATCGGCTACGTGCAGAGGGGGAAGGCGCCTGCGATTGCCCGCCGGATGGACGCTGGGGAGCGGTTCGCCGCGGTGTCTATGCGGGGACCGGGCCCGGGTCAGGACGACGCCATGACGATCGTGGCGGTCGGGGAGGTCGACGACATCGCAGCGCTGTTGGACCAGCGGACTCCATAGCCACGCAGCGTCGAGGCTGCCTGGCCAGCCGCCGGCAGCGGCCGCGAGGGCGATTGTTGGAGCCGGGAGTGGGGGAACCGTACAAACCGCTGTTTGCAGTGCGTCTCTCCCGGTCACCGCCCGAGGTGACCGGGAAGGGGGCTCCCCCCTCGTGGCCGTCGAGAGCGGTTACCGCGGGCGGACGCTCGGCTACTTCGAGGGATGTCCGGACGTCGGCCAATAGCTATGCCACGGTGTGAGCTGTGAGCTTCGGGATCTTCATCTTCCTGGTCGTCGCACACGCCCTGGCGGTTTGCTGTCCGATCATGGTGCTTGTTCGAGCTGTGGATGGCGCGATAGGCGTCGGGTCCAACAAAGCAGGGGAGATCCGGATGTTCGCGGCTCGCGGCGTTCTGGGATGGGTCACCCTGTTCATCGCTAAGGGGATGGGACTCCCACTTTTCTGGGCCCCCTGACTCGTCAGCAGATGGGCTCACCGTTCGCGTGAGGGCTATCGCGTCGCTTGTCCCGTTCGGGCCAGCGGAGGGTGGCACTGACATACCTTCGGTGGCGTGGACCATCAGCAGCTGCTCGCGTGGACCCTCGACGACCTCGCAGGAAGGACCGAGGGCACGAGCGAGTACGACGCGCTTGCCGCCGCGGCGCTGCTACGCAAACTTCTACTCGACGGTCCCGGGCTAATGAACCGCGCGAATCGTACTGGCAGAGCGTTGCAGTTCGAGGTAGTCACGTCCCACCTAGAACCGACGCGCACGACCATCGACGGGTGGCCGCGTGACGTGTTCCGCGTGAACGCCTGGATTGACCGCGGGAGATTCCTGCCAGACCCCCGGCGTGGGCCGAGCGAGCTACTGAAGCTCGATAGATTTCTCAAGCACCCAGTGGCATTCGTTCGCACCTCATCTCAGGCAACGCTCGAAGATCTGACTGTGAGGGAGTTCGTCAAGTACCTAGCCAACACAGCTGGCGGCGTGCACAAGAGCGACCCGAAGTCGGGCAAGGAGGCGTTGCTGCACAACCTCACCGAGGACCTCTTCAAGACGAGAACCCCGGCCGTCGCGACGATGGTTCGCTCGGTGTCTCTAATCGTACTAAGAGCTGCCGCGCCCGTGATTCGTCACTGGTACGACGAGGTAGGGCATGTGGGCATCGTTCCGTGGGACCAGCCCGGCTGGGGCGTCATCCCGGTCGGTGACGACGAGATCGACCAAGGAGGTCTCTTGATCGTCGGCCACGACATCATGCAGTTCACCGACTTTATGGAGAACCCGGGCGCTCACCCTCGGAAGAGGCATGTGTAAGGGGCGCTTGAGTGAGGTCAGCCCGCGTCGTATGCCAGGACTCCGCTTAGGACCAGGTCGGGTTCGGACATGGGGGCCTCCCTCGTGGTGTGGGTAAGTCCGGCACGGCGCAGCGTGCCGAGCGACCTCGTATGCGGGGCACGCGGGCATGCCACAATTCACGCGTGTCGAGCGCAGTGTCTTCGGACTCAACAGCCAATCCGCCTCAGTCCGATCTGCCGGCGCCATCCGCCCCGATGTGGGTGACGATGGCTGCCCTAGCCGTGGGCTTGATCGTCGGAGCAGTGGTACTGGTTCTCGACGTCGCGGAGGACGGCCAGATCCGATCGGAGTCGGCCACGCTGGGTGAGCTCTTCCCGTCGTGGTTCGTGGCCGTGGCCGCCGTCGTGGTGCTACTTGAGCTTGTCGCCACTACGCCTCAGTGGCGCGAGGAGGAGTCGACGCGGGCGGCAAGCCTGATCAAGATCGGAGCGGACCTGCTGGCGATGGTCGGGGCGGCCTACGCCGCGTTGGTCGCAGTCACCACATCGGTCTACAGCCAAACGGAGAACGCGAGCGAGTGGTCGAAACTCGAGCAGTTCGGCACGCTCACCGTAGCGTTCTTGGTCTTGTTCTTGCTGATCGGTCTCCTGCTTGTTCGCAGGAAGACCGCCGCGCCGGCTGCACCCGGCTCTTGAGCGGCGCGACAAGCGCGCGCACCGCGTCGTTTGCATGGCCGGGCGGATGCGAAGTGCGCTGATCTCAGGACGCCAACTCGGCGCGGCCATACGGTGCTCAGATGACAGCGATGAGAGACTTGGCGAAGCACCTCGTACACCTTGAGCACCTTGTGAAGCAGGGTGACTCCGAGGTGAAGATCGAAGCCGAGGAGAGGGCTGCCCAGCACGCTTTGAGGCTGGCGATCAGCGAGCTTGGCGGGCCGTCGACCCTGCACTGATCGACGTCAGGCCGAAAAGTAGGGAAGCGAGGCCTTATGGAGAACATGTCAGTGCAGCTCAAGGACCTCGAGCTCGACTGGGACAGAGACGCAGACGAGTGGCTCCACCACTTTCGCCTGGCGGTGCCGGAGGTCGATCCAAGCCTGTCGGTACAAGAACTCTCGGCGGCGAGAACTGGATACGTTGGCCAGCTAGGGGACGCGTCAGCGCGGATCGTGATTCGCCGAGAAGGGCGGGAGTTGCCCTCCGCGCTGCTCTTGGAAGCCACCCAAGGACGGTGCCGCGCGGCTGTCACCGGGGCTCACGATGGCCTCGCAGAGACTTTGCAGCAGGCGCTCGACCTCGCATTGATGCGTCTAGGCAGCAGTGAGCAAGAGACCGTCGAGTGGACCGCCATCATCGGCCTTTCGCCAGAGGCCAACGGGCTTGCATTCCGGCTGGGCAGTCCTATCCAGTTTGGCCCGTTCGCGCTTGAGTCGAGTGCGGCAGCCATGGTGGAGCCTGCTCCGCCCCTCAGCCCCTCGCTCACTTCCGCAGGGTCGCGGCACACGGTCCCAATATTGGTGTCCGGGGTCTCAAGTGGATACTCATCCGGCGCGGCGATCAGTAGCGGTCTGGATGAGCTCGGCCGCTTGTGCGGCCTTCTCTCCGTGGTTTGGGACGTGGCAATCACCGTGCGCGAGGCACCTGCGCCCCTAGATTGGGGACGCCGCACACCACCACGGGCTGTCATTGGATTCGCGCGCTTAAGTCAGGACGAGCCGCCGCCGGTCACCGACTTCACTCCGTTGGAGGTGCCGCCCTGGGCACTGGACGCGTGGGCGCGAATCTCCTCCACAAAGCGTCTGACACGCGCGATGAGCTCGTTCCTTGAGGGCGCCTGCCTTGAGCATCGTCACCCATCGATGGCGGCGGTCGCATATACAGCTGTGATAGAGACTGCCGCCAACCGAATGTTCGCCAGTGAGCATTGCAGTTGTGGAGAGGCCACCACGGGCATCAAACGTCGATTCGAGGCCGCCTTAGCGTCGGCGCTGTCGCCGCCGGCGGCTGAGAGCCTGATCGGGTTCTATCGACTGCGTTCCGCGACCGTCCACCAGGGGTCGCTGCACGGAGGCGAGATCGGGTTCGGCGCCGACTTGCTTCTGACGATGGGGATCGACCCGGTGAAAGAGTTTCGCCGATCAACGATCGCGCTCATCCGCATGGCCGCCCGGACGCTGCTCGCAGCGGACCTCACGGATCAGCTTCCTCCTCGTCGTGCCCTGAGCCAGAGCCCATGAGCTAGAGCGATTGATTCACCGTGGGGTGGGGGTAGGCGTCGTAGATCGGGGTGACCTTGACCCACATGCGGACGATGCCGACCTTGGCGACGCTGTTGCCGATGGTCGCGGCCGACCCAGACCAGGCTGTGAGGCACCGCGTCGGTGTGGGGCAGTGGGACAGGCTACTCGTCAGCAGGATGTCGAGGTCGGTCCCCGGGATGTCGAACGGTGGGGTGGTGGCGGGGTCTTCCTGGGTGGCGCCCATGGGTCCTCCTACGGGTCGGGGTCCGGGGGTGTCGTTTGGCGGCGCGTGGTTGCCACTGGGGCTGGCCGGGTCACGCTGTTGCCCAGCGGTGTTCCTCGACTCGGTCGAGGATGGTGCGCAGACCGGGGTGCAGGCGCCGGGCACGAACTTGGTTCAGCGTGAGCCACACGGTGCCGCCGGGACCGACCTCGGCGCTGGCGGCGGTCGGTGTGAATGCGGTGACAGAGTCGGCAACGACGGTGGTGTAGGACCAGGTGCCGTGGTCTTCGACCAGTTGTCCCAGGCGTTGCGGGTGCGACATGCGCCTGCCGGTCGAGGGCGTCGAGCTCGTCGGCAAGTTCGCGCAGTAGGCGTGCGATCCGGTCTGCGTCCATACGCCGACCATGAGCGGATCGCCCCAGCCTGGGCCAATCGGGCTGGGGCAGGTTCTCTGCCTTAGGCTCGCGCGGAGCACGCCGATGGGGTCGGCCGTCTTAGTTGTCTGACAGCGATCTGGAAGAACTCCCACAGCGCGACCAGTCTCCTGATCCGGACCTAGCCGACCTTAGTCAGTTCGCGAACGCTTTCGGGCTTGAGATGGACCTGCTGCTCACGCGCGGCGGGTGCCCTGCTAGAACGGCGTCAGCTGGAATGACTACCGCCGCCTTGGCTTGGCCTTCGTCTGCAATATTGCTGCAATCACCAGATTCAGTCCGGCTGCGACAAAGGCGACGAGTAGCACGATCGCCGCACCGTCGTTGCCATCGAGTTGGGCAAGGAGCGGTGATTCTGGCACTACAAGACCCCAGCCAAACGCCGCAATGGAGACTCCCACCACTTCAGCAACGGGGGCCCGGGCACCAGGCTCAGCCTTCCCCTTATATGTCGCCCACGTTATGGCCGCACTGAGCACAACGAGCGCGGCCAGACCCGCCCACCGATATCCAAGCAGTTCATCAACCTTTTGGTTGGATTTGTCCGAGGCATCAATGAGCTCCACCGTCGCAGCCGTCAGCGCCGTGTAGGCGGCCACCATCCCGGTTGGCACCTGCTTCACGAGCAGCTGAGGAAGAGTCGCGTCCGGTTTGCCGTTGGCAGGCGTAGAGCCGGCTGGAAGTTCCCCAGCATCAGCCTTCGTTGGTTTGCGGGTGTTGCGCGCCACCGCCACTGACGTAAGCGAACCGATCGACATGGCTGAGCCTCCCGTTGGTTTAGCGAAGACTCCGTTGTACTCCGCCGCCGGCCCCGCCGTGCTCAATCAGGAAAGATTTGTCATCGGAACTCATTCGTCTCTGCCAAGACTCGTCGGCAGGAGCTGGTCGGCCGGCAAGGTGCTAATCAGCGTGACCACCACGGACAGAGCTGTTGCATTCAACAGACACAGCGGGTGCGCAGTCCGCACACTCCGTATATGCGCCAACTCCTCTCGGCCACCGCAGCCGCCGCCATCCTGTCCGTCGCCGCCGTCACCGCGATCGCGACCCCGGCCGACGCCGCCACGAAGTACAGCTCGTGCGCCAACCTCGATAAGGACGGCACGGCCTGCGAGAACTGATCACTCGATGACGAGTCCCAGTAGTCCGGGCTGGCACCCCGCACCCCACGAAACGTGGTAAGTACGGCTACTTCGTCGGCCAGACCTGGGACGACGGTGTCAGGACGTCCCACCCGGGCGGTGGGGCCACCGTCGAGCGCGACCCGCTCGACGTCTTGGCTAGCACCCGCCGGACAACGTCGACCACGACGATTGGGCTGCCTCGCCTACGGCGCCCTGCTCGCCCTCCGTTACGACCGATCCACTCGAGGTTGACGCGAGGCTCCTCAACCGTGCAGGTGGGACGGGGAAGCTTGGCCGGAACGGCCCTAGTGTCGGCGTCCAGGATGAGTTCGATGACGGCCTGCTCGTCGGCGTCCTCGACTCGCCACATCCGTACCTGCGTTGGTATGCCACGCGCAGCGCCCCCGCCTGAGGTGACCTTGTAGCCCACCTTGGTGAACGCTGCGGCGATGTCCGCCCGCTTGCTGGACGGCGTTGCTGACGTTGTAGGTCGCGCCAATCCGCAAGAATGAAGTGAACCGCCCAGGCCGCGTAGCGCGACCGGGACGGTTCATCGGGCGACTGCCCAAATCTTCAGGCGCTACACCCAGTCGTTGCAGCTGTAGGCCTGCTCTAGGGACCGGCAGCGGTTGAAGTCGGCACTGCCCCAACCACTGTCCGATCCAGGGCCGCCGTCGAGGAAGTCATCGCCATCCTCGCCAACGATGTTGTCGTTGCCGCCATCGCCGAACAGCCCGCCAGCGAAGTAGGTGGGGCCTGCCCCTTGGCAGCCGCCGTAGATCGGAGGCAGGTCATTCCCATCGCTTCCGGCCAAAAGGTCGTTTGCACCGTTGCCATGCATCGAGTCGCAGCCCAACCCGCCGTCCATTCGGTCGTTGTCGGGTTCAGGGGAGGTGTCCCATCCTTGGCCGGGTATGTAGCGATAATCCCCTTGAATGACGTCTCGGCCCTGCGCCCCGCAGAGGGTGTCGCGTCCCCCGCCTCCCATCAGTGTGTCGTCGCCCTGACCTGCGTTCATAGCATTGTCGGCTGCCCCGCCGTTGAACAGATCGTTGCCCGCGGCACCGTCGTATCGAGACTCGACCGTCACCCCCATGCAGTCAACGGCGAAGGAAGGGGCCCCGCCGCTTGGGGAGAGGGCGAGCGATCCCGCGAGGGCTACGGTGGCCAGTGCGGCCCGGCAGAACCTACTGGAGATGCCGATCATGGGGTCTGCTCCTCGGGGATGTCTTGAAAGTTGGGCACTCCGAGCACTTGATCTAGGTCTGTCCTGACTAGTTCTTGGTCGAGTTCCAGTACTCGGTTTTCGTTGATCGAGGTGCCGGCCAGCGCCACTTGGACTCGATCGCCATCTTGCCAACCAACAGCGACAACATCACTGGCTACCTCCCGCACCTGCTCGACCGTCCCGCTGTCCTTATCGAGAAGTGCTACGACCTCGCCGCGACCTTGCGCCTCCGCAGCCACCAGCAGTACGGAGCCGTCGGGCGAGAATGCGGCCTTGCTGTAGTCAAACGCCGGGGTGTCGATGCGCTGTTGCAGTTCACCGTCGAGCGAGGCGATAACGACGTCTGCGCCATCCGCGCTGTTCTCGATGTAAGCGAACCCATCGCCACTGGCGCTCCAGGTCGGCAGGACCGAGACGGCGCCACTGTCAACTAGAGTCCGCGTCTGCTTGCTCTCAATCGAATGCAGAATGATCTGCGTCGCTCCACCGTGCTGCTGTGAGTAGCCGATAGCGGAGCCGTCCGCCGTCCACGCCGGATTGCTGATCGGCAGTTCCGCTTGAACCACGTCGTCGACCTCCCCAGACAGCAGGTCCCGCACTTGAAGGACGTATTGGTCCGACTCGATATTGAAGTTTTTCGTTACGAGTGCGACCGACGTGCCATCGGGCGATAAAGTTGGCGAGTAATACTCCCGCTGGCTTCCGAAACCGACAGAAAACGGTGCGCATGCGGACGTAACCCCCTGCACCCGCTGACGGAGATCATCCTCGGCGACCGTTTCGACCACCTGGCTCACTTCAGCAGTGCAAGTTACTGCGGCAGGGGTGGTCGGGGGTGGTTCGGTGTCGGGCTGGGCAAAGTAGTCGACGCCGATTATTCCAAGCGCCGTTGCCAGGACTATCGATGGAACTGTGAGCCTGGACGCGGGAGGGGATGCCATGTGCGCTCCGATTCTGAGTGGAAGGTCTGCTGGGAACTTCACCTACGAGTCGGCGGCGGTCAACCCCACGCTTTGCCTGGACTAGACAGTTCATGACTATTCTTGACAGTTTGTCGAGGATGAGTTCTTCCAGCGCAGCGAGGCTGTTTGCTCGGGGTCCGTGCGGATTCTGCGAGCGCCACTACCCTCGGACATGGCAAGAGTTCACGCGTTCGTCACCTGCCATTCCCGCTCCTGCCGAGGTCGAGGGGCCGGGAGAAGCTCGTGCCTGCATTAAAGTCCGTAGGCTCACGCTCCTGCCAGATCTGGTTCGCCCGCGACCTTCGTCGACCTGAAGTTCGTATCAAGATTGGAACTCAATGCGAGAACTTCGAGCGCACGAGATGAAGCGGGAGACGTGACCACGTAGACCCGACGATCGAACACGCCCAGTGATAGCACCGCGCGATCGGCACCGATGTCGTAGGTACCCAAGGAGGTCCCGGTTCGCACGCTAACGGCCTCCAAAGTGTTCAAAGAGGGACGGTAGACCACCAGTTCATCAGACCCGTCGGCCCAGTCCAAGAGTGCAATATGCGCCAACGCGTCTGGCCGGGCGACCTCGTCTGACGAGAAGTTGTAGATCGCACCCGACGTACCGTTCTCTACGAAGGCCAACTGCTTCGAATCTGGGGACCAGACTGCGTCGGTCTGCGGAGCGTCCCCGGGCACTATTGCGCCAGAGACGCCCGAAGAGATGTCGAGAACCTCGATTCTCGGAGCGCCGTCGACCTCGGCCCAGTATGCGATTCGGGTGCCGTCGGGAGACCAGGACACGTCTCCGATCGCTCTCGCGCGTGCCACTGTTCGATCCGCATCAGCCTTAAGATCCCGGACGACGAGCTCAGCCTCCGACTCTCCGCTCTTAGACAACGCCACGTAGGCGACAGACCCGCTGTCGGGAGAGAGCGTCGCGTGTGCGGCTTCAGTCTGTGTCCGTAGCGGGCGAACGGAGCAATCCTGATCGAGGACGCCGACGGCGTGTACGGGGTCTTCGCCGCTCGACTGCAGATCTACGGCGACCGGCGGGCACTTTGCGACGGTTCCATCGCCGGCAGTAGCGACCTCCAGCGTCGGGTCCGTGCTAGATGACTGCGTCATCAGGTACGAAGTAACTCCTAGTCCCAGTCCAAGGGCTGAGCACACCAACCCTGCGGTCGCGACCCTGGTGCGCCGCCGCCGGCTCCTCCCAGCGGTCGAAATCTGACCGATGGGCATAGGCCCCGGGGTTACTAGGCTCGCGGCCCGGTGCAGCACTTCCGACGCTTCGCGCTCCATCTCAAACGAGCTATCCACTAGGATCCCTCCCGTTGCTTGAATCTTCGCAAGTCAGCGAGTGCTCGCGAAGTCCGACTCTTGACGGTCCCTGTCGGGACTTTGAGGATTTCTGCTGTCTCTGCTTCGGTGAACTGCAGGAAGAAGCGAAGAATGAGGACCGCCCGCTTCTCCTCAGTCAATCCGGCCAGCAGGTCATGTGGATTAACTTGGTGCGTGTATGACCCGGGGTCGAGGTCCGCGTCGACTGTCACACGCTGATTCCTCTTGAGGTTCTTGCGGGCTGAGTTCAGAACCACGGTATGGACGTATCCGATCGGATTGTCCATCTTCGTAATCCGGGACCAACGCGCGTTGCACACGATCAGTCCGTCCTGCACAGCGTCCTCCGCCGACCCGACGTCGAGGCCCAGCAGACAACAAGCCCGCACTAGTCGATCCCAGTGAGCGGCGACGAAGCCATCGAAGTCGAGCGCAGTCGGGACGCGAGTCCGCGCACTGGTTCGGTCTACTCGCGATTCATCCATGACTTCCACAGACCTATAAGGCACTCAGGGGGCCGATCGGTTCCACTGTCCCAGCAAGCCGTCCAGGGTCAGCCTGTCGCCGTCGACCCAGCGCCGTGGATGATGTGGCCTTTCCACGCCTCAGTGCCGCGGCGACACTGAATGAGCAGGCCGGGCTCGCTGCCGCTGGGGGTGGTGACGTAGACGTGCTCAGCGACCGGGCGCATATCAGGTGTTTGCAGGTCGGCGGTGGTGTGGGTGCGCTCGCCGAGAGGCTTGCCGGGTCCGTTGCTCGTGCCGCCGACCATGGAACGAGCGTAGGACCGTGCACCGACCTCGACCGACTCAGGTGCGCATTCCAGGCTGTGCCGAAGTAGGCCGCTGACATACTGTCGACATGCAAGGCTGGGCTGCCACGGCGACTACCAATCCACTGCTCGTCCCGCTGGTTGCGGCAGTCGCACTTCTCATTGGCACCCTTCTGACGGGGGCCTTCCGACTACTCGGTGACCGTGTCGCCCGGTTGTCAGAAGCACAGCGCACCGCGTTGCACGATCTCCAGGACGCATGCCTGCAGTTGCGTACAGCGCTGCAGCGATACGGCAACGCGTTGCCTCGACCAACTGCAGACATAACCAACGATGTAGATCGCGCCGAAGGACTCTTCGACGTCATGGTGAACCGAGTCGACTACGCCGACTTGCGCGAGCACGCCAGAGCATGGCGGCTTCTCGCTCGCCGCGCGTGGCTCCGCGACCTCACGGTCCCACTTAGTCGCGAGAAGGTGGCCTGGGACCGGGTCAACTACTTCGCTGGCGACGCTCTGCGCGAACTGGACGGCTCGTACTTCAGGCTGAGGCGACCGCGAGGATCTGCAGGCGCTCCGACACCTGGTGCTCCACCGCCGACGACCTGAGGTCAGACGTAACATCCTCAGGCGCTCCGAGCACGAGTAAGGCGCTAGCCCCGCCGTCGACAAGGAGCGCCAACACGAACTCGTCGGCCGCAGATGGACTGACGGCCAGCACCTGCGTGGCGTCTAGCTCAACTTGGCGGCCCCGAACCTCACCCAGTTCGGCGACGAGCTCACGGGCGGTGGGACGGCTGCCAACCAACCTCGGAAGTTCAAGCTTCGGGTTGATCTGCTGGCTCATTGCGCCTCCCCCTACATCGTCGCACCGGTCACGTCAAGGCTAGGCTATATAGCCCCTCGACACTAGGTGTAACTGGCGAGCGTGTCGAGTGATTCCGCGAGCGGCATCGTGGCCTGGAGCAGGGTACCCGTCAGGGCATGGGCTCCTCCTACCGACACCGTTGCCCCCGCAACGCCGCGCGAGATCAGCGCGTGAGGCCCACTAGCCAAGTACAACTCGCCACCCGCTCGGTTAACGACCTTCCGCGTCCCAAGGATGCCTTTGCCGCGCCCCGGCTTGCCCGTTCGGGACACTCCGGACGTGAAGAGCCGATGCATCACGTCGAGCTCGGTATCGAACGACAGAGCGCTTAGGGGTTCGAGGATCCCGAGGCCAGAGTCGCCGATCGCAAAGCTGACCGTGTTGGCTCCTTCGACCGTAACGGCCGCGATATACCCAGCCGTCGCCTGAGCATGCTCGTCGACATTGACGCCGATCTCGCAGATGCCATTGTGGATAGCCACTGCGGTCTTGGACTCCCCCAACTGACTCTGAACCAACTCGCCCAGTGACTCAGGGGCGTTCTTATCAAAGCGCCTGAGCTCGATCAGGCGACCTCGTTGGTCTCGGACGCCTACATCGGGAAGGTCGTGCCACCCTCCGAAGTCTTCGACCAGCCAGTCGAGATTCATGCGGGCGAGATAGCCGCCGCGCTCCTGCTTGCGTGGCGCCTCCAGCCGCGGAACCCGTCCAATCCGAGCCTGGCTCTCAACGAAGGTGGCTAGCGAGACAAGTCCCGCTGGTTCAAGCCAGTTCAAGGCGCGCAGATTGATGACGCAGACATCACTGGTTGGGTCACCAGCCCGCAGGCATCCATGTATGGCCGACGCTCGCAACTGGTAGGGGGCGACGAAGTCCAACGGCACCGTCACCTGTGCGCTCCCTTATCTGGCCTCACCTCAGTCTTGTGGCGACTCGCAGGTTAACCAATGAGGGGTCGTCATCGGAGTATTGGCACAGGCGACTCGCCCAGACCGCGCAACTAGTCTCAGGCTGAGACGAGAGCGCACTTGAGGAGGCACGGAAGCGTGCGTGGCAAGAACGACGCCTGCGTGCCGGCACGTGAGGCTGCGGCGGCGCTCGGCGTCGGTATCGGCCACATCCGGTGGCTGGTCGAGCGCGGGCGCCTAGCCGCTGAGCTGCGCGGTGGCAAGCGGTGGGTCCGGCGCGACTCCCTCGAACGCCTCGTCCAGGTCCGAGCCGACGAGTCCGAGGCGTGGGTGACCTACGAGGAGGCGGCGAAGGTCGCCGGGGTGTCGCGGCACACGGTCTGGCGCGCAATCCAGGCCGGCCACCTAGCGCCCCGTGAGCAGCTGGGCACGACGTTGCCGTCGCTGTCGCGCGCTGAGGTCGAGGCGTGGGCCACTGCCCGGATGCGGCGCGAGCGCGAGCTGCGGCGGCGGGTGGCCGCTCGGACTGCGCGGTCGACGGGCTCGGATCCGCCGAACGATGGGCACGTGTGGCTGAATCCGACGACGGCGGCGTTGGTGCTGGGGATGTCGCCCACGGGGGTGCGGTACCGGGTCGCGCGGGGGCTGCTGCCGCACGTGAAACGGGGGAACCGGCTGTGGCTGCGTCGTGACCACGTCGAGCAGGCCGCGGCCGCGCGAGCGCTCCGCGGGGGATGAGGGTCAGTCGACGCGCATGACGTAGAGCAGCAGAGCCCCGGCGGGCTGGGTGTCGATCGCGGCCTGGTAGGCCTCGTCGTAGGTCGGCCGGTCGAAGGTCTCGCGGACGGCGGCCTCGTCGGCGTCGCCGCGGCGCCGGTAGCAGGCGAGAAGCTTCACGAGCACTAGCGTGCCACTCAGGTACGACAGACACCCACCGGAGCGGCGGCGAGCGGTGCAGTTGGCTGTTCGAGCTCGAGTCGGATCCGCAGCTCCAGGATAAGGTTCTTACCGTGCATCACGCATGCATCCAGACACTCGGCGAGACGCTAGAGCTGTCCGCCATCCGTGCCCGTTTCCTCGTCGCCGTATGTTCCGTCGTCTCGGCGGGAGGGCGCTGATGGGAGTGTGAACTCAGCGTAGTCGCCGTTGTCGTCGAGGTACCTCACCAGTGGAGGGGTCCCCCCAAGCCACCTCACCCCGGTCTCTGCTTGTGCTGCGGTCCAGGCCCGGGTGGCAACAGTCGAAAGGGCCCATTGCACGCGCTCGTTCACGTCCATGTCGAGTACGCCAGTGATGTTCCCCTCGGCGTCACCCGTGAGGTGTAGATCGAATGTTCGTAGTGCGTCTTCGTCGACTACCTCGACCTCGAACTCCATCCATAGCCTCTTGTACTTGCCCTGGGGCTGCGGCGGGAAGACGGGTTCGCTCATCGCTACAGCGTAGAGCCGCCACCGCCATTTCGGCAGCAGGCCGGTACATCGGAGCCGCCGCATCTGAAGCGGCCATGTCCGGATAGCGCATAGAACCGCCCCCACCCAGCCCGTGCTTGGGCTGGGCGGGGGCGGTGTGAAGGAAGCCGGCGCGGTTGTCTCTCCTGCCGGACTCCGTCTCGGGAGCCTCGGACGCTACGCCGGGGGTCAGCTGTTGTCGAGGGTCTCGGCGTCGACGAGTGACGGGCCGGTGCCGCCGGTGACGGCGTCGGACCCGATGCTGGTCAGCAGCGAATGACGCCGGCCATGCCGGCGGCCGAGCCGAGGGCAACCCAGCTGGTCTCGAGGAGGCCGGTGCCATCGGCGACGAGCAGCGCGGCCGCGGTCTGTGCGGTGGTCTTGTGGCTCGCTCGGCGGCGGCCTTCCAGAACTTCTTGGTCCAGATGCTCACGCTGTCTCCCTGATGTTGAGGTGCTTGACGACGTCCCAGAAGGGGGCTTCGAGGTCGACCTGGGTCCGAGCCACTGGTGCCTTGGCGGGGCAGCGGTAGCCGCACCAGCGGCAGTGGAATACGCCGTGCCGCTTCATCCGGGCACCTCGCTGGAGCGCTCGATCGCGGCGGCCTCGAAGTACGCGCGGCGTCGGGTGCCGCGGTCCTGGGGGTCGACGCCGGCGACGGCGGCGACGTAGTGGGCGAACGCGTCGGGGTCGACGTCGTAGCGGCCGGACAGCTCGGCGATGCGAACCCAGTACGTGACGCTTTGGACGACGAACACGAGGGTCACGACCACGCCGACGTGGTCAGCGCCCTTCGGCACCAGGTCGGGGTCGACGGTGTCGGGGTCCTCGAACCGCGACCGGTAGCCGTGCCCGCGGGCGATGAAGTCGATGCAACGGCGAGGCCGGCTGCGGGCGTCGTGGGTGCCGGGCGGGTTGGGTACGCCGTCCCACATGAGGTCGAAGGTGGTGAGGCGCTCGACGTGCTCGACCCAGGCGTGGTCGAGGTGGACGTTGCCGTCGCCGGCGAGGATGTGGAGCCATTTGGGGTGGCGGCGGGCCTCGCGTCGGGCCCGGTCGCCGGTCTTGGTGAGCCCGCTGCGGTGGGTGTCGACCTTGGCGGCGGTGTCGCGGTCGCCGCGGCGGTAGGTGGTGCCGTCCTGTACGCCGGAGGCGAGGTGGACCAGGATCCAGCGCAGGTCGATACCGGAGGCGAGGTGGCGGGTGAGGAACAGGCCGAGCCACAGGTCGCGCCACCACTCGCGGGGGTTCTTGTAGACCCAGGTCGCGCGGCGGGACCGGCCTGCCCGGCGGTGGCGCAACACGCCGCGGCGCACGAACGCGGCGTACTCCCCACTCGGGAGGGCGCGGCGGCCGGCGAAGGCAGGGACGAGGGCGCGGCGGACCGCGCGGTACTGGCGGCGCCTGTACTGCTCGGTGACCAGGACGACGTCGACCGGCGGTTCGGGGTCGCGCCGGCGGTCGGCGGCCACGGTCACTTCACCGCGCCGGACCTGATGAGCAGCGTCTTGAGCGCGCGGCGCACAGACCAGCCGCGGAACCGCTCGTCGCCGCCGGGGTCGTTGATGTTGAGACCACCATCCCGGCGCCGACCAGGTGTCGTTCGGCGACTGCCTCGCCGTAGGCGCCGAGCGCCTGCTTGCTCTGTGCCGTTGTCGTCATCTGCTGACCTCCTGGGGCCAGCGTCAGGGGTGGCGGCGACAACCCGCCCCGGTCCCGGCGGGACCTGTGGACGATCGGGGTGGACGCCCAGCCTGTGGACGACTCCGGGACGTTTCCACAGCGGTCAGCCCGGGCGGGCGGCCCTCAGCCGACCAGCCGCGGAGGTCCACCGCAGGAGGGCCGGGCCACGCTGTACAGGTCGGCGCCGGCGCCGGAGAGGCCCAGCAGCGGCAGCAGCACGCCCAGCGCGTCGTTGACCGAGCCGACGACCTCGTCGTTCACGGCTCGGACCAGGCCGGTGAGCACTCCTTCGATCGTGGCCCCGACCACGGGGATCGCACCGAGGTCGGAGAGCCCGTAGTCCCCGAGCACCCGCTCGACCGGCGCCCACGCGGCGAACGGCCCCGACTTCCTCTCGTACCGTGCCACCAGGCGGATCGTCCCCGACGTGACGTCGTCCGAGAGCGCGACGTCGCCGAGGGACACGGGCTGCGGGGCGGCCGGCACCGACACCGGCTCGCCACCGGTCCGCACGTTCTGCGGCACCTCGAGCGACGCCACGTCCGAGCTCGTCGTCCCCGAGGAGTCGGCACCGAGGTCGATATCGAGGTCGAGGTCGACCCCGAGCTGGAAGTCCCGGTACTTCGGGTACAGCAGCGGGTCGAGCAGCGGGTCGAGCAGGTCGCCGAGTAGGCCCAGGTCGAGGACCGTGTTGATCAGGTCGACGACGCCGTTGGTGGCCGTGCCGCCGATGACGACGGACCCGTTGACCGAGACCGGCAGGTCGAGGGTGACGCCGAGCAGCCCCGAGGTGACGTCGACGGAGTAGGTGTCCGGGTCGGCGAGCGTCCCCTCCCCGCAGTGCTCGATCCCGGCCAGGACGCCGCGGGCGTTGCCGACGCCGCCGGACAACGTCGCCGGGCCGACGACGGCCGCGATCGAGCCGGACGTCACACCGGGGAGGCTCGCCGGGAGCACGGGCAGCTCGGTCGGCCCGAGCGAGAGCCCGACCTCCACCTGGGACTGGCGGGCCGTCGCGCTCTCCGTGTTCGGCCGGCCGCACGCCCGCCGCAGGCCCTGGGTGGCGGTGAGCGTGAGGTCGGCGGACCCGAGGCCCGGCACGTCGACGGGCACGACGACGTCGACGAAGTTCTCCTCGTTGGCCAGCGCGAGGGACGCTCCGACCAGCTCGAGCACGTTGAAGGCGGCCGACAGCGCGGCGGCGTCGCCGGCATCGAGGCTGACGACATCGGGGACGACGACGCTCCCGTCGAGGTCGAGACCGGAGCCCGCCGCCACCAGGTCGTTCAGGGCTGCCAGCGCGAGAGCGGTCTCGGCGTCCCCGTTCTCGTCGTCGTGCTGCAGCGCCCAGATCGTGGCCTCGACCAGGTCCCCGATCCGGACGCCGCTCGGATCGAGCAGGGCGTCGGTCGACCCGATCGACGGTGCGGCCGCGACGTCAGCCAGGGAGACGTCGACCCCGGCAAGCGCCTGGTAGCTCGCGAGCGAGAGGGTGGTGCCGAGCCCCAGCCACGTCGAGAGCGGACCCGCGATCGAGTCCCCCAGGTCCAGCGCCGCGGCGAAGGACCCCATCTCGAAGCACGCCGAGTCCTGGGCCTGCTGGCTCACGGCCGACCTGGTCGCACGGCCGCTGTCGGCGATGCCGAAGGCGAAGTCGACCTCGGTGCTGGCCGCCACCTGCACGGCGGTCGGGACCTCACCTCCGGACATCTCCTGGAAGTCGCCGGCGTCGTCGACGTACCCCAGGACCGGGATGACCGAGGGTGTCGCGCCGATGGTGCCGCCGTTGCGGTCCCGGCTCTGCTCAGCGAGGGTCTGGACGGTCGGAGCCTGGGTCTCGAGCTCGTCGACCGTCCGCGTGCCCAGCTCCCGGGCGAGATCGAGGGCGACGACGTCGGCCAGCGACTGCATGTCGGTGCGGGCGACCCGCTGCATGCCGAGGTCGACGGTGAGCGCCGCGACGCCGAGCAGGACCAGGCTCAGCAGGCCGGCGAGCAGCGCCGTCGCGCCCCTGTCGTCGCGGCGCCTCTGCCGGGTCGTGGCCACGTCAGCTGACCCGTGCCTGGGCCGAGTAGGTCAGCTGCTCCGGGATGACGACGCCGACCCCCGGGAAGTTGGGCACGAGCGGGTGGTCGCGGTAGTCGTAGGTCAAGGTGACGGTGACGCACTGGACGTCCTCCGCGGCCGAGGGCTCGCACTCGCCGGGGGAGCTGACGTCGCACGTGCCCACGGTCGTGCCGTCCCGCTCCAGGATCCCCCCGTTGCAGTCCACGCCGAAGGCGTCGAGCGCGTCCTGGACGGCGCCGTAGCCCTCCGCCTGCTTGTCCTCGGTGTCGATCGTGACCGCGGCCGCTCGTGCACCCTCGGTCGCTGCCTGGCTCAGGCTCTGGCGGAAGCTGAGCATCATCCCGTAGCTGATGATGCCGAAGAGGATGACGAGCAGGACCGGGACGATCAGGGCGAACTCGACCGCAGCAGCGCCACGGTCGCTGCTGCGGCCGCGGCGACGACGGAGGACGCGTCGCACCATCTGCTCCTAGGGTGGGGGGAGACGGTCCGGGGACCGTCACCGCCAGGGTAGAGCGCCCGTACCCGGGCGTCCCAGGACCAGGACAGATTCACCCGGTCACGGCTTGGGCGGGTCGACCTCGGGCTGCACGAGCTCCTCGACGTTGACGTCCTTGAAGGTCAGCACCTTGACGTTCTTGGCGAACCGCGCGGGCCGGTACATGTCCCAGACCCAGGCGTCGGACATCGAGACCTCGAAGAACACGTCGTCGGCCTCGGTCCGGGCCTTCACGTCGACCTGGTTGCACAGGTAGAAGCGCCGGTCGGTCTCCACGACGTACTTGAAGATCCCGACGACGTCGCGGTACTCGCGGTAGAGCGTGAGCTCCTGCTCGGTCTCGTACTTCTCGAGCTCCTCGGCACTCATGTGGTGAGCCTAGGACACTGGACCTCGTGACGACGGACGACCGGTTCGACCCGCAGGGGCCGGCGCTGCCCGGGCGGCGGTTGCTGCACCAGTGGTGGCGCGACATCACGTTCGTGCACTGGCGGGTCGAGCCCGACCTGGTCGCCCCGCTGCTGCCGCCCGGCGTCCGCCCCGACCTGTACGACGGCAGCAGCTGGGTCGGTCTCATCCCGTTCACCCTCTCCGAGGGCGGCTTCGGCGAGCGGGGACGGCCGGTGCCGCGGTGGGGCACGTTCCTGGAGACCAACGTGCGGCTGTACTCCGTCGACGGCGACGGCCGCCGCGGCGTCGTGTTCCGCTCGCTCGAGGCCGAGCAGGTGCCGGTGGTGGTGGCGGCCAACGCCTCGCTGCGCGTCCCCTACCGGCTGGCCCGGATGCAGCGGTTGCCCGCGACGCTGCCGGACGACCCGACCGGCACCACCGTCACCTACCGCACCCGCCGGCGCACCCGCGCGGCGCCGGCCAGCCGCCTCACCGTCGAGGTCGGCGCGCCGCTGACCCGGCCGAGCGACCTCGAGCTGTTCCTGACCGCACGCTTCGGTGCGCACACCCGCGCCTGGGGCCGGACGCTGTGGGTGCCCAACACCCACGGCCCGTGGCCGCTGCGCAGCGCCCGGCTGGTCGACCTGGACGACGACCTGGTCGCCGCCGCGGGCCTGCCCGGCGTCGTCGGCTCACGCCCCGAGTCGGTGCTCTTCTCCACCGGCGTCCAGACCCACTTCGGCCGTCCCGTCCGGGTCGGCTGACAGCGGCGGCTCCAGGCCGGCGGCGCGGCGCACGTTGACGAACCGCATCCGGTGCACCGACGACGGCCCGTGCGCCTCGAGCGCGGCGGTGTGCACGTCGGTGATGTAGCCCTTGTGCGTCTTGAAGTCGTACGCCGGGTGGTCGGCGTCGAGGGCCACCATGATCCGGTCGCGGGTCACCTTGGCCAGCACGGACGCCGCGGCCACGCAGGCCGCGACCCGGTCGCCCTTCCACACCGCGAGGCCGGGCACCCCGAGGCCGTCGACCGGGAACCCGTCGGAGAGCACGAAGTCGGGACGGACCTGCAGCCGGGCCACCGCGCGGCGCAGCGCCTCGACGTTGGCGACGTGCATCCCCAGCCGGTCGCACTCGTCGTGCGGGACCACCACGACCGACCAGGCGAGGGCGCGGCGCACGACCTGGGCGTAGCAGCGCTCGCGCGCCTTCTCGGTGAGCAGCTTGGAGTCGGCCAGGCCCGGCACGATGCCGGCCTTGCCCGCCGGCAGGATCGCCGCGCCGGCGACCAGCGGCCCAGCGCAGGCACCACGACCGGCCTCGTCGACCCCGGCGACGAGCTCGGCCCCGTGGCGGCGCAGGACGCGCTCGTAGCCGTACAGGCCGGCGTCCCGGCGTACGGTCAGGCCGCGCGGGAGGGTGCTCATCGGCGTGTGGGAGTCACTCGGCGTCGGGGACGTCGGCGAGCTCGTCGGGGCGACCGACGAACCCGGCGTGCCCCAGGGGCCAGGCGACGGCGAAGACCTTGCCGACGACCAGGTCGGTGTCGACGAACGGGTCGCGGCTGCAGTCGACCTCCTCGGGCAGGCACATGTGCGTGGTGGAGTCGGCCGAGTCGGACCGGTTGTCGCCCATCACGAACACCTCGTCGGCCGGCACCGGCCCCGCCGTCCACCGGCAGGACACCATCGGTCCGTCGCAGTCGATGCCCTCGGGACGGGGGGCCATGTAGTCGACCCCGTCGAGCGGCTGGCCGTTGACCATGATCCGGCCCTGCTCGTCGCAGCACTCGATGACGTCGCCCTCGACCCCGATGACGCGCTTGACCAGGTGGCCGCCCTCGGGGTACAGCCCGATGGTCGACAGCAGGTCCTGGAGCGGGCCGGGGTCGTCGTCGGTGTTGCCGAGCCAGCCGCCGGGGTCCTCGAAGACGACGACGTCGCCGCGCTCGGGCGAGCCGCCACCCCAGTAGGCCACCTTCTGGACCAGGATCCGGTCGTCCTCGACCAGGCCGGGCTCCATCGAGGCCGAGGGGATGTAGAAGGCCTGGACGAAGAGGGCCTTGACGACGACGGCCAGCACGACGGCCGCTCCGACGAGGATCAGCAGCTCCTGCCAGATCGGGCGCCGCCGGCGACCGTCGGCCTCAGCGGGCGCCGGGTGGGCACCCGTGGGCTCGTCGGGCCCGGTCGAGACGCGGCCCTCGCCCTTCTCGAGCGAGGGCCGGCGGTCGTCGTCGGTGCTCACGCGCAGAGCCTAGGACGAGCGGGGGTGTGATCCGGGCAGACCCGGCTCACGCCTCGCGGCGCTCCTTGATCTTCGCGGCCTTGCCGCGCAGGTTGCGCAGGTAGTAGAGCTTGGCGCGGCGCACGTCGCCGCGGGACACGATCTCGACCTGCTCGAAGATCGGGCTGTTGAGCGGGAAGGTGCGCTCGACGCCGACGCCGAAGGAGACCTTGCGGACGGTGAAGGTGCGACCGATGCCGCTGCCGTGGATCCGGATGACGACGCCCTGGAAGACCTGGACGCGGGCGCGGTTGCCCTCGACGACCTTGACGTGGACCTTGATGGTGTCGCCGGCGCGGAAGGCCGGGACGTCGTCGCGCTTCTGGGCGTTGCCGAGCTCGGCGATCACGTTGTTGCTCATGGTATCTCCTCGCGAGTGCCACAGGTCAGCCGCGGAACGGATGGGTGGTGCGGACGTGTTCAGGTGTGCGGTCGCGACCGTGGGTGCCGGCGGCGTGAGGCGTCCCCTGTGGCAGACGCCCGACGCAGTCCCCCCGGGTGCGTGTCGGGGCGGACCTTCGGCCGGTCGGACCGAGGGTCGAGTCTGCCACAGGCGTCCCGGCCGCGGGTAATCCGCCGTCGGCCGGGATTCACGACCGGCGCTTGGTGAGGATCACGGCGAGCGGGGGCGCCTCGAGGTCGGGCCGGAGGCGGAACCCGGCCTTCTTGTACATCCGCAGGTTGTCGGTGCTGCGGTGCCCGGTGAACAGCACGTACGACGTCGCCTCCGGCGGGGCGACCTCCTGGACGTGCTCGAGCAGCAGGCGACCGAGGCCACGGCCCTGGAGGTCGGGCGCCACCATGATCCGGCCGATGTCCCAGGTCGTGCCCTCGAGGCGGCCGCGGCAGGCGCCGACCAGCCGCCCGGCGACCCGCACGACGTACGTCGACCACTCCGGGAGCCAGGCGCGGACGTCGTCGAGCGACTCGTGGAGGGCGGGGATGCCGGCGACGTCGTCGTTGGCGATCGCCTCCTGCAACCAGCAGGCGCGCTGCAGGGTCAGGATCTCCCCGGCGTCGGCCGGCTCCGCGGGCGTCACGACCCACTCCCCCACGGCGCTGGGCGGGACCAGGTCGGGACGCCGCTCGGCGGTACGCCGCACGGCCTGGTCACGGCGCCAGGCGGCGATCCGGGCGTGGTCGCCCGACAGCAGCACGGGCGGCACGTCGAGGCCGCGCCAGGACGCCGGCCTGGTGTAGACGGGGTACTCGAGCAGGCCGTCCTCGTGGGACTCCTCCACCAGCGACGCGGCGTTGCCCATGAAGCCCGGCAGCAGCCGGACCACGGCCTCGGTGATCGCCAGCGCGGCCACCTCCCCCCCGTTGAGCACGTAGTCGCCGAGGCTGACCTCGACGACCTCGGCGCGGCCGGCGGCGTGGTCGAGGACGCGCTGGTCGATGCCCTCGTAGCGCCCGCAGGCGAAGACGAGGTGCTCGCGGGTGGCGAGGTCGCGGGCCAGCCCCTGGTCGAAGCGCCGGCCCGACGGCGTCGGGACGACGAGGGTGCCGCCGTCGGGGAGGACGGCATCGAGCGCCTCACCCCACGGCTCGGGCTTCATCACCATGCCGGCGCCACCCCCGGTCGGGGTGTCGTCGACGGTGCGGTGGCGGTCGTGCGTCCAGGTGCGCAGGTCGTGGACGCCGAGGCTCAGCAGGCCGGAGTCGACGGCCTTGCCGGGCAGCGAGAGCGACAGCGGGGCGAACCAGTCGGGGAAGATCGTGACGTAGTCGAGCCGCACGGCTCAGTCCTCGAGCGGGGCGACCAGGCCGGGCCGGTCGGCCACCACGACCCGGCGGGCGGCAAGGTCGACCTCGGGCACCAGCGCGGCCACGAACGGCACGAGCGTGTCCCGCCCGTCGACGGCGCGGACCTGGAGCAGGTCCTGGGCGCCGTGCACGAGTCCGGTCACCTCGCCGAGGTGGGTGCCGTCGACGTCGTGGACGGCGAGCCCCACGAGCTGGTGGTCGTAGTACTCGTCCGGGTCCTCGGGCACCTCGTCGGCCGCGATGCGGGCGTGCAGGACGACGCCACGGGCACCCTCGGCCTGGGTGCGGTCACCGAGCTCCTCGAACGTCACGAGCAGCACCTGCTGGTGCCAGCGGGTGCGGGCGACGGTGAGGGTGCCGTGCGGGAACGCCGAGCCGCGGGGCGCCTCCGCGCGCAGCACGGCGCCGTCGGCGTAGCGCCGCTCCGGCTCGTCGCTGCGGAGGTCGACCGTCAGCTCGCCGCGGAGACCGTGCGGCTTGCCGATCCGGCCGACCAGGACCTCGATCGTCTCCACGGTGCTCCTCTCGGTACATGCCGCTGACCCGTCGTACGAGTACGACGGGTCAGCGGGGTGTGGCGGTGCGACTCAGCGACGCCGGTCGACGTCGACGAAGTCGATGCGCGCGCCGTCCTTGCCGGCCAGGGCCGAGATGACGGTGCGGAACGCGGAGGCCGTGCGGCCCCCGCGGCCGATCACCTTCCCGAGGTCGTCGGGGTGGACCCGGACCTCGAGGATCGAGCCACGACGCAGCTGCTTGTCGGACACCGTGACGTCGTCGGGGTGGTCGACGACGCCCCGGACCAGGTGCTCGAGTGCGTCGGCGAGCATCAGGCGCTCGGCTCGGCGTCGGTCTCGGCGGCCTCAGCCGTCTCGGTGGCCTGCTCGACCGACTCGCCGGCCGGGGCCTCGACCGCGGGGGTCTCCGCGGCGGGAGCCTCCTCGGCCTTGGGCTCGTCGGCCTTGGGCTCGTCGGCCTTCGGCTCCTCGGCCTTGGGCTCATCGGCCTTGGGCTCGGCCTTCTTGGTCGCGGACTTCTTGCTCGCGGCCTTCTTGGTCACGGCCTCGCCGGTGGACTCGCCGCCGGCCTCCTTGAGCGCCTCGTTGAAGACGTCCTGCTTGGAGGTCTTCTCCGGCTTGTTCCGCAAGGTGCCCTCGGTGCCCGAGATGCCCTTGTAGGTCTGCCAGTCGCCGGTGATCTTGAGGATCTTGGCAACGGCCTCGGACGGCTGGGCGCCGACGCCGAGCCAGTACTGGGCCCGCTCGGAGACGACCCGGATGTAGCTCGGGTCCTCCTTCGGGTGGTACAGGCCGATCTCCTCGATGACCTTGCCGTCGCGCTTCTTGCGCGAGTCGACGACGACGATGCGGTACTGCGGCACCCGGACCTTGCCCAGGCGCTTCAAACGGATCTTGACGGCCACGGTTGTGGTGTCTCCTCAGATTTCGTGTGTGGGTGAAGGCGCTCGAACCGGGTGGGGAACACCAGGTCGACAACCTTCGAGGGCCACGACGCGTCGGAGAGAGGGTCCGGTCGCGCGGGACTCAGCGCCCGAGTGTGCCAGACCCGCCCGCCGGCCGGGTAATCAGCACCACCGAGTCAATCCCATGTATGTTTATACAGATAGTGCTATCCGGAAGGTCGTCCCGTGTCCTCATCATCCCCCAGCCCCGCCCGCCGCACGATCCTGCTCGGCGCAGCCGCCGGCACGGTCGCCGCCGCCGCCGTCCCCAGGCTGCTGTCGGCCGACGCCGCCGGGGCGCTCCGCACCACCCGACCCGCCGTCGGTCCCGCGGGCCGGCCCGAGCCCGACCGGGGGCGGCCGGGTCGGCGTACCCGGCACAACGTCGTGGTCATCTCGATCGACGACCTCGGCTGGGACGAGCTCGGCTGCTACGGCAACACCTTCAACGAGACCCCGCGCATCGACGCGCTGGCCGACAGAGGCGTGCGCTTCACCCAGGCCTACGCCGCCGCGCCGCTCTGCTCGCCCACCCGGGCGGCGCTGGTCACCGGGCGCTACCCGGCGCGGACCGGCGTCACCGACTTCCTGCGGCCCGAGGACGCCGTCAGCGACAACTTCCTCTCCCCGAGCATCCCCACCGTCCCCGACGTGCTCGGGCCCCGCGGCTACACCACCGGCCTGATCGGCAAGTGGCACTTGACCGAGACCTACAGCGGGCCGTACGCCGAGCGCCCCGGCAACCCCTACGCCCACGGTTTCGACGAGGTCCGGCTCAGCGAGGAGCGCTACATCGGCGGCGGCGACTACACGCACCCCTACTTCTTCATGCCGTCGGTCGGCGCGCTGCGGCCCGGCGAGCACCTCACCGACCGGCTGGCCGCCGAGGCCGCCGACTTCGTCGCCCAGCACGCCGACGAGCCGTTCTTCCTGCACCTGTCCAACTACGCCGTGCACACCCAGCTCGACCCGAAGCCCGACCTGCTGGCCAAGTACGCCGCCAAGGCCGGCGCCGGTGAGCCGGGCAAGCGCCCCGAGCTGGCCGCGATGCTCGAGAGCGTCGACGCCCAGGTCGGGGTGGTCGTCGACGCGCTGCGCGAGCACCGGGTGGCCGACCGGACCCTGGTGGTCGTCATCTCCGACAACGGCGGCGCCGACCGCGACGCCAACCGGCCGCTGCGCGGCGGCAAGGGCCAGCTCTACGAGGGCGGCATCCGGGTCCCGATGATCGCGACCTGGGCCGGCGGGTCGCAGCGTGAGGGCCGGGTCGTCGACACCCCGGCGAGCACGATCGACCTGCTCCCGACCGCGCTCGAGCTCGCCGGCAGCCGGGGCCACGGCCGTCACCGCTTCGACGGCATCAGCCTCGCGCCGTTGCTGGCCGAGCGCCCAGGACGCGCGCAGCACCGTGAGGCGCTGTTCTGGGTCTACCCCCACCACATCGGTCAGACCCACCCGCACGCCGCGGTCCGCGCCGGCGACCTGAAGCTGGTCCGACACCTGCGGGACGGCCGCGAGGAGCTCTACGACCTCCGCCGCGACGAGGCCGAGACCACCGACCTGGCCTCGAGCCGCACGAGCGACCGTCGGCGCCTGGCCCGGCTGCTCGACGACCACCTGCGCGACGTCGACGTGCTGCCACCCGCCCCCTCCTCCTCGGCCTACCCGGTGGGCGAGCCGGCGGTCACGTGGGACGCCGTCGACACGCTCGTCGTCCCCGCCGGCGGCGCCGCTGCCACCACCGAGGTCGTCGGCGACCGGCTCCGGGTCAGCGCCACCCGCGTCTCCCACCTGGTGCTCCGCTCCCCCGTCGCGCCGTCGTCCGACCGGGTCGCCGCGGTGCTCGAGACCGGGGGCTTCAGCAGCACTGGCACGCAGGAGACGGTCTTCCTCGGCCTCGCCGTCGACGCCGACAACTACCTCCTCGTGCGCTACCGCCACGACCTCCGCCGGGTCGGCTGGGACCTGCGGGTCGACGGCACCCTGCGCGACGGCGGTGCCGAACCGCTCACGTCCCTCGACGGCAGCACCGACCTGTCGGCGCCCGGCTCGCGCCTCGGGTTCGTGCTGCGGGGCAGTCGGACGGCGGCGTACGCCGACCAGGGTCGCGGTGGCGGGTGGGAGTTCCTGTTCGCGTTCGACACCGCCGGCGCCTTCGACCTGCGCGACCCGGCGCTGCGGCGGCGCACGCGCTACGCCGCCGGCGCCCGGGTGCAGGGCACCTCGCTGGAGATCGGCCCGCTGACGGTGGCGCGGGCGCGCTGACCGGTCGTCGTGACCGGGATCCCGGTCGTCGCGACCCGGATCCCGGTCGTCGCGACCCGGATCCCGGTCATCTCGGATCGACCCGGATCCCGGTCGTCACGACCCGGGTCCCGGTGATACTGCGGCCATGACGAACCCCTACCCGCCGTCCCCCACGACGTACCGCCCGCGTGCCCGGTGGTTCGTCGTCGGCGCCCTGCTGCTCGTCCTGGCCGGGGCGTCCTTCGCCGTGGGGCTGTTGACGGTGCTGCGGCCGCTCGCCCAGGAGGACGCCGTCGTCACTGCCGGGGCCGGCCCGGTGACGGTCGAGGTGCCGGCCGAGGAGGAGCGGGTGCTGTACACCCGGTCCGGCGAACCGGTCGACTGCACGGTGGTCGACGCCGACGGCGAGACGGTCGAGCTGCGCCCGGTCGACGGCGACTTCACCTACGAGGAGTGGACCGCCGACGTGCGGTTCGACACCGGCGCCGGCGACGTGGTCCTCGACTGCAGCGCCGCGGCCGAGGGCGCGGAGGTGCGGGTCGGACGGCTTCCCTCGGGGGCCGGGTTCGTCGGCGGCCTGGTGCTGAGCATCGCCGGCCCGCTCGTCCTCGGCGGCGCCGGTTTCGTGGTCCTCGTGATCACCGGGATCCTCTGGGCGGTGCGTCCCGCCCGACCCCGCTGAGCCGGCTCAGACGCGGGTCGCGACGACGGCGCCCCGCAGCACCACGCACGCCGGGCGCGCGAGCGTGCCGAGGTCGACGCGCGGGTCGGCGTCGAGCACCACGAAGTCGGCCGGGGCGCCCTCGGACAGCAACGGCTCGAACCCCAACCAGCCCCGCCCCTGCCACGACGCGGCGGCCACCACGTCGGCCACCGGGAGCCCCAGGTCGACCATCGCGAGGACCTCCTCGGCGAGGTAGCCGTGGCGACCGGTGCCGCCGCCGTCGCTGCCGACGTACAGCGCGATCCCGGCCTCGTGGGCGGCCAGCAGCGTGGCGCGGCGCCGGGTGTGCAGCTCGTCCATCGTGGCGGCGTACGCCGGGAACCTCTCGCGGCCGGACGCGGCGAACTCGGGGAACTTGTCGGTCTGCAGCACGGTCGGCACCAGCGCGACGCCGTCGGCGGCCATCCGGTCGAGGTGGTGCTCGCGCAGGCCGGTGCCGTGCTCGATGCAGTCGATGCCGGCCTCGAGCAGCCCGTCGAGGACGTCGCTGCCGAAGCAGTGGGCGGTGACCTTGGCCCCCTCGGCGTGGGCGGCGGCGATCGCCGCGGCGAACGCGTCGGCCGGGAACGACGGCGCCAGGTCGCCCTCGTCGCGGGAGATCCAGTCGCCGACGAGCTTGACCCAGCCGTCCCCGGCCCGGGCCTCCCCCGCCACCGTCGCGGCGAGGTCGTCGGGCTCGACCTCGTGCGCGTAGCTCCGGATGTAGCGCCTCGTGCGGGCGACGTGGCGGCCCGCGCGCACCAGCCGCGGCAGGTCGTCGCGCTCCTGCACCCACCGCGTGTCGGCGGGCGAGCCGCAGTCGCGCAGCAGCAGCACGCCGGTGTCGCGGTCGGCGACCGCCTGCCGCTCGGTCTCGGCGTCGTCGACCGCGCCCCCGTCGTCCATGCCGAGGTGGTTGTGCGCGTCGAGCAGCCCCGGCAGCAGCCAGCCGCTCGCGACGGTGTCGGCGCCCCGCTGCGGCTCGTAGGTGACGTGGCCGTCGACGACGTACAGGTCGCGGGTCTCCTCCTCGGGCAGGACGACGCCGCGGAAGCGCAGGGCACTCATGATTGCCGACCCTAGTGAGGGGGTAGGGCCGCTGGCCATGAGCGACGACCCCGTGTACGACGCCACCGAGCGCGTCAACGACCTGACCGACGACTACTGGGGCACCCAGGGCCGCACCGACCGCACCGGATTCATCGGCCACGGCCCGGCGCTGGCCTGCGACTCCTGGGCGCTGCTGCCGGTGTGGACCGGCAGCAGCGGCATCCTGAGGACCTCCGGTCTGGCCGGCCCGCTCGAGGTCGGCGCCGACGGCACCCCGGCCGGCGGCGAGCAGTTCGAGCTGTACGTCGAGGCCCCGGCGTGGGCGGACCGCACGATCGAGGACTTCGCCGAGGAGTGGTGGATGACGGCGCTGCTGCGGGTGCTGCAGCAGTACGCCGGCGGCTCGTTCAAGGAGACCATCGACGCCCACGGCCTGCTGACCATGGCCTGTGAGGACTTCCCGGACCGGCAGCACGCCTCCCTCGAGGGCTGGCTCGACGACGCGGGCCGCGCCACGGTGGGCATCGGCCGACTCGACACGGCACGCGAGGGCCGCACCATCGACGTCGGCTGGGCCGAGCACACGATCTTCGCGGTCACGCCGCTGCTGCCGGCGGAGACCGCGTACCTGCGCGAGACGGGTGACCGCGCCGGCCTGCTCGCCGCGCTGCGGCGCGGCCCGACGAGGCACTGGGCCGTCGCGGACCGGGACCCCGTCATCAGGACGTGACGGCGCCGCTCAGTCGAGCTCGCCCAGCAACCAGGTCGGGCTCATCACCCGCGCGCCGTGGAACTCGACCCGCCCCATCAGGATCCGGTCGGCGGTCACGACGCTGACCCGCGAGCCGCCGACGGCCGCCTTCTCCGTCTCGGCCACGATCGCGTCGTCGCCGCTGCCCCGGGCGTGGACCGTGCGCACGTGGGCGTCGCGGCCGGCGCGGACGCCGCCCTTGGCGGCACCCTCGAGCACCAGGACGACCACGTCGTGCGGCAGGTCGGCGGTCATCAGCCGCTCGTGCAGCCGCTGGGCGGCGCCGGCGCGGTCCTTCCACCAGCCGTCGGGCCGGCTGCCGACGACGTTGGCACCGTCGACCACGAGCACGGTCGCGGGCGTGCGGCTCACTTGAGGAACTTGGAGAAGTCCTTGGGCAGCTCGAGGTTGGCCGCGGCGGCCTCGTAGTCGACGTCGGCGCCCGGCGTCCCGAACGGGTTGCTCGCCGCCGCCGCGGCGCGCTCCTGGGCGGCCTTGGCCTCCTGGGCGGCCTTGGCGGGGTTGCCGGAGCGCTTGGCGCCCTTGCCCTTCTTGACCTGCTGCTTGGCCTTGCCGCGCTTGCCGCCGCCGGGCGCGCCCATGCCGGGCACACCCGGCATCCCGGGCATCCCGCCGCCGCGCGCCATCTGCATCATCATCTTGCGCGCCTCGAAGAAGCGGTCGACGAGCTGGTTGACGTCGGAGACCTGGCGGCCAGCGCCCCGGGCGATGCGGGCGCGGCGGGAGCCGTCGATGATCTTGGGGTTGTCGCGCTCGGCCGGGGTCATCGAGTGGATGAGCCCCTGGATGCGGTCGATCTCGCGCTCGTCGAAGTTCTCCAGCTGCTCGCGCATCTGGCCCATGCCGGGCAGCATGCCGAGGATCTTCGACATCGAGCCGAGCTTGCGGACCTGCTGCATCTGGGACAGGAAGTCGTCGAGGGTGAACTCCCCGCCCTGGCCGCTCAGCTTGGCGGCGGCCTTCATGGCCTCGTCCTGGTCGAACGTCTTCTCCGCCTGCTCGATCAGGGTGAGCATGTCGCCCATGTCGAGGATGCGCGAGGCCATCCGGTCGGGGTGGAAGAGGTCGAAGTCGGTCATCTTCTCGCCCGAGGAGGCGAACATGACCGGCCGGCCGGTGACCTGGCGGATCGACAGCGCGGCGCCACCGCGGGCGTCGCCGTCGAGCTTGGTCAGCACGACGCCGTCGTAGCCGACGCCGTCGAGGAACGCCTGGGCCGTGGTGACGGCGTCCTGGCCGATCATCGCGTCGACGACGAAGAGGACCTCGTCGGGCTGGACGGCGTCGCGGATGTCGGAGGCCTGCTTCATCAGCTCGGTGTCGACGCCGAGCCGGCCCGCGGTGTCGACGATCACGACGTCGTGGAGCTTGCGCCGTGCCTCCTCGACCGCCGCCCGGGCGACGGCGACCGGGTCGCCGACGCCGTTGCCGGGCTCGGGCGCGAAGACGGGTACGCCGACCCGCTCGCCGTTGACCTGCAGCTGGTTGACGGCGTTGGGGCGCTGCAGGTCGCAGGCCACCAGCACCGGGGTCTTGCCCTGCTCCTTGAGCCAGAGCGCGAGCTTGGCGGCCAGGGTCGTCTTGCCGGCGCCCTGGAGGCCGGCGAGCATGATGACGGTGGGACCCGACTTGGCGTAGCGCAGCCGCCGGGTCTCGCCGCCGAGGATCTCGACGAGCTCGTCGTGGACGATCTTGATGACCTGCTGCGCCGGGTTGAGGGCGCCGCTGACCTCCTCGCCGCGGGCACGCTCCTTGACCCGGCTCACGAACTCCTTGACCACCGGCAGCGCGACGTCGGCCTCGAGCAGGGCGATCCGGATCTCGCGGGCGGTCGCGTCGATGTCGGCCTCGGAGAGCCGGCCCTTGCCCCGCAGGTTCTTGAACGTGTCGGCGAGGCGGTCGGAGAGGGTGGCGAACACAGCGGTCCCGTCGGGTGGTAGCAGGGTGGTCCGGTCGAACTGCCCCAGCCTAACCGCGAGCGGGATACCGTCAGGGAGTGGTCGTCCCCATCACCGTTGCTGCCGTCATCGTGCTCGTCGGCCTGGCCATCTGGTTCGGCAACCACAGCCTGAAGTCGCCGGGTCCCGCCTCCGGGGGCAACGCCCTCGGGGGCATGGACGTCTTCGACCCCGGCCAGGCGCGGGGCAAGGAGGACCTCGACTCCAAGGAGACCGAGGGCGAGATGTTCGCGGCACCGGGTGACGACGACCGGCCGATGCGGGTCGACCTGCGCACCGGCAAGGTGCACATCCGCAAGCCGCAGCCGCCGCCGGACGCCTGAGTCCCGGCTCAGCCCGGCTCAGCCCGACAGCGCCGGCTCAGCCCGACAACGCCGCCCGGACGGCATGCGCGGCCTCGGCGGCGCGCGTCTCCGACAGCGCACCCGCCGACGGCTCCTGGAGGTAGAACACGTCGACGGCCTGGGGGCCGAGCGTGTCGACGTGGGCGGAGCGCACGGCCACCTCCAGCGACGCCAGCGCGGCACAGACCAGGTAGACCACCCCGGGTCGGTCGGCGGCCCGCACCTCCAGCACGGTCGCCTGCTCGCTGGCCTCGGGGCGGACGACGATGCTGGGGGCGAGGTCGCCGGTGGCGGCGTCGGTGCCGGCGTAGCGGGTGCCGGGGTCGAGGCGGCCGCCGACGATGGCGTCGTACTTGGTGCGCAGGATGGCCGCGTCGACCTGGTCGGAGGCGATCTCCCACACCGAGACCCCGTGGTCGCCCTGGGCCCACACCCGCGCGGCGCGCACCGGCACGCGCTGGAGGGCGAACATCGCGGCGAGGTCGGCCAGCAGGCCGACCCGGTCGGCGGCGACGGCGGTGACCCGGCACCCGTCGGCGAGCGGCTCGACCTCGACCCACACCGAGTCGGGCGGCAGCGCGTCCGGCAGCGCGACGTCGTCGGTGGTGATCGACGGCAGCGAGACGCCGGTGTCGAGGGCGGCGTGGGCACGCCGGGCGAGGTCGACGACCAGGCCGGCGCGCCAGGAGGACCAGGCCTTGGCCGCGGTGGCCTTGGCATCGGCCTCGGTGAGCGCGCTGAGCAGCGACATGGCCTCCGCGGTGGGCACCCGGGAGGTCACTAGCTCGACGGTCGCCGGGTCGTCGGGGTCGCGGGTGGTGGCCGTCTCGGCGAGCAGCAGGTGCCAGCGCACCAGCAGCGCGACCAGGTCGACCTCCTCGGCGTCGAAGCCCATCCGGGTCGCCACCCGCCGGGCGATCGGCTCGCCGGCGACGCTGTGCTCGGTCAGCCCGCCCTTGCCGATGTCGTGCAGCAGCGCCGCGACCACCAGCACGTCGGGACGGCGTACGGACCGGATCAGCGCGGAGGCCTCGATGCAGGTCTCCACCACGTGCCGGTCGACGGTGAAGCGGTGGATGACCGAGGCGTGCGGGAGCATCCGCACCCGCTCCCACTCGGGCAGGAGCCCGGCCAGCGCCCCGGTCTCCTCGAGCGTCTCCCACACCTCCAGCAGGCCGCGGCCCGACGCGAGCAGCCGCACCAGGAGGTGCCGGGCCTCCTCGGGCCAGGGGTCCGGCAGCGGGGCGCACTCCCGCGCGAGCCGGGCGGCCGTCGGCGGGGCCAGGGCGACGCCGTGCTCGGCGGCGAGCGCGGCGGCGCGCAGCAGGAGCAACGGGTCGCCGGCCGGGTCGGCGGCGCGCTCGAGCACCACCTCGCCCTTCGACAGCGCGACGCCGGGCGCCAGCCGCTCGAGGACCGGACGACGGGCCGTCCGCGGCGACGTCGGGCCCGTCAGGACGCCGTCGACCCGGCGCCAGGCGAGCCGCGTCAGGTGCGTGATCCGGCGACCGGCCTCGCGCACCAGCACCTGCGCGGCGTGGCCCTCCGGGTGGCCGGGACGTCCGGGCAGGTCGAGCGACGCCGCCAGCTCGGGCCACATCTCGGGGGCGACCCGGTCGGAGGCCCGCCCGGCCAGCGCGTGCACGAGGTCGCGCACGTCGAGGAGCACCTGGCGGCTGCGCTCGAGCTCGGTGTGCGGCACGTCGACCAACCAGGTCGCGACCAGGCCCCGCAGGGTGGTGGCGTCGCGCAGCCCACCCTCGGCCTCCTTGAGGTCCGGCACCGAGAGGTGGGCGAGCTCGCCCATCAGCCCGTGCCGGGAGTCGGACGCGGCGCGGATCTCGGGCAGCCGGTCGCGGGCGCCACGCCGCCAGTGCGTGAGCATCGTGGTCCTCAGCCGGAGGGTGAGGTGCGGGTCGCCGGCGACGTGCCGCACGTCGAGCAGGCCCGAGGCCACGCGGTGGTCGGCCTCGGCGGCCGCCAGCATCTGCGGCAGCGACCGCACCGAGTGGTCCAGGCGCGCGCCGGAGTCCCAGATCGGGTACCAGACCAGCTCGGCCAGCTCGCCGAGGTCGACGTCCTCGTCGTGGACCAGCACCACGTCGAGGTCGGAGTACGGCGCCAGCTCGCCGCGGCCGTAGCCGCCCACCGCCACCAGCGCGACCCCGGTCTCGGGGCCGCCGTGCGCCTGGTAGGCCGACGAGCAGAGCTCGTCGGCCTCCGCGGTGCGGGCGGTGCGCTCGGCGGCGGTCACGGGACGGCGGTCAGGACGCGTCGGCGTCGCGGTCGCCGGTGCGGACCCGCAGCGCCGAGTCGAGCGGGCTGACCCAGGTCTTGCCGCCGCCGATCCGGCCCGTGCGGGCGCTGCGGCCGACTGGTCACGAGCTTCATGCGTCGTCCTTCCTGGGAGCAGTGCGGAGGCGGTGCGGATGCGGTGCGGATGCGGGCACGGGGGCGGCCCGGGCGTGTGAACGGCCCGGCTGTCTCACGACAGCCGGGCCGTTGTCACGACGCGGGGCTCAGAGCGCGGCTTCGTCCTTGTCGCCGGTGCGGACCCGGATCACGGTCTCGACCGGGCTGACCCAGACCTTGCCGTCGCCGATCCGGCCCGTCTGGGCGGTCTTGACGACGATGCCGACGACGTCGTCGGCGTCACCGTCGTCGACCACGATCTCGATGCGGATCTTGGGCACCAGCGCGATGTCGTACTCCGCGCCGCGGTAGACCTCGGTGTGGCCCTTCTGCCGGCCGTAGCCGCTGACCTCGCTGACGGTCATGCCGGTGACGCCGAAGGTCTCCAGCGCCTCGCGGACGTCCTCCCACTTGTGCGGCTTGATCACCGCGGTGACGAGCTTCATGCCTCGGCCCCTTCCTTGCTGGTGGTGGAGCTGGTCGGCGCGGTGGGCGCCGCGGTGTGCTTGGCCAGGACGCCGGTCACGCCGCCGCCGCCGCTGATGCTGCCCGAGTGCAGGTCGTAGGCGCTCTCGCCGTGCTCGGCGAGGTCGATGCCGCCGACCTCGTCGTCCTCGGAGATCCGCAGGCCGAGGGTGAACTTGATCGCCGCGGCGATGACGGCGGTGAGGATGCCCGAGTACGCGATGGCGACGAGGACGCCGAGCGCCTGGTCGACCAGCGAGTCGGCGCCGCCGCCGTACAGGAGGCCGTCGACGCCACCGGCACCGTCGGAGGTCGAGAAGACGCCGATCAGGACGGTGCCGACGATGCCGCCGACGAGGTGGACGCCGACCACGTCGAGGGAGTCGTCGAGGCCGAGCTTGAACTTCAGCCCGACGGCCCAGGCGCAGACGGCACCGGCGATCGCGCCGATGGCGACGGCACCCTCGATGTCGACCGCGCCGGCGGCCGGCGTGATGGCGACCAGACCCGCGACGATGCCCGACGCGGCGCCGAGCGAGGTGGCCTTGCCGTGCAGGAACCGCTCGACCAGCAGCCAGCCGAGGATGGCGGCCATCGTGGCGAGGGTGGTGTTGGCAAACGTGCGACCGGTCTCGGAGAAGAACTGGGCCATGTCGGCCTCCTCGCTCTCACCGCCGAAGACGATCGAGCCGACGTTGAAGCCGTACCAGCCGAACCACAGCAGACCGGCGCCGAGCATGGTGAGGGTCAGGTTGTGCGGGCGCATCTTGTCGCGGGGCCAGCCGACGCGCTTGCCGAGGAAGATCACCAGCACCAGGGCGGCGACACCGGCGTTGATGTGGACGGCCGTGCCGCCGGCGTAGTCCTGGGCACCGATGCGGCCGCAGATGAGCGAGTCGTCGGTGCAGCTGAAGACCATGTGGGCCAGCGGGAAGTAGACGATCACGGCCCACAGCGGGACGAAGAGCAGCCAGGCCGAGAACTTCATCCGGTCGGCCACGGCGCCGGAGATCAGCGCGGCGGTGATGATCGCAAAGGTCATCTGGAACATGACACCGATGTAGGTGTCGGTCGTGACGCCGTCGAGCCAGAGCAGCTCGAACGGGTCGGCGAAGAACGTGCCGTCGCCGCCGAAGCCCATCGACCAGCCCACGGCGACGTAGAGGATGCCGACGATCGCCGCGGCGACGTAGGACATCATCATCATGTTGAGCACGGACTTCGAGCGGGACATGCCGCCGTAGAACAGCGCCAGCGCAGGCACGGTCATCATCAGGACGAGCGCCGTTGCGACGAGCATGAAGGCGTAATAGCCGTCCACAGAACCTCCATGGGAGTGAGAGCTCGGGAGGGCACACGAGGTGCGACGGCGGTGTCACTGTTCGGCGCCCGATTCGCTGGGAACTCTCGCGGCACGACATTTCGCCGTCGTCCGCGTGATGTTGCGGCCAGGAAACGAGTTCGGCGGTTCTGTTTCGGGGAGGTTTCAGCCGAGCAGGGCGTCGACGAACGCGCCGGCGTCGAACGGCGCGAGGTCGTCGGGGCCCTCGCCCAGGCCGACGAGCTTGACCGGGACGCCGAGCTCGCGCTGGACGGCGACCACGATGCCGCCCTTGGCGGAGCCGTCGAGCTTGGTGAGCACGATGCCGGTGACGTCGACGGCCTCGCGGAAGACGCGGGCCTGGATCAGGCCGTTCTGGCCGGTGGTCGCGTCGAGGACGAGCAGCACCTCGGTGACGGTGGCCTGCTTCTCGATGACCCGCTTGACCTTGCCGAGCTCGTCCATCAGGCCCTGCTTGTTCTGGAGGCGGCCGGCGGTGTCGACGATGACGGTGTCGACGCCGTCGTCGACGCCCTTCTTCACCGACTCGAACGCGACGCTGGCGGGGTCGGAGCCCTCGGGGCCGCGGACGACCTCGACCCCGACGCGCTCGCCCCAGGTGGCGAGCTGGTCGACGGCGGCCGCGCGGAACGTGTCGGCCGCACCGAGGGTGACCGTGCGGTCCTCGGCGACCAGGATGCGCGCGATCTTGCCGACCGTGGTGGTCTTGCCAGCGCCGTTGACGCCGACGACGAGGATGACGCCGGGCTTGCCGTCGGCGCCGGAGACCTGCAGGCGGCGGTCCATGGTCGGGTCGACGAGGGTGATCAGCTCGTCGCGGAGCACGGCGCGCGGGTCACCGGCCTCGGCGCCGCCGACGCGCAGGCGGGTGCGGAGGTTGTCGACGACCTGCTGGGTCGGGGCGACGCCGATGTCGGCAGTGAGGAGGAGGTCCTCGATCGACTCCCAGGTGTCCTCGTCGAGCCGGTCGCGGCTGAGCAGCGCCAGCAGGCCGCGGCCGAAGCCGCCCTGCGAGCCGGCCAGCCGCTCGCGCAGCCGGACCAGCCGCGACTTGGTGCTCTCGGGCTGGTCGCGCGGCGGCGCCTCGAGGGGCGGCTGGACCAGCGGCGGCTCGGTGACCGGCGCCTCGGGGCCGGCGTCGACGTCGACCTCGGGCGGCGGCGCGAGGACGTCGGTCCGCGCTGCCGGCGGGAGGGTCGGCCGGCGACGGCCGCGGGTGGTGACCAGCCCGACGAGCGTGGCGACGCCCAGGACCGCGAGACCGATGACGAGGTAGAGCCACTCCATGTCGCTATCCAACCAAGCCAGGGGGGTCAGGCGCTCATCGGCGGGCGACCCGCTCGGCCGGCCGCGGGTCCAGGTCGCCGTCGTCGACGACCGGGACGGCCTCGGAGGCCCGCTCCAGCAGGTCGCCGAGCCACGGGGCGCCGGGCACCTGCTGACCGCGGTGCGGCCACGCGGCGTACGCGAGGGCCAGGACGGCGACGACCAGCACGACGGCCATGGTGACGAGGACAGGGGTCATGACGTGGGGGCACTCCTCCGAGACGGGGTACGACGGGCACCGACCACGGTGTCACACCAGCCCCACCAGTCCCAGCCGGGGTCGACCCGTCGCATCGTTGCGACGGGTCACCGCCGATTTCACGCTGACCCGTCGCAACGATGCGACGGGTCACCGCGGACTTCACGCTGACCCGTCGTACATGTGCGACGGGTCAGCGTCGGCGGAGGGCGCGGCGGGCCTCCTGGCGCTCGAGGCGGGTCTGGGCGAGCTCGGAGACGAGAGCGTCGAGGGTGGAGGTGAGGGGGCTGGTGGTGGGGATGGTCCAGGCGGTGGGGGCGTCGGCGGGGCGGACCAGCCAGACCGACTGGTCGACGCCGAGGCCCATCCAGGCGTTGGCCTCGGGGCCGAGGTAGTCGGCGGGGGTGACCCGGGTGACGTCGAGGCCGCCCTCGACGAGGCGGTCCTCGACGTCGTCGCCGTAGTAGCGGACGTGGTCGGCGAGGCCGAAGCGGCGGATGCGCTCGTCCTCGTCGGCGTCGGGGTCCTCGTCGGTGACGGTGCCGGGACGCCAGGGCACCTGCAGGATGCCGAGGCCGTCGGCGGCGAGGACGCGGCCGATCTCGGCGATCGCGGCGCGGTCGTCGACGATGTGCTCGAGCACGTGGTAGCAGACCAGCAGGTCGACGCACCGGTCGCGCAGCGGCATCGCGGTGAGGCTGCCGCGCAGGTCGACGCCGCGGCCGGGCCGCAGGTCGAGGCGCACGTAGCTGCGGGGCTCGAGCTCGAGCAGCCGGGCCCGCGCCTGCGGTGCGGGGGCGACGTCGAGCAGGGTGCCGACCTCGCCGATCTGGGGGCGGATCGCGCCGAGCAGGACTGCGAAGAAGCGGTGGCGCTCGAGCGAGCGGCACCGGGGGCAGGTGGCGTCGGGGCGTCCGTCGGGTCCGGGGAGGAAGCCCTCGCGCAGGTGGCGGTCGCAGCAGGGGCAGTAGCGGCCGCGGGTGGCCGAGATCGCGGTCTCGGTCATGCCGGCTCGCGCAGCAGCGGGAGGACGGCGTCGCGGACGACGTCGGGCAGGGGCGTGACGGCCCGGGCGCCGCCGTCGGTGTTGTCGACGTAGACGTGCACGAAGCGCCCCTCTGCGCGGGCCAGGAGCCCCTCGTCGCCGTCGCCCTGGAAGAGGCCGACGCGGTAGATGACCGACGACGTGCCGACCTTGTCGACGACCAGGCCCATCTCGACGTCGGCGGGGTAGCCCATCTCGGCGAAGTAGCGGCACGAGACCTCGGCCACCACGCCGATGGCCGGCAGCCGTCGGATGTCGGTGCCGGTGGCCTCGGCGAGGTGGACGTTGACGGCGGTGTCGATCAGGTCGAAGTAGCGCGCGTTGTTCAGGTGCCCGTAGACGTCGTCGTCGGACCAGCGCGTGGTGGCGGTGCGCCAGGCGACGTAGTCGGCCCGGGTGGGCCGGGTGGGCCGGGTGGGAACGTCGGCCATCAGGCGTCCTGGTGGTCGCGCAGTCGCTGGCTGATCACCGTGCTGACGCCGTCGCCGCGCATGGTGACGCCGTAGAGGGCGTCGCCGACCTCCATGGTGCGCTTCTGGTGGGTGATGACGAGCAGCTGCGAGCTCTCGCGCAGCTCCTCGTAGATCTCCAGCAGCCGGCCGAGGTTGGTGTCGTCGAGGGCGGCCTCGACCTCGTCGAGGATGTAGAACGGCGACGGGCGGGCCTTGAACAGCGCGACCAGGAACGCCACCGCGACCAGCGACCGCTCGCCGCCGGAGAGCAGCGAGAGCCGCTTGACCTTCTTGCCCGGCGGCCGCGCCTCGACCTCGATGCCGGTGGTGAGCATGTTGTCGGGGTCGGTCAGCACCAGCCGGCCCTCGCCGCCGGGGAACAGCCGGGCGAAGGTGGAGTCGAAGGCCTTCTCGACGTCGGCGTAGGCCTCGGTGAAGACCTGCTCGACGCGGAGGTCGACCTCCTTGACGATGTCGAGGAGGTCCTTGCGCGTCGACCGGAGGTCCTCGAGCTGCTCGGTGAGGAACTTGTGCCGCTCCTCCATCGCGGAGAACTCCTCCAGCGCCAGCGGGTTGACCCGGCCGAGGTCGCGCAGCTGGCGCTCGGCGGTGCGCAGCCGCTTCTGCTGCTCCTCGCGGTCGTACGGCACGGGCTCGGGCGGCTCCTGGCCCTCGGGCACCTCGACCGACGCCGGCGGCGGCACGGGCTGGTCGGGTCCGAACTCCGCGACCAGGCCCTCGACGTCCATCCCGAGCTCGTCGAGCACCCGCTCCTCGAGCTGCTCGATGCGCATCCGCTGCTGGGCGCGGGCCATCTCGTCGCGGTGGACGCTGTTGACCAGCTCGTCGTGCTCCTTGCCCAGGCCGCGCAACGCGGCGCGGACCTCGAGCAGGTCGCGCTCGCGGCCGCTGCGCGCGCGCTCGACCTCCTGCTTGGCCTGCGTGGCCTCGTGGATCGCGACCTCCAGCCGCGCCAGCGTGTACGACGCCGCGACCGCGACCGCCTCGGCCGTGGCGCCCTCGCGCAGCAGTCGCTCGCGCCGCTCGGCGGCGCGCTCGCGGGCCTCGCGCTCGGCCCGGGCCTGGCGCAGCAGCGAGTCGACCCGGCCGTGGAGGGCACGGGCCCGCTCCTCGCCGGTGCGCAGGGCCAGTCGCGCGTCCATCTCGCCCTGCCGGGCGGCCTTGGCGGCCTGGGCCAGCCGCTCGCGCTCACCGGTGTCGGGCTCCGCGCCGGCATCGAGGCCGTCGTCGCCGGTCGCCTCGGCGGCCACGAGCCGCTGCTCGAGGTCGGCCAGACCAGCGAGGTCCTGGTCGCGGGCGGCCTCGGCCTTGGCGATCGCCTGGGCCAGCCGCTCGGCCTCGCCCTTGGCCGCGCGGGCCTGGGAGCCGTACTGGCCGAGCTCCTCGGCGACGGCGGCCAGGGTGGCGTCGGACTCGTGCAGCTTGGCCAGCGCCACGTCGACACGCTTGTGGGCCTCGAGCCGCTCGGACTCGAGCCGGCTGAGGTCGAACCCCAGGCGCTCCCCCGCCGCGGTGACCTCGAGCAGCGCCTCGGCCGCCTCGTCGACCGCGCCCTGGATCTCGATCAGGCTCTGCTGGTGGCGCGACCCGCCGGCCGCGACGTGGACGCCGAGCAGGTCACCGTCACGGGTCACGGCCGTGACGTCGGGCCGGGCCTCCACCAGCGCCCGCGCTGCGTCGAGGTCGTCGACGACCGCGGCGCGGTCGAGCAGCCGGGTCAGTGCGGGACGCAGCCGGTCGGGGCACTCGACCACGTCGATGGCGTAGGTGGCGCCGTCGGGCAGCGGCGGCCAGTCGTGCGCGGGTGGGGCGCCGCCGGCGAGCAGCAGCCCGGCGCGGCCGAGGTCGCCGGCCTTGAGGTGGGTGAGCGCCGCGACGGCGGCGGCGGTGTCGGCCACGGCGACGGCGTCGGCGGCCGGACCGAGGGCAGCGGCGACCGCGGCCTCGTAGCCCGACCGGACGCCGAGCAGCGCGGCGACCGAGCCCATCAGCCCGTCGATCGAGTCGCTGTCGGCGAGCAGCGCGCCGGCGCCGTCCTTGCGCGCCAGGCCCATCTCGAGGGCGTCCTTGCGCGCGGCCAGGGTGGAGCGGTCGCGGTCGGCCTGCTGCACCTCGGCGCGGACCTTGGCGAGGCGTTCCTCGAGGTCGTCGAGCAGCGAGACGGCCGCCTCGTGCTCGGCGTCGAGGCCCTCCTCGCCGGCGTCGAGCCCGGCGACCCGGGTCTCGAGCGCGGTGAAGTCACGCTGGGCGCGCTCGGCGCGGGCGACGGCCTCCTCGCGGGCCAGCGCGAGCCGGCCGACCTCGTCGGCGGCGGCCGCGGCGCGCGAGCGCAGCGCGTTGACCTGGCCGTGCAGCCGGGCCAACCCCTCGCGCCGGTCGGCGGCGGCGCGCTGCAGCGCGGCGATGCGGCGCTCCTCCTCGGCGGCGGCGTCCTCGGCGGCCCGGCGCGCTGCGACGGCCTGCTCGAGGGCGGTGCGGCCGGCGTCGACCTCGGCGCCGATCTGCTCCTCCTGCGCGCGCACCCGGGCGGCCTCGGCCTCGATCGCGTCGGGGTCCTTGCCCTGGTCGTGGGTGGTCTCGGCGACCCCGGCGGCGTTGCGGATGCGCTCGGCGGCGAGACCCTGGGTGCCGCGGATGCGCTCGCGCAGGCCCGAGAGGGCGTACTGCGTCTCCTGCGCCCGGTTGAGTGCCGGCAGGTCCTCGCGCAGGGCGGCCTCGAGCGTCGCCTCCTGCTGCCGGGCCGTGGCGAGCTGGGCCTCGACCTGCTCGCGGCGCTCGACCAGCACGGTCTCGTCGGCCATCTCCTGCTCGAGCGCCGTGCGGGCGATGACCAGGTCGTCGGCCAGCAGCCGGGCGCGGGCGTCGCGGGCGTCGGCCTGGACCCCGGCCGCCCGGCGGGCCACCTCGGCCTGGCGGCCCAGCGGCTTGAGCTGGCGACGCAGCTCGTGCAGCAGGTCGCCGAGGCGGGTGAGGTTGCCGTCGGTGGCGTCGAGCTTGCGGAGCGCCTTCTCCTTGCGCTTGCGGTGCTTGAGGACGCCGGCCGCCTCCTCGATGAAGCCCCGCCGGTCCTCGGGCGTGGCGTGCAGGATCGTGTCGAGCTGGCCCTGCCCGACGATGACGTGCATCTCGCGACCGATGCCGGAGTCGCTGAGCAGCTCCTGGACGTCGAGCAGCCGGCAGCCGGTGCCGTTGATGGCGTACTCGGAACCGCCGGAGCGGAACATGGTGCGGCTGATCGTCACCTCGGCGTACTCGATCGGCAGCGCGCCATCGGAGTTGTCGATGGTGAGGACGACCTCGGCGCGGCCGAGCGGTGGGCGGCCGGAGGTGCCGGCGAAGATGACGTCGTCCATCTTGCCGCCGCGCAGGCTCTTGGCGCTGGCCTCGCCCATCACCCACGCGAGCGCGTCGACGACGTTGGACTTGCCGGAGCCGTTGGGACCGACGATGCAGGTGATGCCCGGCTCGAGCTGCAGCGTGGTCGCCGACGCAAAGGACTTGAAGCCCTTGAGGGTCAGGCTCTTGAGGTACAACGCTCGGGCTCCGTGACCGGTGGGGTACGACGTCGGGGTCGCTCTGGTGGCACTGACGCGGGGGAAGCTCAGCGTCGCTCACCCTACCCGGGGCCGCGGACCCGGCACGGGCGGCACGCGGGACGGCACGCTCGACCGCGCACCCGAGCGTCGTCCGACTCTTAACGTCTCCTTGAGGAACGCTTTGCCCGCCTTTCAGGCGCGCGTGGCCACAGTGAGCGGGTACCGAGGCAGTCAGCCCGACCGCCGCTCCGACGAGAGGCCCTGCTCCGTGATCGAGTCCCCCGCCCGGCCGCCGGCGACCACCGCCGGGAGCCCGGACGACACCCGACCCCAGCCCTCCGACGTACGCCGCGCCCTGCGGGCCGCGTCCGCCTCCCTCGTCGCGCTCCTCGTGCTCACCGCCGCGGTGACGGCCGGGTGGACCGCCTGGTTCGACGAGACCGGGCGCCTGCTGGCCGGGTGGGCCACCGCGCAGGGCCTCGACCCGCTGCTGGTCCACGTCGAGGTCGCCTTCGGCCGCGGCGCCATGACCGTCTACGCGGCGCTGGTCGGCCTGGCGCTCCTCGCGGTCCGCGCGCCCCGGCTGGCCGGCTTCACGCTGGTCGCCACCTTCGTCACCTCCCAGCTCACGACCGTCGTCAAGGAGTCCGTCGACCGGGTCCGTCCCGAGTGGCAGCTGGCCGAGGGCCACCACGACAGCTTCGCCTTCGCCTCGGGCCACGCCTCGTCGATGGCCGCGCTGGTCGGCGTCCTGGTCGTGGTGACCTGGACGCTGACCGCCACCCACGCCGCCCGCCAGACGATCACCTCGCTCGTCGCCGGCGTGGGCGCCGGGATGGTCGGGGTCATCGCCCTCGACCGGGTGCTGCTCGGGCGCCACTTCCCCACCGACGTGGTCGGCGGCACGCTGCTCGCCGTCGTGGTGGTGCTGCTCTCCGCGGTCGCGTTCGGCCTGCTCGGGGATCGCCCGCGGTCCTCGCAGGTGGAGCCGGCTGTCGACGAGCAGCCGGCGCTCCCCGCCCGGGTGGGCTAGTCCTCCTGGGCCCACGGGCCCCTCCTGGAGCAAGTTGTGGCGGTTTCCCTGCGGCCGGTCCCCGGCAGGGGATAGACCGGTCCCTGCTCGTGCGCAGCCGCGCGCGGGCACCAGGGGTGGGGGATTCGTCGTGGGCAGCAGCACTTTTCGTCGGTACGTCGTCGCGGCCGCGACCGGAGGACTGCTCCTCTCGGGGGCACCCGTGCTCCTGCCGTCCGCAGCGGCGGCAGCCCCGGCGCCCGCGCCCAGCGAGGGTTCCACGCTCCGCGCCGGCGTCGTCGCCGTGGCCGGTGCCGTCTCCGCGGTGGGGCGCACGCCCGAGCTCGCGACGCCGCTGCCGTTCACCACGACGTCGCTGGCCGAGGTGCTCGACCTCGACCGGAGCCTGGCCGGCAGCCTGCGGTCGGCGCTGACGGGCACCGACCTCGAGGAGGCCCTCGACAAGGTCGAGGGCATCACCGTCGACACGACCTACGACGACGACCCGGCCACGATCGCCTTCACCTACGGGCGTGAGGTGACCACCGCCCTCGAGCTCGTCCACGACGACGGCGACCTCCGGCTCGGCGCCAACCAGGGCGCCGGGCAGGTCACGGTCGAGCTCCAGACCAAGGAGTCCGACCCGTTCGTCGTGGCCGTCGACCCCGACCAGGAAGACCCGCTGCTCCGCGTCGCCCTGGTCAGCCAGCCCGTCCTCGACCTGAACGTCGACATCGCCAACCCCAGCATCGCCGCGTTCGGCGCCCGGCAGGGCTTCACCGAGATCGACGTCACCGGCGGCCGCTACGCCATCGCCCGCGACCAGGTGATCACGATGCGCGACCCCGACGGCCGCAGCGTGCTCACGCTGGAGGACCTCCGCTACTCCACACTGCCCGACCTGTTCCGCGTCACGACCGGCGACGACGACGTCGACATCGCCCTCGACGTGCGGCTGCCCGACTCGATCGGCGACGCCCCCGACACGACCACCACCACGGCCGACCGATCCGGCACCCTCACGCTCACCGAGGCCGACATCGCGGCCGACGGCGTGTGGCCGACCGCCGCTGACGCGGTCGCGGCCGCCACGGCCGACGGCGGCTCCTACGGCTCGGCGCTGCGGCGGGCCACCCGGCTGACGATGGTCGACGGCCTGATGTCGCTGGCGCAGTACACCGGCTCGGTCCTCTCGCTGCAGGAGGCGGCCGACGTCCCGTTCCCCAACCTGGGCGGCGGCACGTCCGACCTGTTCTCGCCCGGCGACGACCTGCTCGACCTGCTGTCCACGGCGGCGTCGGCCCAGGTGGTGTGCGGGGTGTCCCCCACCAACCCGCCGACCGGCGTCGGCGCCCCCGGCGACACGATGTACTGCCAGGCCACGACGGCCCAGGGCCTGGGCACGACCACCGGGATCGAGTGGTCGACCCGCGACGGCGGCACGATCGCCGAGAACCCCCCGGACGCCGCCCTCGGCGAGGCACCCAGCGACGTCGTCCAGATCGACGGTGCCGACGGCGAACCCGACCTCCAGGTCTCCTTCACCGCCGGCGGCCAGCGCCTGACCGCCCGCACGGTGCCGCACACGGTGCAGGACGTCGTACGACGCATCCAGGAGATCGACGACTCGACCGCCGCGGCCACGCTGTCCGACGCCCGGCTCGACGTCGCCGTCGCCATCTCCCAGCCCTCGGCCACCGCGCCGCTGACCGTGGGCAACCCCAGCACGGTGGGTGCCCTCGTCGGCCTCACCGGCCTCGGCTCCGACGCCGCCGACGACGAGGAGGACTTCACCGAGGACCCGACCACCCGGGCCGACGCCACGGCGCGCGACGCGACGTTCGACGTCGGCTTCGGCATCCAGACCGGCACGGTCGCCGAGGGCCTCTCGCGCGAGACCTACCTGCTGCCGAAGGACGCCTCGCTGCTGCGCATCGAGGACCTCGAGGCCACCGCACCGACCGGCGTCACCGACCTCCCCGCCCGGATCGGCTTCCTCGGGGTGGAGGCCGACCTCACCGAGCTCGAGCTCGGCAGGACCGGCTCGGGCCCGGCCGTGACGCTCGACCGCGTGGCGCCGGCCGGGGGGAAGGTCACCGACCCCCTGGCGATCTCGGCGCTGATGACCGGCGAGAGCGGCGCGCTCGACCCGCAGCAGGTCAGGCTGGTGTCGGCCGTGACCGCCTCGATCGGCTTCGACGCGACCGAGCAGCCGCTGTCCGGCACGACGTACGCCACGGGCGGCTCGACGCCCGCGTCCGGCTCGGCGCGGGTCGCGTGGGGCCCCGTCGGGCTGCCCACCGTCACCTTCAGCGACACCTACGCCAAGCTGCGCGTCTTCGACCCGGTGCCGGCCGCGTTCCTCACCGGCACCGCCCAGGTCGAGCAGGGCACCGGCACCGCGCCCGACACGGTGACGGTCGAGGTGACCTCGCTCCCGGACGGCAAGACGCTGTACCAGGCGCTGAACGTCACCGACGCCGCCGGCACCGAGGTCGCGCGCCGGCTCCTGGGCGACGGCTTCGCGTGCCAGAGCGTCACCCTGACCGGGCCCGACGCCCTGACCTGTGCGGGGCTCACCGCCGTCGACGGCCAGACGGGCCTCACCGACGAGCAGGTCCTCGAGCTGGTCGTGGTCGGTGACCCCTTCGCCCTGCGCGACTCCGTCGTCGAGGGACTGTCCACCGGCCTCGCCGAGTTCGACCGCCTCACCGGCGACAACGTCGCCGAGACCACCCCGCTGGCCTTCGACCAGTACACCTCGACGCTGCCGCTCGTCGCCCTGACCCCGGCCCAGCTCGCCGACGAGCGCGAGGCACTGCGCCAGGGTCTCTCCGCCATCGCCGCGGCCGCGACCGCCGACGAGGAGGACGGCACCGGCTCCACGACGACCCCGCACGTCTCCAGCGCCCAGGAGCTCAGCCGCGCCGTCGGCTCGCTCGTCCGGCTCGACGGCGAGGGCGACTGGAGCCCGGTGATCTCCTACGACCTCGACTCCGCCCAGCTCGGCGTCCGGCTCGAGGCCAGCACGCCCGGCACGGAGGAGGCACCCCACACCGAGGACGCCGAGCTCCGTCTCGACGACAACGCCGTCAACGGCCGCGGCCAGGTGACCAGCGGCCGGCGCGGCGACGGCAGGACCGCGACCGTGCCCGTCACGGTCGACTCGACCACCACGCTCGCCATCAAGGTCGACCGCACCACCGCCCGCCCCGTCGTCGACGCCGCCACCGGCACCGTCTCCGACGCCACCCTCGCGCTGCCCGGCACCGACCTGGCCGGCCACCCGCTCCAGGCCGGCGTGGCCGCGCTCAAGGTGCTCGCGCCCGGCAGCTCCGCTGGCCTCGGCGTCCAGGTCCGCACCCGGTACGCCGCCCCCACCGCCACCACCGAGGGAGTGCTGCAGACCACCCGCAGCGGCACCCGCGAGGGCCGCGCGGCCGTGGCCGACCTCGCCGTCGGCACCGACGACGTGATCCGCTACGCCGCCGACGCCACCGACTCCTCCGGCGGCGCCGGCACCGTGGCGCCGGCCCCCGACCCGATGCAGGTCCAGTACCTCGCCGAGGGCCTCGACGGCTACGCCTCCGCGCTCGGGCTCGCCACCGACGGCGCGGCCCCGCGCAACCTCGGCCCGGAGGGCGCGCCGGTCTCGGCGCCCCTCATCGGCACCGACCTCGACGCCGGCGCCGGCGTTGACGACATCCTGACCACGCTCACCTCGGCCTTGCGTGACGAGCTCGCCAAGCCGGCGGTCGCCAACGCCACCAAGGCCTCCGACCTGCAGGCGGAGCTCGACGACGCCGTCGCCCGCGCGGTCAACCGGACCACCGGCCTGACCGACATCCAGCCGGCCGCGGTGACCGCGAAGGTCCTGTGCGGCCCCCGCAACAAGCTCGTGGCCTGCACCGACCAGACCAGCACCGGCTGGACCACCGTCAGCATCGCCACCGACCTGGCCGGGTCGCGGCCCGACGGCGCGATCCCCTTCGACACCGGCCTCGCCGGGCTCGAGGTCCGCTCCGTGGCCGAGGTGGCGACCACGACCAGCTGGACCCTCCCGATCACGCTGCAGCTCACGCGGGGCGTCGGACCCCAGGTCGTCGTCGGCGCCGACGACGAGCTCGAGAACGAGGTGACGGCCACGATGCCGGCCTCGATCAAGGCGATCGTCGGCTACCTGCCGGCCACGGTCACGGCCGCCAACGCCAACGACCGCGACCTGCGCACGACGATCCTGCTCGAGCCGAAGGCCGGCACCTACGACCTCTTCGACCTCTACGAGGGCGACCTCGATGCCACGCCGACCTTCGCCGCTCCGGACACGGGCCCGGAGGAGACCGGGCTGCGCCTGGCCTTCGAGACCCTGGCCCAGGACGACGGCGTGCTGGGCCTCGCCGGCACGATCGCCATCCCCTGGACGACCGGCGAGTTCGGTGACGTGTCCTACGACGACGTCACGCTCGACGTCGGCGCGATCGCCACGGCCGTGGGCAAGGTCTTCGCCACCATCGACCCCTACCTGGCCCCCGTGCGCGACGTCGTCGACGTGCTGCGCAGCCCGATCCCGGTCATCTCCGACCTCTCCGAGCTCGCGGGCGGCGACGAGGTCTCCCTGCTCAGCCTCCTCGAGCTGCTGGGCAAGGCCTCCGGCAAGGCCCAGCTCCAGCTGGCCCACCGGGTCATCGGGCTGATCGGCGGCGCGGCCGACGTCAGCAAGGCCCTCAAGGAGCTGGCGGCCGGCAAGGTGCCGCTGGAGAAGGTCGACGCGGCCGGGGCGCTGCTGACCGTGGAGCCCTCCGACGTGCAGCTGTACGAGAAGTGCACCGAGACGGTGAGGACCGCGACGACCACGCCGCCGGCCACCCCCGGCGGGACGCCGACCACGACGGTGTCGAAGACCAAGCCCAAGCCGTGTGCGGACGACGACGCGCTCGCCGCCGACAAGTCCGCGACCGGGGCTCCCGGCCAGACCACGCAGGCCAACCGCGCCGGCAACCGCAACAACAAGAAGACGGTCGCCCAGACGACCCGCTCGATCACCGGCCAGCTGCCGGGCTTCTCGCTGCCGTTCCTCTCCGACACCAGCCAGGTCATGGACCTGCTGACCGGGGAGGGCGAGGCGTCGTACTTCCGCCTCGACTTCGGCACCCTCCAGGCCTCGGTGGCCTACAAGGCGGAGTTCGGCCCGATCATGGCCGGCCCGGTGCCGATCAAGCCGTTCGTCGGGGGCTCGATCAACGTCGAGGGCCGCCTCGCGATGGGCTTCGACTCCTACCCGCAGACCCTTGCGGCCCGGTCGGTCCCCGAGGGCGACGCGCAGGCCCTGGAGGACTACTACGCCGACGAGTTCGACGCCGGCGACGTGATCCGCGAGGGCTTCTACATCGACGACCTCGACGCCGACGGCGTCGACGTGCCCGAGGTCAAGGTGGTCACGACGCTCGAGGCCGGGGCCGGCGTCAGCATCGGCATCGTCACCGCCGGCCTCAAGGGCGGCATCACGCTGACGATCAACCTCGACCTCAACGACCCCAACGACGACGGCCGCCTGCGCGTGGCCGAGCTGGAGGAGACCTTCAGCGGCGACGCGTCGTGCGCCTTCGAGGCCAGCGCCGAGATCGAGGCCTACATCTCGGTCTACATCGAGATCGAGCTGCTCTTCACCTCCCTCGAGTACGAGTTCGACATCCTGCGCCTCGGGCCCTACCCGCTCTTCCAGTACGACTGCCCCACCGCGGTCCCGACGCTCGTCGAGACGAACGCCGCGGGCGACCTCGTGCTGACCACGGGCGACAACACCGACGGCAGGCTGCCGGGCTCGGCCAACGACAACGACCGGGACCGCGCCGACGACTTCGAGGTGCGCCAGTTCGCCAAGGGCGACGGCGTGACGTCGTACGAGATCTCCGGCGACGGCCGGGTGCAGAACGTCGACGTGGCCCAGGTCGGGGACGACTGGAAGGTGTCGACCTACGCCTCCGGCGAGGCCATCTCGGCCACCAACCCCACGGTCCAGACGTTCACGGAGCGCTCCACGGCACCGACCTTCGTGGCCGACGGCGGCGAGGAGGACGACAAGCTGTCGTTCCTGGCCGGCGAGGACTTCGTCTCGGGTGAGGACGACGAGCTCGAGCTGCGCACGACGGCCTTCGACACCACCATCAGCTCGCTGACCGGCGGCCCCGGCAACGACCTGCTCGTCAGCGGCTCGGGCGACGACGTCGCGGTCGACGGCGAGGGCGGCAGCGACTCCATCGACACCAGCCTCGGCGACGACGTCGCCACCGGCGGCGAGGGTGACGACGTCGTCAACGGCGCCGCCGGTCAGGACGACGTCCGGGGTGGCGGCGGCAACGACCGGGTGCAGGGCGGCCCGGGCGCCGACCGGGTCGACGGCCAGGGCGGCAACGACAGCGTGGTCGGCGGCACCGGCCGCGACGTCCGCGCCGTGCTCGTGCAGCCCGACGACGCGGGCGAGGACGAGGTCGTCGCCCAGGTGCGGGCCGGGTTCGACAGCGGTGACGTGGTCATCGGCGGCGACGGCACCGACAACGTCGACGGCGGCGACGGCTCCGACGTCGTCGTCGGTGGTCCGTCCGCCCTGACCGGCGCCGGCCTCGGCACGCTCTTCCGCGACGACGGCAACCGGCCGGTCAAGGTGCTCTACCCGGGCGCCACCAACCCGGTCGTCCAGGACGTGACCGTCCAGACCGCCAGGGTCCCGGGCGACAGCCAGCTCGACACCTTCTGCGTCTCGGGCGCGACGCTGTCGGGCGCAGCGAGCGCCGACTTCGTCACCGGCGGCGCGGAGAAGGACGTCGTGATCGGCGGTGACGGCCCCGACACCCTCGACGGCGGCTCCGGCCCCGACCAGATCTGTGGCCGTGCCGGCGACGACGAGATCTCCGGCGACGGCGCCGAGGACGACGGCACCAGCAACGACGTCATCCGGGGCGGCACCGACGACGACCGCGTCGAAGCCGGCCCCGGCGACGACGTCGTCCTCGGCGACGACGCCGCCCTGGTCCGCGCCGGCAGCACCGGTCAGGTGCTCGACGGCTCCCTCGGCGGGGCGGCCAACGGCACCGGCGCCGACTACCTCGAGGGCGGCGACGGCGACGACGTGCTCGCCGGCGGCGCCGGCTCCGACCTCGTGCTCGGCGAGGGCGGCGACGACGCGTCGTACGGCGAGGGGCGCGACACCGTCGCCACGGGCGGACCCGCTCCCCCGGTCTCGCACCGCCTCTACGCCTGTGCCCCCACGACGCGCGTCGTCCGCGGGCTCGTCGACCTCGACGACGACCTGCTCGCCGGACCGGCCGACGTCGACAAGGGCATCACCGCCGACACCGGTCAGCTCGCCGGGCTCGAGGTCGTCGACGGCCTCGTCCGCACCCCGGGCACGACCGACGCCTTCACCGGCCTGCTCGCCGGGGAGACCGTCGTGGTGGACGGCGCGGTCGACCTCGACCGTGACGGTGACGTCGACTCCGACGACACCGGCGCGATCGACCTGCCCTCGATGCTCGACGCGGCCACCGGCAATGCCGACGGCGACTGCCTCCTCGACGACGACGGCGCCGACGAGCTCCGCGGCGGCCGGGGCTCGGACTACCTCGGCGCCGGCAGCGGCACCGACCTCACCGACGGCGGCGACGGCAACGACCTGCTGCTCGGCGACGACGGCACCGACGTCCTCCTCGGTGGCCCGCACCACGACCTCCTGGTCGGCGGCACGGGCGACGACCACCTCCTCGGTGGCGACGGCGACGACCGCCTGCGCGGCAACGAGGGCGCCGACGACCTGGTCGGTGGCAGCGACAGCGCCGGTGCCGCCGACGGCCAGGACGTGCTCCTCGGCGGCCGCGCCGAGGACGTGCTGGTGGCCGAGAACGGCATCGCCGTCTCCGAGGCGATCGTCACCGCGGTCACCGACCCGGCCGTGCCCTGGACCGCCACGTCCGGCCTCACCCCGGCCGCGGTGCGGGCGACGTCCGGGTCCGCGCTCCGGTTCGCCGACAGCGCCCTGATCTGTGGCACGGCCCCGACCACGCGCCACCTGACCCTGCTGGCCGCCGACGGCGTGACCGGCACCCCGGTCGCCTCGCCCGGCACCCCGCTGGCCTACGACGAGCTGTACGGCGGCCACGACTGCGACTTCGTGATCGGCTCCCCCGGTGCCGACCTGGTGCGTGGCGGTCCCGACGACGACGTCGTCGAGGGTGGCCGCGGGGACGACAAGGCCTGGGGCGACGACGGCGACGACGTCGTCGTCGGCGGCTCCACCGTCGACCCCACCACCCGCACCCGCTACGCCGTGCTCCGCGACGGTGCCGGCCAGCCCGACGGCGGCGACCTCGTCCGTGGCGACGGCGGTCCCGACGGCGAGGACGGCGCCGACCTGGTCGTCGGCGACAACGCGCTCCCGACGTGGCGCGCGGACCTCACCGGCCCCGACCACGTGGGTCCGGCGTACGTCGTCGAGCTCCACGACGTCGCCACCTCCGACAGCGACGTCGCCCCCGCCACCGGGGGCGCCGACACGCTGCGCGGCGACGGGTTCGCCGACCAGGTCTTCGGCCAGGGCGGCGACGACCTCGTCGGCGGCGGCTCCGGCGACGACTACCTCGAGGGCAACAGCGGCGGTGACACGGTCACCGGTGACGCCGGCGACGACGACGTGCTCGGCGGCTCCTCGGCCGCCGACGGGCTCCCCCTGGGCGAGACCGGTACGCGCCTGACCAGCGCCGTCCCCGCGACGGCCGACCCCGACGTCCGCCTGCTCGATGGTGAGGACGACATCGACACCGGGTCCGGCGACGACGTCGCGCTCGGCGACAACGGCCACCTCACCCGACCCGCGGCCGCCCCCAGCACGCGTGCCGACGGCACGCGACTGCGCTCGGTGGTGCTGCTCGACGTGGTCACGGCCACGGGCCCGGCACCGGTGGGCGCGGGCGGCGACGACTCCGTCGCCGGTGCGGCCGGCCGCGACCTCCTCTTCGGCCAGGCCGGCGACGACGCTGTCTCGGGCGGCGCCGACGACGACTACCTCGAGGGCAACGTCGGCGACGACGCCCTCGACGGCGGCACCGGCGAGGACGACCTCGTCGGCGGCGGCTCGACCAGCACCGGGTCGGTCATCACGCTGTCCGGGCCCGGCGTCGTCGACCGGCTGCTCACGCCGGTGACCACGACGATCGACCGCTCTGCCGCCGGCCTCGTCGACGGCAACGACGTCCTCACCGGAGGGGACGCCCGCGACGTGCTGCTCGGCGACAACGGCCGGATCACCCGCAACGGCGCCGGCACGGTCCTCACCGGCGGCGCCTCCGGCCCGCACGTGGTGCGCCAGGTGGCGATGGCCGACGAGAAGGCCGGCGTGTGGTCCGGCAGCGACCGGCTCTCCGGCGACGCGGGCGACGACGACCTCTACGGCCAGCTCGACAACACCCGCACCTCCCGGCCGCAGCAGCTCCACCGCGGCCAGCGGGTGCCGGGCGACGTCCTCGACGGCGGGGACGGCGACGACGCCCTCCTCGGCGACCAGGGTGTCGACGTGCCCACGCCCGCGGCGGCCCTGGGTGCGGTCGACCGCACCATCGCCGACGACCGTGGCTTCCTGCGCGAGCGCGTCCGCCCGCGCGGCACGCTGGTGCGGGTCGTGACGCTGACCCAGTCGACGCTCGGTGGCGACGACGTCGTCCTCGGCGGCGACGGCTCCGACTCCGTCCACAGCGGCGCCGGCAAGGACGTCACCAACGCAGGCGCCGGCGACGACGTCGTCTTCGCCGGTGACGCCGCCGACACCCTCTGGGGCGGCACCGGCCACGACCGGCTCTTCGGCGGGTCCGGCAACGACCTGCTCGACGTCAAGCGGCGCACCAGCGACCCGCGGCTGTGGCAGGCCGTCGCCCCCGTCGAGGACACCGACCGCCGCCGGCGCACCCTCAACGGTCGCGACGTCCTGTACGGCGGGTCGGGTGCCGACGCGATGCAGTCCGACCAGGGCGACGCCGGCAGCACCCGCACGGTGCAGGGCGACCGACTCGTCGACTGGCGCGCGAACCTCAACCACTACCAGGTGTGCCAGTCCGGCTACGGCGCCGGCAAGGTCCTCCGCACCCCGAGCTCGTCGATGACCTCCGCGCTGCGGCAGCTGGCGGTCGCCACGGGCGCGGTCGGGGCCACCGAGCTGGCGATCCCCGCCGTCGAGCGCATCACGCCCTACCGCGGCGCCGGCAGCTTCGTCTGCGAGACCGGCTGACCTCCCCCGTCGCGCCGTCCCCGGCGCGACGACCCCACCGGGTGCGGAGGTCCTCCACGCCCACCAACCTCCGGAAGGACCCCATGAAGACCAACGCCATCCCGCGTGGCCTCGCACCGTTCGTCGTCACGACCCTGGCGGTCTCGGCCGTCCCGTTCCTGGCCACGACGGCCACCGCGGCGCCCGGCACCCTGTCCCTGGTCGCCACGTCGGCCGACGGCGGCGCCTTCGACCTCGACGAGCACGCCCTCGGCGACGTCGCCGTCCAGGTCACCGACTCGATCGCGGGCGGCGTCGACGTCGACGACTCCCAGGACCTGCAGTACCACTGGACGGTCACGCCGTTCGATCCCACGGTTCCCGCGGTGCGGGTGCCGGCGACCGGCGAGGACGTCGCCGACGAGACCCTCGGCGAGTTCGTCGTGCCGCTGCCGGCCGGGCAGCCGTCCGGCACCTACGCCCTCGTCGCCGGGCTCGACGCCGACGCGGCCGCCGCCGGCGCCATCCCCGCCCGCGAGGTGCTGAGCGTGAAGGCCGGCGAGGCCTCGATCGAGCTCGCCGACGAGGACCCGCTGCAGCTCCCCGCCGGCGGCGACCACCCGCTCTCCGGGTCCCTGCGGCTCGAGGACGGCACCGGTCTCCCCGACCGCGTGGTCGACCTCGCCCTGGTGCGCGGCACCGCGGGCAGCGACCCCGCCGCCGACGCCGGCTTCGTCCCGGCCCCGCCCGGCACGACGCCCGTCACCTCGACCCAGGTGACCACCGCCGACGACGGCTCCTTCGAGTCCGTGCTGAGCGACCCCGCGGAGCAGGCCCAGGGCACCGAGCTGGGCGGCACCCTCGAGGTGTCCACGGCCACGACCCCCGGCGTCGGCGACGCCGACGCCGACGCGTCGCGCGCCGTCGACCTGGTCGGCACCGAACCCCCGGCCGGCAGCACCGTGGTCGTCGCCGACCTCGGCGACGCGAAGCCGGGGCAGTCGCTGGGCAGCCTGGTCACCGTCACCGCGCCCGACGACACCGTCGACACCAGCCCCGCCGACGGCGTCCAGGGTGACCTGGGCGGCGCCCGGGACCCGCTCGAGGGACAGGTCTACACGCTGGCCGTCGACCACGGGTTCTTCACCACCGGCGAGGAGGAGCTGCCCTCGGTCGTCGGCTCCCCCGCCGGCAACCTCGTCGACCTGGGCCGGACCATCACCGGGCTCACCGACGCCGACGGCGAGGTCGACCTCGAGGTCGGGATCGAGCGCGACCCCGGCTTCGACGACGACGGCCGGGTGACCGCCACCGTGACCGCCGAGGCCGGGACGGTCTCCGCGCAGGCGCCCGCGCAGTGGGACTCCGCCGACCCGCTCAACGGGCAGGTCGACGTCCGGCTCTCGCCCGCGCGTGAGCAGCAGGGTCCCGTCGACCCGGCGCTGGCCGGCCACCGCACCTACTACGACGTCTTCGCCCGCGACCAGTTCGGCAACCCCGTCGTCGACGAGGCCGTCGAGCTGGCCTACACCGGTGACCTCGACGACTACGACTACAGCGACGACTACGTGGTCTCCGACCTCGACACCGGCGGCGACATCTGGGTCGTCTCCTTCGAGGCCGCCGAGATCGAGGTGACCGGCACCTGGAACGCCCCGACCTACCGCTACGTCGACACCGGCGGCAACGCCGCGGCCGGCAGCGCTGAGGCCACCGGCTCGACCACCGCCTCGTTCTACGAGCTGAGCTTCCCCCGCTCCACCTTTGCGTTCACCTCCACCGCGACCGACACGGTCCGGGTCGGCTCCACGGTGACCCAGACCGTCCGCGTCGTCGACCAGCTGGGCAACCCGGTGGACGGCTACCAGGTGCAGTTCTTCCGGTTCGGTCCCGAGCCCGGCGACGGCGAGCCGCGCGCCACGCGCACGACGAACGCCCGCGGCGAGGCGAGTTACACCTTCGTCGGCACCCGGATCGGGCGTGCCCGCCTCACCGCGGTGGTCACCGACGGCACCCGCAGCCGCACGCTGGCCGACGTCGTCGACTTCGGCTCCCCGGTCACGGCGCGACTGGACGCCGCCAAGGGCGGGCGCGGGCCCGACCGGCTGACGGTCGCCGCCCCGGCGCGCGCCGCCGGCGCACGGGTGGCGCTCTACCGCGTCGTCGACGGTCGGCTGCGGGTCGTCGGCACCGCCGGGCGCAAGCTCGACGGGAGCGGCCGTGCGGTGTTCCAGGTCAAGGACCGCAACGGCCGACGCCCCACGACGTACGTCGCCCAGGTGCGCTCCACCCCGACCACCGTGGCCGACACGACCAACCGGTCCAAGGTGCGCTGACGAGCACGCATCGACCACGCATCGACCACGAGGGCTTCGCCGGACCGGCGGGGCCCTCGTGCCGTCTCAGACGCCGAGCGGGGCGTCGGCCTCGTCGGCGTGGGCGATGTGGGCGAGCTGACGCCAGATCAGCACCACGAAGACCGCCGAGCCGGCGAAGGCGAACCAGAACGGCGCGGTCAGGCCGGCGTGCTGCGCCAGGACGCCGCCGACCGCGGACCCGACGACCAGACCGCCGAAGACGCCGACCAGGTTGACCGACCCCACCCGTCCCTGCAGGTGCGACGGCACGGCACGTTGGCGGACCGTGATCGACGTGGTGCCCCAGATGAACGCGTGGGCGCCGAAGACGAAGAAGATCGGCAGCGCGACGACCGGCGAGGTGGTCAGCGCCAGGCCGAGGTGGGTCAGGGTCTCGACGACCAGCCCGATCCGCATCAGGTCGCCCAGGCTGACGTGCCGGGTGATCCAGCCGTAGGACAGGGTGCCGACCAGCCCGCCCACCGCGCCGACCGTGGTGACCAGGCCGAAGCCGACGGCACCCAGGCCGAGCCGCTGCGTCGCGTAGAGGACGAGCACCGACCAGGCGGCGCCGAAGGTGATGTTGAAGATGAAGATGGTCAGCACCAGCGTCCGGACGGCGGCGTGGTGCCAGACCCATCGGAAGCCCTCGGCGATGTCGTGGCTGATCTTGGCCACCGAGTCGGCCTCGCGGACCGTGCCGGGCAGCACGACGCGCGAGATCAGCAGCGCGCCGAGCAGCACCAGCACCGCCTGGGCGGCGAACGGCCATGCCGACCCCACGGCGAACAGGGCTGCCCCCAGCGGCGGTCCGGCCAGCTGGTTGACGGTGATGAACCCGACCTGGAGCCGGGAGTTGGCGATCGCCAGGTCGTCGCGGTCGACCACCATCGGCAGCAGCGCGGCCGAGGCGTTGTCGGCGAACATCTCGGCGGTGCCGAGCGCGAACAGCGCCAGCAGCACCACCACGATCGAGACGGTGTCGGTGACGATGAACGTGGTCAGCACCACCAGCACACCGACCCGCACGAGGTCGACGGTCATCACGATCAACCGGCGGTCGAGGCGATCGGTGAGGACGCCGGCGTACAGGCCGAAGAGCAGCGGCGGCGCCCACACGAGGAGCGCGGCGAGGGCGACCAGGAACGGCTGGTCGGTCTGCGAGGCGACGAGCAGCGGTCCCGCCGCGATGGCGATCCCGTCACCGACGTTGGAGGTCCAGGACGAGGCCAGCAGCCACCGGAACGACGTCCCGAAGCGCTGCGGCGCGATCGCCCCGACCAGTCTGCTCACGAGGGCAGGACGCTACCGGGGCCGACGCGTCCGGTCACCCGGTTTGCGCGGCGGTCGGGTCAGGCGGGCTGCATCTCGCGCGACGGCGCGGTGTCGAGGAGCTCGGCTGCGCGCGCGGCGACGAGCCGGTCGTTCTCCTCCGAGAGCCGGAGGACCAGGGACTCCAGCTCGGCCACCCGCTTGCGGAGCCGGGCGTTGTCGGCGGCGACACGGGGGTCGCGCAGGTCGCTGTTCAGGTGGCCGATCAGCGCCTTGGCCATGTGTGAGCCTTCCGATGAGAGCGGGGGGTCCGCGTGGCATGGAGGGAGCGGGACCGTCTCCCAGAGTCCCACCACACCCCTCCATGTGCAAACCAGGCCCGCAGCCCGCGTGCGGGGAACGAGCACGCGGCGTGGGCGGGCGCAGGTCGAGCAAGCGCACGCCCGAGCCTGCGAGGGCGTGACCGCGCGTCGAACCCGGTGCGGGGCAAGGCAGTGACGAGCCGCACCAGCCGGCGCGGACCTGCGGGCGCGGGGCTTCGAGGCTCGCACCTCAGCCGCCGTCGCAAGCGTCAGTCAGGCACAGCCGGCACGACGACCCGGCGCCGCCGCGGCGCGGGCTGGCACCGCGGGCAGAAGTACGAGGACCGGTTCATGAACGCGACGCGCCGGATCGGCGTACCGCACCGGTCGCACGGCTCGTCCTGGCGGCCGTAGGCGTGCAGGGAGCGGTCGAAGTAGCCGGACTCGCCGTTGACGTTGACGTAGAGCGCGTCGAACGACGTGCCGCCCTGGTCGAGCGCCTCGGCCATCACCTCGCGGGCGTGGCCGAGCAGGCGGCGCACCTGGGCGGCGGTGAGCCGGTCGCCGGGGCGCTCGCCGTGGACCTCGGCGCGCCAGAGGGCCTCGTCGGCGTAGATGTTGCCGACGCCCGAGATCAGGCCCTGGTCGAGGAGCTGGCGCTTGACCCCGGAGGCGCGTCTGCGGACCCGGGCGACGAACAGGTCGTCGTCGAACTCCGGGTCGAGCGGGTCGCGGGCGATGTGGGCGATCTCGGGCGGCAGGTCCCCGCCGCCGGCGCTCACCGACAGGCCGCCGAACATCCGCTGGTCGACGAAGTGGACGTTGCGGTCCTCGTCGGCGCCGTCGAGCACCAGCCGGACCCGCAGGTGCCGCTCGGGGGGCGCGTCCTGCGGCTGGACCAGCAGCTGGCCGCTCATGCCGAGGTGGCCGAGCAGCGCGTCGCCGTTGTCGAGCGGGAGCCAGAGGTACTTGCCGCGGCGCCGGGCCTCGTCGATGCGCCGTCCGGTCAGGGCCGCGGCGAACCCCTCGGGACCGCGGGGGTCGCGGCGTACCGGGCGGGGGTGGAGGACGTCGACGCGGGTGATCGTGGCGCCGAGCACGTGGCGGGCCAGGCCGGCGCGGACGACCTCGACCTCGGGCAGCTCGGGCACGGTCGGGGACCCGTCAGAGGGCGGGCGTGACGGGGGCGGCCGGCTCGGTGAGGGAGGCGACGATCTCGCCGTACGCCGTCTCGGCCGCGGCCTGCTCGGCCTCCTTCTTCGACCGGCCGGTGCCGTTGCCGTAGAGCTGGCCGGCGACGCGGACCTGGGCGTGGAAGGTCTTCATGTGGTCGGGACCCTCGTCGCTGATGACGTACTCGGGCACCCCGAGGCCACGCTCGGCGGAGAGCTCCTGCAGCGAGGTCTTCCAGTCGAGACCGGCACCCATCCCCGACGCCTCGGCGATGAGCGGGTCGAAGAGCAGGTGCACGACCTCGGCGGCGACGGTGATGCCGCCGCTGAGGTGGACCGCCCCGATGACCGCCTCGACGGTGTCGGACAGGATCGACGCCTTGTGCCGCCCGCCGGTGGACTCCTCGCCGCGACCGAGCTTGACGTGGTCGCCGAGCCCGATGGTCAGCGCCACGCCCGCCAGGGCGCGTGCGTTGACCACCGCGGCCCGGAGCTTGGCGAGCCGACCCTCGGACAGGTCGGGGTGCATGGCGTAGAGCGTCTCGGTGACGACGACGCCGAGCACCGAGTCGCCGAGGAACTCGAGCCGCTCGTTGGTCGGCAGCCCGCCGTTCTCGTAGGCGAACGAGCGGTGGGTCAGGGCGAACTCGAGGAGCTCGGGGTCCAGGACGGGATCCCCGAGCGCCTCGCGCAGCCCTGCGTAGTTGGTCAGGGGACCAGCGGGCTCAGAGGACCGGGCGGAGGGCGTTGCGCGCGCCGTACTGGCCGCACTCGCCGCACGCGCGGTGCGGGAGGTGCTTGGCGTCGCAGGCCGGGTTGGCGCACGCGACCAGGGAGGGCGCGACGGCCTTCCACTGCGATCGACGGTGGCGGGTGTTGCTCCGCGACATCTTCCGCTTCGGGACAGCCATGATGGTCTCCTTGCTGGTGTTCTACTCGGTGCTGCTCGGGGTGTCGATGTCGGCCAGGGCCGACCATCGGGGGTCGATCGGTGCGTCGTGCGTGTGGTCGGGGTCGTCCTTGAGCGAGGCACCGCACTCGGTGCACAGCCCGGGACAGTCGTCTCGGCACAGCGGTTGGAACGGTAGGGCCAGCACCACGGCGTCGCGCAGCAGGGCCTCGAGGTCGAGCAGGTCGTCCTCGAGCTTGCTGACGCCGTCGTCCTCGTCGCCGTTGCCGGTCGCGTCGCGGGTGTGGTCGTCGTAGACGTACAGCTCCTGGAACGTCACGTCGAGGTCGTCGTCGATCGGGTCCAGGCACCGCACGCACTCGCCCTCGAGCGCGGCTGTCGCCGTGCCCGTGACCAGCACCCCCTCCATGACCGCCTCCAGCCGCAGGTCGAGCTCGACCGGCGAACCTTCGGGGACGGAGAGAACTTCGATGCCCAGCTCTGCCGGGGCCGGCACCGTGAGCGTCACCTGACGTTGGGACCCCGGGCGGCGGCCGAGCTCGCGGGTGTCGAGCACGAGCGGCGCTCTCGGGTCCAGGCTGGTCAGGTGATCACTTCCGGGTCCGGGCACAACAGAACTGACCCAAAGCGTACTGGTCGCGGTCGGACCTGCAAAAACGCTGCGTGGACGGTCATGCCCGCTCGGCCAGCCGGGCGGTGAGCGCCTCGAGCACGAAGGCGGGCACGAACGCCGCGATGTCGCCGCCGAAGGCCGCGACCTCCTTGACCAGGCTCGAGGAGACGAACGACTGACCGGTCGCGGTGGGCAGGAAGACGGTCTCCACGCCGGTGAGGGCAGAGTTCATGTGGGCCATCGGCAGCTCGTAGTCGAAGTCGCTCGAGGAGCGCAGTCCCTTCACGATCGCCTGGACGTCGTGCTCGACGCAGAAGTCGGTCACCAGGCCGGTGAAGCCCTCGACCCGCACGTTGGCGAAGGGGGCGACGGCGCGCTCCAGCATCGCGACCCGCTCCTCGGGCCCGAACATCCGGCTCTTGGACGGGTTGACGCCGACCGCGACGACGACCTCGTCGAAGAGCCGGGCGGCGCGGGCGACGATGTCGAGGTGGCCGTGGGTGACGGGGTCGAAGGACCCGGGGCAGACGGCCCTGCTCATGTGCGGCTCACGGTGCGTGACCGTACCAAAGCGTCGTCTCGCCGTAGCGCTTCGAGCGACCGGGCTCGAACGACGGCGGCCAGCGGGGCGGGTCGCTGCGGGTGGAGCGCTCGACGACGACGAGCGCGTCGGGGGTCACCCAGTCCTGCAGCGCCTCGAGGTCGTCGGCGAGGTCGTCGTCGGACAGGTCGTAGGGCGGGTCGCTGAACACGACGTCGAACCGGTGGGCGGGCTGCCGCCCCAGCACGTGAAAGACCCGTGCGGCGTGCACGTCGGCGTCGGCGAACCGCACGTCGCGCGCGTTGGTCCGGATGATCTCGGCCGTCGGGGCGTGCGCCTCGACGAACGTGACCGACTCCGCCCCGCGCGACCACGCCTCCAGGCCGACGGCCCCGCTGCCGGCGTACAGGTCGAGGACCCGGAGCCCGCGCAGCGAGCCCGCCCACGACTCCACCGCGCTGAACAGGGCCTCCCGCACCCGGTCGCTGGTGGGGCGGGTGCGGTCGCCGGGAGGTGTCTTGAGGCGGCGGCCCTTCGCGGTGCCGGCGATGATCCGGGTCATGGGGTGAGTGTGGTGGTGGGGGTGGTGGGTGCGGTGGCGACAGGTTCCCCGGTGCACCGGGGAACCTGTCGGTTCGGGGGCAGAACCTCAGCCCCGGAGTGCAGGTTTCCCCGGTGGACCGGGGAAACCTGCAGCACCGCAGGCACCACCAGCCCCACCCGCAACACGTCTGCCACCGCTGTCACGACTTCTCGATGAAGTCGGCGTTGGCGCTGGCCTCGAGGTCGGCGACCGCGGCGGCGAGGACCGGGGTGGCACCCAGGTCGGGGTCGGCCTCGAGCAGCGCCTCGGCGGCCTCGCGGGCCTCCACGATGGTCTGCTCGTCGCGCAGCACGCGGAGGTTCTGCAGGGTCGAGCGCCACCCCGACTGCGAGCGGCCGAGGACGTCGCCCTCGCGGCGCTGCTCGAGGTCGACGCGGCTGAGCTCGAAGCCGTCGGTGGTCGAGGCGACGGCGTCGAGCCGCTCGCGGGCCGGGGAGAGCCACGGGGTCGACGAGACCAGCAGGCACAGCCCCGGCAGGCCGCCGCGGCCCACCCGGCCGCGCAGCTGGTGGAGCTGGGAGACGCCGAACCGGTCGGCGTCGAGGAGCACGATCGCGGTGGCGTTGGGCACGTCGACGCCGACCTCGATGACCGTGGTCGAGACGAGCACGTCGATGTCTCCGGCGCCGAAGGCGCGCATGGTGGCGTCCTTGACGTCGGGGGCGAGGCGGCCGTGCAGGACGGCGAGCCGCAGCCCGGAGAGGGGGCCGTCGGCGAGCCCGGTGACGACGTCCTCGACGGCGGCCAGCGGTGGGGCGCCGGCCTCGGGGAGGAGGGCCTCGCCCTCCTCGTCGTACGTCGGCTCGTCGGCGGCGCCCTGCTCGAGCTCGTCGCCGGCGATCCGCGGGCACACGACGTAGACCTGGTGGCCCTTGTCGACCTCCTCGCGCACGCGCTGCCACACGCGGTCGATCCAGCCGGGGTGGTCGACGAGGTTGACGACGCTGGTCTGGATCTCGGCCCGCCCGGCCGGCAGCTCGCGCAGCGTCGAGACCTCGAGGTCGCCGAAGACGGTCATCGCGACCGTGCGCGGGATCGGCGTCGCCGTCATGACGAGCACGTGGGGCGGGGTGCCGGCCTTGTCGGTGAGCGCGGCCCGCTGCTCGACGCCGAACCGGTGCTGCTCGTCGACCACCACCAGCCCGAGGTCGGCGAACTGCACCCTGTCCTCGAGCAGGGCATGGGTGCCGACGACGAGGCCGGCCTCGCCGCTGCCCAGCCGCGACATCGGTCCGGTGCGCTGGGTCTTGGTCATCGAGCCGGTGAGCAGCTCGACGGTGGTACCGCCGAGCAGGGCACCCCCGGCGAGGTCGCCGAGCATCGCGCTGATCGAGCGGTGGTGCTGCTGGGCGAGCACCTCGGTGGGGGCGAGCAACGCCGCCTGTCCCCCGGAGTCGACGACCCGCAGCATCGCCCGGAGCGCGACCAGGGTCTTCCCGGAGCCGACCTCGCCCTGCAGCAGGCGGTTCATCGGGTGCGGCCGGGCCAGGTCGGCCTCCACCTGCTCCCCCACCTCGCGCTGGCCGGCGGTGAGCTCGAACGGCAGGCGCGCGTCGAACGCCGTCAGCAGCGCGCCGTCGCCGCCGTCGCGCGCCTGGGCGCCGATCGCGCGGACCGCGCGGCGCCGCTTGGCGAGCACCAGCTGGGTGACCAGGGCCTCCTCGAACCGGTAGTGGCGGTGGGCGCGGTGGACCTGGGCCGTGGTCTCGGGGGCGTGCACCCAGTCGAGCGCGGTGCGGGCGTCGACGACGTCGTACCGCTCGCGGACGGCGTCGGGCACGACCTCGGGCAGGTCGTCGACGACGGAGCGGGCGAAGGTGACGACGCGGGCGACGTCCCACGACTCGAGGTTCTTGGTGAGGGGGTAGATCGGGTAGAGGTCGCCGATCGCGTCGATGGTGGCGATGTCGTCGTCGCCGCCCTCGCCGGTGGCGCCGAACAGGACCATCTTGGGGTGGGTCAGCTGCCACTGGCCGTTGAACTGCTTGGCCTGCCCGACGAACAGGCCGGTCTGCCCCGGGCGCAGCTTGTCGGCACGCCACGCGGCCGAGCCCGAGCTGCGCGCGAAGAAGGTGATCTGCAGGCGGGGCCCGTCGGTGCGCAGCCACGTCTCGACCCGGCTCATCACCTTGTGGGTGCGCCGGTCGGTGAAGGTCTTCACGTCGCTGCGCTCGATCTCGCCGATCACGGCGAGCATCTGGCCCGGCTGCAGGTCGTCGACCTTGGTCAGGGTGCCGGTCTCGAGGTAGCGGCGAGGGAAGTGGTGCAGGAGGTCGCCGACGGTCCGCAGGCCGAGTCCGTCGGTGAACCGCTTCGCCTTCTTGGACTCGCCCAGGACCGCCGTCACGGGCGAGTCGAGCGTGATCACGCCGACACCCTCCCCCACACCACCGACATCACGGGACCCGGCTCACTCCACCGACAGCAGCAGCGGGTAGCGCTCCTGCCCGCCGTCGTAGACCACCACGTCGACGGTGGGGTGCTCGGCGTCGAGCCAGGCCGCCGCCCGCTCGGCCAGGTCGCCGCCCTCGGCGCCCGAGACCAGGGTGACCAGCTCGCCACCGCCGGCGATGAGCCGGCCCAGCACGGCGGTCGCGACGTCGTACAGCTCGGGGCCGATCACGGCGAAGTCGCCCTCGATGACGCCGAGCACGTCACCCGGCTCGCACCACCCGGCCATGGTCAGCGCCTTGCGGGCCGCGACCGTGACGGCCCCGTGGCGGGCGTGGCGCGCGGTGGCCGTCATCTCCAGGACGTCCTGGTCGAAGCTGCGGCCGGGCTCGTGCACCGCCATCGCCGCCAGGCCCTGCACCTGCGCCAGCGTCGGTACGACGGCGACCCGCAGCCCGTGGTCGGCCTCGGCGGTGCTCGCGGCGATCCGCGCGACCCGCACCGAGTCGGCGTCGTTGGGCAGCACCACGACCTCGCTGGCGCCCGCCGCCGTGACGGCCGCGAGGACCTCACCGGTCGAGGGACGACGACCCGGTCCGCCCTCGACCACGACCGCACCGGCCTCGGTGAAGACCCGGGCCAGGCCGGGTCCGGCCGCGACGGCGACGACCCGCCGTCCGGTGCGGGTCGGCGCCTGGGCGCGCCGGGCTGCCTGGTCGGCGAAGTGGGTGACCCGGATGCGGTGGGGCCGACCGGCCTCGATGCCGGCCTCGATCGCGGCGCCGACGTCGTCGACGTGCACGTGGACGTTCCACAGGCCGTCGCCGCCCACCACGACGAGCGAGTCGCCCAGGGGGGCCAGCCGGGCGCGCAGGTCGGGGACGTGGGCGTCGTCGGAGTCGAGCAGGTACATCACCTCGTACGCCGGCCCCTCCGGCCCCAGGTCGGCACCCGGGACGCTCGTGGGCGCCGTGGGCACGGGGATCGCGGGCCGGGTCACCGCCACCGGCCGGCGTCCGGTCAGCACGGTCTCGGCGGCGTCGAGGATGACGCTCACGCCGCGGCCGCCGGCGTCGACGACCCCGGCGTCGCGCAGGGCCGCGAGCTGCTCCGGCGTCCGGGCCAGGGCCTCGCGGGCGGCCTGGGCGGCGGTGGCGAAGACGTCGCGGGCCCGGGCTCCGGCGTCGGCGGCCCGCACCGCGGCCGCCTCGGACGCCGCGCGGGCCACCGTGAGCATGGTGCCCTCGACGGGCTCGCCCACCGCCCGGTAGCTCGCCTCGACGGCGTCGTGCAGGGCCTCGGCCATCACCGTCGCGTTGCGCTCGGCGGGCGTCGAGCGGGCGACCCGTCGGGCGATCGCCCCGAGCATCTCGCTGAGGATGACGCCGGAGTTGCCGCGCGCGCCGAGCAGCGCCCCGCGGGCGAACGCCGCCAGCGCCAGCCCGCGGTCCCCGCGCGGGTCGCCGCCGCCGGTGGCCTGGCGCACGGCGTCGCGGGCGGCCGAGACGGTGAGGTACATGTTGGTGCCGGTGTCGCCGTCGGGCACGGGGTAGACGTTGAGCGCGTCGATCTCCTCGCGCGCCGCGGCGAGCGCGTCGACGGCGATGTCGACGAAGCGGAGCACCACGGCCAGCTGGATGCGGTCGCTCGTCGGTGCCTCCTCCATGATCAGCAGACGCTAGCCGGTCGGCCTGCAATTTCGCGGCGCGGCACCGGTCGGATATTCTTCTTCGGTTGCCCGGACTGCCGGGCCCCTGATACGCACGAACGACTTGTAGGAGACTCACCGTGGCTGCCGTCTGCGACATCTGCGCCAAGAAGCCGACCTTCGGCAACAACCGGCCGTGGTCGCGCAAGATCACCAAGCGGCGCTTCGACCCCAACATCCAGCGGGTGCGTGCCAAGGTCAACGGCACCCCCCAGCGCCTCAACGTCTGCACCGGCTGCCTCAAGGCCGGCAAGGTCAGCCGCTGACCTGACCCGCCCCCGACCCCGGTCGGGAGCACCCGGAACGACCGTCGCCCCCGGGCGGCGGTCTTTTCGTCGTTGGCGCGGGTGGGCGCCTAGCCCAGCGCGGCAGCGTGGCGGCCGCGCGCGGGCGCCAATCGAATCAGAAGTGCGTCCAGCCGGTCGGGCCGTCGTACGCCGCACCGTCGACCGTGACCGTGCCGGGCTCGCCGGCCAGGACGGTGCCGACGACCCGCCACCCGTCGGGGACGGCCGCCTCGTCGGGGAAGGTCGCGAGCAGCGGGTGGTCGTCGCCGCCGCCGAGCACCAGGTGCAACGGGTCCATGCCGAGGGCGGCGCCCACCGCCTGCAGCGGCTCGGGCACGTCGAAGGCGGCCGAGCGCAGGTCGACCGAGACGCCGGAGGCGACCGCGACGTGGCCGAGGTCGGCCAGGAGCCCGTCGGAGACGTCGATCATCGCCGTGGCGCCGGCCTCGGCGGCGGCGCGGCCGGCGTCGTACGGCGGCTCGGGACGGCGGTAGGCCTCGACCAGCACGCGGGGCGAGCGGAAGCCGCGCCCCAGCACGGCCAGCCCGCCCGCGGCCCAGCCCTGCCGGCCGCACAGCGCGACCACCTCGCCGGGCGCGGCACCGGAGCGCAGCACGGGGGCCTCGGTGCAGGACCCGATCACGGTGATCGCCACCACGACCTGGTCGGCGCGCGTCAGGTCGCCGCCGACCACGGAGGCGCCGACGAGGGCGCACTCGGCGGCGATGCCCCGGGCCAGGTCGAGCGCCCACGCGACGGGCAGGTCGGGCGGGGCGGCGAGCCCGACGGTCAGCGAGTGGGCCCGGCCGCCCATCGCGTTGATGTCGGAGAGGTTCTGCGCGGCGGCGCGACGACCGACGTCCTCGGCGGAGGCCCAGTCGCGGCGGAAGTGGCGTCCCTCGACCGCGAGGTCGGCGGAGACCACCACGTGCCCGGTCCGGACCCGGAGCACCGCGGCGTCGTCGCCGGGCCCGACGAGCACGTGCTCGCCCTGCGGGAACAGCGCCACCAGCTCGGCGATCAGCCCGAACTCGCCGGCGTCGGACAGGGTCGCGTCGGGAGCCAGGGCCATGCCTCCATCCCACCAGACCGCCGTCCGCGGCCGGGTATCGACAGCCCGCCCGACCGCGATAGGTTGGGCGCCAGACCTCTTCCCCCGGAGAGCCGTCGCAGCCGTCGCAAAGGAGCGCACGCATGGTCGTCCAGGCCTACATCCTGATCCAGACCGACGTCGGCAAGGCGGCCGAGGTCGCCAAGGCCATCGCGCAGATCAAGGGCGTCACCCTCGCCGAGGACGTGACCGGCCCCTACGACGTCATCGTCCGCGCCGAGGCCCGCAACGTCGACGAGCTCGGCAAGCTGGTGGTGTCGAAGGTCCAGAGCCTCGACGGCATCACGCGCACGCTCACGTGCCCCGTCGTCCACATCTGACGCTGCACCCCCGACGCCCCGGCTCCGCGCGGACCCGGGGCGTCGCCGCACTCGTGGCGCTCCCGCTGGCGGTGGCACTGGCCGCGGCTCTCACCGCGTGCGACCCCGAGATCGAGACCTACGACCTCGACGACGCCGACCAGGCGGCGTGCGAGGCCTTCGTCGCCGACCTGCCCGACGAGCTCGCCGACCTCGGGCAGGTCGAGGTGGAGCCCGACGACGCCCTCGGGGCGGCGTACGGCGACCCGGCGGTCACGGTCACCTGCGGGGTCCCGGTGCCGGAGGACTTCGACGAGACCGCGCGGTGCGACGAGGTGAACGGCATCGGCTGGTACGTCCCGGCCGGCAGCGACGACGACCGCTCGACCGACCTGCGGATCTCGGCGCCGGGCTTCCGCCCGGTCGTGGAGCTGTTCGTGCCCTCGGACTACCGCCCAGCCGAGCGGCGGGTCGGCGACGCGACCACTGCCGGCGCGCTCGCCACCCTCTCCCCCCTGGTCGAGGAGCACCTCCGGCTCGAGCAGCGTTGTGACGGGTAGAGCGCCCCTGGCGGACGTCGCCATCGGGCGAGCCCGCGAGCCCGATGGCTGGCGTCCGCCACGCCAGGCGCCTGGTTGAGGAGGGTCGGCTCAGGTCCGAGCGCAGCGAGGAGCAGAGCGACCCGTCTCGAAACCCCTGTCAGCCTCGCAGGCGATCTTCTCGAAGCCGTCTGAATCAGCGCAGCCCGGTCCCCCGGGCGAGGGCGAGCGCGATCAGCCGGTCGACGAGCGTCGGGTAGTCGAGGCCGGTGGCGGCCCACATCCGGGGGTACATCGACAGCGGCGTGAATCCGGGCATGGTGTTGATCTCGTTGACCACCAGCGAGCCGTCGGGCATCACGAAGAAGTCGACGCGGGCCAGGCCCTCGCCGCCGACCGCCTCGAACGCCTGCGCCGACAGGGCCCGCAGCTCGGCGGTGAGCTCGGCGGGCAGGTCGGCAGGCACGTCGAGCTCGGTCGCCTCCTCGGGCAGGTACTTGGCCTCGAAGTCGTAGAACTCGTGCTCGCCGGTGATCCGGATCTCGGCCGGCACGCTGGTCTCGGCGCTCCCGTCGAGTGCCTGCAGCACCCCGCACTCCACCTCGCGCGCGCCCTCGGCGGCGACCTCGACCAGGACCTTGGGGTCGTGCTCGAACGCCAGCGCCAGGCAGTCGTCGAGCCCCGAGGGGTCGTGGACCTTGGAGATGCCGATGCTCGAGCCGCCGCGGGCGGGCTTGACGAACAGCGGGTAGCCGAGGGCCTCGGCCCGGCGGCGTACGTCGTCGGCGTCGGCCGCCCAGGAGCGGGTGGTCACGGTGATGCTGGGGAGCACCGGGAGGCCGGCGGCGGCGAGCACGACCTTCATGTAGGCCTTGTCCATCGAGACGGCCGAGGCGAGCACGCCCGCCCCGACGTAGCGCACGCCCGCCATCTCGAGCATCCCCTGGATCGTGCCGTCCTCGCCCCACGGACCGTGCAGCAGCGGGAAGACGACGTCGACCTCGCCGAGGGTCTCCGGCGGGCTCGACGCCGCCGAGACCACCAGGTCGGTGCCGTGCTCGACCCTGGCCAGCGCGACCGCGGCGCGGTCGCCGTCGACGCTCGGCAGCGCGTCGGCCCCGCCGATGCGCAGCCGCTCGGTGTCGCCGGACTCGAGCACCCACCGGCCGTCGCGCGCGATGCCGATCGGGACGACGTCGTAGCGCTCGCGGTCGATCGCGGCGAGCACGCTGCCGGCGGTGACGCACGAGATCGCGTGCTCGCTGGAGCGGCCGCCGAACACGACGGCGACGCGGGGCCTGGGGGTGCCGGTCACGCGGTGACCCTATCCTCGACGACATGCCGGACGAGCCAGACCTGAGCCCTGCCACGGTCGCCGTGACGGCGGGTCGCCCCCCGCACGACCCCGACCAGCCGCTCAACGTCCCGATCACCATGGCCTCGACGTACGTCGCCGGCGGCGACCTGGAGTACGGCCGCTACGGCAACCCGTCGTGGACGGCGTTCGAGGAGACCCTCGGCGCGCTGGAGGGCGGGCGCTGCCTGGCGTTCGCCTCGGGCATGGCCGCCGTCACCGCCGTGCTCGACCTGGTGGGCCACGGCGCCAAGGTCGTGATGCCCCGGCACGCCTACCAGGGCAGCATCATGGGCCTGGCCGACCTCGAGGCGCGCGGGCGGCTCGTCGCCCACCTGGTCGACGTCGAGGACGTCGACGCGGTCGTCGCGGCCTGCGCCGACGCCGCGCTGGTGTGGATCGAGTCGCCGACCAACCCGGCGCTCGAGCTCGCCGACATCGAGACCATCGCTCTCGCAGCCCACGAGGCCGGCGCCCACGTCGTCGTCGACAACACCTTCGCCACCCCCCTGCTCCAGCGGCCGATCCCGCTCGGCGCCGACATCGTCGTGCACTCGGCGACGAAGTACCTCGCGGGGCACAGTGACGCCCTGCTCGGCGCACTGGTCACCGCCGACGACGAGCTGTACGACGTGCTGCTCCGCCGCCGTTCGCTCACCGGCTCGACGCCCGGCACGCTGGAGACGTGGCTCGCGCTGCGCGGGATGCGCACGCTGCACCTGCGCGTCGAGCGCGCCCAGGCCAACGCCCAGACCCTCGTCGCCCGGCTGCGCGAGCACCCCGCGGTCGCGGAGGTCCGCTACCCCGGCTTCGGCGGCATCGTGGCGATCGTGCTCGACCAGGGCGAGCTCGCCGCCGACCTCCTGGTCCGCAAGACCCGGCTGTGGGTGCACGCCACCTCCCTCGGCGGCGTCGAGTCGACGTTCGAGCGCCGCCGCCGCTGGAAGACCGAGTCGGCGACGATCCCCGAGGCGCTGGTGCGGATGTCGGTCGGCATCGAGGACGTCGAGGACCTGTGGTCCGACCTCGTCCGCGCCCTCGACGGCCTCACCGGCTGACGCCCACACCTCGGCCGCGGAAGGCGCTCCCGCAGGGCCCGTGCTCACGGTGGGCGGTCACCTCACCGGGTCTCGACTCGACCAGCGTGCGTCGCCCGACGGTGGTCGAGCCGCGGGGACGAAATCTCCGCGAGTCGAGACCCCCGCAGGATCGCCACCTCACCGGGTCTCGACTCGGGCTCGACCGGCGTCGAGCACCGGTGGTTGAGGAGGTTGCGCTGGCAACCGTCTCGAAACCACCCGAGGATGCGCACCTCGCCGGGGTCTCGCCTCGACCAGCGTGGGCCGCTCAGCCCATCTCCGACTTCGTGTCGCGGGCCAGGATCGCGTCCATCATCTCGGTCGCGGTGAGCCGGCCCGCCACGACGTCGTCGACGTACGTCGCCACGGGGGCGTCGCAGCCGGACTGCTCGGCCAGGGCGCGCAGGGATGCGCACGACTTCGCGCCCTCGGCGACCTGGCGGGTGGAGGCGTAGATCTCCTCGGTGGTCAGGCCGCGGCCGAGCTTCTCGCCGAAGGTGCGGTTGCGCGACAGCGGGGAGGAGCAGGTGGCGACGAGGTCGCCGAGGCCGGCGAGGCCCATCAGGGTCAGGGGGTTGGCGCCGAGCCGCATGGCCAGGCGGGCCGTCTCGGCGAGCCCGCGGGTGATCAGCGAGGCGGTGGTGTTGTCGCCGAAGCCGAGCCCGACGGCCATGCCGACCGCGAGGCCGACGACGTTCTTGTAGGCACCGCCGAGCTCGCAGCCGAGCACGTCGACGCTGGTGTAGGGCCGGAACGCCGGTGAGTGCAGTCGCTTCTGCAGCAGCTTGGCGACGTCCTCGTCCTCGCAGGCGATGACCGACGCGGCCGGCTCGCGGCGCGCGATCTCCTTGGCCAGGTTGGGTCCGCTGACCACGGCGATGCGCTCGGGCCCGGCGCCGGTGACCTGGTGGATGACCTCGCTCATCCGGTTGAGGGTGCCGAGCTCGACGCCCTTCATCAGCGAGACGAGCACGGCGTCGGGCTCGACGAACGGCGCCCAGTCGGTGAGGTTGTCGCGCAGGCTCTGCGACGGCGTGGCCAGCACGACGAGGTCGGCGCCGTGCAGCGCCTTCTCGACGTCGGTGGTCGCGCCGACGGCCGGGGGCAGCTGGATGCCCGGCAGGTACTCGGAGTTCTCGCGCTCGTCGTTGATCGCGGCGGCGACCTCGTCGCGACGCGCCCAGAGGGACACCTCGTTGCCGGCGTCGGCGAGCACGATCGAGAACGCCGTGCCCCACGAACCCGCGCTGAGCACGGCGACCTTGCCCGTCATCCCGTCTGCTTCCTGTCGTGCCGGTAGGGGTTGCCGATCTCGGCGACCCCAGCCTTGCGCGGGTCGAACCGCTCGACCGGGGCCGTCTCACCCCGGATGTCCTCGACGAGGTCGGTGACCGCCCGCATGATCCGGTCGGTCGCCTCGGTGAGCACCTGCGCCGAGCGCGGACGCGCGGCCAGGTCGGCGAGGTCGACCGGGTCGCCGACGCGCACGTGGATGGTCTTGCGCGGGAACAGGTCGGGTCGCCTGCTGTACGGCGCCAGCAGCTCCTGCGCGCCCCACTGGCCGACCGGGACCACCGGGCAGCCGGTCTCGAGCGCGATCCGCGCCGCGCCCGACTTGCCCTTCATCGGCCACAGGTCGGGGTCGCGGGTGATCGTGCCCTCGGGGTAGACCACCACGCACTCACCGGCGCGCACCGCGGCCACCGCGGCGTCGTAGGCACCCACGGCGGTGGCGCTGGCACGGTGCACCGGGATCTGTCCGGCCGCGCGCAGGAAGGAGCCCAGCACCCGGTTGGTGAACAGGTCCGACTTGGCCAGGTAGCGCGGCAGGCGCCCGTGGTCGTAGCAGAAGTGCGCCGCGACGAGCGGGTCGAGGTGGGAGAGGTGGTTCAGCACCACGACGCAGCCACCGGCGGCCGGGATCTTGGTGCCGTCGACCCAGCGCGGCTTGGTGGTGAGGAGGAAGAACGGCTTGAGGATGCAGGCGCCGACCACGAACGCCCACCCGCGCGGCTCCTGGAGCTTCCTCACCCTCACAGGCGCAGGCTACTCGGCCGGGCTCCCCCGCACCTGAGCACGCCTGCTTGGATCGGAGGGTGTCCACCCCGTCGCCGGCGTACGTCGTCGTGCTGCCGGTGAAGCCCCCGGCACGCGGCAAGTCGAGGCTGCAGGGCCTCCCGGACGACCGACGCCGCGACCTCGCCACCGCCTTCGCCGTCGACACCGCGGCCGCGTGCCTGGCGGCGCCGTCGGTGCGCGCGGTGCTGGTGGTCACCGACGACGCGGTGCTGGCCTCGCGGCTGGCCGGGGCCGGCTGCGCGACCGTGCCGGACGCGGGGGACGGCCTCAACGGCACCCTGCGCCAGGCCGTCGCCGAGGCCGCGCGGCGGTGGCCAGGCACCCAGCCCGTCGCCCTGCTCGCCGACCTGCCGGCGCTGCTGGCCGCCGACCTCGAGGCCGCGCTCGCGGCGCTGGTGCCGGGCGGGGCGTCGTACGTCGCCGACGCCTCGGGGACGGGCACGACGATGTACACCGCGCCGTACGACGAGTTCGACCCGGCGTTCGGCGTCGGCTCGGCGCGGGCGCACGAGGTGGCGGGAGCGCTGCCGGTGCGCGGCGTCCTGGCCACGCTGCGGCGCGACGTCGACGACCTCGACGACCTGCGCGGGGCCGTCGCACTGGGGGTGGGCCCGGCGACGGCGCGCGTCGCGCGCGGGCTGGTCTGACCGCACGGACGCCGACGGGCCGCCCTCCCAGAGGAGGACGGCCCGTCTCGGTGCTGGCTGACTCAGGCCTTCTTGGCCGTCGTCTTCCTTGCCGTGGTCTTCTTGGCGGCCGGCGCCTTCTTGGCGGCGGTCGTCGTCTTGGCGGCCGTCGTCTTCTTGGCGGCGGTCGTCTTGGCCGGGGTGGCCTTCTTGGCGGTGGTGGTCTTGGCGGCCGTCGTCTTCTTGGCGGCGGTCGTCTTGGCCGGGGTGGCCTTCTTGGCGGCGGTCGTCGTCTTGGAGGCCGGGGCCTTCTTGGCGGCGGTCGTCGTCTTCTTGGCGGCCGTCGTCCTGGAGGCCGGGGCCTTCTTGGCGGCGGTCGTCGTCTTCTTGGCGGCCGTCGACCGGGTGGCTGCGGCAGCGGCCTTCCGCGCCGGAGCCGCGGCCTTCTTGGCTGCCGGGGCGGCAGCCTTCTTGGCCGTGCCCACCGTCAGCTTCGGCAGCTTCTTCGCGCCGGAGACGACGTTCTTGAGGTCGGCGCCGGCGGTGAACTTCGGGACCGAGGTCTTCTTCGCCTTGATCCGCTCGCCGGTCTGCGGGTTGCGCACCCAACGGGCCTCGCGCACCCGCTTCTCGAACGAGCCGAAGCCGGTGATGGCGACCTTCTCGCCCTTGGCCACCTCGCGGGTGATGGTGTCGAGAACGGACTCGAGCGCGTGAGCGGCCGCCTTCCGGTTCCCCTCGTAACGCCCGGCCAGCGCGTCGATGAGTTGTGACTTGTTCACTGTCTTCCCTTCCAGAGAACGGTGTCGATGCCGGGCGTCTGCCCGACTTTCCCTAGGCACGCTAGGCATTCGTGCGGAACGTCACAATCGCCACGCCGTACGACGACCGGGTTTTTTCCCACGGTTGAGCGGATGACGAGGCGGTTCGTGCCGGCTCGGACGAGGGAACCGAGCTGCTCGGCGCCGGCTGGTCGTCGCGCACCGATCGCGACGACGACGTGGACCGGGTCGAGAATCGCTGTCAACTGAGGGGATTCCGGCCACACGAGGCTCGGGCGGTCGACAGCTCAGGCGCGCTGGGTCGTCGGCTTCCAGCTCGGTCGGGTGGCCTCGTAGGAGGAGATGTCGGCCTCGTTGCCCAGGGTGATCCCGATGTCGTCGAGACCCTCGAGAAGACGCCACCGCGTGTAGTCGTCGATGTCGAAGGAGTCCTCGATCGCGTCGATCCCCTCGCCGGCGCGGACCGTGCGCGACTGGAGGTCGACGGTCACGGCCGCACCCGGGGTGTCCTCGAGGTAGTCCCACAACCGCTGCACGACCTTCTCGTCGACGCGGGCGGCGAGCAGGCCGGCCTTGCCGGAGTTGCTGCGGAAGATGTCGGCGAACCGCGGCGAGATGACGACCTTGAACCCGTAGTTCTGCAGGGCCCACACGGCGTGCTCGCGCGACGACCCGGTGCCGAAGTCGGGACCTGCGACCAGCACCGAGGCGCCGGCGTACGCCGGGTTGTTCAGCACGAACGCCGGGTCGTTGCGCCAGGCGGCGAAGAGGCCGTCCTCGAAGCCGTCGCGGGTGACCCGCTTGAGGTAGACGGCCGGGATGATCTGGTCGGTGTCGACGTTGCTGCGCCGCAGCGGGACGCCGACGCCGGTGTGGGTGGTGAACGCGTCCATGCTCAGGCTCCTGCCGTCACGAGGGTGTCGAGGGGCTCGAGGTCCGACGGCGACGAGAGCGTGCCGCGGACCGCGGTGGCGGCGGCGACCGGGATCGAGACCAGGTGGGTGCGACCGCCCTTGCCCTGGCGGCCCTCGAAGTTGCGGTTGGACGTCGACGCGCTGCGCTCGCCGGGGGCGAGGGTGTCGGGGTTCATGCCCAGGCACATCGAGCAGCCCGCGCCTCGCCACTCGGCGCCGGCCTCCTTGAAGATCACGTCGAGGCCCTCGTCCTGGGCCTGCATGCGCACGCGCACCGAACCGGGGACGACGAGCAGGCGGGTGGCGGGGTCGACCGTGCGGCCCTTGATGATCTCGGCGGCGAGGCGCAGGTCCTCGATCCGGCCGTTGGTGCACGAGCCGACGAACACGGTGTCGACCTTGACCTCGCGCATCGGCGTACCGGCCTCCAGGGCCATGTACTCCAGGGCCTTCTCGCACGCGATCCGGTCCTGGTCGTCGTCGAAGTCGGACGGGCTCGGCACGGTCGCGCCGAGCGGCACGCCCTGGCCGGGGTTGGTGCCCCACGTGACGAACGGCGTCATGGTCGAGGCGTCGAGGACGATCTCCTCGTCGAAGACGGCGTCGTCGTCGGTGACCAGGGTCTTCCAGTGCGCGACGGCGGCGTCCCAGTCGGCGCCCGTCGGCGCCTCGGGCCGGCCCTCGATGTAGTCGAACGTGGTCTGGTCGGGGGCGATCAGGCCGGCCTTGGCACCCCACTCGATCGACATGTTGCACACGGTCATCCGGCCCTCCATCGAGAGCTCCTCGATGGCCTGGCCGCGGTACTCGACGATGTAGCCCTGGCCGCCGCCCGTGCCGGTGTGGGCGATCAGCGTGAGGACCATGTCCTTGGCGGTGACACCGGCCGGCAGCGAGCCGTTGATGGTGACCGCCATCGTCTTGGGCTTGGCCTGCATCAGCGTCTGCGTCGCCAGCACGTGCTCGACCTCGGAGGTGCCGATGCCGAACGCGATCGCCCCGAACGCGCCGTGGGTGCTGGTGTGGCTGTCGCCGCACACGATCGTCATGCCGGGCTGGGTGAGGCCGAGCTGCGGACCCACGACGTGGACGATGCCCTGCTCGATGTCACCGAGCGGGTGCAGCCGGACGCCGAACTCCTCGGCGTTGCGGCGCAGGGTCTCGACCTGCGTGCGCGAGACCGGGTCGGCGATCGGCTTGTCCCAGTCGAGCGTGGGGACGTTGTGGTCCTCGGTGGCCAGCGTCAGGTCGGGACGGCGTACGCCGCGACCGGCGAGGCGCAGGCCGTCGAAGGCCTGCGGGCTGGTGACCTCGTGGATGAGGTGGAGATCGATGAAGAGGAGGTCGGGTTCCCCCGGTCGCGACCGGACGACGTGCTCGTCCCACACCTTCTCCGACAGGGTCCTGCCCATCTCGCCCACTCCTTCGTCTTCCCAGGGATCTCCCGGGTCACGTCACACAGGCTAGCCCTTGCGTCCCACGGAATGAGATGGGAGTATCGCCATATGGACAACTCCAGTGGCGTCGGCGTGCTCGACAAGGCCGCGCTGGTGCTCACCGCCCTCGAGTCCGGACCGGCCACGCTCGCCGGGCTGGTCGCCGGCACCGGGCTCGCCCGACCGACCGCCCACCGGCTCGCGGTCGCCCTGGAGCACCACCGCCTCGTCGCGCGCGACATGCAGGGCCGCTTCATCCTCGGCCCCCGCCTCGCCGAGCTGTCGGCCGCCGCCGGCGAGGACCGCCTGCTCGCCACCGCGGGCCCCGTGCTCGCCCGCCTGCGCGACATCACCGGCGAGTCGGCCCAGCTGTGGCGCCGCCAGGGCGAGCACCGCGTGTGCGTCGCCGCCGCCGAGCGCCCCTCCGGCCTGCGCGACACCATCCCGGTCGGCTCGCAGCTGACCATGCGCGCCGGATCGGCCGCCCAGGTGCTGCTCGCCTGGGAGGACCCCGAGCGGATGCACCGCGGCCTGCAGAACGCCGCCTTCTCCGCCGCCGCGTTGAGCGGGATCCGCCGCCGCGGCTGGGCGCAGTCGATCGGCGAGCGCGAGCAGGGCGTCGCGTCCGTCTCCGCCCCCGTCCGCTCCCCCGGCGGCAAGATCATCGCCGCCGTCTCGGTCTCCGGCCCGCTCGAGCGGCTCTCCCGCCAGCCCGGCCGCATGCACGCCCCCGCCGTCCTCGCCGCCGCCGAGCGGCTCTCGGAGTCGTTGCGGCGGGCTGCGGCGGAGTAGCACGGCGGGGCTCGGCGGAACCCCCGGCTGGCCGGGGATCCCGACCGTTGGCAGGGGTTGCTACCCCCGACAACGGTCAGAGCTCCCTGCCAGGCTCAGAACAGCGCGTCCTGCTCCAGGCCCAGCAGCAGCTGCTTGCGCTCGAGGCCGCCGGCGTAGCCGGTGAGGGTGCCGTTGGCGCCGATCACGCGGTGGCACGGGATGACGATCGGGATCGGGTTGCTGCCGTTGGCGAGGCCGACCGCGCGGGACGCGGCGTTGGTGCGGCCGATGCGGTGGGCCACCTCGCCGTACGTCACGGTCTCGCCGTAGCCGATCTCGCGCAGCTTGCCCCACACCTGCTGCTGGAACAGGGAGCCGGCGGGGTTGAGCGGCAGCTCGAAGTCCTTAAGGTCACGCGCGAAGTACGCCGCCAGCTGACGCGCACACTCGACGAGCACCGGGTGGTCGTCCTGCCGGACGCCGCGGGGGCTGCCGTCGGTGGTGGCGTCGCGGAACGGTGAGAACTCGATGGCGGTGATGGACCCGCTGCGCTCGACGAGCCGCAGCTCGCCGATGGGTGAGTCGATGACGGTCCACATCAAGACAGGCCTTTCGTCGGTGTGGTCGGGCGTGTGGTCGGGGGCGTGGTCGGGGGCATGAGCGTGTTCCAGAGGTGCATCAGGGCGTAGGAGCGCCAGGGGCGCCAGTCGTCGACCCGGCCGAGCACCTGCGCCGGGTCGTGGCCGAGGCCGCGCAGGGCGTTGCGCACTCCGATGTCGGTGGGCAGGAAGACGTCGGGGTGGGCGAGGGCGCGCATGGCGACGTAGTCGGCGGTCCACGGACCGATGCCGGGCAGCGCCACGAGCGCGGCGCGGACGGCGTCGCGCTCGGTGCCGCGGTCGAGGGCGATCTCGCCCGCGGCGAGCGACCGGGCCAGACCGACGAGGGCGCGGCCGCGGGACCGCGGCATCGGCAGCGTCTCGGGGTCGGCGTCGGCCAGCGCCGCGCTCGACGGGAACAACCGGTCGAGGCCGGGTGTGCCGGTCGTGACCGCCCGGCCGTGCGCCTCGACGAGGCGGCCGGTGACGGTGCGGGCGCCGAGCACGCTCACCTGCTGGCCGATGACGGTGCGGATCGCCGTCTCGGCACCGTCGACCTGGCCGGGCAGCCGCAGTCCCGGCGTACGCCGCGCCAGCGGTCCGACCACCGGGTCGCCGGCGAAGTGGTCGCCGACCGCGAGCGGGTCGCAGTCGGCGTCGAGCAGCCGCCGCGCGCGCTCGACCGCCGCGGCGGTGTCGCGCAGGTCGGTGAGCTCGAACCGCGCCTGCACGAACGCCGTCTGCCCCTCCTCGAGCGCGTCGGCGATGTCGAGCCGGAGCGTGCCGGGTCCGTGCGGCAGGTCGAGGGTGCGGGCGTACCACCCGTCGCCGGCGAGCTCGACGCCCGGCACCACGTGGTAGGCGAGGAAGTCGAGCAGCGCCCGGCCGGCGAACGGCGTGCGAACGGCCAGGCGCATCGTGACCGCGCCCGGGGTGCGCACCCCGCCGCGCCGACCGCGCAGGTCGGTGGGACTCGCGGCGTAGACCTCGCGGACGGTGTCGTTGAACTGCCGGACGCTGGAGAACCCGGCGGCGAACGCGATGTCGGCGTAGCCGAGGTCGGTGGTCTCGATCAGCACCCGCGCCGTCTGGGCGCGCTTGGCGCGGGCCAGGGCGAGCGGACCCGCGCCGAGCTCGGCGGTCAGCAGCCGGCCGAGGTGCCGCGGGGTGTAGCCCATCCGGGTCGCCAGCCCCTCGACGCCCTCGCGGTCGACGACGCCGTCGGAGATCAGGCGCATGGCGCGGCCGGCGACGTCGGCGGAGACGTCCCAGTCGGGGCTGCCCGGCGTGGCGTCGGGGAGGCAGCGCTTGCAGGCGCGGTAGCCGGCTGCCTGGGCCGAGGCGGGGCTGACGTGGAAGGTCACGTTGGCGTACGCCGGCGTGCGGGCCGGGCACGAGGGGCGGCAGTAGATGCCGGTGGTGCGCACGGCGACGTAGAAGACCCCGTCGAAGCGTCGGTCGCGGGACTTCACCGCGCCGTAGCACGTCTCGGGATCGAGGCGCTGGAACGTTGTCATGACATCCATCATGGTGCCCCACGCGGCCTCGTTCTGGCGGGAATCGGACACCGCCGCGGCGGGGTCCATCCGCCCCGCGCTGCCGATCCGGCCCCCGGTAGCCATGCTTCTGGGAGGATTCCCGGGTGAGCGAGACCACAGCACCGGACGCCGGGCCCGCCGGCGCGTCGCCCGAGCAGCCCGCGGCGCGGCGTACCCACCGGCGCACGGTCTGGACGACGATCGTGGCGAGCCAGCTGGTGGTGGCGATGATCGCCGCGCTCGGGACCTACCTGGTGCACCGCGACCTCAACGACAACATCGTCGAGGGCGAGCGGGTGGAGCACCGGGTCGAGGAGGTGCTGCCCGACGGCGTCACGAAGGACTCCCCCGACAAGCCGCTCAACATCCTGGTCATGGGCTCCGACTCCCGTGTCGGCCAGGGCAACGAGATCGACGGCGAGAACGCCGACGGCACCGAGCGCTCCGACACCGTGATCCTGCTGCACGTCTCGCGCGACCGCGAGAACGCCTTCGGCGTCAGCCTGCCGCGCGACGCGATCGTCGACCGGCCCGACTGCATGGTCGACGGCAAGACGTTCGAGGGCGAGGCCGGCGTCCGCTTCAACACGGCCTTCGAGGTGGGCGGTCCCGTCTGCACGCTGCAGACCGTCGAGGAGCTGACGGGGATCCACGTGCACCACTTCCTGGTCCTCGACTTCAACGGGTTCAAGGACATGGTCGACGCCGTCGACGGCGTCGAGGTCTGCATCCCCACCGAGGTCGACGACCCCGAGCACGGCATCTTCTTCGAGGCCGGCACCCAAACGCTGACCGGGCAGGACGCCCTCAACTACGTGCGCGAGCGCTCCCAGCTCTCGGTCACCGGCGACATCGGGCGGATGAAGCGCCAGCAGGCGTTCATCGCCTCGATGATCAACAAGGTGATGTCGGCCGGCACCCTCTCGCAGCCGAAGAAGGTCTACGACTTCCTCGGCGCCGTGACGTCGTCGATCCAGACCGACGACCGCCTCGACTCCGTCGGCAGCCTGTTCGACCTCGCCATGGAGTTCCGCGACACCGGCCTGGACATGATCAAGTTCATCACCGTCCCCGTCGAACCCGACCCGGAGAACCCGACCGTCACGCTGGTGTGGTCGGCCGCCGCCGACGACCTGTGGGAGCGGATCAAGCAGGACCAGAAGCTCGGCAAGGACTTCAGCGAGGGCAGCATCGGCGCCGACGAGGAGGTCGGCACCGAGTCCGAGGACGACGACGCCGGTACGTCGGGCGGCTCGGGTGCTAGTAGCGGCTCCGGCGGCTCCAGTGGCTCCGGGGACAGCGATCGTGCCGAGGAGCGGCGACAGGCCGGTCTCTGCGCCTGAGGTGTGGTGTTCCGGGGTCGCGGCGGCCCTGCGGGGGGCGCTGGGTGCCGGAGCCGGTTGCAGGATTCCCCGGTGAACGGGGTACTCCTGCAGCCCCGCCCCACTGGTCACATCTCGCGCAGCGGCACCACTGACCGGGCAAGACCTGAAGTTCCCGGGCAATGTAGTGCCCGGGAAGTTCAGACTTCCCCGGTCCACCGGTGAAATCTCGACCCGCCCCGGCAGCCCCGGATTTCACCCGGGCGTGGGGGTCAGCGCGGCGGTGGTCTCGAGACGGTTGCTGCGCAACCTCCTCGACCATCGTCGGCGGCGGTCGCCGACTCCGCCCCACAACGCCAGAACCCGCGCCCAGGGGGCGCGGGTTCCGAGGTGTACCCCCGACCGGATTCGAACCGGCGCTAACGCCGTGAGAGGGCGCCGTGCTAGGCCGCTACACAACGGGGGCATATCCGTGACCATCACTGGCGAGGACCTGCGGAACCTTACCGAAGCCGCTGGTCACGGGACAAATCGTGGCTCGGGAGCCACGATCTCGCTGGGATACTAGGACTCGAACCTAGAACGACTGGACCAGAACCAGCTGTGTTGCCAATTACACCATATCCCACTGTTCTACTGTGCTTCTGGCTCTCGAAAACCGGGGAACCGGACGCTCCGAAGGCCGACACAGGACCTTACACGCGGGTCACGGGGCTCACCAACTCGGTTCGGGCGACGCGGGTGGCCACCCCCATGCGTCGGGCGGTCCAGACGGCCAGGGCCACGAAGACGACGCTCTTGACGACGCTGAGGAGCACGTCCCACCAGCTGCCGCCCTCGGGGTTCAGCGCGGTGGTCATGTCGCTGAAGGCCAGCGCGAAGCCGTAGGCGAGGAGGTTGTTGAGCACGTGGTAGGCGATGCCGGCCTCGAGCCCGCCGGTCGCGATCACCAGGATGCCGGCGGTGATGCCGAAGGCCAGCCGGTCGACGAAGATCGGGAAGCTCTGGCTGCCGTGGGCGAGGGCGAAGAGGACGGCCGGGCCCAGGACCGCGAGGTAGCGGGCGAGGCGGAGGTCGGAGACCATCCCGCCGAACGCCTGGGTCAGGTAGCCCCGGAAGACGTACTCCTCGGCGACGGCCTGGAGCGGCGTGAACAGCACGACCACCAGCAGGAAGTCGCGGGTGGTGTCGGTGAAGGAGTTGAGGTCACTGGAGATCGTCTCGCCCTCGGTGGCCGGCAGGAGCGAGCCCAGCACGACCGTCACGACGAGCGTGACGACCGAGACGCCGAACGACGCCGCCAGCCACCGCCAGCGGATCCGCGGCCCCACGGACGCGAGCCACCGCGGCCGGACGTCGTGGAACAGGTAGGCGATGCCCCAGGCGACCGGGATCGAGAGGATCAGCGTGAGGTTGAGGAACAGCAGCTTGATCGGTGTGACGGTCGTGAGGTCGGCCAGCTCGGTGAGCTCGGTCCCGACGTCGTCGACCGGGGTGCCGCTGAGCAGGAAGTACACCGCGAAGCCGACGACCGAGACGACGGCGTTGACGACGAGGAACATCACGATCATCGAGGTGACGCCGCCGGCGTACCAGCCCCAGCCCGGGCGGCGGGCGCGGTAGAGGCGGTGGTACTCCAGCTCGTCCTCGACGACCGGCTGGCGCGCCGGCGGGTGGTGGGGGTTGCCCCCGGACGCCGCCGGGTCGCTCACGACGCGCTCTGCAACCGGGCCAGGCTCCGCTCGCGGCCCAGCAGCTCCATCGACTCGAACAGCGGCGGCGAGATCCGGCGACCGGTGACGGCCACCCGCACCGGGCCGAAGGCGACCCGCGGCTTGAGGCCGCGCTCGTCGACGAGCGCCGTCTGCAGCGCCGTCTGGATGGCCTCGGTCGACCAGGTCGGCAGGTCCTTGACGGCGTCGTACGACGCCCGCACCGTCTCGCGGCCGGCGTCGTCGAGCAGCTTGGCGACGTCGGCCTCGTCGCGGGTGAAGGACTCCTCGTCGACGAACAGGAAGCCGAGCATGTCGACGGCCTCGGTGAGCTTGTTGATCCGCTCGGCGACCAGCGGCATCGCGAGCTCCAGCAGCTGCGCGTCGGCGTCGTTGACGGGGTCGGAGACGACGCCCGCGTTCTTGAGGAACGGCAGCGCCCGGTGGGTGATCTCGTCGGTCGACAGCATCCGCATGTGGGAGCCGTTGATCGCGTCGGCCTTCTTGAGGTCGAAGCGCGCCGGGTTGGGGTTGACGTCCTTGATGTCGAACGCCGCGACCATCTCGTCGAGGGTGAACACGTCACGGTCGGCGGCGATCGCCCAGCCGAGCAGGGCCAGGTAGTTGAGCAGCCCCTCCGGCAGGAAGCCCTGGTCGCGGTAGAGGAACAGGTGGGCCTGCGGGTCGCGCTTGGAGAGCTTCTTGTTGCCCTCCCCCATGATCAGCGGCAGGTGGCCGAACTCCGGCACGGCAGCCGAGAGCCCCAGCTCGACCAACGCCTGGTGCAGCGGGATCTGGCGCGGCGTGCTCGAGAGCAGGTCCTCGCCACGCAGCACGTGGGTGATCCCCATCAGCGCGTCGTCGACGGGGTTGACCAGCGTGTAGAGCGGGTCACCGTTGGCGCGGCAGAGCGCGAAGTCGGGCACGAACTCGGTCTCGAAGGTGATCTCGCCGCGCACCAGGTCGTGCCAGGTGATCGAGCCGTCGGGCATCCGGAACCGGACGATCGGCGCTCGGCCCTCGGCCTCGAAGGCGGTGCGCTGCTCGGCGGAGAGCTCGCGGCAGAACCCGTCGTAGCCCTGCAGCTTGGAGCCGCTCGCCTTGCGCCGGGCGTCGACCTCCTCGGTGGTGCAGAAGCAGTCGTAGGTGAACCGCGAGTCGCGCAGCCGCGCCAGGGCGTCGACGTACAGGTCGGTGCGCTGGGACTGGCGGTACGGCGCGTGCGGGCCACCGACCTCCGGGCCCTCGTCCCAGTCGAGACCGAGCCAGCGCATCGCGCCGAGCATCGCGTCGTAGGACTCCTCGGTGCTGCGCGCCTTGTCGGTGTCCTCGATGCGGAAGACGAAGGTGCCGCCGAGCTTGCGGGCGAAGACCCAGTTGTAGAGCGCCGCCCGGGCGAAGCCGACGTGGGGCGACCCGGTGGGCGAGGGGCAGAAGCGGACGCGTACCGGGGTGCTCATCGCTGGGCGATCCTGTTCGTGAGGGAGCCGAGACCGGCGATCGAGACCTCGACCTCGTCGCCGACCTGCATGGGACCGACACCCTCGGGGGTGCCGGTGAGGATGACGTCGCCCGGGAGCAGCGTCATCACGCTGGAGACGTGGGCGACCAGGGCCGGGACGTCGAAGATCATGTCGGCGGTGGAGCCGTCCTGGACGACGTCGCCGTTGAGGAACGTCTGCACCCGCACGCCGTCCTTGAAGTGCTGCGGGTCGAGGTCGGTCTCGATCCACGGGCCCAGCGGGCAGAAGGAGTCGAAGCCCTTGGCGCGGGTGAACTGGCCGTCCTTGCGCTGCAGGTCGCGGGCGGTGACGTCGTTGGCGATCGTGTAGCCGTGGATGACGTCGGTCGCCTGCTCGGGCGGCACGTCGCGGCAGATGCGGCCGATCACCACCGCCAGCTCGCCCTCGTAGTGGAGGTCCTGGGTCTGCGGCGGGTAGAACACCGGGTCGCCGGGACCCACCACGCTGGTGTTGGGCTTGAGGAACATCAGCGGCTCGGTGGGCACGTCGTTGCCCATCTCGGCGGCGTGGGCCGCGTAGTTGCGCCCGATGCCGACGACCTTGCTGCGCGGCAGCACCGGCGCGAGCAGGCGCACGTCGGCGAGCCGGTGCTCCTGGTCGAGCAGCTTGATGCCGACGTACAGGGGGTCGCCGGCGAGCGCCACGACCACGGCGTCCTCGTCGGGTTGCCCGAACTGGTCGACGTCGCCCGTGACGACGCCGTAGGACGGCTCGTCGCCGATGGTGAACCTCGCTATACGCACGCTGTCGACCCTAGCGAGCGGCCGTCCGGGACGCCGTGGTCAGGCTCGGGCGACCGCGCCGACGGTGTCCCGGACGCCGGTGGCACGTACCGAGGTGGCGTGCACCTGGAAGTGGCGCTGGTGGCCGGTGCGGGCGGCGGCGGTGCGGGTGACGGTCACGACCACCACGACCGACGAGCCGGGTGCCAGGTGGCCGGTGACGTAGCGGCCGGCGACGACGGCGGCGGTGACGTCACGTGTCCCGACGCGGTAGCCGACGGCGAAGCGCTTGTCCCGTGCCGAGCCACGGACCGTCAGGCGATCGGTGGCGTCGCCCCGGTTGGTCAACCGGACGTGGAAGACCTTGCGGCCGCGGTGGGGCACGGTCTGGGTCACCCGCTGGTCGGTCGGGTGGTAGCTGCCGGCGCCGACGAACGCGCCCCCGACCCTGCGGATCGCGGCGTCGGGACGGAACCGCGGCAACGGCTCGGGGACGACCACACCGCCGCCGTCACCCTCGCCGACGGTCAAGGTCTGGACGGCGACGCTGGTGTTCTGCGCCGCGTCGGTGATCGAGGCGACGACGGTGTAGGTCGCCGGCTCCAGCGTCGTGGCGCTCACGCTCCAGACCCCGCCGGTGCGCACGACGGCCTCGAGCTCCTGGCCGCCTACGGTGAGGTGGACGACGGAGCCGGCCTTCTCGCCGGTCGTCCCGTAGGTCCACGGCGAGGTGTCCGACGTCGCCGCCGTGGCGCCGCCGTCGATCGCGATCACCGGGAGGGTGACGTCGACGTCGAGCACCTGGTGGGCGACGCCGACGTTGCCGGCGAGGTCGCCGACCGTGGCGGTGACGAGGTGCCCGGACTCCGTGAGGGCTCCGGCCTCCACGGTCCAGGCGCCTTCAGCGTCGACGGTGGTGGCGAGCGCCTGGCCGGCGACGGTGACCGCGACGGCCGTGCCGGCGGGCTCGTCGGTCGTGCCGGCCAGGGTGGGGGTCGTGTCGTTGGTGGCGCGGGACGCCGCTCCGTCGACGTCGACGACCGGGGCGGTGGTGTCGACGGTGAGCACCTGGGTGGCGGTGCCGACGTTCTGCGAGGCGTCGGCGATGGTGGCGACGACGTCGTGCGGCCCCTCGGGGAGGGTGGAGGCGCTCGCGCTCCAGGTGCCGTCGGCGCGCACGGTGGTGGTCAGGGCCTGACCGGCCACGGCGACGGACACTGCTCGGCCGGCGGGCTCGTCGGTCGTCCCGGAGATGGGCGGCGTGCGGTCGTGGGTCGATCGTGCGGCGCCACCGTCGATGCCGACGACCGGTGCGACCAGGTCGTCCTTGGGCTCGGTGAGCGGGCTGTTGGTCAGGGCGACCGTGCCGGGCGTGAGGATGCGGCCCTTGAGCGACGCGCCGGCGCCGAGCGTGACCGCGCCGGCCGCCAGGAACGTGCCGACGAAGGTGGCGCCGGCACCGAGGGACACCGCCCCGACGACCTGCCAGAACACGTTGTTGGCCAGGGCGCCGTTCTTGAGCACCACCTTGGTCGACGCGGCGGAGCTGAAGGCGGCGCCGACCTGGAAGACGAACACCGCACTGGAGTCGCCGGCGGCGTCGAGCGTCATCGTGCCGGTGTTGGTGAAGGCGGCGGTGGTGGTGTGCACGCCGGGGCCGAACGTCTTGCCGATCTGGTCACCGGCGAACGTCGTGGTGCTCTCGCGGCTCACCGCGTCCTCGTACGCCGCGGTGCTGTCCTCCTGCGCGGCGGCGGCGACACCGTCCTTGTCGTGGACGGCTCCGGCCACCTCGCCCGGCGGGAAGCCCGCGATCACGCCGGCGGGGCTCAGCCCGAGGTCCTTGGCGAGCAGGGTGCCGTCGCCGGTGTTGGCGACGCCGGCGCCCCCGAGCACGGAGAAGTCCTCCGCGCTGCCGAGCTCGACCCAGGCGGTGGGCGTCGGTTCGGCCGCCGTGGCGGCCGGGGCCGGGACGAGGGAGCCCGCGACGAGCAGGCCGCACAGTCCGACCCCCACGCGGGCGATCGGGTTCTGGCGAAGGGGACGGCGGACGCGAGCAGTACTCGACATGGGGGGCCTTCGATCGAGGCACCGCCGAGCGTCAGCCGGAAGCCCGGCTGGTGGGGGGCGGCGGTTGCCTTCCCGATGACGGTAGCCCGGATCAGGGGCCGTGTTCACCGAACGGCGGTTCCGGCCGCCGCACGCTAGCCGGTGGGGTCGACCAGCCGCGCGAAGACGACGACGTTGTCGTCGTACTCGCCGGACGCGGGGTCCAGGCCGGCGCACGTGATCAGGCGCAGGCCCGCGAAGCCGATGTCGCCGTAGACGCGGCTGGTGGGGAAGGCGTCCTTGCGGTACTGCTCCGACGTGGTCACCCGGAACTCGGCCACGCTGCCGTCCTCGCGCACCACCGAGATGGCGTCACCGACGGCGAGCTCGTGCAGCCGCTCGAAGACACCCTGCTCCTCCTCCCAGCGCACGTGCCCGGCGATGATCGCCGGGCCGAGCTCACCGGGGGTGGGCGACCCGACGTACCACCCGGCGGGGAAGGCGCCCGGGGGCACCTCGAGGACGTCGTCGTCGGTGAGTCCGAGGTCCATCACGTCGACGTCGACGCCGATCGAGGGGACGAGCAACCGGCTCGGCGGGGACTCCGCCATCGGTGCCGCCTCGGCCACCGGACGGGGCCGGCGAGGCTGTGGGCGTGGCGTGTCGCTCGGCGCCGCCGTGACCGGCTCACGCGGGGTTGTCGTCGACGGCGTGCTCGACCGTGTGGCCGGCGCGGCGGCCGACCCGGTGTCGTCACCACCGAGCCGGGCGACGACCGGGGGGCCGGCGAGCGCCAGCACGGTCGCGGCGACCACGAGAGCGACGCCGGCTCGTGCCCAGGACGGGCCGCTGCGGTGTCGCCCCGCTGTCCGCGTCACCTGCGGTGGAGACGGACCGGCCGGGTCCGGTGCCGGGCGGTGAGGCCGACGAGCCCTGCTCCGAGGAGGAGGGCGAGGAGGATCGAGGTGGTCACCACGGAGTCAGCAGCGGTGTCGCCGGTCGCGCCGGTCGGTACGCCGCCGGCGGGCGGCTCGCTGATCTGACCGCCACCGCCACCGCCGCCATCGCCGGGACCGTCGCCGCCGTCACCGGGACCGTCGCCGCCGTCACCGGGGCCGTCGCCGCCGTCACCGGGGCCGTCGCCGCCGTCACCGGGACCGTCGCCGCCGTCACCGGGACCGTCGCCGCCGTCACCGGGGCCGTCACCGGGGCCGTCGCCGGGGCCACCCGGGCCCTCGCCCGGACCGTCGTCGCCGCCGTCGTCGGAGTCCCGGCACGTCGGGGAGGAGATGACGTTGGTGTCGAGCGTGACCGCGCCCTCGAGGGCGAAGGCGCGGCCCTGGAGGCGCGCGCCGGTCTGCAGGGTGATGCTCTGGTCGGCCATCACGGTGCCGACGAAGCGGGTGCCGGTACCGAGGGTGGCGGAGCTGCCGACCTGCCAGAACACCCGGCACGGGTCGGCGCCGCGGATCAGCTGGATCGAGCTGGTCGACCCGGTGATCAGGGTGGAGCCGGCCTGGAACACCCAGGTCGAGTCGGGGTCGTTCTGGCCGTCCAGGACGAGCGCGCCGTTGAGGGCCATCGCCGCGGGGCGGTTGTAGACACCACCCACGAGGGTCTCGCCGGCGAGCTCGTCGTCGGCGGCCGTGCGGGGCGACTGCCCGGCGGCGTTGTTGTACGCCGTGGTCAGGTCGAGCTTGGCGCGCCGGGCCACGTCGTCGCGGACGTGGACCTCGCCGCCGATCGTCATCGACGCGCGACCGGTGATCGCCGATCCCGGGTGCAGGCCGACACCGCGGTTGATGGTCGTCGGCCCGGTGTTGGTGATGGTCGACCCGGCGAGGACCGAGAAGTTCTGGGTCACGCCGAGCGGCACGAGCGTGACGGCGGCGTGCGCCGGCACGGTCAGTGGCGCGACCACGAGGGCTGCGGCGGCGGCGAGGACGCCGAGGCCGGTGGTGCGACGTCGAGGGGATGCGAAGGGGGGCAACATGTACGAGCTCCTCCGAGAGCTGAGGGGATCCGCAAAGTCGGCAGCCGAGGTCTCGGACACAGAGCGAGCAGTTGGGGGGGGTGGCCAGGTCATCACCTGACCCACCGCGCCGGAAGCACGGTGTCTTCCCCACCATGCGTTCCCGGTGCGTCCAGGTCAACCACCGATCGGCTATTTCCTGGCGGCGCCGACTACCGTGACCGGGTGCAGGGGCTGGAGCGGGCTGAGTGGGAGCGCCGCGCCGCCGCCCACCGCGCGCGGCTCGCGCCGGTGGTCGAGCCCCACCGGGAGCGCCGCGGGCGGGGCGCCACGCACCCGGTCCACGACTTCCTCTTCGACTACTACAGCCACCGCCCGGCCCAGCTCCTGCGCTGGCACCCGGGCTTCGGCGCGCGGCTGCTCGACGCACCCGAGTACGACGGCCTCAAGGGCTACGACGGCGGTGCGGTGACGGCGTCGTACGTCGCCTCGCAGCGGCCGCTGCTCACCGCGCTGCACCGGCTGCTCGCCGCCACCGCGGCGCGGCCGGCCCACGTCGGCTGCTTCGGCCTGCACGAGTGGGCGATGGTCTACCGCCTCGGCGAGGACGACGCCCGGCACGCCGACTGGCCCCTCCGGCTCGGGTCCGACGGCACCGACACCGTCGTGGAGTCGCACCGGATCGCCTGCTCCCACTTCGACGCCTACCGGTTCTTCACCCCGGCCGCCCGCCCGCTCAACGTCCTCTCCCCCGGCCGCGACGACCGGGCGGCCTTCGAGCAACCGGGTTGCCTGCACGCCGGGATGGACCTCTACAAGCACGCCTTCCGGCTCTCGCCGATGATCTGCTCCGACCTGGTCGCGGACGCGTTCGAGCTGGCCCGCGACATCCGGGTCCTCGACATGCGCGCCGCGCCGTACGACCTCACCGGCCTGGTCCTGGACCACACCGGCGAGGAGTGGACCCCGGTGCGGATCGAGACGCCCGAGGGCAAGCAGGAGTACGCCGCGGCGCAGCGCGGGTTCGCGGAGCGCGGCCAGGCGGTGCGACGCGCCCTCCTCGAGCGGTGCGAGCGCCTGGTGCGTGACGTGCTGGCCGTGCACGGCTGAGCGGGCAGCGGTCACCCCACCGAGGGGCGGATCCCGCTCACGGGTCGTACACCAGGGCGGTGAGCTGGTCGTCGACGGCGGCGACCACCGTCGTCAGCGAGTGGACCCCGCCGTTCCACGACTCCCAGGCGCCACCCGGCCGGCCGAGCCCGGCCGCGTGGTCGGTGCGGAGCCGGCGGTCGACGATGACCAGGGCCGCCATCGCCCACGCCGGGACGTCGCCGCCGTCCGCCCGCGGCAGCGAGTGCCGGAGGTAGGTCCTCAGGGCCTGGGCCGATGCCGGGGTCGCGACGTGGGCCAGGGCGATGCAGCAGCCCTGCCCGACGTACGGCAGCCCGCCGGCGGCGAGCAGCCGGCCCAGGCGCTCGTCATGACCGTCCCTCCGGGCGGCCCCGATGAGCCAGGCGGCCGTGAGCCGGCCCCGCCAGTCCGCGTCGAGCAGGACGCCCAGCTCGGCGTCGCTGATCGTCCCACCGTCCCTGCGGAGGCGCGCACCGAAGGTCCGGCGCTCGGCGGTCGGGAGGTGCATGAAGGCGCCGTGGCGGAGCAGCTCGGCTCGCTGACCGGGCAGCACGTAGCGGCGCACGAGCGCGGCCAGCCCGGACTCGTCCGGGGCCGGCTCGGTCCCGTCGCTGTCAGGCACGTCGACCAGGATGCCCGAGGACCCCGTCCTGGGGGCCGGGCAGGTCGGTCACCCGGCCGGCGCGAAGTGACCGATCCGCACGTCGGTACGGCGACCGAGGTCGAGGGCCGGGGCATCGGGTCCGTCACCCTCCAGCCGCGCGGGCACCTGCAGGGGCGTCTGGCCGGCCGCGAGCTGGACGGCGAGGACCGACGCCTTCTCCTCCCGGGCCCCGGCCAGCGCGCCGGTCCACTCGAGGGTCGCCACCGCCTCGGCTCCCGGGTCGAGCGTGACCGCAGGCGCCGGGCCGTCACTCCCGAGGGCCGGCTGCACGGCGAGCTCGAACCGGTGTCCCCACTCGCCTCGGGCGCCGAGTCCGGGGACGCCGGCGACCTGGCACGGTCGGCGCGAGGTGTTGCGGACGACGAGGCTGGTGTAGCGGTGGCCGGCGGCGGTGTCGAAGCCGGCGAGGCGGGCCTCGACGGCAGCGGCGTCGCAGCTGTCCGGGCCGCCGTCCGCCGTCGCCCGGGTGCGGAGCAGGGCGAGCAGCTCGTCGCCCGGCAGCGCCTCCTCGGCGGCGGGCGAGGGGGAGACACGGTCCTCGGCCACCGCTGCGCTCGGCGGCCCCGAGGAGCCCTCCTCCGGCTCGTCGACGCGATCGCCGCACCCGGCCAGCACCGTGACCGGCATCGTGACCAGCACGGCGGCAGCACACCAGGACCGGGCGGCGACCTGGCGGTCGCGCCCCACGCGTCTCCCGAGACTCACCGCCCGAGGCTAACCGCGCCCGACCGGGATGCGAGGAACCCCCGCCGGATCGGCTAGACACGCAGGGTGATCGAGCCCCCGGACGACTATGTGCGCGTCCGCGGCGCGAGCGAGCACAACCTCCGCCACGTCGACGTCGACCTCCCCCGCAACGCGATCGTCGCGTTCACCGGGGTCTCGGGCTCCGGCAAGTCCTCGCTGGCGTTCGGCACGCTGTACGCCGAGGCGCAGCGGCGCTACTTCGAGTCCGTGGCGCCGTACGCCCGGCGCCTGCTGCAGCAGGTCGGCGCCCCGCACGTCCAGGAGATCTCCGGGCTGCCGCCGGCGGTGGCGCTGCAGCAGCGCCGCGGTGCCGCGTCGTCGCGCTCGACGGTCGGCACCATCACCACGCTCTCCAACCTGCTGCGGATCCTCTACTCCCGCGCCGGGACCTACCCGGCCGGCGCCGCCCACCTGGCGGCCGAGGCGTTCTCGCCCAACACCCCGGCAGGCGCCTGCCCCACCTGTCACGGGCTCGGCGTGGTCCACGACGTCGACGAGGCGCTGATGGTCCCCGACGCCTCGCTGAGCATCCGCGACGGCGCCATCGCCGCCTGGCCCGGCGCATGGCAGGGCCACAACCTGCGCCGGGTCGTGAAGAACCTCGGCGTCGACGTCGACCTCCCGTGGCGCGACCTGCCGGTCGAGCAACGCCACTGGGTGCTCTTCACCGACGAGCAGCCGGCCGTGCTGATCCGGCCCCAGGACAAGGACGGCGGCGGGGGCCGCGACTACATGGGCACGTTCCGCAGCGCCCGCGGCCACGTGCGCCACGTCCTGAGCACCAGCAAGAGCCAGGCGATGCGCGAGAAGATGATGCGGTTCATGCGCTCGACCGCGTGCCCCGACTGCGGCGCGACCGGGCTGCGCCCGGAGGCGCTGGCCGTCACCGTGGCGGGGCTGTCCATCGCCGAGGCCAACGCGCTCCCCTTCACGGCGCTCGCCGACTGGCTGCGCCCGGCGGCCACCGGCGACGTCGACGACGTGGGCTCACGCATCAGCGGCGACCTGGTCGCCCGCGTCGACGTGCTCCTCGACCTCGGGCTGGGCTACCTGGCGCTGGGACGCAGCTCGACGACGCTCTCGCCGGGCGAGGCCCAGCGCCTGCGCATCGCGACCCAGCTGCGCTCGGGGCTCTTCGGTGTCGTCTACGTGCTCGACGAGCCGTCGGCCGGTCTCCACCCGGCCGACGCCGAACCCCTGCTGCGGGTCCTCGACCAGCTCAAGGCCGCCGGCAACACCCTGTTCATCGTCGAGCACGACATGGACGTCGTGCGCCGCGCCGACTGGATCGTCGACATCGGCCCGGCCGCGGGTGAGGGCGGCGGCCAGGTGCTCTACTCCGGCCCGATCGCCGGGCTGGAGCACGTGCCCGAGTCGATCACCAGCCGCTACCTGTTCGACCGTGTGCCGCCCGTGGAGCGGGAGCCGCGGCGGCTCGGGTCCTGGCTCCGGGTCAGCGGGGTCACCCGGCACAACCTGCGCGACCTCGCGGTCGAGGTGCCCCTCCACGCGCTGACCGCGGTCACGGGCGTCTCGGGGTCGGGCAAGTCCACCCTGGTCATCCAGGTCCTGGCCGAGGTCGTACGACGACACCTGGGCCAGGCGCCGCCCGCGCCCGCCGACGAGGAGGGCCCGGCCCCCGACGAGCCCGACGTCCGCGAGGTCGCCGGCATCGACGCGTTCGACCGGCTGGTGGTCGTCGACCAGCGGCCCATCGGCAGGACCCCGCGGTCCAACCTGGCCACCTACACCGGCCTCTTCGACGCCGTCCGCAAGTCGTTCGCCGCCACGCCCGAGGCGCGGCAGCGGGGCTACGGCGCCGGCCGGTTCTCCTTCAACATCGCCGAGGGACGGTGCGAGACCTGCGAGGGCGAGGGGTTCGTCGCGGTGGAGCTGCTGTTCCTGCCCGGCACCTACTCCCCCTGCCCGACGTGCCACGGCGCCCGCTACAACCCCGAGACACTCGAGGTGACCTACCGCGGTCACACGATCGCCGACGTGCTCGCGCTGTCGGTCGACGACGCCGCGGTCCTGCTGGCCGACGTCCCCACCGCGTCGCGCGGCCTGGAGACGTTGCGCGAGGTCGGCCTGGGCTACCTGCGCCTCGGCCAGCCGGCCACCGAGCTGAGCGGCGGCGAGGCCCAACGGATCAAGCTGGCCACCGAGCTGCAGCGGGCCCAGCGCGGGCACACGCTGTACCTCCTCGACGAGCCCACCGCCGGTCTGCACCCGTTCGACACCGCGCTGCTGCTCGGCCAGCTGCACCGCCTGGTCGACGCCGGCAACACGGTCGTCCTCGTCGAGCACGACCTCGACACCATCGCCAGCGCCGACTGGCTGGTCGACCTGGGGCCGAGCGGCGGCGACGCGGGTGGACGGGTCATCGCCGCCGGTACGCCGCGCGCCGTCGCGGCCGCCGGCGTCGGCGCCACGGCGACGTACCTGGCCCGCCGGCTCGACCGCTGAGCCGACCTGCCCGAGCACGGGGATCTCTACTAAGGTGAGCCTCACCTAACCTCCGTCTCGGAAGGATGTCCGGTGGTCGCTCCCCCGTCGCCCCACCCGCTCTCCCACCTGTTCCACCCGCACCACGCCGACGCCTACGTCGCCACGATGCGCCGCGGGGTCGACCACCTCGCCGACGCGCTCGGCCGCGTGCAGCGCCGGCCCTCCACGGGCCTGTCCGCCGAGCTGGCCGCCAAGCCGGTCGCCGACGTCGACCTCGACCGGCCCCTCCACGACGTCGACGCCGCGCTGGCAGAGATGAGCCGGCTCTACCTCGACGACGCCGTGTGGTTCCACGAGCCGTCGTACGCCGCCCACCTCAACTGCCCGGTCGTCATCCCGGCGCTGCTCGCCGAGGTCTTCGTCAGCGGCGTGAACTCCAGCCTCGACACCTTCGACCAGAGCGTCGGCGGCACCTACATCGAGCGCCACCTGGTCGACTGGACCACGGCCCGGATCGGCTTCGGGCCCCGCGCCGACGGGATCTTCACCAGCGGCGGCACGCAGTCCAACCTCCAGGCCCTGCTGCTCGCGCGCGACCACGCCGTCGCGTCGGGCGCACCGCTCACCTCGCTGCGCGTGATCGCCTCGGCCGACGGGCACTTCAGCGTGCAGAAGGCGGCGCGGATGCTCGGCCTGGGCGAGGTCGCGGTCGTCAGCGTGCCGGTCGACGAGCGGCGCCGGATGGACGTCGTGGCCCTGGGCGCCGCGCTCGCGGCCGCGGAGGCGCAGGACCACCACGTGATGGCCGTCGTCGCCACCGCCGGCACCACCGACTTCGGCGCCATCGACCCGCTCACCGACGTCGCCGCCCTGGCCCGCGCGCACGGCGCGTGGTTCCACGTCGACGCGGCGTACGGCGGGGGGCTGCTGGCCTCGACGACGCGGCGGCACTGGCTGGCCGGGATCGAGCTCGCCGACTCGGTGACCGTCGACTACCACAAGACCTGGTTCCAGCCCGTCAGCTCCAGCGCCCTGCTCGTCGCCGACGGCGCCCACCTCGGCCACGTCACCTGGCACGCCGACTACCTCAACCCGCCGCCCGAGGGCACGGCCGCGCACCAGAGCCACAACCAGGTGGACAAGAGCATCCAGACGACCCGCCGCTTCGACGCGCTCAAGCTCTGGATGACGCTGCGGATCATGGGCCCCGACCAGGTCGGCGCCTACGTCGACGCGGTGGTCGACCTGGCCGCCGAGGTGGGGGCGCGGCTGGCCGAGCGCGACGACGTCGAGCTCGCCGCCGCGCCCCAGCTGAGCACGGTCGTGTTCCGCTACCGCCCCGCCGGGCTGGACGTCGAGGAGTGCGACCGGCTCACCCCGCTCATCCGCTCGGCGCTCTACGCGCGCGGCGCGGCGATGGTCGCCGCCACCAAGGTCGGCGGCCACGCGTGGCTCAAGCTCACGCTGCTCAACCCGATGGCCACCGCCGCCGACATCCTCGGGATCGTCGACGAGGTGGTCGCCATCGGCGACGAGCTGCTGGCCCGCGAGGAGGTCGCCTGATGACCCACGACGTGATCGGCATCGGCGCCGGCCCGTTCAACCTCGGCCTCGCCTGCCTCGCCGACGCCGTCGACGACCTCGACTGCGTCTTCCTCGAGGCTCGCGACGAGCTGTCGTGGCACCCCGGCATGCTCCTCGACGACGCCACCCTGCAGGTCCCGTTCCTCGCCGACCTGGTCACCATGGCCGACCCCACGTCCCGGTGGTCGTTCCTCAACTACCTCAAGGAGACCGGCAACCTCTACCCGTTCTACATCCGCGAGTCCTTCTACCCGCTGCGTCGCGAGTACGACGACTACTGCCGCTGGGCGGCCGAGCGCCTCGGCACCGTGCGGTTCGGCCAGGCGGTGACGTCGGTGGAGCACGACGGCACGGCGTACGTCGTGCGCACGGCGCGCGGCGACGAGCTGCGCGGACGGCGGGTGGTGCTGGGCGTGGGCACGCAGCCGCGGGTGCCGGAGGCGTTGCGGGACGTGGTCACGGGCGACGACGGCAGCACGGCGACCGACGCTGGTCGAGGAGGTTGCGCTAGCAACCGTCTCGAGACCACCGTCTGCCACAGCGCCGACTACCTGACCCACCGCAGCGACCTGCAGCAGCGCCGGTCGATCACCGTGGTGGGCAGCGGGCAGAGCGCCGCGGAGGTCTACCACGACCTCCTGGCCGCGAGCCCCGACCACGACTACACGCTGACCTGGCTCACCCGGAGCCCGCGGTTCTTCCCGATGGAGTACACCAAGCTGACGTTGGAGATGACGTCGCCGGAGTACACCGCCTACTTCCAGGGCCTGCCCGCCGGCGTGCGCCGTGATCTCCTTCGTGAACAGCGCTCTCTCTACAAGGGCATCAGCAGTGACCTGGTCGACGCGATCTTCGACCTGCACTACCGCCTGCGGGTCTCGGGGCACGGGCCGCGCACCACCCTGGTCACCGGCACGGAGGTCGTCGGGTCCCGCGTCGTCGACGACGGCATCCGGCTCGACCTGCACCACGCCGAGACCGACGAGGCGTTCGGGCTCACCACCGACGGGCTGGTGCTCGCGACCGGCTACGCCGCGCAGGTGCCGGCGTTCCTCGACGGCATCCGCGACCGCCTGGTGCTCGACGAGGCCGGCCGGTACGTCGCCTCGCCGACGTACGCCGTCGACCGCACCGGTCACGAGGTGTTCGTGCAGAACGCCGAGGAGCACACGCACGGCTTCGTCGCCCCCGACCTCGGCATGGGCGCCTACCGCAACAGCGTCATCCTCGCGGCGCTGACCGGCCGCGAGGTCTACCCGGTCGAGAAGCGGATCGCGGTGCAGACCTTTGGGGTGCCCGACCACCTGCGCGAGACGAGCCGGCGATGATCGTCCTTGAGCCGCTCGACGTCGACGAGCACGCCGACCGCCTGCACTCCTGGGTGACCCACCCGCGCTCGGTGTTCTGGGAGATGCCGGACGCGACCCCGGCCGACGTCGTCCGCGAGTACCGCCGCGTCGCCGAGCACCCCCACCACGACGCGTGGCTCGGCCGGGTCGACGGCGAGCCGGCGTTCCTGGCCGAGACCTACGACCCGCGGCTGGCACCCGAGGTCGGCCTCGCCGACCTGCCCGAGGTGGGCGTCGGCGACCTCGGGATGCACGTGCTGGTCGCGCCGCCCGCGCCGGGCAGCACCCCGCAGCCCGGCTACACCCGGCGGGTCTTCGCCGCCGTGCTGGAGCACTGCTTCGCCGACCCCGGCGTGCGCCGGGTGGTCGTGGAGCCCGACGTGCGCAACGAGCGCATCGCCCGGCTCAACGCCGAGGCCGGCTTCGTCGTCGAGCGGGTCGTGCACCTGCCCGGTCCACCGCCCAAGGTCGCCGCACTCTCGTTCTGCACCCGCACCGCCTGGAGGCGCCCGTCATGATCGACACCCCCCACCTCAACCCCACGTCCCTGGCCGCGGTGCAGCGGCACCTGGTGACCAAGGCGATCGGCGAGCTCGCCCACGAGCGCCTGCTCGCCCCCGAGCCGGCGGACGACGCCGGCTGGGTGCTCCGCTCCCCCGACGGCCGGGCGGCGTACACGTTCGCGGCTGAGCGGCTGCCGCTCGACCACTGGGCGATCGACCCCGCCACGGTGTCGCGCACGGTCGACGGCGAGCCCGCCGAGCTCGACGTGCAGGCGTTCGTGGTCGAGACGGCCCCGCTGCTCGGCATCCCCGACACGCTCCTCGCCGTCTACCTCGAGGAGCTCGCGGCCACGATCCAGTCGTCGGCCTGGAAGTGGTCCGCCGACCGCGCCACGTCCGACGACCTGGTGGGTGCCGGCTACCAGGAGGTCGAGGCGGCGATGACCGAGGGCCACCCGTCGTTCGTGGCCAACAACGGCCGGATCGGCTACGGCCTCGACGACTACCTCGCCTACGCGCCCGAGACCGGCGCGCGGGTGCGGCTCGTCTGGCTCGCCGTGCGGCGCTCGCTGAGCCGGCTGTCGCTGGGCGCCGGCCTCACCGAGGACGCGCTGTACGCCGCCGAGCTCGACCCCGATGTGCGCGCCGGGTTCGACCAGCGGCTGCGCAGCCTCGACCTCGACCCCGCTGACTACCGGCTGATGCCGCTGCACCCGTGGCAGTGGACCGACAAGGTCGCGATCACGTTCGCGCCCGACGTGGCCCGCCGCGACCTCGTCCCGCTGGGCGAGGGCCGCGACGACTACCAGGCCCAGCAGTCGATCCGCACGTTCTTCAACCTCGACCGGCCCGAGCGCCACTACGTCAAGACCGCGCTGGCCATCCAGAACATGGGGTTCCTGCGCGGGCTCTCACCGGCGTACATGGGTCCGACCCCGGCCATCAACGACCACGTCGCCGACGTCGTCGAGGGAGACCCGACGCTGCGCGGGTGCGGGTTGGAGGTGCTGCGCGAGCGGGCCGCGATCGGCTACACCGGTGACGTCTACCACGCCGTCGCCGAGGCGGGCGGCGTCCGCTCACCGCAGCAGAAGATGCTGGCCGCGCTGTGGCGCGAGAGCCCCGTGCCCCGGCTCGGCACGGGCGAGTCCCTCGCCACCATGGCCTCGCTGCTGCACCGCGACGCCGCGGGCCGGTCCTACGCCGTCGCGCTGGTCGAGGCCTCGGGGTTCGACGCCCGGGCCTGGCTGGCGTCGTACCTCGACGCCTACGTGCGGCCGGTCGTGCACTGCCTGCTCGCCCACGACCTCGCGTTCATGCCGCACGGGGAGAACCTGGTGCTGGTGCTGCGCGACCACGTGCCGGTGCGGGCGTTCGTCAAGGACATCGGCGAGGAGGTCGCGGTGATGGGCGACCAGCCGCTGCCGCCCGACGTCGAGCGGGTGCGGATCAAGGTCACCGACGACGTCAAGGCCCTCGCGCTGCACACCGACGTCCTCGACGGCGTGCTGCGCCACCTCGCCGCGATCCTGCACGTCGACGGGGTGCTGCCGGTCGAGGAGTTCTGGGCCGAGGTCGGCGCCTGCGTACGCCGGCACGCCGAGGACCACCCGCACCTCGCCGGGGCGGCGGCGGCGTACGACCTGTTCCGCGCCGAGTTCGACCACTCCTGCCTCAACCGGCTGCAGCTGCGCAACACGCTGCAGATGGTCGACCTCGCCGACCAGGCCGAGTCGCTGATGTACGCCGGGACGCTGCAGAACCCGATCGCGCCGTACCGGTGACGGGCGACGTCCCAGCGCTGGGACCGCTCCCCGCGGCGTCCCCTCCGGTCGGCATACTGGCGACCATGACCGCGCGGACCTCCTTCGACCAGCTGGCCAGCCAGATCCTCGACGGGAAGCCGGCCACCGAGGACGACGCCCTCGCCGTGCTGCGCGCCCACGACGACGAGCTGCTCGACGTCGTCGCGGCGGCCGGGCGGCTGCGGCGGCACTACTTCGCCAACACCGTCAAGGTCAACTACCTGGTCAACCTCAAGTCGGGCCTGTGCCCCGAGAACTGCAACTACTGCTCCCAGTCGCTCGGCTCGCAGGCCGACATCCTGAAGTACAAGTGGCTCCAGACCGACGAGGCGCTCGCGCAGGCCACCGCCGGCCTCCAGGGCGGCGCCACCCGGGTGTGCATGGTCTCCAGCGGCCGCGGGCCCACCAACAAGGACGTCGAGCGCGTCGCCGACATGGTCGGGGCGATCAAGTCCGAGCACCCCGAGGTCGAGGTGTGCGCGTGCCTGGGCCTCCTCAAGGACGGCCAGGCCGAGCGGCTGCGCGACGCCGGGGTCGACGCCTACAACCACAACATCAACACCGCCGAGTCCCACCACGACAACATCGTCCAGACCCACACCTACGCCGACCGCGTCGACACCGTCGGCAAGGCCAAGGCGGCCGGGCTCTCGGCGTGCAGCGGCCTGATCGCGGGGCTGGGCGAGTCCGACGAGCAGCTGGTGGAGGCGCTGTTCGCGCTGCGCGACCTCGGGTCCGACTCCATCCCGGTCAACTTCCTGATGCCGTTCGACGGCACCCCGTACGAGAACACCTGGGAGCTCGAGCCGGCCCGCTGCCTGCGGATCCTCGCGATGGCGCGCTTCGTGTGCCCCGACCGCGAGGTGCGCATCGCCGCCGGCCGCGAGATGCACCTGCGCTCGATGCAGGGCCTGGCCCTGCACGTCGCCAACTCCATCTTCCTCGGCGACTACCTGACCTCCGAGGGCCAGGCCGCGGAGGCCGACCTCGAGCTGATCCGCGACCACGGGTTCGTGGTGCTCGGCGCGGCGCCCGCGCCCGCCGACGTCCCGACCGGTGACGTGACCCGTGACCCGGCCAAGCGTCGTCGCGGCGCCGGCACGACGGTCGCACCGAACGCGTGACGGTGGGCAGGTCCGACCACCATGTCTGACCACCTGCTCGCCTTCGACCGCGAGCACGTGTGGCACCCCTACACCTCGATGACCGACCCCACGCCGGTCCGGATGGTGACCGGCGCCCACGGCACCCGGCTGCGCCTCGACGACGGCACCGAGCTCGTCGACGGGATGTCGTCGTGGTGGGCCGCGATCCACGGCTACGGCCAGCCCGCGCTCGACGCGGCGCTGCGCTCGGTCGACCTCGCGCACGTGATGTTCGGCGGACTCACCAACGCGCCCGCCGTCCGGCTCGCCGAACGGCTCGTCTCGCTGGCCCCCGGCGGGCTGGAGCGGGTCTTCCTGGCCGACTCCGGGTCGGTGTCGGTGGAGGTCGCGCTCAAGATGGCGCTGCAGTGGCAGCGCGGACGCGGGCGACCCGAGCGCACGCGGATGCTCACCGTGCGCGGCGGCTACCACGGCGACACGTTCGGCTGCATGAGCGTGTGCGACCCCGACGGCGGCATGCACGCGATGTGGGCCGGCGTGCTGCCGGAGCAGCTGTTCGCGCCGCGACCACCGGCCCCGGGCGGTGACGTCGAGGGGTGGGCGGCCGCGTTCCGCGCCCTCGCGGCCGAGCACCGCGACGAGGTGGCGGCCGTGATCGTCGAGCCGGTGCTCCAGGGGGCCGGGGGCATGTGGGTCTACGACGCCGCGTGCCTGCGGGTGATGCGCGAGGTGTGCGACGAGCACGGGTTCCTGCTGGTGCTCGACGAGATCGCCACCGGCTTCGGCCGCACCGGCGAGCTGTGGGCCGCCGACCACGCCGGCGTGGTGCCTGACGTGATGTGCGTCGGCAAGGCGCTCGCCGGCGGCTACGTCACCCTCGCCGCGACGCTGTGCACCGACGAGGTCGCCCGCGGCATCTCGGCGTCGGACTCCGGTGTGCTGATGCACGGACCGACCTTCATGGGCAACGCGCTCGCCTGCACCGTGGCGCTGGCCTCGCTCGACCTGCTCGACGCCCACGACTGGCGCACCCAGGTCGCGCGCATCCGCGCGCGGCTCGACGCGGGCCTGGCCGGGCTGCCCGGCGTCCGCGTGATCGGGGCGGTGGGCGTCGTCCAGCTCGACCACCCCGTCGACGTGGTCAGGGCCACCGCCGCGGCGGCCACCGAGGGCGTGTGGCTGCGGCCGTTCCGCGACCTCGTCTACACGATGCCGCCGTACGTCGCGACCGACGACGACGTTGACCGGATCTGCCGCGCCGTGGCCCGGGCCGCCGAGGTCGCCTGATGACCTGGGAGACCTGGCTCGCCGAGCAGGCGTCGACGCGAGCGGCGTCGTCGCTGCAGCGGACCCTGCGCCCCCGCGGCGCCGACGACCCGACCGTCGACCTCGCCGGCAACGACTACCTCGGGCTCGCGCGCGACCCCCGGGTGGTGGCGGGCGCGGTCGCGGCCGCCGAGCGCTGGGGCGGCGGCGCCGGTGCCTCGCGCCTGGTCACCGGCACCCTCGAGCTGCACGCCGACCTCGAGCGCGAGCTCGCCGACTACCTCGGCCAGCCGGCCGCCCTGGTCTTCTCCACCGGCTACCACGCCAACCTCGGCGTCGTCTCCGCGCTGGCCGACCGCGACACCCTGGTCGTCTCCGACGCCCACGTGCACGCCTCGCTGATCGACGCCGTCCGCCTCTCCCGGGCCGCGGTCGAGGTGGTGCCGCACGACGACGTCGACGCCGTACGCCGCGCGCTCGCCGCCGCCTGCGGCCGGCGGGCGATGGTGCTCGTCGAGTCGGTCTACTCGGTGCTCGGTGACGCCGCGTCGCTCGTCGCCCTGGCGTCGGTGTGCGCCGAGCACGACGCGTTGCTGGTGGTAGACGAGGCGCACGGCGTGGGGGTGCACGGCCCCGGCCTGGTCGCGGGCGCCGGCCTCGCCGGGCTCCCCCACGTGCTCGTCACCGCCACCCTGTCCAAGTCGCTCGGGTCGCAGGGCGGGGCGGTGCTCGGCCCGCGGGCCGTCGTCGACCACCTGGTCAACCGGGCGCGCCCGTTCGTCTTCGACACCGGTCTCGCGCCCGCCTCGGCCGGCGCGGCGCTGGCCGCGCTGCGGGTGCTGCGGTCCTCCCCCGGACTGCCGGCCCTGGTGCAGCAGCGCATCCGCGACCTCGCGGCATCCCTCGGAGTCGAGCCGTCGGTGGGAGCGGTGCTCTCGGTCCCGATGCCGTCGCCGTCGGTGGCGCTCGCCGCGCAGGCGGCTGCGCTGGCCCAGGGCGTCCGGGTCGGCTGCTTCCGGCCGCCGTCGGTGCCCGACGGCGTGTCCCGCCTGCGGATCACCGTCAACGCCGGCCTCGCCGACGCCGACTGGGCGCGCGCGGTCGACGTGCTCGTGGCCGTCGTCAAGGAGCACACCGCATGACCCGGGTCGTGGTCGTCACCGGCACCTCGACCGAGGTGGGCAAGACCATCGTCACGGCGGCGCTGGCCGCCACCGCCGAGGGCCGGGTGCTCGTCGTCAAGCCCGTCCAGACCGGTGTGACGTCCGGCGAGCCCGGCGATGCCGACGTCGTGGCGCGCCTGGCCGGCGTCGACGTGGTCACCCTCGCGAGCCTCGACGAGCCGCTCGCCCCCGACACGGCCGCCCGGCGCGCCGGGGTGGCGCTGCCGCCCGTCGCCGACCACGCGGCCCGCGTGCGCGGGCTCGCGGCGTCGTACGACGTGGTGGTCGTCGAGGGCGCGGGCGGGCTGCTGGTGCGCCTCGACACCGACGGCGGCACGGTGCTCGACCTGGCCGCCGACCTGGCGACCACCCATCCCGTCGCGGTCGTGGTCGTGTGCGCCGCCGGTCTCGGCACGCTCAACCACGCCGAGCTGACCGTGGGTGCCCTGCGCTCCCGCGGGCTGGACCCGGCGGGGCTGGTGATCGGGTCGTGGCCCGCCGAGCCGGGGCTGGCCGAGCGCTGCAACGCCGACGACCTGCCCCGGGTGACCGGTGCGCCGCTGCTCGGGCGGGTACCGGCCGGTGCCGGGTCGCTCGACCCCGCCGCCTTCACCGCCGCGGCGGCTGGTTGGCTGGCCCTTCCCCCGTCCCGCTGAGGTCGGGTCGACCGACCACGACAGGAGACCGGCGTGCCCACGCTCGACGAGAAGCTGGTGGACGACTACGACGAGGTGCTGCGCCGCAACCCCGCCGAGACCGAGTTCCACCAGGCCGTGCACGAGGTGCTCGACAGCCTGGGCCCGGTGGTGGCCAAGCACCCGCAGTACCGCGACGCGGCCGTCATCCGCCGCCTGTGCGAGCCGGAGCGGCAGATCATCTTCCGGGTGCCGTGGGTCGACGACCAGGGGCAGGTGCAGCTCAACCGCGGCTTCCGCGTGGAGTTCAACTCCGCGCTCGGGCCCTACAAGGGCGGGCTGCGGTTCCACCCGAGCGTCAACCTCGGCATCGTGAAGTTCCTCGGGTTCGAGCAGATCTTCAAGAACGCGCTCACCGGCATGCCCATCGGCGGCGGCAAGGGCGGGTCGGACTTCGACCCCAAGGGCCGCTCCGACGGCGAGGTGATGCGCTTCTGCCAGGCGTTCATGACCGAGCTCTACCGCCACATCGGGGAGTACACCGACGTGCCGGCGGGCGACATCGGCGTCGGCGGCCGCGAGATCGGCTACCTGTTCGGTCAGTACAAGAAGATCACCAACCGCTACGAGTCCGGCGTGCTCACCGGCAAGGGCCTGTCCTGGGGCGGGTCGCGGGTGCGCACCGAGGCCACCGGCTTCGGCACCGTGTTCTTCGTCGACGAGATCCTCAAGGCGCGCCAGGACTCCTTCGACGGCAAGTCGGTCGTGGTGTCCGGCTCGGGCAACGTCGCGATCTACGCCATCGCCAAGGCCCAGCAGCTCGGGGCCACCGTCGTGGCGTGCTCCGACTCCGGCGGCTACGTCGTCGACGAGCGCGGCATCGACCTCGAGACGGTGCGCCGGATCAAGGAGGTCGAGCGCGGCCGCATCGCGGCGTACGTCGACCACCACCCGCACGCGCGCCACGTCGAGGACGGCTCGGTCTGGGACGTCCCGTGCGACATCGCCCTGCCGTGCGCCACCCAGAACGAGCTCACCGGCCGCGACGCCACCACCCTGGCCCGCCACGGCTGCACCGTCGTCGCCGAGGGCGCCAACATGCCGTGCACACCCGAGGCCGTCAAGGTGCTGGGCGAGGCCGGCGTCGTCTTCGCCCCCGGCAAGGCCGCCAACGCCGGCGGGGTCGCCACCAGCGCCCTGGAGATGCAGCAGAACGCCTCGCGCGACTCGTGGTCCTTCGCGCACACCGAGCAGCGGCTCGAGGAGATCATGCGCGGCATCCACGAGCGGTGCCTCGCGACCGCCGACGAGTACGGCAGCCCCGGCAACTACGTCGCCGGAGCCAACATCGCCGGCTTCGTGCACGTCGCCGACGCGATGCTCGCCCAGGGCGTCATCTGAGCCAGCGTCGGCAGACGCAGAAGGGCGACCAGATGTCGGCGGGCCTCCCCCTCCCGCGCCTGGGCACCGCCGCCGGGACGGACATTCGGTCGTCCGTCTGCGGCGCGACGACTACGCCGCCGGGGAGTTGAGGAACCAGCGGTGCCCGAACGGGTCGATGAACACCGCGACCCGGCCCGCCGGCTGGCTGTCCTCCGGCCCTCGGGTCATCGGGGTGCCGGCCTCCTCGACCCGGGCCGCGAGCGCGTCGACGTCGGTGACGGCCAGGTGGAGGGTCACGCTCGAGCCCCGGTCGGCGGCGGGCGCCGCCACACCGGCCTCGGGGAACTCCTCCGAGAGCATCCACCCCGCCCCGTCGACCGCGAGCTCGCAGTGGCCGATGCTCCCGTCGTCCATGACGATCGGGTCGAGGGTCACCACAGCACCGAGGGTGGCGACGTACCACTCGATGGCGGCGCGCCCGTCGTGGACGCAGAGGTAGGGCGTCAGCTGGGTCATGGGGTCGAACCTACGCTGGAACCATGACCGCGACCCTCGAACCGCTGGCCGCCGGCGAGGTCTACCTCCTCGGGCTCGAGCCGCGGCGCCGCCGCCGGCTCGGCCGGGTCGTCGCCGGGGCCCTGGACCTGTGGTGCGCCACGACCGGCGGCCGGTTCGAGCTGACCGGCGAGGGCGTCGTCGTCGTGCGCCGACGCAGCGACGGCGTCGCCGAGCTCGAGGTCCCGGTGGGTGGGCCCGACGACGCCGCCGTGCTGATGGCCCTGCTGCGCGACCACCTCGACGAGATGGCCCCCGACGAGTTCCGGGCGGCCTGGGCGATCGACTGACCGGCCACCGGGGTCACGACGGCCGGCGCCCGGCTGCTACCGCCGCTTGGTGAAGGTGAAGGTGTCGCGATCCGGCAGGTAGCTGCCGTTGCCCGGGTAGGTCGCGACGACGGTGTGGCGCCCCGGCTCGAGCGTGGCGCCGATCCGGCACGAGGCCCGGCCCGCACTGATCGTGGCGCTGCACGACGTCGTCCCGCGCGTCCTGAACACCACCTTGCCGGTGACGCCGGAGGCCACGGTGGCCTTGAGGACCACGGGCTTCCGGCGCGCCACCTGCCTGGGCGCGGCCGACGCCTCCAGCCTCGGGTCGGCCTTGGCCACGTGCAGCCGGAGGGCACCTGAGGACGGCGCGTGCCCGTCGTCCCCGCCGTAGGCGAGCGTCACCCGGTGGGTGCCGGCTCCGACCCGGCCGAGCGAGCAGGTCGCTGCACCGTCGACCAGGGGTGCCCGGCAGCTCGTCGCACCCGCGGCGAAGGTCACGGTCCCGGTGGCCTCGACCGGGTCGACCTCCGCGCGGACCGTGGCCGCGGCGCCGTAGGTGATCCGCACGGGGTCGCCCGACACCGCCGTCGCGGTCGGCTCGGGCGCGACCTCCTCGCCGGTCGTGAACTCCCAGACCGGTGACGTCGCGCGGTACCCGTCGGCGTCGGTGACCTGGGCGTACCACTGGTAGGTGGTGCTCGGCGTCAGGTCACCCGCGTCGACCGTCGCCCGGCTCCCCGACGCGACCCCGGTGGCCAGGCCGACGCGACTGGTGCCGAGGGCCGTCACCTCGAGGTGGTCGGTGGAGATCGCCCGGGTCGGGGTGTCGATCTGCAGCTCGGTGGTGAAGTTCTCGGCGGCGGGGTCGCCGAACGCGCTCTCGGCCTCGGGGTTGAGCACCGAGAACGAGTCGTGCGTCATGGTGTCGTCGGCCGCGTCGAGGTCGATGGTCCGCATCCAGCCACCGCCGGACGTGGGCAGCTCCTGGGTGTCGTAGAGGACCTCGACCACCACGCGCCCGTCGTCGAGGTGCTTGATGTTGTAGGCCGTGTTGTGGATGTGCCCGCACAGCACCAGGTCGACGTTCTTGTTCGGGACGACGACCTCGTTGAAGATCCGCTCGCCCACGCCCGTGAACGCACCGCCGCCGCCGATGTACCAGTGCGTCGCGATGATGACGTTGTGGTCCGGGTGGCCCTGGATCACCTCGTTGGCCCACGCGATCTCGTCGTCGTCGAGGGTCCAGTCGAGGTACATGACCAGGTAGTCGGCCTTGGGCGTCGAGACCAGGTCGAAGTGCTGGACGTTGTCGTGGACGGTCCCGCCGTACCAGGGGTTGTCGTCGTACCGCTTCGCGCCGAAGTGCTCGCGGTAGGGGCGGTACTCACCGGTGCCGCCGACGTCGTCGTGGTTGCCGGGCACGACGCCGTACGGGAGGTCGGCCTCGTCCCAGGTGCGCATCACCTCCGAGGCCCGCGCCCACTCCATCGAGGCCGTCGGCGTCTGGACGATGTCGCCGGTGTGCACGCCGTACCCGATGTCCTCGGCCTCCCGGTTCTCCACCGCCCAGTCGACCATCTTCTGGAAGGTCTGCGGCTCCCGCTCGGAGTAGTGCTGGGTGTCGGTGATCCAGGCGAAGGTCGCCTCGTCGTCCTCGTCGACGACGGCCGGCGGCACGTCCTGGACCATCAGCTGGGCCACCTCGTCGCGGACGGTGTCGGCGACGGCGGCGTCGGCCGACAGGGCGAGCGGCTCGCCGCCCTGGCCCTCGGCCAGCAGCTGCCACGAGCGGGTCGTGTGGTTCCACACCGAGAGCGCGGCACGGTGACCGAGCTCCACCTCGCCCGCCCACTCCACGGTGAACCGCGGGGCGTGGATGTCGTCCGGCACCGCGACGTCGAACTGCTGGAAGGGGTAGGCCCCCTCGGCGGACGTCGTCAGCCCGGACGCGTCCACCGCCTCGATCGCCGACCCGTCGGCGACCGTGTCGCCGGCGCGACGGCCGGGCACCGCGGTCGTGGACGACCCCTGCCGCACCGCTGCTGCGCCGTCGGCCCGGTGGCCCCACCGGAAGGCCACGTCGAGCGCGTCGCCGGCGGGGTCCGCGGCGGTCACCGAGAGCTCGGCGCCGGTCGGGGTCACCTCGGCGGCACCGTCGGCGGGCGTCGGCTCGGACGGCACGTCCGGCGAGTTCCCGCTCGTGGTGAAGGTGACGGTCTCCTCGCTGGTGTTGAGCACGCCGTCGGTGGCCGTGACGACGAGCGTGTGGGCCCCGTCCTCGACCACGTCGGGGTCGACCACCGAGCCGTTCTCGACCGGCACCCCGTCGAGCACGAGCTCGAGGGCGTCGACGCCGGCCGGGTCCTCGGCCGTCACGTCGATCGTCAGGGGCTCCCCGACGTAGTCCGTCCCGTCGACGGGCGAGGCGACGGTGATCTCCGGGCCGGTGGCGTCGACGCTGAAGGCGACCGTCTCGGACTCGGTCGTGCCGTCGGCCGCCTCCGCGACGACCTCCAGGCGGTGGTCACCCGTGGTGACACCGGTGACCTGGCCGTCGAACGTCCCGTCGAAGTCGCCGAGGTCGACGGTCGCGCCGCCGTCGAGGGTGTAGGAGACCGATGCCGGCTCCGTCAGCAGGCCGGCGATGGCGACGCTCCCGCCACCGACCGTCGACCCGTCCTTCGGCGACCGGAGGGTGACCAGCGAGTCCGCCTCCTCGAACGTCTGGTCGGCGAGGACCGCCACCTGCTCGGCCGTCAGCGCTCGGCTGTAGACCCGGCTGGTCGCGACCGACGACAGGCTGTAGTTCTGGATCCCGCCCTGGCCCGCGGAGTCGGCCCCGACGACCCAGTTCTGGGCGTGGGCCGGCGGGGGTCGCAGCGCACCGGTCGCCGCGGCCTGCGCTGCCACCTCACCGTCGAGGTAGAGCTTGACGGTGGCGCCGTCCCAGACCGCCATGACGTGGTTCCAGCGGTTGCCGACGAGGGGCGCGTTGATGCGCTTGTAGGCACCGCCGACGTGGGCCCAGAGCTCGATGATGTTGCCGCCGACGTCGATCGCGACACCGCCGCCCTCGGCGTTGGAGCAGACGTTGCCCTGGGCGGCCGGGGTGGACCCGTCGTACCGGAACACGCACTCGACGCTGAACCCGGTGGCCAGCTTGCCCCACTCCTGGACGAACGGGTAGGCGTACGCGTCGTTGCCGTCGAACGTCGCGATCGGGCCGGGGACGCCCGGGTCGGTGCCGATGACGGGAGCGCCGACGGTCCGCGCGGGGAGCGCCTGGGCGCGGTCGGTCGGAGTGCCGTCGGCGAGGTCGACGTCGAGCACGTCGGCGACGGGGACGACGATCGGGGCAGCCGTCGGCACCGGGTCGGGTGCGGCGTGGCTCGGCTGCCCGATCAGGCCGCCGGCCACGGCGGCGAGGCCGGCGACGGCCACGATCGCGCGGCGGACAGGACGGTTCGGTCGTGGGGTCACGACAGCTCTCTCCTCGGGTGGGACGGACGGAAGGCGACACCTGTCGGCCGGACGCCGCAGGTGGGGAAGGAAGTGAGGGACGCACCCGCGACGGTCATCGGTCAGGCCGTCCGTCCGCGTCGGCGCAGCCACCGGAGGCTCGCCACGGCGACGAGCAGGACGAGGAGCGCGCCCCCGACGGCCGACAGCTGGATCGCGGCGCTGCGGCCCAGGTCCTGGCCGGCGCCGTCCGAGCCTTGGAGCTGCTGGTCGGTCGCACCCCCGGCCCCACCATCGGCAGCGGAGAACGTCCAACGGGCGGTGTCGGCCGCTGCCGTGTAGACGTGCCGCTGGCCGTCGTGGCCGGTGGCGAGCGTCTTGTAGGCCGGGTGGACGTCGAGCAGCGTCGACACCGTGACCTCGGCCGCGGCCACGTCGGCCGAGCACACGAACTCCAGGTCGGCGCCCTCACCGCCGAGGTCCTCGAGCGAGGTCACCTCCCCCGCGCACCCGCGCCCGTCGACCGTGACCGCGATCCGCTCGAGCAGGTAGTCGGCCAGCCGGGGTCCGGCCGTCAGCGCCTGGATGTCGGTGGGGTCCGACTCCTCGGGGACGAGGGCGCCGTCCTGGTAGACGAAGGTGCGTCGGTCGTCGACGACCCCGAGCGCGAGGGCGAGGGCGGTGAGGTCGTCGGGTGCCGCCTGCCAGCGGACCTGGACGTGGGCGCCGTCCGCGGTGATCTCGACGGTCTGGGGATCGCCGAAGGGGTGGGCGTACGCCGTGCCCGCTCCGAGGACGCTCACCGCGACGGCGACGTGCAGCACGGCGGCCACCCGCAGCGCCCACCGCCAGGTCATCGCCACTGCCGTCCCTCCCCGGGGCCGAGGCCCCGTCGCGGCCCGGGCGGCCGCTGACCCGGCCACCGTGGACACGGGCGTTGACGGCCGCCGCTCACCTCGGTGGCCGGACCGGGTCGAGCGCGTTAACACTCGAGGCGTCGCGCGGACCGGCCCTCACGCCGCGGTCCCGGTGAGGTCGGTCAGGGCCACGACCGTCAGGCCGGCCCCCAGGATCGCGATGGCGCCGGCCGCGAGCACGGGCGCCACCCGGGTGGACAGCCAGAGGACCCCCCGCGACTCCGCGCTCCGGACCAGCACGCTGCTGCCGGCAAGGGCGAGCAGGCCGACGCCCACCAGCACCACGGCCATCCCCAGCCCGAACGTCGCGACCAGCAGGAACGCGAACGCCGCCCGGCCGGCGAACAGGCCGGTGGTGAGGACCAGGAACGCGGACGGCGACGGCACCAGGCCACCCGACGCGCCGAGCAGCACCAGCCCCGGGCGCGTCGTCTCCGGCCGCGCGCCGTGGCCGTGTCCGTGGCCGTGTCCGTGTCCGTGGCCATGTCCGTGGCCGTGGCCATGTCCGTGGCCGTGGCCGTGGCCGTCGTCCCCGAGCTGGCGGACCCAGCGGCGCAGGAGCCAGCCGCCGGTGGCGAGCACCACCAACCCGGCGGCCAGCTGCAGCAGCGTCGTCAGCGTCTCGAGCTCGACGAGGTCGGAGAGCGAGAAGAACGTCCACGCGAGCGCGATCACCAGGACCGAGAAGGTGTGCATGAGCGCGACCGAGGCACCCATCCAGAACGCGTCGCGCACCCGGCCCTGCGTGCCCACCAGGTAGGCCGCCGCCAGGCTCTTGCCGTGGCCCGGTCCCGCCGCGTGGGCGGCGCCGGCGAGGAACGCCACGACGAACGCCGTCACCGCGATCCCCGGCGTCGTCACGAACCCCTGCAGCCGTTCGTCGAGGCTCACTGCTGCCACTCCCTCGGGACGGTTCGCCGGCCGCGCGCGCCGGAGGCGCTCCGCGCGGCTGCGACTGTGGCGGCACGGCGTGAACCACCGAGTCGCGCCAGCGAGCCTCCCGGTAGCCACCGCGTGAACGACAGGCAGCGGGGCCGCAGGGCACCCGCCCCGCGTCCTCGCTTTCCCCGGGCCCGGCCGAGGGCGGGCTCAGAGCCGCAGGGTCACGGTCCCCGTCGTGCCGTCGCGGTAGGTCACGTCGACGACGACGCCCGCGCGGTCGGCGTCCGCGAGCTCGTCGCCGGGGAACCAGAGCGCGAAGTGCCCGTCGGACACGGTGGCCGCGACGGTGCCGTGGGCACCGCTGCGGTAGGCGACCGCGGCCACGTCCGCCCCGGCGGAACCGGCGGCCAGGGACAGGTCGCCCGCGTCGAGGGTGCCGCTGCCCAGGTCGGTGGCGACGAGGTCACGCGGGGCGGGCGTCGCGTGGTCGGTGGGGGTCCCGACGGAGCCGATCCAGTCGTGCGCGAACAGCCGGGTCGACTGGTCGGTGATGCACAGCGCCGCGAAGCCGGCGTCGCCCGCCAGGAGCACGGTGGTCCATGCCCCGCGGCGCTCGGCGACGGCGACCGTGGCGGCGTCCAGCTCGCGGCTGAGGTCCGGGGCCGGGCCGCTGCGCTGGGCGTCGCGACACTCCTCGGCCGCCGCAGCGCGCGTCGCGGGGTCCGCCAGGGGCTCGGGGGTCGGGGTCCAGGTCGCGAACGCCCGGTCACCGCCGGTGACGGAGGGGAGCACGACGACGGCCGTGGCGGCGACCGTGACCGCGCCACCCGCCGCCACGAGCCTCCAGCCGCGGCGACCACGGTGCGGCCGGCGACCCGCGGACGGCGGGCGGGGGCTGGACACGATGCGTGCGAGGTCGTCCCGAGCCCGTGGACCCTGCGGGTCGGGGTCCCGGTCGGCAGCGTCGAGCGAGCGGAGGACGGCCAGGGTGTCGTGGGTGGAGGTCATGACTGGGTGGTCCTCTCGGGGATGCCGGCGGGGGTCGCCGACGGTCGGGGCAGGTGGTCCAGGTGGAGCCGCAGCGCTCGGCGGCCGCGACTGAGTCGCAACCGGAACGCCACGGGAGAGATGCCGAGCACGGCCGCTCCCTGAGGTGCGGTCATGCCCTCGAAGACCGCCAGGCCCAGCGCCTCCTGGTGCACGGCGGACAGCCGCTTCCAGGCGCGCACGAGGTCGACCTGTCGGGCCACGAGGTCGGCATCCACGTCCGCCGCCGCCTCCACGGGGAGCTCGGTGAGCCGGACGCCGAGAGCGCGCTCTCGCACGGCCCCCCGGGCGTCGTTGAGGATCACGTGGCGAGCGATGCCGAACAGCCACGCGCGGGCGTCGTCGCCGTCCCGAGGGAGCTGGTCGATCCGGCGCCACGCGACCAGGAACGCGTCGGCGACGACGTCCTCGGCGTGCGTGGGGTGCGTGCGTCGCTGCACGAACCTCAGGAGGTCGGCGTAGGTCGACTCGTAGAGGGGGACGAAGATCGACTCCGGGTCCGGAGCCCGTCTCGAGGTGCTCATGCCCCTACCTGTCCGCCACGCACCGAAGTGTGTCGCAGACCTTCGTCGCGCCAGGGCCTCGGACCGGGTCTAGGGTCTCGTCGATGACCCGAGCACCAGGCAGTCACCGCCGCACCTTCGTCCTGGCAGCCGTCGCGGTCGCGACCGTGGGGTGCGGGGCGCGGGACGGTGCGGAGGGCGGTTCGCCGCCACTGGCCGGGCCCGGCGAGCGGCCCACCCGGTTCACGATCGTCCCCGACGACTACCACGTCCCCTACGCCGGCACCGCCGGGGACGGACGCAGGTTCTTCCTCAGCGAGGAGCTGTTCTCCGCCAGGCAGGGCTACGTCGGCCTCTTCCTGTGGAAGGCCGACGGCACCTTCGACGAGGTCGTCGTGACACCGGTCCCGCGGGGCGTCGAGCGCCCGCTACCGCCCGGCCAGGCCGGACCGGCCGGACCGGCCGGTCGCGACCTCGTCGAGGCACACCTGGCCGAGCTGGGCGACTACGAGCTCGAGCCCGTCGTCGTGGAGCCCTTCACGACCGAGGTCGACGGGACCACCTTCGGGTGGGAGGTCAGCCGGTACGCCGGCGAGTACTCGATCAACGTCGTCCCGGGAGACTTCATCGCCTACTACGCACCGTGGGACGGGTTGTCCTACGACACCTAGGCCGCAGGCACGGACGGCTCACCAGACGTCGCCGTCGCGCCAGTCGCAGGCGATCGGGGCGTCGAGGTCGAGGCCGGTGCCGCCGAGCACGTAGATGGCGCCGTCGTCCTCGGGCGTCGCCAGCAGCCCGTCGGGCGTCAGCACCGACGACGGCCCGCGCCACAGGTGCCACCCGCGGGCCTCGTAGAACGCGACGGCGGCGCTGGACGCGCTCAGCGCCAGCACGTCGTACGCCGTGGCGTGCGCCTCGACCTCGGCCATCACCTCCGAGCCGAGCCCGCGGCGCTGGAGGCGCGGGTCGACCGCGACGGCCTCGACGTAGCCGCAGCGCAGCGACCGGCCCCGCACGAGGAGCCGGCGCTGGACCAGGGCGGCGTGGGCGACGACCTGGCCGTCGTGGCGCACGATCGCGTGCAGCCCGCCGAGGGAGTGCGACCAGTCGTGGTCGGTGAAGTCGTCGAACGCCGCGTCCATGAGGTCGCGCACCTGGCGCGCCTCCTCGGTGCTCAGCAGCGCGGTGGGGGTCACCATCCGGGCGGTCTCCTGTCGTGCCAGGGGCGGGCGGCCTCGACCTGGGCGGCGAGGGCGAGCAGGGCTTCCTCGCCGGCGGGACGGCCGGCGAGCATCACGCCCACGGGGAGCGGGTCGGGGTCGTCGGTCCAGTGCAGCGGCAGCGAGATCGCGGGCATGCCGGTCACGTTCCAGGCCGACGTCCAGGGGGTGAACGCCTTCTGGGCCTCGAAGTCGGCAGCCGGGTCGGCGTCGTCACGGATCGCACCGACCGGGAGCGGCACCCGCGCCAGGGTGGGGGTGAGCACCGCGTCGTAGGGGTCGAGAGCGGTGATCGCGGCCGCGGCGTACCGCCGCATCGCCGCGATGGCCAGGCCGAGGTCGGGCCCGGAGACCGCCTGGCCGCGTGCCGCCAGCCAGCGGGTCAGGGGCCGCAGCAGGTGCTCGCGCTCGGGCGGCACCGGGCTCAGCGCGGTCAGCACCGCCCAGCAGGTCTCGAACACCGGGACCGCCTCCGGCGGCAGCGGCACCGGGACGTCGACGACGTCGTGACCCAGGCTCTCGAGCAGGCGGGACGCGTCCTCGTACGCCGTGACGACGGCGTCGTCCACAGGGGTACCGCCGGCACCGCCCGGACTGTCGGCGGTCGGTGCTGTGATCACGGGGGTGAGGAACCGGGCGATCCGGAGCCGCCCCGGGTCCCGGTCGCACGCCGAGACGAACGACGCGGAAGGCGGTGGCGCCCACGACGGATCCCCGACCCGATGACCGGCCATGACGTCGAGCAGCGCCGCTGCGTCCCGCACGGTGCGCGCGATGGAGCCGGCAGTCGCCAGTCCCACTGGATCCCCGTACGCGGGGAAACCGCTGATCCGCCCGCGCGTGGGCTTCAGGCCCACCAGTCCGCAGCACGACGCCGGGATGCGGATGGACCCGCCACCGTCCGAGCCCTGCGCCACGGGTACCAGCCCGGCGGCCACCGCGGCGGCCGCCCCGCCCGAGCTGCCGCCGGCCATCCGGCTGCGGTCCCACGGCGTCACCGCCGCCGGTGCGCCCTCGGGCTCGGTGTAGCAGGGCGAGCCCAGTTCGGGCGTGCTCGTCTTGCCGACCATCGGCAGGCCCCCGGTCTCGAGCGCCTCGACGACGGCGTCGGAGACGTCCGGCACGTGGTCGTGGAAGGCCGCCGAGCCGAACCTGGTCGGCACGCCCGCGGTGAGGTTGAGGTCCTTGACCGCGGTCGGTACGCCGTGCAGCGGGCCGGCCGCGGCACCGGCGGCCCGGCGCCCGTCGGCGGCGCGCGCCTGTGCGAGGGCGACCTCGGGCGTGTGCAGCACGAACGCGCCGACGTCGTCCAGCCGGCGTGCGCGGTCGAGGTAGTGCTCGGTCAGCTCGCGGGAGGAGACCTGGCCACGCCGGACGAGGTCGGCCTGGTCGAGGGCGGAGAGGTCGTGCAGCTGTGCCACGAGCCGAACCTACCGACGGCCGGGCCGGTTCAGGGCTGCAACACCTCGGCGGCGCCCACGTAGCCCACGACGAGCACGACCCACAGCGCCGCGGCCACGAGCGGGACCCACCACGCCCGGCGCCGACGCAGCAGCATCACGACCGAGGCGACGGCGGCCGCCACCCACAGCACGGGCGGGGAGACGACGAGCACGATCACGTACGTCGACAGGACCGACTCGCAGGTCCCGCTCGTCTCGCAGCCGCTGACGGCGAGTCCGCCCAGCAGACCCACGAACATCGCGACCAGGGCGAGCGGGAGGAGCAGCACCAGCAGCACGGTGGTGGCCGCGGCGTCGAGGGTGCGGCGTCCGTCGTCGGGCACGGGCCCCGACGGTCCGGCTACGCGCACCGTCCCCGGCGCCGGGTCCTGCGGTTGCCACAGCGGCTCGGACACGGTGGCGAGTCTGCCACCGTGCCCGGGCCGCGGTCGGTCAGGCGGGTGTGGGGGTCGGTCAGGCGGCGGCGGGCTGGTAGCCCGCGACGGCGCGGACGACGCCGAGGAACCGCTCCAGCACCTCGGGGTCGGTCAGCGGGTCGACCTCGAGCACCGACTGCGACACGACGGCGCCGTCGACGGCGATGGCCCCGGCGATACCGGCGGAGCGCACGGTGTCCTCGTGCGCCCACTTGCCGCCGTACGGCGTCGGGGTGGTGCCGAGCACGCCGATCGGCTTGCCCACGATCGCGCCGGTGCCGTAGGGGCGGGAGAGCCAGTCGATGGCGTTGTTGAGCACGGCCGGCATGGTGCCGTTGTACTCCGGGGTGACGACCAGGACGGCGTCGGCGGCGGCGACCTTCTCGCGGAGGGCGACGGCGGCGGCGGGCGTGGCGGAGGCGTCGAGCCCCTCCTCGTAGAACGGCAGGGAGCCGAGGCCGTCGACGATGTCGAGGACGACGCCCTCGGGGGCGCGCTCCGAGAGCAGCTCGGCGACCTTGCGGTTGGTGGAGTCGGCGCGCAGGCTTCCGACGAGGACGGCGACACGGGTGCTGGTGGTGGTGGTCATGACCGGCCAAACGGACTGTGGTCCGGTTCTATTCCCGGCCCGTCTCACTTCGTCGGATCGATAGGCTCGGGGCATGACCGGCCCCCGCCTGCTGCCGCTCGCCGGCGAGCAGCCGGCCGAGCGGTCCGACGCCGCGCGCAACCGGGAGCTGCTGCTGCGGGCCGCGGGCGAGCTCATCGAGCACTGCAGCGTGGAGAACGTCACCATGGACGCCGTCGCCCAGAAGGCCGGGGTCGGCAAGGGCACGGTGTTCCGCCGCTTCGAGAGCCGCGAGGGCCTGATGGCTGCGCTGCTCGACCACGAGGAGTCGGCCTGGCAGGGCCGGGTGATCTCCGGTCCCCCGCCGCTGGGCCCCGGCGCTCCCCCGATGGACCGGTTGCTCGCGTTCGGCCACTCGCGCATCGACCAGACCATGCGCAGCGCCGGGCTGATCCGGGCGGCGGGTCGGGCCGGTTCTCGGTCCTACGCCGCCGCGTCCTTCACCGCGATGCACGTGCGCTACCTGCTCGCCGAGCTCCGGGTGCAGGGCGACGTCCCCTACCTGGCCACGGCACTGCTCGCACCGCTGGAGATCCCGATCCTCGAGCAGCAGCTGCGGCACGACGAGCTGTCGCTCGAGCGGATCCGCAGGGGCTGGGACGACCTGGTGCGCCGGCTCGTCTGCTGAGCGGCCAGTGCGCCGGTCAGCCGGTCGGCCGGCCAGCCGGTCAGCCGCCGTGGAGGCGGCGCAGCCCGTAGGTGAGCCCGTCGAGGAGCGCCTCCCACGACGCCTCGATCACGTTGTGCCCGACGCCGACCGTCACCCAGGTCGACTCGCCGTCGGTGGTCTCGATCAGCACGCGGGTGATCGCGTCGGTGCCGTGGCCCTGGTCGAGGATGCGCACCTTGTAGTCGATCAGCTCGAACTTGGCGACCTCCGGGAACGCCTGGGTGATCGCGGCGCGCAGCGCGAAGTCGAGGGCGTTGACCGGCCCGTTGCCCTCGCCGGTGACGACGTAGCGCACGCCCTCGGCGGTCAGCTTCACCGTCGCCTCCGAGACGGCCTCGTCGGCGGCCCCGCGGTTGGCGAGCGTCTCGGTGATGACCCGCCACGACTCGACGTCGACGTACGCCGGTCGCCGGCCCTCGGCCTCCTCCACCAGCAGCAGCTCGAACGAGGCGTCGGCGGCCTCGAAGGTGTAGCCCCGCTGCTCCATCGCCTTGACCCGGGCGGTCACGCGCGAGACCAGGTCGCGGTCGCCGGACAGGTCGTAGCCGAGCTCCTTGCCCTTGAGCTCGATCGAGGCCCGGCCGGCCATGTCGGAGACCAGCAGCCGCATGTCGTTGCCGACGCCCGTCGGGTCCATGTGCTGGTAGAGGTTCGGGTCGACCTTGATCGCACTGGCGTGCAGCCCGGCCTTGTGCGCGAACGCCGACGTGCCGACGTACGGCTGGCGCGACGCCGGCGGGAAGTTGGTCACCTCGGCCACGGCGTGGGCGATGCGGGTCGACTCGGCGAGCAGCCCCGGAGGAAGCACCTCGCGCTCGAGCTTGAGCTCGAGGTTGGCCACGACGGAGATCAGGTCGGCGTTGCCGGTGCGCTCGCCGTAGCCGTTGATGCACCCCTGCACGTGGGTGGCCCCGGCGTCGACGGCGGCCAGGGTGTTGGCGACCGCGCAGCCGGTGTCGTTGTGGCAGTGGATCCCGACCCGGACGCCGGTGGTGTCGATGACGTCGGAGACCACCTCGGAGACCCAGGGCGGGAGCATGCCGCCGTTGGTGTCGCACAGCGCGATCACCTCGGCGCCCGCGTCGTACGCCGTCCGCAGCACCTCCAGGGCGTAGTCGCGGTTGCGGCGGTAGCCGTCGAAGAAGTGCTCGGCGTCGAGGAAGACCTGCTGCCCCTCGGCGCGGAGGTGGCTGACCGTGTCGCGGACCATCGCGAGGTTCTCCTCGAGCGTGGTGCGCAGCGCGAGCTCGACGTGCCGGTCGTGCGACTTCGCGACCAGGGTCACCACGCTCGCGCCGCTGTCACGCAGGGCCGCGACCTGCGGGTCGTCGGCGGCCCGGACGCCGGCCTTGCGGGTGGCGCCGAACGCCGCGAGCCGGGCGTGCCGCAGGTCGAGCTCGGTCGCGGCCCGCCGGAAGAACTCGGTGTCCTTGGGGTTGGCCCCCGGCCAGCCACCCTCGATGTAGCCGACGCCCAGCCCGTCGAGCTGGCGCGCGATCGACAGCTTGTCGGCGACGGAGAGGTTGAGTCCCTCCTGCTGCGCGCCGTCGCGCAGGGTGGTGTCGTAGACGTGGAAGGCGCCGTGCAGGTCCATCGGTCGGCTCTCTGGTCGTGGCGGGCAGGTGTCGAGGCAACAAAAAACCTCCCGGGGAACGGGAGGTGGCGCACCGGGCGGGGCTCGGTGCGCTAGCGAATGATGACGGTGCGGTGGTGCACGCGGTCATCGTGCCACGCGCCGCCGCCGAGCGGGAACCGTTCCACCCACCGGGACTTGAGCGACCGCTCAACGACGCCGTACCGTGCTGCGGGTGACCGACACCCGCCAGCGCCTGCTCGACGCCACCGCCGAGACCCTGCGCCGCGACGGCATCGCCGGGCTCTCGGCGCGCACCGTCGCGGCTCGCGCCGAGGTCAACCAGGCGCTGGTGTTCTACCACTTCGGCACCGTCTCCGAGCTGATCCAGGCCGCCACGCGGGCCGCCGTCGACGAGAGCGTCGGCTACTACCGCGAGCAGTTCGCGCAGATCGGCTCCCTCGCCGAGCTGCTCGAGGTGGGTCGCACGCTGCACGACCGGGAGCGCGAGACCGGCAACATCGCGGTGATGGCGCAGCTGCTGGCCGGGGCCCAGCAGGACCTGCTGCTCGCCGAGGCCGCGCGCTACGCCATGGCGCGCTGGAGCGAGCAGATCGAGGCCGTCGTGCGCCGGCTGATGGTGGGCAGCCCGCTCGCCGAGGTCGTCGACCCGGCCGGCCTGGCGCAGATGGTCGGCGCGGTGTTCATCGGCCTCGACCTGTATGACGGCGTCGACCCGGTCGGCTCGCGCGCGGCCCTCGACGCGGTCGAGCGGCTCGTCGTGCTCGTCGACGTCGTCGAGGACCTCGGCCCGGTGGCGAGCCGCGCGCTGCGCTCGCGGCTGCGCAAGGCCTCAGCCCCCCGCTGACCCGCCCGGCGAGACCAGGCCATGGTCGAAGGCGAAGACCACCGCGGCCGCCCGGTCGCGCAGGCCGAGCTTGGCGAAGACGTGCCCGACGTGGGTCTTGACGGTCCCCTCCCCCAGCACCAGCTCGGCGGCGATCTCGCCGTTGCTCAGGCCGCTGCCCATCAGCACGAGCACCTCCCGCTCGCGCGCGGTGAGCACGTCGAGCGCGCCCGAGCTGCCGCTCGGCGTCGGGGCGCCCGACCGGTAGGCCGCGAGCACCCGCCGGGTCACCGCGGGGTCGAGCCACGAGCCGCCGGCCGCGACCTGGCGGACGGCGCGCTGGAGGTCCTCGGCCGGGACGCCCTTGAGCAGGAAGCCGTCGGCGCCGGCGCGCAGCGCCCCGGCGAGGACCTCCTCGTCCTCGAACGTCGTCAGCACCAGCACCGGCGGCGCGTCGTCGAGCGCCGCGAGCCGGCGGGTGGCCTCCACCCCGTCGATGCCGGGCATCCGCACGTCCATCACCACGACGTCGGGCCGCAGCTCGCGCACCGCGGCCACGACGCCGGCGCCGTCGCCGAGCTCGCCGACGACGTCGAAGCCGTGGGAGGCACGCAGGATGCCGCGCAGGCCGGCGCGGATGAGCTCCTGGTCGTCGACCAGGAGCACCCGCACGGGCGGGGAGGTGGTCACGACGGCAGCACCGCCTCGACGCGCCAGCCGCCGGCGTGCGGCCCGACGCCGAGCGATCCCCCGAGCGCCTCGGCCCGCTGCCGCATCCCGACGAGACCGCTGCCCTCGTGCACGGTCGCGGGCGGCGTACCGGTGCTGTCGACGAGCACCACCGTGCGGTCGGGGCCGACGTCGACCCGGGCCGACACCGCGCTCCCGGCGGCGTGCCGGGCGGCGTTGGTCAGCGCCTCCTGGAGGATCCGGTAGACGGTCAGGCCGACGGTCGCGGTCAGCGACGACCGGTCGCCGGAGACCGACCAGTCGACGTGGGTGCCGGCCCGCTCGAACGACGAGACGAGGTCGTCGAGCTGCTCGGCGCCGGGCAGCGGCTGCGCACCGGCGGCGTCCTTCATCAACCCGACGACGGCGCGCACCTCGGCCAGGCTCTGCTGCGCGAGCCGCTCGGCCTCGGCCAGCGAGGCCGCGGCCTCGGCGGGGTCCTCGTCGAGGGCGAGCCGGGCGCTGGTGACGTGGAGCAGCGACACCGTGAGGGCGTGCCCGATGACGTCGTGCAGCTCGTGGGCGATCCGGTTGCGCTCCTCGGCCGCGACCCGCTCGGCCAACCCGGCCTGGGCCTCCTGCAGCGCGGCGAGCAGCTGGCGCTGGCGGCGCGCCATGCTGCAGGCCACCGCGGTGAAGAGGGTGCCGGCCGCCCAGGGACCCCAACCCGGCTCGGAGAGGTCGGCCGCGAGCTGCACGCCGAACCCCACGAGCACGGCGACGGTGAGGGCGGCGACGAGCGGGGGGTCGGCCACGAACGCCGCCCACCCCACCACCACGCACATGGTGAACCAGCCGAGCTCGGCCGAGGTGCCGAAGCACATCACGTACACGGCAGCCGCGACCACCGCGAGGCCGGCCACCGCCGGCCACCCCTCGAGGCGGCGCGCGGCGACCACCACCGCCACCAGCACGCCGACGACCGCCGCCGCGACCGCCAGCCCGACCGGTCGCGCGCTCTGCGCCGCGCCCGCGGCGAGGAACAGCGCCACCGACGCCGGTCCCGCGGCCCACCGGGTGCGCTCGACCGTCGTCACGGACGCATCATCACAGGGCAGGCGGGGCTCATGGCACCAGCATCCCCGCCCCCGACGGCCACGCGCATCGGCCCACGGGCAGAACGCGGCCTCTGCCTGCGGGCAGAGCCCGTCTCGAGACCACCGACGCTGGTCGAGCCGGGCGAGCGCCAGCGAGCCCGAGTCGAGACCCGGTGAGGTACGCGCCGGCGGCGACCGCCGCCGGCGTCAGCGGTCGGCGAAGGGGCGGCCGGAGGCAGGGGTCCAGCTGGTGCCGTTGGCCTCGACCCAGCTGCCGGTGAGCAGCGCGAAGGCGAGGACGGCGGCGGTCGCGACCAGCCAGTGCGGGAGTCGGCGCGAGACGGGGTCGACGACGCGGCCGAGCGGTCCGCGCAGCCGACGGCCCCCGGGACCCCACCACAGCGCCAGGGCGACGGTGACGCCCGCGGCGGCCAGGGTGACCGCGGGGGTCGCGGCGACGGCGTAGCAGACCAGGGCGACGGCGACGCCGAGGCCGGCGGCCCAGCCGAGCAGGAGCGCCGCGCCGGGGACCGACTGCACCAGGTGCCAGGGGGCCTGCACCAGCACCTGCGGGGCGTCGTACCACCGCCGACCGCGGACCGTGCGCCGCCGGCCGGCGGCGCTCGCGGCGAGCGAGCCGCTGCGCAGCAACCAGACCGCGAGCACGACGACGCCCAGCACCACCCACGGCGCCGCGGCGGTGGCGGCGCCGGTGGCGAGCGCGCCGGCACCCACCAGCGCGAGCCGCCGGACGCGCTCGCCGACCGGGACCGGCGGGGGCGGCTCGGGCCACGGCGCGTGGGCGGGGAACGGCTGGTGGTGCGGGGCGGCGTACGGCGCGGCGTACGGCGCCGCGTACGGCGCCGCGTACGGCGCGGGCGGCGGTGGCGCGGGCCGTGGCTCGACCAGGGTCGGTGGGAACGGCGTCGGCGTCGGGTCCGCCCTCAGCACCTGGGTGTCGGCGTCACCCGCGGGAGTCGGGTCGCCGTGGGCCTGCGCGGCGAGCAGCAGCGGCGCGTCGAAGGGGTCCTCGTCGGCGACCGGGTCGGGAGCGATGACCGCGGTCGGCGGGGCCGCGAGCAGCGGGGCGGGGCGGGTGGTCTGGGGCCGCAGCCAGGCGAGCACCGCCTCGAGCGTGGGTCGGCGGCCGGGCTCGGGGTCGAGGGCCGCGCCGACGACCTCGCGCAGCGGGCCGTGGAGCCCGCGGAGGTCGTGCTCACCGCGGCGGACGCGGTCCATGATCGCCATCGCCGGGCCGCGACCGAACGGTGCGGCGCCGATGGCGGCGTAGGCGACGGTCGCCGCCCAGGAGTGCAGGTCGGAGGCCGGAGAGGCGTCGTCGCCGTAGAGGATCTCGGGCGCGAGGTAGCCCGGCGTGCCGAGCAGCCACCCGGTGTGGGTGAGCCGGGGGTCGTCGGCGACGCGCGCCAGGCCGAAGTCGATGAGGATCGGGGTGCGGCCCTCCATCAGCACGTTGGAGGGCTTGATGTCGCGGTGCAGGACGCCGACGGCGTGCACCGCCGCCACGCCCTCGGCGAGCCCGGCGGCGAACCAGAGCAGGTCGTCGCCCTCGATCGGTCCCTCGTGGAGCACGTGGTCGTGCAGCGAGAGGCCGGGCACGTAGCGGGTGGCGACGTAGGGGACCGGCGCCCACGGGTCGGCGTCGAGGATCTCGGCGACCCACCGGCTGCGGACGCGGCCCAGCGAGCTGACCTCGCGAGCCAGGCGCTGGCGGGCCTCGTCGTCGCCGACGATGTGCGGGCGCAGCACCTTGAGCGCGACCCTGGCACCGGTCTCGCCGCGGCGGGCGAGGTGGACCACGCCCATGCCGCCCTCGCCGATCTTGGCCAGCAACGTGTAGGGCCCGACCTGCCGCGCCACGGCCGGGGCGGCGGGTCCGTCCTCGCGCGGCTGGGTCGTCACGGCGCTGAGGCTACCTGGGCCGGGCACCCTGACGGCGTACCCCGGGGACGGGTCGGGGTGGCCGGTTCAGCCGACCGACATGTCCTGCAGGCCGACGACGATCGCCATCGCGAGCGCGTCGGCGTCGGGCGTGCCGGGCTCGGCGGAGAACACCACGATCTGCAGGTCGCTGCCGTGGACGCCGAGGACGTCGCAGTCGAGCGTCATCCGCCCGACGACCGGGTGGTCGACCGTCTTGCGCTGCGCGCCGCGCACCCGCGCGGGCGTGCTCGACCAGAGCTCGGCGAACCGGGGGCTCGCCTCGCGCAGGTCGCGCACCAGGGCGGCGAGGTCGGGGTCGTCGGGCAGCCGGATCAGCGCCGCGTGCAGGTCGGCGACGACGTCGGTCTCGACCATCGACCGGGTCTGGGGCTCGAGGTCGCCCATCTGCGGCAGGTCCATGAAGGTGCGCCAGGCGCGGTTGCGGGCGCGTCCGGTGAGCGCGGACAGGTCGCCGAGGAGGGCGTCGGCGGCGCGGTTCTGGGTCACGGTCTGCCAGGCGGCGTCGATGACGGCGACCGGGACGTCGTCGAACCGGTCGACGATCCGCTGGATGCTCGGCGTCAGGTGCCGCGACATCCGGCCGGGCACCGGTGGAGCGTGCCCGGTCATCCGGTGCAGCCGGTCGCGCTCCTCGTCGTCGAGCCGCAGCGCGCGGGCGAGCGCCTGCACCACCTGGGCCGACGGGTGCCGGGCGCGACCCTGCTCGAGCCGGACGACGTAGTCGGTCGACACCCCGGCGAGCTGGGCGACCTCCTCGCGCCGCAGCCCCGTCGTACGCCGCCGCGCCTGCTCGGGCAGGCCGGCGGCGGACGGCGTCGGGCGGTCGCGCCAGGCCCGCAGCTGCGAGCCCAGCTCGTCGGAGGTCATGGCCCGATCAAACCCCATGAGCGGGACCGGCGCTCAGTGCGCGACCTGCACGGGCTGCACCTCGTCCAGGGTCGCGAGGTCATCGGCGTCCAGGTCGAGGTCGAGCACGGCCAGGTTCTCCTCCAGGTGCGCCACCGACCGGGTGCCGGGGATGAGGAGCAGCCGGTCGTACTGCGCGAGCAGCCACGCGAGCGCCACCTGGCTCGGCGAGACGCCGTGCTTGGCGGCGACCGCGGCGACGTGCGGGTCGGCGGCCAGCGCCTGCGGACCGCCGCCGCCGAACGCCGAGCCGAGGGGGAAGTACGGGACGAACGAGACGTCGTGCTCGCGGCAGAGCTCGAGCACCGGCGCGTCGGTGCGGTCGAGGATGCTGAACGGGTTCTGCACCTCGCCGATGCCGACCGTCTCGATCGCCGTGCGGACGGTCTCGGTGGTCACGCTGGAGACGCCGATCATGTCGATCTTGCCGGCGTCGCGGAGCTCGGCGAGGGCGCCGAGCTGGTCGGCGAGCGGCGGCTCCTCGGCGCCGGGGGCGTCGCGCTCGAAGCGGCGCAGGTTGACCAGGGCGAGGCGCTCGGTGCCGAGGGTGCGCAGGTTCTCCTCGACCTGCGCCTGCAGCTGCGCGGGCTCACCGGCCGGGACCCACCCGCCCTGCTCGTCGCGGGCCGCGCCGACCTTGGTGACGAGCCGCAGGCCCTCGGGGTAGGGGTGCAGCGCCTCGCGGATCAGCTCGTTGACGACGGCCGGGCCGTAGAACTGGGCGGTGTCGATGTGGTCGACACCGAGCTCCACCGCGCGCCGCAGCACCGCGCGGCAGGCGGCGGGGTCGGGGGGCGGGCCGAACACACCGGGCCCGGCGAGCTGCATCGCCCCGAAGCCGATGCGGTGGACGGGGAGGTGGCCGAGGAAGGACGTCGTGGTGGTCATGCCTCCACGGTGGCGCACCGGTCGGGGCGGCTCCAGAGACCTGATGTCCTGGGACCGGCGGTCCCACGCTGGGCGGCGTCAGCGTCCGGTGACGCCGTCGACCTGCTCGCGCAGGATGTCGGCGTGCCCGACGTGCCGGGCCACCTCGGACGTCATGTGGGCCAGCACCCAGCGCAGCGTCTTGGGCACGCCGTCGACCAGGACGACCGTCGGCGTCTCCGGCGAGCCGGCGGCGGCGATGTGCCGGTCGCTCTCCGCGATCGCCGCACGGTAGTCGTCGATCACCTCCGCCGCCGACCGCTCGGGCGGGACGACCATCGAGAAGTCGGTGTCGGCGTACGCCGGGTCGCCCCCCACGTGGTGCGCGAACCACCACCGCTCCCCCGCCGCGCAGTGCTGCACCAGCCCGAGCAACGTCGTGTCCGACGGCACGAGCCGCCGCCGCAGGTCGTCCTCGCCCACCCCCTCCACCTTCTTGAGCAGGCAGGCGCGGGCGAAGTCGAGGAACGCGAGCGCGGTCTCGAGCTCGCCCCCGTCGTCCCGGGGCGTCTCCTGGCGTTGGGTCTCGGGCATGCCCGGGAGGGTAGCCGGGGCAGCGCGGCGCACGAGCGCCGTCAGGCCGCTCCGCACCACCGTCCCAATGCCTCCCGCAGCCCGTCGTCACCGCCCCGGCCCACCCAGGCCACGTGACCGTCGGGCCGGACCAGCACGGCGGACGGCGCCGCGACGGCGCCCACCACGGGGAGCTCCCACGGCCCCGGGCACCCGGCGGCGACGTGGCGGACCCGCCCCGCCCACGGCCCGGGGTCGACGCCGGCAGCGGGGTCGAGGTCAAGCAGCAGCCACCGCGCGTCGTGCAAAAGCGGGTAGACGCGCGCCGGCCCGTCCGCGGTGGCGAGGTCGAGGTCGGGCACCCGGCGGCCGACCAGCGGGTGGTCGCCGCCCTCGTAGGCGACGTCGAGCCCGGAGACCAGACCGGCGACCAGCGTGCGCGGGCCGTCGAAGCCGAGCAGGTCGCCGATCGTGGCGTTGAGCGCCCCGGCGCGCTCGTCGGCGCGCTGCAGCAGCGACTGCGCCATCGTGTAGCCCAGCACGCGCGCACCCGCCGCGTGCCGCTCGGCGTGGTAGGTGTCGAGCAGCGCGTCGGGCGAGACGCCGGCGACGACCTGCGCCAGCTTCCAGCCCAGGTTGACGGCGTCCTGGATGCCGAGGCCGATGCCCTGACCGCCGGCCGGGTGGTGCACGTGGGCGGCGTCGCCGGCGAGCAGCACCCGGCCGTCGCGGTAGGCCGCCGCCTGCCGGGTGGCGTCGGTGAACCGCGAGACCCACGTCGGGCTGTGGACGCCGAAGTCCGTCCCGTAGACGGCCACCAGCGCCGCGGAGAGGTCGGCCAGGGTCGGCTCCGAGGCCGGGCCGAGCTCGCGCTCGGTGACGACGACCCGCACGGTGCGCCCGTCCTCCAGCAGCTGCAGGCCGTGCACGCCGATCGCGTCGTGCCGCACCCCCGCGGGCGTCTCCTCGCTCACCTCGACCTCGGCGATCAGGTGGCTGCGGGTCGCGTCCGGGCCGACGAGCGCGATGCCGGCCGCCCGTCGTACGGCGCTGCGCCCGCCGTCGGCACCGACCAGGTACGCCGTCCGCAGCGGCGGGCCGTCGGCCAGCAGCACGTCGACCCCGTCGTCGTCCTGCCCAAGGCCGACGACCTCGACCCCGCGGCGGATCGCCACCCCGAGCTCCTCGACCCAGCCGAGCAGGATCCGCTCGATGCGGTTCTGCCACAGTCCCAGCGAGTGCGGGTAGCGGGTCGGCAGGCCGGCGAGGTCGATCGGCGTCGTGCCGAGCACGGCGACCTGCACGACGTCGCCCTCGGCCAGGAACCGGTCCACGATCCCCCGCTGGTCGAGGACCTCGAGCGTCCGCGAGTGGAACCCGCCCGCCCGCGAGCCCGCCAGCTCCGGCGTCGGCCGGCGTTCGACGACCTCGACGTCCACGCCCGCCAGCGCCAGCTCGGCGGCCACCACCAGACCCGTCGGCCCGCTCCCCACCACCACGACATCAGCCACGCCGCACCCTCTCCTCGGTCTCCGGCGGAGCAGTGTGGGTGACGACGGGGGTCTTGCCGCAAGCCCCCTGGTGCTCTATACGTTGAGGAGGGAAGGGGCACGCGACCTCGTTACATATCAAGATCAAATGATATGACTGGTGCCATGACGTTCTCCCCCGCTGACCACCTCGCCGCCACCACGCGCACCCTCTCCACCGTCTCCCGCGACGGCGAGGAGCTGCGGCTGCTCACCGTGACCCGCACGTTCGCCGCCGGCCCCGACGAGGTCTGGGACGCGCTGGTCAGCCGCGAGCGGATCCCGCGCTGGCTGATGCCGGTCACCGGCGACCTCGAGGTCGGCGGGCGGTTCCAGCTCGAGGGCAACGCCGGCGGCGAGGTGCTCGCCTGCGTGCGGCCCGAGCGGCTGGCCATCACCTGGGAGTACGGCCCGATGACCTCGTGGGTCGACGTCTCGCTGCGCCCCGTCACCGACGGCACCCTGCTCCAGCTCGACCACAGCGCCCCGGTCGACCCGCAGATGTGGCAGCAGTTCGGTCCCGGCGCCGTCGGCATCGGCTGGGAGCAGGGGCTGATCGGGCTCGCGATGCACCTGTCCGACCCCGCGGCGCCGCGCCCCGAGGAGGGCTCGCTGGTCGGGATGGACGACTTCATCCGCAGCTGCGCGCAGGCCTGGGGCGAGGCCGCGGCCGCCGCCGGCGACGACCCCGAGGAGGCGCGGGCCGCCGCGCGGCGGTGCGCAGCGGCGTACCTCGGCGAGGAGTGATGCACGCCCTGGACGTGCTCGGCGACCCCGTGCGCCGGCGCATCCTCGAGGTGCTGGCCACCGGCGAGCAGTCGGCGGGCGACGTGGTGGAGGTGATCTCCGCGGAGTTCGGGATCGGTCAGCCGGCGGTCTCGATGCAGCTGCGGCTGCTGCGCGAGACGGGGTTCGCGACGGTCCGGCCCGAGGGACGCCGACGCCTGTACGCCGTCTCGGCCGCGCCGCTGCGGGAGGTGGACGCCTGGCTGGCGCCGTTCCGCCAGTTCTGGGACGGCGCCCTCGACGCGCTCGACACCGAGATCAGGCGTGGCCGCCGGGACGCGACCTAGCGACAGCCGCCGGAACCGAGCCGGCGCAGCCCCTCCAGGTCGCCTTCGCCGAAGCTCGCCTGGAACGTGGTCGAGGGGTACATCAGCTGCCGGTCGTCGTCGACGTGGTCGAGCCCGACCAGGTGCCCGAGCTCGTGCATCATGATCGCGCGCTGCAGCTTCTGGCCGCCGCCGCTCCGGGCGATCTCGTAGAACTGGGGACCGTCGAAGACGACGCTGCCGGTGACGTAGGTGCCGTTGCGGTCGGCCTGCGGGCCGGCGAGGCCGACCGTGTCGCCCCCGAGCTCCGGCTCCTCCGCCGGCGTGACCCAGGAGACCAGCACGGGCTCGGGGCGGCCGAACCGGCTCCGCCGGTCCGACGACGGCGACTCGTCGGTCGTGCCCTCCAGCCGGAGCTCGAGCCCGGTCGCGTCCGACACCGCGGCGAAGGCATCGGCCAGCGTCGACTCCCACCCGTCCGGCGCACCGTCGGGGTTGACCTCGAAGCGGATCGGGTCGCACGAGCTCCAGGTCAGCGGCTCCCCGGACAGCGGGTCCTCGTTGAGGAAGACGTACGTCGACCGGTCACCGCGGTCGCCCTCCCACCCGACGAGTCCGCGGATCGGGTCGACGATCGGCGAGGCACTGGCCCCCATCACGGCGACGATCACCGCGACGGTGAGGCCGACGGTCAGGTAGGTACGCCGCCGCTCGGAGCGGGTGGCCGGCGCGCGGCCGGCCTCGCGGCGTGCTGCCGCCCGGCGGGCGCGTCCCCGCGGCGGCTTGGGCAGCGTGCGGTCGACCGGTTCGACCGGCCCGCCGTCGGGGGTCTCGCCCTCGTAGGTCGGCAGCGCCCGCAGCTGCTCCTCGAGCTCGCGCTGCCACCGGCGCTGCTCCCGGTCCTCACCCCATCCCACGCGAGGATCATCCCTGGTCGGTGGTGACGGCGACGCCGGAACGCGGGAATCGACGGGCTCCCGCCGTCGCGTGCGCGTGACGCAGGGGCGGCGGCGTGCCGCGATCAGACGCCGCGAAGCGGCAGCGGCACGCCGCCGCCCTCGGCCGCTGCGGCTCGTGCACGCATGCCCACGCCGCGAGCCGCACCCACGCCGTCGCGTGCGCGTGACGCAGGGGCGGCGGCCTGCCGCAATCAGACGCCGCGAAGCGGCACGCGGCGCGCCGCCGCCCTCGGCCGCTGCGGCTCGTGCACGCATGCCCGCGCCGCGAGCCGCACCCACGCCGTCGCGTGCGCGTGACGCAGGGGCGGCGGCGTGCCGCAATCAGACGCCGCGAAGCGGCACGCGGCGCGCCGCCGCCCTCGGCCGCTGCGGCTCGTGCACGCATGCCCACGCCGCGAGCCGCACCCACGCCGTCGCGTGCGCGTGACGCAGGGGCGGCGGCGTGCCGCAATCAGACTGAGTGCATCCAGCCGAAGGTGTCCTCGGCACGGCCGTACTGGACGTCGACCAGGGCCTGACGCACCCGCATCGTGAGGTCGGTGCTGGCCGGGGCCGGGACGTCGCCGTCGGCCGAGCGCAGCGCGCCGACGGGCGTGACCACGGCGGCGGTGCCGCAGGCGAAGATCTCGGTGATCCGGCCGCTGGTGACGCCCTCGCGCCACTCGTCGATGGAGAACCGCCGCTCCTCGACCTGGTGGCCGAGCTTGCCGGCGAGCTCGATGATGCTGGCCCGGGTGATGCCCTCGAGGATGGTGCCGGTCTCGGGGGTGACGACGTGGCCGTCGTCGTGGACGAAGTAGAGGTTCATGCCGCCGAGCTCCTCGACGTACCGCCCCTCCTGAGCGTCGAGGAAGACCACCTGGTCGCAGCCGTGGCCGGTGGCCTCCTGCTGGGCGACCAGCGAGCTGGCGTAGTTGCCGCCGGTCTTGGCGGCGCCCATGCCACCGCGGCCGGCGCGGGTGTAGTCGGTGGAGAGCCAGAGCGTGACCGGCTTGACCCCGCCCTTGAAGTAGGCGCCGGCGGGGCTGGCGATCACCATGAACGTGACGTGCTGGGCCGGGCGGACGCCGAGGAACGCCTCGCTGGCGAACATGAACGGCCGCAGGTAGAGGCTCTTCTCGCCCTCGTGGTCAGGCACCCACCGCTGGTCGACGCGCACCAGCTCGTCGACGGCGCCGACGAAGTCGTCGACCTCGAGCACCGGCAGCGCGAGCCGGTGGCTGGACCGGACCATGCGCGCGGCGTTCTCCTCGGGGCGGAAGGTCCACACCGATCCGTCCGCGTGGCGGTAGGCCTTCATCCCCTCGAAGGTCTCCTGCGCGTAGTGCAGCACCGCCGTCGCCGGGTCGAGGGTCAGCGGCCCGTACGGCGTCACCCGCGCGGCGTGCCAGCCGTCGTCGGGCGTCCACTCGATCGTGACCATGTGGTCGGTGAAGTGCGTCCCGAACCCGGGGTTGGCCAGGATCTCGGCCAGCCGCTCGTCGGAGGTGGGCGCGTCGGTCAGCGTCGTGCTGAAGTCCATGGGGCGCAATGTAGTCGGGCTTCCTATCAGATGGATGCCACACCCCGCCCCAGCCGAGCTCTGGGACAGGAGTGACCTGGGTCAGGCCAGCCGCGCCGCGATCGCGTCGCCGACCTCGGACGTCCGCCGTCCGCCGGTGGGGCCGGCGCCGGGCTCGCGCTCGGCGAGGTCGGCGACGGCGGCCGCCTCGACGGCGGCAGCGGGGTCAGGGTGGCCGAGGTGGTCGAGGAGGAGGGCGACGGAGAGGATCGCGGCGGTCGGGTCGGCCTTCTGCTGACCGGCGATGTCGGGGGCCGAGCCGTGCACGGGCTCGAACATGGAGGGGGCCGTGCGGTCGGGGTTGACGTTGCCGGAGGCGGCCAGACCGATGCCACCGGTGATGGCGGCGGCGAGGTCGGTGATGATGTCGCCGAAGAGGTTGTCGGTGACGATCACGTCGAAGCGGGCGGGGTCGGTGGTCAGGAAGATCATCGCGGCGTCGACGTGCATGTAGTCGACGGTGACCTCGGGGAACTCGCGGGCGACCTCCTGGGTCAGCCGCCACCACACCGCGCCGGCGTGGACGAGCACGTTGGTCTTGTGGACCAGGGTGAGCTTCTGCCGCGGGCGCCGCTGGGCGCGGGCGAAGGCGTCGCGGACCACCCGCTCGACGCCGTGGGCCGTGTTGACCGAGACCTCGGTGGCGATCTCGGCCGGCGTGCCGACGCGCAGGGCGCCGCCGTTGCCGGTGTAGGGACCCTCGGTGCCCTCGCGGACGACGACGAAGTCGACCTCGCCGGGGTTGGCGAGGGGCGAGACGGCGCCGGGGTAGATGCGGGACGGGCGCAGGTTGACGTAGTGGTCGAGCTCGAAGCGCAGCCGGAGCAGGAGGCCCCGCTCGAGGATGCCCGGGGGGAGGTTCGGGTCGTTGGGCTTGCCGCCCACGGCACCCAGCAGGATCGCGTCGTGCCCGCGGATCTCGTCGAGCACGGAGTCGGGCAGCACCTCGCCGGTCGCGAGGTAGCGCTCGGCGCCGAGGTCGTAGCGGGTCTGCTCGAACGTCACGCCCTGGGGGGCGACGGCCTCGAGGACCTTGACGGCCTCGGCGGTCACCTCGGGCCCGATGCCGTCACCCGGGATGACGGCCAGCGTGACGGTGCCGGTCTGTGGTCCTGCTGCGTTGCTCATGGAGCGGAACCTAGTTGTCGTCGGGCCGTTCGCCGCCGTTGTCTCGCAGGTCGAGGGCCGTCTGGACGGCGCCGTACCAGCTGTGGTCGTCGGCGCGGTTCTTGGCGGGGCCCCACTCGGGGTACATGTCGTACATCGCTCTTCTCCTTCGTCGTGGTGCCGGAGCACGCGGGGACACCGGGATGTGGTCGTCACACCCGGAGATGCCCCCACGGAGGAGGAACCCGTGGATCACACGGGACGAGCCTGCGGACGAGCGGATCGCGCTTCTGCGCCGAGGGCGGACCGCCGCGGAGACATCACCGGGAATGGTGGTGCGAGGGCCGGGAACGCACGAAAGCCACCGCGACGGGGTGGCCTCTCGCCGCAGATTCTCAGATCTGCCAGGCCCCGTCGCGGCGCTCGATAAGTACGAACACGCTCCGCATGATGGTCCGACGGTAGGACGGGGTCGGCGGCCTCGCCACCGGAATCGACGAACTGTTCGCATCGCGAGACGCGCGTCTCGCTCGGGGAGACCGACCCGGAGACTCGCACCATGAGCGCCTCCCCCGACCTGCCCGACGTGGTGGAGCGGGCGTTCGCGGTCTCGCGCCGGGCCGGCTACGTGTCGTTCTGTCGCAACGAGACCGGGCGGCTGCTCGCGATGCTGGCGGCGACCCGCGACGGCACGATGGCCGAGTTCGGCACCGGGTGCGGGGTCGGGACGGCGTGGCTGCGCTCCGGCGTCCGCGGCGAGAAGGCCCGCATCGTCACCGCCGAGCTCGACCCCCGGCTCGCCCGCGCGGCCACCGAGATCTTCGCCGACGACGACCAGGTCGAGGTGCTCGCGGCCGACTGGTCCACCCTGCTCGACAAGGGCCCGTTCTCGCTGCTGTTCCTCGACGCCGGCCAGGGCGACGGCGGCTGGGCCGGCGGCGAGGGCGCCGTCGGCGTCGACGCCGTCGCCGACCTCGTCGAGGACGGCGGCATCGTCGTGCTCGACGACTTCACGCCCAGCGAGGGCTGGCCCCCGGTCACCTACGGCCGGGTCGACACCCTGCGCGAGCAGTGGCTGACCGACGAGCGGTTCACCACCGTCGAGGTGATGGTCGCCTCCGACGCCGCGACCATCATCGCCACCAAGCGCTGAGGGTCACCGGGGCGCGGTCCGGGGCTGGATGTGTCGTTCCCGTGCGATCGCGCGGCAACGGCAGATCGCGGGGGCACGAATGTGTCGTTCCCGTGCGATCGCGCGGCAACGACAGATCGGGATGGCCCGGAAGTGTCGTTCCCGTTCGATCGCGCGGCAACGACAGATCGCGGGGGCCCGGACGTGTCGTTCCCGTTCGATCGCGCGGCAACGGCAGGTCCGCAGCCGACGTCAGCGGGCCCCAGGACGCGCCGTGAAGGCGCTACCCAGACGCCACGCCGCCAGCGGCCCACCCGGCGCCCGAGGCGGCTCAGGAGTAACGGTGGCTCTTGGCCTCGTGACCCTGCTCGCGGGTGCAGGTGCGGCCGCTCATGTTGCGGTGACCGCACAGCCCGTCGGCGTTCGCCTCCGCGGGGGCGGCGGCCGGGGCGGCCTTGGCCGGGGCCGAGGTCGGGCGGCGCGGGGCGATCGGGGGCTCGCCGGCGACCGCGCGGGCTCGGGCGTACTTCTCGTCGCGCATCGCGCGCAGCTCGTTGGTCTTGCTCATCGTGTACTCACCTGACCGAGCCTAGACGGCGGCACCGACAGCTCACGACAGGCGCGGCGCGGGGTCGCCGACCGGCGGGGAGACATCGACCAGCAGGTGCGGCAGCAGCGCCTGGGTGACCGGCCCGATCGCCAGCGCGTAGAGCACCGTGCCGACGCCCAGGACGCCGCCGAGCACGAGCCCGACCAGCACCACGGCGACCTCGAGGCCGGTCCGGACCAGGCGGATCGAGAGCCCGGTACGCCGGGCCAGGCCGGTCATCAGGCCGTCGCGGGGACCGCGGCCGAGCTGCGCCCCGATGTAGAACGCCGACGCGAAGCCGCACAGCAGCACCCCGCCCACCATGAGGCCGACCCGCGCCGCCCAGGCGTCCGGCGCGTCGAGCAGCCACAGCGTCGCGTCACAGGCGAGACCGACGACCAGGGCGTTGGCGATGGTGCCCAGCCCCGGCTTCTCCCGCAGCGGGATCCACAGCAGCAGCACCACGAAGCTCATCACCACCACGGCCTGCCCGAGCGTGAGCGGCACGTGCCGGATCAGGCCGGAGTGCAGCACGTCCCAGGGCGCGAGGCCGAGGTCGCCGCGCACCATCATCGCCAGCGACACCCCGTAGAGGACGAGGCCCACGAAGAGCCGCACGAGTCGCTCGGTCAGGCGACCGGCCCGGATCTGCGCGAGGGGTCCGAGGTCGACGAGGGCCGGCTGCGGGGTCGTGGTCACGACACCAGCCTGGAGCAGATTGGCCTTCTGTCGAATAGCCAATCGTGCCAGGGTGGCCTGCATGACCCAGGCCATGAACATCTCGGCGACCCGCGTCGCCACCCTGGTCGGCGCCTTCGACCGCTCCCCCGCCTACGCCGGCCTGGCCGAGGCCCTCACCGAGCTGGTCGGCGACGGCCGGATCGGGCTCGACGTCCGCCTGCCGAGCGAGCGCGACCTCACCGTCGCCCTCGACGTCTCCCGCACCACCGTGACCCGGGCCTACCAGCTGCTGCGCGAGGGCGGGTACGCCGAGACCCGCCGCGGCGCCGGCACCTTCACCGCCGTGCCGGGCGGCCGGGCCCGCGCCCACGACCGGGCGCTACACCCCCGCCCCGGCGACGGCGAGGCGATCGACCTCAGCTGCGCCGCCAACTCGGCCCCGCCCGGCACCGCCGCCGCCTACGCCGAGGCGGCCGCCGAGCTGCCGGCCTACCTCGCCGGGCACGGCTACTTCCCGGCCGGCCTGCCGGCGCTGCAGGCCGCGATCGCGCAGACCTACGTCGACCGCGGGCTGCCCACCGACCCCGAGGACATCATGGTGACCCCGGGCGCGCTGACGGCGGCGGCGGTCGTCGCCCAGACCTTCACGGGCCCGCGCGACCGGGTGCTGGTCGAGTCGCCGGTCTACCCCAACGCCGTGCAGGCGATCCGACACAGCGGCGCCCGAGTCGGCGCGATCCCCGTCGACCCCGGCGGCTGGGACCTCGACGCCGTCGGCGACGCGCTGCGCGACGTGGCGCCCACGCTCGTCTACCTGGTGCCCGACTTCCAGAACCCCACCGGCCACCTGATGACCGACGCCCAGCGCGCGGTGTACGCCGCCCACCTGCGGCGCAGCGGGACCGTCGCCGTCGTCGACGAGGCCCACCAGGCCCTGGCGCTCGACGGCCAGACGATGCCCGCGCCGTTCGCGCGGCACGCGCCGTCGACGGTGACCATCGGCAGCGCCGGCAAGTCGTTCTGGGGCGGCCTGCGCCTGGGCTGGATCCGCGCGCCCCACGGCCGCCCCGACCTGATGGCGCGCCTCACCGACGCCCGGCTCGGCCTCGACCTCGGCACTCCGGTGCTCGAGCAGCTGGTGCTGACCCGGCTGCTCACCGACGGCGGCTTCGACGGGCCGGTCGTGCGCGCCCACCGCGACCGGCTCCGCGTGCAGCGCGAAGCGCTCCTCGCCGCGCTCGACCGGCACCTGCCCGAGTGGCGCTTCCACCGACCCGCCGGCGGGCTCGTGGTGTGGTGCGAGCTGCCGGCCGCCCGCGGCACCGCGGTCGCCGACGAGGCCGAGCGCCTCGGCGTCATCGTCGCCCCCGGGCCCGCGTTCGCGGCCGAGGGCGGGCTCGACCGGTTCGTCCGGATCCCCTGGACCCGCCCGGCCGCCGAGCTCGAGGAGGCCGTACGCCGCCTCGCCACCGCCTGGCACGTCGTCCGCGACCGGGCCGCGTCGGCGCCGACCCGGCCGGCGCGGGTGATCGTGGCCTGACGGCCGCCGGGGATAGTTCGATACCTCATCAACGTGTAGGGAGCGCTCTTACGTTGATGAGGTATCGAACTATCCCGGACCAGCGTCAGACGAGGTCGATCGTGCGGGCGGAGTGGGCGCTCATCGCGGTCTCGATGTCGGCGAGGACCTCGGGCGGGATCGCCGAGTCGACCGACAGCGCGACCAGGGCCTCGCCGCCCTTGGCGTTGCGGGAGACCTGCATGCCGGCGATGTTGACGCCGGCCTCGCCCAGGACGCGACCGACGGTGCCGACCATGCCCGGGCGGTCGTGGTAGGCGAAGAACGCGAGGTGCTCGGTGGGCTCGAGGTCGAGGTCGTAGCCGTTGACCTCCACCAGCCGCTCGCGCTGGTTGATGCCGACCAGCGTGCCGCTGACCGAGACCTGGGACCCGTCGGCGAGGGTGCCGCGGATGGTGATCAGGTTGCGGTGGTCGGGGCTCTCGGGGTCGGTGACCAGGCGGACGGCGGTGCCGCGCTCGGCGGCCAGCAGCGGCGCGTTGACGTAGGAGACGGCGTCCTCGATGACGTCGGTGAAGATCCCCTTCAGCGCCGCCAGCTCGAGCACCTTGACGTCGTTCTCGGTGATCTCGCCGCGCACCTCGACGTCGACCTGCTGGGCGACCTCGCCGGCGACGCCGGTGAAGATCCGGCCGAGCTTCTCGGTGAGCGGGATGCCGGGGCGCACGTCCTCGGCGATCACCCCGCCCTGCACGTTGACGGCGTCGGGCACCAGCTCGCCCGAGAGCGCGAGCCGCACCGAGCGGGCGACCGAGATGCCGGCCTTCTCCTGGGCCTCGACCGTCGACGCGCCGAGGTGCGGCGTGGCGACGACGTTCTCCAGCTCGAACAGCGGGCTGTCGGTGCAGGGCTCGGTCGCGAAGACGTCGAGACCGGCCGCGGCGATCTGCCCGGTCTTGAGGGCGTCGTACAGCGCGGCCTCGTCGACGATGCCGCCACGGGCCGCGTTGACCAGCACCAGCGACGGCTTGGCCACCGCGAGCTGGTCGGCCCCGATCAGGCCCACGGTCTCGGGCGTCTTGGGCAGGTGGACGCTCATGAAGTCCGACTCGGCCAGCAGCGTGTCGAGATCGACCAGGCGGACGCCGACCTGCGCCGCTCGTCCGGCCTGCACGTAGGGGTCGTAGGCGATGACGCTCATCCCGAACGCCGCCAGCCGCTGCGCGACGAGGACGCCGATCCGGCCCAGGCCGACGATGCCGACGGTCTTCTCGTACAGCTCGGTGCCGCTGTAGCGCGACCGCTTCCACTCCCCCTGCCGCAGTGCCGCGTGGGCCGGCGAGACGTGGCGGGCGGCGGCGAGCATCAGGGCGACCGCGAGCTCGGCGGCCGAGACGATGTTGGACGTCGGTGCGTTGACGACCATCACCCCGGCGAGCGTCGCGGCACGGACGTCGACGTTGTCGAGGCCGACCCCGGCCCGGGCGACGACCTTGAGCCGGCGGGCGGCGGCCAGTGCCTCCGCGTCGATCTTCGTCGCCGAGCGCACCAGGACGGCGTCGACGTCGGGGAGCGCGGCGAGCAGCTCGGTCCGGTCGGCGCCGTCGCAGTAGCGGATCTCGAAGTCGGGCCCGAGCGCCGCCACCGTGGCGGGGCTCAGCTCCTCGGCGATGAGCACGACGGCACGGTCGGGGGCGTGGATCACAGCGGTCCTCGAGGGCAGGCGGGCTGGCATGGCGGGCTGGCAGGGCGGCGCACGGCGCTGTGCGTCGGCCACGCTACACGGACGACGACCGGGCAATTCGGTGGTCCGCGGGCGCGTGGCGACGTAGCGTGGCCGACGTCCTGCCCCCGACGACAGAGGTCCGCGTTGAAGCTCTGAGGCCGTCCGCCACGTCCTCCACCCTGACCCAGGGAGCTTCCGCATGCCTTCGTCCACCTCTGTCCTCAGCCTCGCCGGCGTCTCGTTCGCCTGGCCCGACGGCACCCCGGTCCTGACCGGCCTCGACCTGCTCGTCCCGCCCGGCCGGTCGGCGCTCGTCGGCGTCAACGGCGCCGGCAAGTCGACCGTGCTCCGGTTGGTCGCCGGCGAGCTGGCGCCCACCTCGGGCCACGTCGCGGTGAGCGGCCGGGTCGGCTACCTGCCGCAGGACCTCACCCTCGACGCCGGCCGCAGCGTCGCGGACTTCCTCGGCGTCGCCGAGGCGCTGCGCGCCCTCCGGGCGATCGAGGCCGGCTCGGTCGACCCGGCCGACTACGACGCCGTCGGCGACGACTGGGACGTCGAGGAGCGGGCCGTCGCGTCCCTGGCGCGGCTCGGGCTGCCCGACGTCCTCGGCCGGCGCCTCGGCGAGCTGTCCGGCGGCGAGGTGGTGCAGCTCGGCCTGGCCCGGCTCGCGCTCGACGCCCCCAACGTGCTGCTGCTCGACGAGCCCACCAACAACCTCGACGCCGACGCCCGGGCGCGGCTCGTCGACCTGGTGTCGTCGTGGTCGGGCTCGCTGCTCGTGGTCAGCCACGACCGCGAGCTGCTCGAGCACGTCGACCGGATCGGCGACCTCCGCGACGGCCGGGTGCGCTGGTACGGCGGCGGGTGGACGTCGTACGCCGAGCAGGTCGCGGCCGAGCAGGAGGCCGCCGAGCACGCGGTGACGGCCGCCCGCTCCGACGTGCGCCGCCAGCGCGCCGACCGGCAGGAGGCCGAGCGGCTCCTCGCGCAGCGGCGGCGCCAGGGCGCGCGCAACGCGGCGACCAGCAACATGCCCAAGGGGGCGCAGGACTTCTGGCAGAACCGGTCGGAGAAGCACGCGGCGAAGTACCGCCGGCTCCACCAGGACCGCCTCGAGACGGCGCGCGACCGGCTGACCGACGCCGAGTCGCGGCTGCGGGAGGACCGCACGATCCGGGTCGACCTGCCCGGCACCGCGGTGCCGCGCGGACGGCTCGTGCTGAGCACCGACGACCTCGTGCTGCGCCATGGCGTGCCGGTCGACCTCGACATCAGCGGACCCGACCGGATCGCCGTCGTCGGTCCCAACGGCGCCGGCAAGACCACGCTGCTGCACACCGTCGCGGGGCTGGTGCCGCCGGCGTCGGGGTCGGTCCGGGCGCACGTGCCGGTCGGGCTGCTCCCCCAGCGCCTCGACGTGCTCGACGACGACCTCAGCGTCTACGCCAACGTGCAGTCCGTCGCGCCCGGCGTCGACCGCAACGAGGTCCGGGCGCGGCTGGCGCGGTTCCTCTTCCGTGGCGGGCGTGCCGACCGGCCCGCGGGCACGCTGTCGGGCGGCGAGCGGTTCCGTGCGGCGCTGGCCCGGGTGCTGCTCGCCGACCCCGCACCCCGCCTGCTGCTGCTCGACGAGCCCACCAACAACCTCGACCTCGCGTCGTACGACGCCCTCGTCTCGGCGCTGGCGGGGTACCGGGGGGCACTGGTCGTGGTCAGCCACGACCAGACGTTCCTCGACGACATCGGGGTCGACCGACTGGTGCAGGTGGGAGAGTGCTCGGGTGCGGGTGACGGTGACGGCGGATGAGGTCGCGGTGGAGCTGCGCGCGGTGCGGCTCGCCGACCGCCGGCTCGCCGCGCCGGTACCCCCTCAGCTCGAGCCGTTCCTCGCCGGAACCGGCCCGCTCGAGCTCGCCCTGGTGGTCGTCGAGGACGACGGTCGCCGCCTGGAGACGCCGGCGACCGCGACGGTCGTGCGCTCGGGGCGGGCCTGGACCGAGGCGCGCGGTCGGTTGCGCGACCGGCGGGGCTGGGCGCGCCGGTTCGTCCGCTCGCCCGTCGAGGTCGTGGTGATCACGCCGCGGGCGTGACCCTCAGGAGCGGCGGTCGCCCGGCAGCAGCTGGCCGAGCGTCTCGAGCACGCCGCGCCGGTTGCGGGTGCGCTCGTCGGGGTCGTCGAGGTCCTGGCCGAGCCACACCATCCGCTCGACCCGCCGCTGCAGCTCGAACGTCTGGAACGGCTTGGTGACGTAGTCGTCGGCGCCGGCCCGCAGCCCGCGCTCGATGTCGTCGTACGTCGAGTTGGCCGAGACGAGCAGGATCGGCAGGTCCTTGCGCTCGGGGTCGCGACGCACGGCGGCGACCACCTCGGGGCCCTCGAGGCCCGGCATCGTGACGTCGAGCAGCGCCACGTCGAGGTCGCCGTTGAGGCACCAGTCGAGCGCCACGTCTCCGTCCCCGGCCTGCACCACCGTGTGGCCTGCGGACTCCAGCTTGACCTGCAGCACGAGCCGCATGTCGGCGTCGTCGTCGGCCACCAAGATCTTCGCCACATCGATCCCCTCTCTCGATCGGCTGCGGGCGCCCGAGACGCCGCCCACCACCCCAGCATGTCAGCATCGGCGACGGGTGTCCGCTGAACACCGGACGGCCGCCGTCAGGCGAAGAGGGCCTGGCCCACGTGCTCGCCGTCGCCGACGCCGGCCGGGACGGCGAACAGCGCGGAGCCGGTGACCTTGAGGTACTCCATCAGCGCGTCCGACCTGGCCATCGCGTTCTGGACCGGGACGAACTGGGTCGCGGGGTCGCGGACGAACGCGACGAAGAACAGGCCCGCGTCGAGGCCGCCGAGCGCATCGGTGCCGTCGACGAAGTTGTAGCCGCGGCGGAGCATCTTGGCGCCACCGTGGGCCGAGGGGTGCACGAGACGCACGTGGGCGTCGACGGGGACCGTCGGCTCGGTGCCGGTGATCGCGTCGAAGTCGGGCTCGTCGAACTCGGTGCCACCGGTGAGCGGCGCGCCCTCGCCCTTGGTCCGGCCGACGAAGAGCTCCTGGTCACCGAGCGGCTGGCGGTCCCAGACCTCGATGGTCATGTTGATCCGGCGGGCCACGAGGTAGGAACCGCCCGCCAACCAGGCGCCGGCCGGGTCGTCGTCGGCGCCGACCCACACGTGGGTCGCGACCTGCTCGGGCTGCTCGGCCTTGAGGTTGGCCGTGCCGTCCTTGAACCCGAACAGGTTGCGCGCGGTGTCCTGGGTGGTGCTGGTCGACGACGTGCGCCCGAAGCCGAGCTGCGACCAGCGCACCGAGGCCCGGCCGAACGCGATCCGGGCCAGGTTGCGCACCGCGTGCACCGCCACCTGCGGGTCGTCGGCGCAGGCCTGCACGCACAGGTCGCCGTCGGACAGGGCGGGGTCGAGCACGTCGGCCGGGAAGTGCGGCAACCGCTCCAGGGACGCCGGACGCCGGTCGGCGAGCCCGAAGCGGTCGTCGAAGAGCGAGGGCCCGAAGCCGAAGGTGATGGTCAGCCGCGACGGCGGCAGCCCGATCGCCTCGCCGGTGTCGTCGGGCGGCAGCGCCGGGTCGCCCGCGACGGCGCCGACCTCGCCGGCGTCGTCGCCGCGCGTCATGCGCTCCGCGGCGGCGGTCCAGTCGCGGAGCAGCCCGACGAGCTCGTCGCGGTCGTCGGTGATCACGTCGAAGGCGGCGAAGTGCAGGCGGTCCTGGGCCGGCGTGACGATCCCGGCCTGGTGCTCGCCGCGGAAGTCGTACGACGCCGCGAGCGCGGTGTCGGCGTCGTCGGCGCTGGCCCGGCCGGCCACGAACGCCCCGCCGACCCCGACGGCGGCCGCGCCGCCGCCGAGGAGGCCGCGTCGGGAGATCCGGGGTCCGGGGGCCATGGTCAGACGACCGCCGCGGTGAGGCGTCCGAGGGGCTCGGACAGCGCGTTGACGGCGTCGGCCAGGGCCTTGACCTCCTCGGGCGTCAGCTCGGTGTAGAGCTTGAAGCCGTCGCCGACGCGATGCTGGTCGAGCAGCACCTGCAGCTCGTCGAACCGGGTCGCCAGCTCGTCGGCGAGCTCGGGCTCGTTCTCGCGGACGATCGGCTCGACGCCGTCGAACGCGACGCGGGCCCCGTCGACGTTGGCCTGGAAGTCCCACAGGTCGGTGTGCGACCAGAACTCCTCCTCGCCGGTGACCTTGCCGGTGGCGACCTCCTCGAGCAGGCCGCGCGAGCCGTTGGCGACGCCGTCGATGGTGTACTCCAGGTCCTGGATCTGGGTGTCGAGCGCCTCGGTGTTGGCCAGCAGGTCGTCGCCGAACGTGGTCCGCTCCGCCGGGGTCAGCGGGGTGTAGTCCACGGCCTCCTGGGGCCACAGGTCCTTCTCGATCTTGTGCCAGCCGGTCCACTCCTGGCCCGGCTCGAGGTCGGCCTCGCGCAGGTCCATCTTGGGGTCGAGGTCGCCGAAGGACTCCGCGACGGTCTCGATGCGCTCCCAGTGGGTGCGGGCGTCGGGGTAGAGGGTGCGCGCCTCGTCGTCCTGGCCGGCCTGGTAGAGCCGGACGAACTCGGTGGTCTTCTCCAGCAGCTGCGCCGACTGGTCGCGCACGTACAGCTGGTAGCCGGCCAGCGCCTCGTCGACGAGCTCCTGGTCGGAGGCGCTGAGCTGGTCCTCGGCCTCGTCGGACTCGGTGACGGTGAACTCGGCGCTGATGCCCTCGCCCTTCATGCCGGGCCGGCACTTGGTGAAGTAGTCCCCGGCGGGGGCCTTGACGGTCAGCGTGTTGCTGCCGTCGGCCCCGATGTTCTCGACCTCGCCGACGACGCGGAGGCCGTCCTCGCCGAGCAGGTAGAACTCGGTCACGGCGTCGTCGGCGTTGCTGACCTCAAAGGTGAGCACGCCGGCCGGCGCGGTGTCGCCGGAGACCTCGCAGCCCTCGGCACTGGACTCGACGGTGAAGGCGCGGTCGCCCTCGGCCTGCTCGGTGCTCTCGGTGCCGCAGGCGGCGAGCGAGGTGGCCGCGACCAGGAGCGCGGTCGCGGGGAGGAGGGTGCGGATCATCGGGTTCCTTCGGGCTGGGGCACGGGCGTGCTGGAGGGGCTGCGAGGCGCGCTGGACCGGCGCCGGACGGCGAGGAGGAAGAGCGCCATCACCGGGACGACGTACAGCACCCAGACGGTGGCCTCGAGGACCGTCGGGGCGGGGGTGAAGTTGAACATCCCACCGAGCAGCGACCCGTACCAGGAGCTGGCGTTGACGGTGCCGGAGATGTCGAAGAGCGTGGTACCCAGGCCGGGCAGGACGTCGATCTCCTGCAGGTCGTGGACGCCGTAGGACAGCACGCCGCCGGCGACCAGGATCAGCAGCACGCCGGTCCAGGTGAAGAACGTGGTCAGGTTGATCGTCACCGCGCCGCGGTAGATGAGGTAGCCGATCACCACGGCCGCGACGATGCCGAGGAAGGCGCCGACCAGCGGCGTGGTGGTGAGGTCGGTGCCGTCGGGCTTGTCGCGACCGGTGGCGGTCTGGGTGTTGGCCCAGAGGATGGCGGCGGTCTCCATGCCCTCACGACCCACGGCGAGGAAGGCGATCACCACGATGGAGAACGGGCTGTCGGCGGCGGCGTCGAGCTTGCCGCGCAGCTCGCCGGCGATCGACTTCGCCGCGCCGGCCATCCAGAAGATCATCCAGGTCACGAACACCGCGGCGACCAGCGACAGCACTCCCCCGAGCAGCTCCTGGCTGCGGAAGTCGAGCTTGCGTGACTGGAGCCCGAGCAGCAGCGTGAACCCGGCGCTCAGGACCACCGCGGCACCCACCCCGGCCCAGATCCACTTCAGCTGGTGGCGCCGGTCGGACTTGACGAGGTAGGCCACCAGGATGCTCACGACGAGCGCGGCCTCGAGGCCCTCGCGCAGGCCGATCAGGAAGTTGCTGAGCACGAGCGACCACGGTACGCCGGTGAGGGTAGGTTGTCCTAACTCCTGAGGGGTGGGCTGGTCCGGGTCAGGCCGACCAGATCCCGAGCCGCTGGCCCAGCGACTCGCCGAGCAGGTCGACGTAGATCGCGGTCAGGTGGCTCCGGTCGATGTAGGGGATGACGTCCCCGACCACCGCGGCGCACCGGCCGCGCCAGCACAGCCAGGGCCGCGGGTCGACGCTGCCCACGCCGGCTGCCGCCGCGGCCCGCACCGAGGCGTCGGCCTCGGCCTCGTAGGTCTGGTCGGGACTGAACAGGCAGTCGCCGAGGTCGGGGTCGCCCCGGGTCAGGCAGGTGCCGGGCGCGACGTCGGCCAGCGGGACGTCGCGGATGAGCCGCACGGCGTCGGTGTGGGGCGCGAGCCGCTCGAACGTCTCGCCCCACGCCTGCTCCATCAGCCCGGTGCGGCGGGGGTCGTCGGCCGCCACCGTGCGGCCCGACGGGCTGTGGACGTCGCCGCCGGGGGCGGCGCTGGCGACCACGGTCAGGTCGGGGTGCAGCTGCTCGACCTGCTCGAACGCCCAGTCGCGGAACGCCGTGCAGTCGGTCCAGGGATCACCGGTGACCGGCGCGCTCACCGTGACCGAGGCGGCGGTGCACTCGGGCTTGACCAGGTAGTAGGTGGTGAAGCCGGACTGCAGGGCGATCTTCTCGAACGCCGAGATCCACATCTGGGCGTGGGAGTCGCCGATGACCACGATCGACCGGTCGGCGTCGGTGTCGCCGCGCGGGCACAGGTCGCGCTCGCCGGCGGGCCCGTAGTCGCACTCGCCGACGCCGGCGATGTTGTCGGCCAGGTCGAGCCGCCCCGGGCGCAGCCGCTCCGGCACCGGGCGGCCGCGCTCGCCGGCGTACACGGACGCCTGGACGAGGGCCACGACGGGGTCGGGGCTCACCTCGACCTCCGGGTCCTCGGCCACGCCCGAGCCCTGCAGGGTGACCGCCGGCCCGTCGCCGTACGTCGAGGCGCGGTGATGGGCGTAGGACCAGCCGAGCGCGCAGGTCAGGGCGAGCACCGAGACCGACGCCGGGTAGAGCGCGAGCGCGCGGAACCGCGGGATCCGCACCGGGTCGCGGAACGGCGTCTCGACGAAGCGGTGGGTCAGGGCCGCGAGACCCAGGGTCAGCAGCACGAGGTCGACGCGGGCCAGGGTCGACACCTCGACCTCGGTGGCCTCGAGCACCACGAGCAGCGGCCAGTGCCACAGGTAGAGCGAGTAGGACCAGTCGCCGATCGCGCGCATCGGCCGCACGCCCAGCAGGCGCTGCGGCCAGGCGTCGACCGGGGCGCCGTCGGGACGGCGTACGCCGGCGAGCAGCACCAGCGCGGTCGCGGCGACGGGCAGCGCCATCAGCTCACCACGGGCCTGGCTGGCCTGGTCGAACGTCGCGAACGCGTAGCCCATTGCGGCGAGCCCGGTCAGCGCGAGCAGCCCCCGCGCCCGCACCGTCAGCGCCCGGGTCAGCCGCACGCCGACCAGGGCGACCACCGCGCCGGCGGTGAGCTCCCAGGCGCGGGCCGGGGTGGAGAAGTAGGCGGCCACCGGGTCGGTGTGGGAGAGGTGGACGGCGTAGGCGAACGACGCGGCGCCGAGCACGACGAGCACCGCGAGCAGCGGCACGAACGACGGCTGCCCGGCCGGGCGGTCGGACCCGCGGCCGCGCCGACCGCGCCGGCCGAGGACGGCGACGCAGAGCAGCACCAGCAGCGGCCAGGCGACGTAGAACTGCTCCTCGACCGCCAGCGACCAGTAGTGCTGCAGCGGCGAGGTGAGCTGGTCGCGCGCGAAGTAGTCGGTACCCACCGCGGCGAACCGGATGTTGGCGGCGAACACCGCCGCCCAGCCGGCGTCCTCGACGGTCTCGAGCGACTCGGCGGCGCCGAGCAGCAGCGACGACAGGGCCACGGTGACCACCACGACGACCGTCGCGGCCGGCAGGATCCGGCGCGCCCGCCGGGCGTAGAACCCGCCCACGGAGACCGTGCCGGTACGCCGCACCTCGCCGAGCAGCAGCTGGGTGATGAGGAACCCCGAGACCACGAGGAACACGTCGACGCCGAGGTAGCCGCCGGCCATCCCCGGGACGCCGTAGTGACCGGCGACCACGGCGAGCACGGCGACCGCCCGGAGGCCCTGGATGTCGGCGCGGTGGTGGCTGCGGTCGCGGCCGGCGGGCTGCGCCGGGGCAGCGTCGCCGACGGCCTCACGCCGCTCGGACATCCCGCTCCCTCACGCTGTACCTCGCTCCGACGCCCCCACGCTAACGACGCCCGACGTCCGCTCCGGGGAGCGCGCGCGGCGCGTCGGCGGTGCTGGTCGGTGGGTTGGTCACACCAGTCACAACAGCCACAGATCTAGACGGCGCGAGCGCTCTGTCGTCGGCCCACCCCGAGCCGACCCCGAGACACCTCGGGGGCGCGGACCAGGGTCGGGGTCAGCGGTCTCCCCGATGTGCCGGGGGACGCCGCGCCGCCAGGCTTCGGGACATGATCACCATCGAGAACCTGACCCGTACCTACGGGTCCTTCACCGCCGTGGACGACGTGTCGTTCACGGCCCGGCCCGGCAGGGTCACCGGGTTCCTCGGCCCCAACGGGGCCGGCAAGTCCACCACCATGCGGGTCCTGGTCGGCCTCACGCCGCCGACGTCGGGCACCGCCACCGTCGCCGGGCGCCGCTTCGCCGACCTGCCCAACCCGGGCCGGGAGGTCGGCGTCCTCCTCGACGCCTCGGCCCAGCACGCCGGCCGCACCGGCCGCGAGATCCTCACCCTCGCCCAGCGCACCCTCGGCCTGCCGGCCGACCGCGTCGACGCGATGCTCGCCCGGGTCAGCCTGACGCCGCGCGAGGCCGAGCGGCGGGTCCGGCACTACTCGCTCGGGATGCGGCAGCGCCTCGGCATCGCCGTCGCCCTGATCGGCGACCCCACGTCGCTGATCCTCGACGAGCCGGCCAACGGGCTCGACCCGGCCGGCATCCGCTGGATGCGCGACCTGCTGCGCGACTACGCCAACGCCGGCGGCACCGTGCTGCTGTCGTCGCACCTGCTGCACGAGATCGAGGTGATCGCCGACGACATCGTGGTCATCGGCAACGGCCGGATCGTCGCGTCCGGCACCAAGACCGAGCTGCTCGCCGGCTCGGGCACCATCGTCCGGGCCCGCGAGACCGACGCCCTCGGTCGGGCCCTGACCGAGTCGGCCGTCCCGTTCCGACTCGTCGACGGCGGTTTCCGGGCCGACGCCGAGGCCGAGCACGTCGGCAAGGTCGCCCACGCCGCCGGCGTACCCCTGCTCGAGCTGCGCGGCGCCGACGGCGCCGGCCTGGAGGAGATGTTCCTCGAGCTCACCGCCGAGACCCAGCGCGAAGGAGTCGTCGCATGACCACCGCCACCACCATCTCCACCGGTCCCCCGCCGGTCACCGCCCGTCCGTTCGACCCGATCCCGTTCTCCCGGGTCGTCTCGGTCGAGCTGCGCAAGATGTTCGACACCCGCTCGGGCTTCTGGCTGATGTGCAGCATCGGCATCCTCGCGCTGCTGGCCACCGCCGCCGTCGTGGCCTTCGCCCCCGACGACGAGATGACCTACGAGACCTTCGCCTCGGCGATCGGCATCCCGATGTCGATCATCCTCCCGGTCATCGCGATCCTCTCGGTGACCAGCGAGTGGAGCCAGCGCACCGGCCTGACGACGTTCACCTTCGTCCCGAACCGCGGCCGCGTCATCGGGGCCAAGGCGCTCTGCGCGGTCGGCATCGGCGTCGTCTCGATCGGCGTCGCCGTCGCCATCGGCGCCCTCGGCAACGTCGTCGGCACCGCGATCGCCGGCGTCGACACGGTGTGGAACGTCACGGTGTCCGAGCTGGCGATGATCGTGCTGGCCAACGTGCTCGGCCTGCTGATCGGCTTCATGCTCGGCGTGGTGCTGCGCACCTCGGCCGCCGCGATCGTGGCCTACTTCGTCTACGGCTTCGTGCTGGCCGGCCTCACCGCGCTGCTCGCCGCGAGCCAGGAGTGGTTCGCCGACCTGCAGCCGTGGATCGACTTCAACTACAGCCAGACCGCCCTGTTCGAGGGCCTGCCCTCCGCCGAGCAGTGGGCCCAGCTCGGCACCTCCGGCCTCCTGTGGCTGGTGATCCCCCTCGCCATCGGCGTCCGCCTGGTCCTCCGCTCCGAGGTGAAGTAGTCGTCACCACGAGCAAATGACGCTGACCCGTCGCAACGATGCGACGGGTCAGCGTCCATTTCGCGGTGACCCGTCGCAACGATGCGACGGGTCAGCGCTCAGCGGGCGGCGGAGCCCTCGGTGTAGTCGGAGTCGGCCTGTTGCCAGGAGAAGTGGGCGCGGAGGGTCTTGCCGGTGGCCTCGATCGGGTGGCCGGCCTCCTCGGCGCGCAGGCGGTTGAACTCCTCGGCGCCGTTGTCCTGGTCGGCGATGAACCGCTCGGCGAACGAGCCGTCCTGGATCTCCGACAGCACCTCCTGCATGCGGGTCTTGACCGAGGCGTCGATGATGCGCGGGCCGGAGACGTAGTCGCCGTACTCGGCGGTGTCGGAGATGCTCCAGCGCTGCTTGGCGATGCCGCCCTCCCACATCAGGTCGACGATGAGCTTGAGCTCGTGGAGGACCTCGAAGTAGGCGATCTCGGGCTGGTAGCCGGCCTCGGTGAGGGTCTCGAACCCGGCCTGCACCAGGTGGGAGACGCCACCGCAGAGCACGGCCTGCTCGCCGAAGAGGTCGGTCTCGGTCTCCTCGGTGAACGTCGTCTTGATGACGCCGGCGCGGGTGCCGCCGATGGCCTTGGCGTAGGACTTCGCCAGGTCCCAGGCGGTGCCGCTGGCGTCCTGCTCGACGGCGATGATGTCGGGGATGCCGCGCCCGGCCTCGTACTCGCGGCGCACGGTGTGGCCCGGCGCCTTGGGGGCCACCAGGATCACGTCGACGCCGGCGGGGGCCTTGATGTAGCCGAACCGGATGTTGAAGCCGTGGCCGAAGACCAGGGTGTCGCCCTCGGCGAGGTGGGGCTCGATCGACTCGGCGTAGACGTGGCGCTGCACCTGGTCGGGGGTGAGGATGACGACGACGTCGGCCTCCTCGACCGCCTCGGCCACGGTGCGCACCGTCAGGCCGGCCTCCTCGGCCTTGGCCTTGCTCCGCGAGCCCTCGGCCAGGCCGACGCGGACGTCGACGCCGGAGTCGCGCAGGTTGAGCGCGTGCGCGTGACCCTGCGATCCGTAGCCGATGACGGCCACGTTCTTGCCCTGGATCAGGGACAGGTCGGCGTCGTCGTCGTAGAAGATCTCAGCCACAGGTGGGGTTCGCTTTCTCTGGATGGGTGTGGTCAGCCGGCGGAGGCCGGCGGCACGGGGACGGTGACCGGGCGCAGGGAGCGCTCGGAGATGGAGCGGCTGCCGCGGCCGATGGCGACCTGGCCCGACTGGACGAGCTCGCGGATGCCGAACGGCTCGAGCACCGCGAGGAAGTCGCCGATCTTGCCGGCGTTGCCGGTGATCTGGATGGTCACGGCCTCGGGCGAGACGTCGATGACCTTGGCGCGGAACAGCTGCACCGTGTCGAGCACCTGACCGCGGGTCTCGGCGCTGGCGGAGACCTTGACGAGCACGAGCTCGCGGTTGACCGAGGCGCCCGGGTCGAGCTCGACGATCTTGATCACCTCGACCAGCTTGTTGAGCTGCTTGGTGACCTGCTCCAGCGGCGACGACTCGACGTTGACCACGATCGTCATCCGCGAGACCTCGGGGTGCTCGGTCGGGCCGACGGCGAGCGAGTCGATGTTGAACCCGCGGCGGCTGAACAGACCCGCGATCCGGGCCAGGACGCCGGGCTTGTTCTCGACCAGGACGGAGAGGGTGTGGCGGCTCATCTGCGTCACGCTCCGTTCATCGCGTCGGTGGTGCCCCAGTCGTCCTCGACCCGGTCGAACTCCGGCGCGAGGTCGCGGGCGTACTTGATGTCGTCGTTGCTGGTCCCGGCGGCGACCATCGGCCAGACCATCGCGTCGCGGTGCACCCGGAAGTCGACCACGACCGGGACGTCGTTGATCTCCATCGCCTTGGCGATCGTGGTGTCGACGTCCTCGGGCGACTCGCAGGCCAGCCCCACGCAGCCGTAGGCCTCGGCCAGCTTGACGAAGTCGGGGATCCGCTTGGAGTGCAGGTCGGTGTTGGAGTAGCGCTCGTTGTAGAACAGCGTCTGCCACTGGCGCACCATGCCGAGCGACTCGTTGTTGATGATCGCGACCTTGATCGGGATGTCGTTGATCGCGCAGGTGGCGAGCTCCTGGTTGGTCATCTGGAAGCAGCCGTCGCCGTCGATCGCCCACACCGTCGAGCCGGGCATGCCGACCTTGGCGCCCATCGCGGCCGGGACGGCGTAGCCCATCGTGCCGAGACCGCCGGAGTTGAGCCAGGTGTTGGGCTTCTCGTACTTCACGTAGTGGGCCGCCCACATCTGGTGCTGGCCCACCCCCGAGGTGTAGATCGCGTCGGGTCCGGCGATCGCGCCGAGCCGCTCGATGACGTACTGCGGGGAGAGCGAGCCGTCGGTCGGCTCGTCGTAGCCGACGGGGTACCTGTCCCGCACGCCGGAGAGGAACTCCACCCAGCCCTCGTAGTCGCCGGTGCGGCCGGCGGCCTGCTCGGAGCGCAGCGACGCGGCGAGGTCGATGAGCACCTCGCGGACGTCGCCGACGATCGGGACGTCGGCGTGGCGGTTCTTGCCGATCTCGGCCGGGTCGATGTCGGCGTGGATCACCTTGGCGTCGGGGGCGAACGAGTCGAGGTTGCCGGTGACGCGGTCGTCGAAGCGGGCACCGAGGGTGATCAGCAGGTCGCTCTTCTGCAGCGCGGCGACGGCGGCGACGGTGCCGTGCATCCCGGGCATGCCGAGGTGCTGGACGTGGCTGTCGGGGAACGCGCCCCGGGCCATCAGGGTCGTGACGACCGGGATCCCGGTCAGCTCGGCGAGCACGAGCAGCTCGGCCGACGCGCGGGACCGGATCGTGCCGCCGCCGACGTAGAGCACCGGCTTGCGCGACTCCAGGATCAGCCGGGTGGCCTCGCGGACCTGCTTGGCGTGCGGACGGGTCACCGGGCGGTAGCCGGGCAGGACCAGCTCGGTGGGCCAGTCGAACGTCGTGCGGGACTGCAGGGCCGACTTGGCGACGTCGACCAGCACCGGGCCGGGCCGGCCGGTCGAGGCGATGTGGAACGCCTCGGCCACGGTGCGCGGGATGTCGGCCGGGTCGGTGACCAGGAAGTTGTGCTTGGTGATCGGCATCGTGATGCCGCGGATGTCGGCCTCCTGGAAGGCGTCGGTGCCGATCATCGCCGCCCCGACCTGGCCGGTGATGGCCACCATCGGGACCGAGTCCATGTGGGCGTCGGCAATCGGGGTGACCAGGTTGGTCGCCCCCGGGCCCGAGGTCGCCATGCAGACGCCGACCCGCCCGGTCGCGGCGGCGTACCCCTGGGCGGCGTGGCCGGCCCCCTGCTCGTGGCGTACCAGGATGTGGCGGATCGAGGAGTCCATCAGCGGGTCGTACGCCGGGAGGATCGCGCCCCCCGGGATCCCGAAGATGGTCTCGGTCCCTGCTGCTTCCAGCGACCTGATCAGGCTCTGTGCGCCCGTGATCTCGCTCATCCCACTTCTTCCCTCGTCTGTGGTGGCCGTCCGGCGGCGGTTTCCTGGCAACAAAAAACCCCTCGGCCACATGGCTTCGAGGGGTGACGTGTCGGCTGACCGGTCAGCCGGCACGTCGCAGTCGTACGGAGATCTGTCCACGCATGGGGCCACCGTAGCCGTCGGCCCCTCGGGCCTGCGGGAGAGTCTGCCACGGTCCCACATCGTGGGACTGCGGTCCCACGATGTGGCAGGCGGGCGCTGCCGCTCAGTCGCGTCCGCGCCACGTGGTGACGCACGCCTGGTTGCCCTGGGCGTCGGCGAGCACCCAGAACGCCGGCGCCCGCGCGTCGCTGACCAGCGTGCCGCCGGCGTCGAGCGCACCACGGATACGGGCCTCGGCGGTCTCGGGCGGCACCCGCAGGTCGGCGTGCCAGCGCTGCCGCGGCGTCTCGTGCGGCTCAGTGCGCTGGCCCCAGATGCTCGGCATGGTGCCGTCGGGGTCGTTGAGCTCGCCGCCCTGCTGCGGGTGGGGCTCGTAGCCCAGCAGCGCCGCCCAGAACGGCGCGACCTCGTCCCAGTCCCACGTGTCGAGCCCCAGCTCGAGCACGCTCAGCCGGTCGGGCCGGGGCGTCGCCCCCAGGGCCGCGGCCGCCGCGCTGACCTCGCGCGCCAGCCGTACGTCGCGCGACGTCACGCCGCCGACGCCGGGGGTGGTCAGGCGCAGGTCGACGTGGTCGGCGGTGAGGTCGACCTCCGGGTGGTGGCCGGCCGCGAGGCCGAGAGCGGCGACCTCCTGCACCAACCGCGCGCCTGTCCCGAAGTCGGCGGTCTCGAAGCGGGCGTGCAGGTGGCGGAAGAGCAGCCGCCAGTCGTCGAGCCGCTCGGCCTCGACGTCGTGGCCGTCGAGGCGGACGAGCCCGCCGTCGTCGTCCCCGTCGTCAGGCACCGTCGGCACCGGCCTTCTCCGGCGGCACCTCGTCGGCCGCGACCTCCTCGGTCGAACCGATGGAGGTGCAGATGCAGGCCCGGTTGCCGTGGGCGTCGGAGAGCACCCAGAAGCTGGGTGCGCGCTCGTCGCTGACCAACGTGCCCCCGGCGGCGACCGCGTCCTGCACCCGCCGCTCGGCCACCTCGGGCGCGACGACGACGTCGACGTGCCACCGCTGCTCGACCGGCTGGTCGACGGTGGAGGCGGCCTCGGGGGCCTCCTGGAACCAGACCCCGAGGCCGGTGCCGTCGGGGTCGGTCAGGTCGACGCCGTCCTCGGGGACCTCGCGCCCGAGCACGGCCGCCCAGAACGGCGCGATCTCGGTGTGGTCGCGGGTGTCGAGCGCGATCTCGACGACGCTGACCTCCTCGGGCCGGGCCGGGGCGACACCGTCGGCGAGCAGGCTGATCTCGCGGGCGAGGCGGACGTCGCGCTGGGTGACCCCGCCGACGTCGTGGCTCCGGAGCCGGACCGAGAGCAGGGGGTAGCGCAGGTCGAGGTCGGGGTGGTGGTCGGCCTCCTCGGCCGCGGCGCCGATCTCGGCGACGAGCCGCAGCCCGGTGGCGAAGTCGCCGGTGGCGAAGCGGGCGTGCAGCGCGCCGGAGAGGTAGCGCCAGTCGTCGAGCAGCTCGGCGGCGACGTCGGCCGGGGCCAGCGTCGTCCGGTCGTCGGGATCCTGGGTCATGGCAGCACCTTCCGTCCGATCTCTTGGGGGTTCCAGGCGACTTCCCAGCGGTAGCCGTCGGGGTCGGCGAAGTAGCCGGTGTAGCCGCCCCAGGCGCGCTCGGCGGCCGCGCCCACGTGCGGCGCCCCCGCGGCCCGCGCGACCTCCAGGACGGCGTCGACCTCGGCGGGCTCGGCCACGTTGTGCGCCAGCGTGAACGGCGGTACGCCGTCGGGCCCGGGCGGCATCGCGATCGCGCCGACCTCGGCCTCGAAGTGCCCGCGGTCCCACAGCGACAGCACCACGTGCTCCCCGACGGCGATCATCACCACGTCGTCGGGCACCTCGAGGTCGGGGCGCCAGCCCAGGCCGTCGCAGTAGAAGCGCCGCGAGACCCCGAGGTCGGCGACGGCGAGCGTGACGAAGCTGATCCGTTGGTCCATCGCCGCCGACCCTGCCAGAACCGACCCGGTCAGGTCACCCCTCGCAGCGGGGACCGCTGCTGCCCGGCGGCGTCGAAGTTGGCGGGGTCGAGCCACCGCTCGTGCGCGGCGCGGACGACCGGCCACTCGGCGTCGGTGACGGAGTACCAGTCGGTGTCGCGGTTGCGGCCCTTGGTGACCATGTGCTGCCGGAACCGGCCCTCGTGGGTGAACCCGAGACGGCTCGCCGCGCGCCGCGACGGCTCGTTGAGGCTGTCGCACTTCCACTCGAAGCGCCGGTAGCCGAGCTCGTCGAACGCCCACCGCATCAGCAGGTGGGTGGCCTCGGTCGTCACCGGCGTCCGCTGCAGGTGCCGCCCGTAGAGGACGCCGGCGACCTCGACCTGGCCGTGGGCCGGCTCGATCCGCATCAGCGAGGTGAGCCCACCGGCCTCGCCGCCCACCGGCACGACCGCCCAGGTCTCGGTGGCCGGGGCGGTGAGGTAGGCCTCGACCCAGGTCCGCATCGCGGCGACGTCGGCGGGCGGCTCGGTGGGCCGGTAGGTCCACAGGGCGTGGTCGTCGGGGCCGCAGAGGGCCCGGTGCAGTGCGGGCGCGTGGGCTACCGCGAGCGGTTCGAGGACGACGTACCGGCCCTCGAGGCGGACGGGTGTCGGCCACGGCCGCGGCGTCCAGCCGGGGACGAGGTCGCCGACCGGCTGGCCGTGGTCGTCGTGGGGCACGAGTGGCAGGGTAGGGGCCGTGAGCGAGAACGGCATCGACCCCAGCGTCCCGCCCAGCGGCACCGGCTGTGCCGAGTGCGACCAGGCCGGGGGGTGGTGGGTGCACCTGCGCCGCTGCGCGCAGTGCGGGCACGTCGGGTGCTGCGACTCCTCGCCGGGCCAGCACGCCTCGGCGCACTTCACCGCGACCGGGCACCCGGTGATGCAGAGCTTCGAGCCGGGCGAGGAGTGGTTCTGGGACTTCACCAGCGGCTCCGACGCCGGCGTGCCCGAGGGCACCGAGCTCGCGGGGCCGACGTCGCGCCCCGAGGAGCAGGCGGTGCCCGGACCCCGGGGCCGGGTGCCGGCCGACTGGCGCGCGCACGTGCACCGCTGACCCGGGCCCGCCCGCCGGTGCGGGGCGGCGGGGTCAGCGTCCGGCGGTCCGGCGCCACGCGCTGAACGACCGCACCGCCGCCGGGCGCGGCCGGACCAGCCAGGGCCACGGGTGCACCTCACGCACGTCGAGCCGTGCCCGCTGCCGGGCCCACCCCGGCACCGGCGCGTACGTCGTGGCGAGGGGCCGGCCGGCCAGCTCGGCGCCGACCACCCCGCGGCGCACCTCGACCTCGCGCTCGGCCGCCAGGTCGCCGAGGCACTCCGCCAGGAACACCAGCCGCTTGCCCGACAGCCGCAGCCGGGCGAGCAGGGGCTCGTCGAGGACGAACACCGCCGGCCGGTCGGTCTCGGCGGCGAGCGCGGGGTCGCCGGTGCCGAGCGACTCCGCGGTGAGCCAGACGACCTCACCGCCGTCGCCCTCGACCTCGTCCGGTCCTCCGGGAACCGGGCCGGTGGCGAGGTCGGGGCCGTCGACCGGCGGGCCGACGGTGGCCTCGGGCCAGTCCTGGATCGGGCAGGCGTCGCGCAGCGGGCAGCCGCGGCACAGCTCGGGCGCCCGCTTCTCGACCTGCCAGCGACTGAACCCGTAGGCCTTGCCGCTGCCGGTGCCGACGGTCCACTGCCAGCCGAGCCGGTTGGCCGCCCGCGACCCGTCGAGCAGGTGCGCGAACATCGCGTCCTCCCCCGCGCGCCAGTCCCCGCCGCCGCGCACCGACCACTGCGAGGCGAGCCACATCCGGGTCTGGTTGACCAGCCAGCCGTCCTCGGTGAGCGCCCGCACCAGGTAGTCGCTGCACGCCATGTCGCGCCGCAGCGGCTCCTCCCAGGGGTCCGGCCGCGGCTGCTCGCGCCGCAGCGACCGGCCGAGGTCGGCCCCGAGCCGGGCGTAGAGGTGGCGCGCGAACTCCTGCCACAGCAGCTCGTCGCGGTAGCGGCCCCGGTCGCGCGAGGGGCTGCCCGCGACGGCGTCCCAGAGCTCGGGGAGCGTGATCAGGCCGTGCCGCACGTACGGCGACACCCGGGTAGCCCCCCGGCGCGACTCGGGCAGCACGGTGCTGCGCGAGCGGGCGTAGCCGCCGATGTCCAGCCCCGCCAGGGCTGCGTCGGCCGCGGCCTGGCCGCCGCGCACCACCCCAGGCTGGATCCCGTCGGCGCCCTCGCGGGCGAGGTCGCCGAGGTGGGTCGCGACCCAGGCCACGGTGTCGTCGGTCGACGCGCCCGCCGACGGCGCCGGGGGCGGGGGCAGCAGGCTCACGCCAGGACCTGGGTCGTCCCCGCGCCGGTCGCGTCGACGACGACGCGGGTGACGGCACCGGTGACGAGCGGCATCCAGGGCTGGGTGTGCCCGATGTCGGCACCGAGCACCAGGGGCACGTCGAGCCCGCCGAGGGCGTCGAGCACCGCCTCGCGCTGGGTCCAGCCGTCGGCGTCGGGTGCCGGCGTACGACCGACGACGACGGCCGTGGCGTCGTCGAACCAGCCGGCGAGCCGCAGCGAGTGCAGCGAGCGGCCCACCGTGTAGGGGTCGGCCTCGGCGACCTCGAGGAAGACCACCAGTCCGTCGTCGCGGTGGGCGCGCCCGAAGCCCGGCACGTCGCCGTACGGCGTGGCGGCGAGCAGCGACACGATCTCCAGGCAGCCGCCGACGAGCCGCCCGGTCACGTCGACCCCGCCCCCGCCCACGACCTCCCAGGCGCCGGTGCCCTCGAGCGTCAGCTCCTCGACGGCCGGGTCGGCGCGGTAGTCGTCCCAGGTGCCGACCCGGTGCCTGCCGGGGCTGCGCTGGTCGAAGGGGCCGCCGCCCGAGACGAGCTCGGTCCAGTGCAGCAGCCCCTCCGGCTGCCGGTAGGCGGTGTCCATGAGGTTGGTGCCGTGGACCGTCGCCCACCCCAGGCGGGTGGTGAACGGCAGCATCAGCGAGCAGAGGTCGGAGTAGCCGACCAGCCAGGTGGGTGGGAGGGAGGCGAGCTCGTCCCAGTCGAGCTGGTCGAGCAGGTCGATGGCGAGCTCACCGCCCCAGGGCGGCACGACCGCGCGGACTGCCGGGTCGCGCAACAGCTGCATGAGCTCGGCCGCGCGCTGGGCCTTGGGCGCCGAGACGGGGCCGTCGTCGCCGAGGCACTCGCCGACCCGGACGTCGTACCCGCGCCGGCGGAGCCAGGCCACGTTGTGGTCGAGACGCGGACGCAGCTCGGCGCCGACCCCGCTGGAGGGGGCCGTGACGCCGACGGTGTCGCCCGGACGCAGCGGGGCGGGATAGCGGATCGGCATGCCGTCAGCCTGGCAGGGCCTCCCCCCGGCTGCGACGACCCAGGAGGGTGGGTCAGCCCGCGCGGCCCAGCAGCTCGTGGGCGGCGTAGGAGCCGCCCAGCACGACGGCGAGGCCGACGACGGTGACCACCACCGAGTAGACGACCGGACGGCGCTGCGCCAGCGAGAAGGCGCCGCGGTGGCTCCCCGCGACCTCCCGCAGCGTCGCGGGCCCGTCCTCGCGCACCACCGGCGCGTGTGCACCGACCCGCTCGACCAGCGTGGCGAGCGCGTCGGCCGGCCACGTCGTCGAGGTCAGCTGGAACAGCCGCCGTCCGCGGCGACCGCGCGGCACCACCCAGGTCGCCTCCGGCTGCACCGACGTGCCCGAGACGCGCGTCGCGTGCAGCACCGAGGCGACCTCGTCCCAGGCCCAGTGCCGGGTGCTCAGCACGCGGCGGTGCACGAGACCGTCGTCGTGGATCTCGACCGCGACGCGGGACTGGGCGCGGTGGATCGCGATCACCGCCGCCACGCCGACCACGAGGCCGACCGCGGCGCCGATGATCCCGCCCCGGGAGCCCAGGATGATCGCGACCGCGACCACCGCGGCGCGCGGAGCGCCCTTGAGGCGGTTGCCGTCGTGGGTCCGGCGCGAGCGCCGCAGCACGGTCGGGCCGGCCGCGACGCGGGCGCGCCTGGACGTCGGTCGGGAGGGCTCGCTCACGGGTCCAGCGTCGCACCCGACCGCGGCTCGCGGCCGAGGGTCTCGTCCGCGACCAGCCAGGGCAGCAGCGCCAGCAGGCTCACCAGCGCGGTGACGCCGAACGCCCAGTCGTAGCCGGCGCGGTCGGCGACCAGGCCGACGAGCACGGGCCCGAGGATCGCGCCGGCGTCCTGGGCCATCTGGAAGGTGCTCAGCACCGTGCCCCCGCTGCGCTCGGTGCCGACGATGTCGGCCACGGCCGCCTGCTGACCCGGGTTGACCAGCCCCGCACCGACTCCCGACAGCGCCGACAGCAGGAGCAGCAGCACCAGGTCGCCGCTCAGGCCGACGAGGCCGAGACCCACGGCGGTCACGCCGAGCCCGACGACGACCAGCGGACGACGGCCGACCGAGTCGGCCACCCGGCCGGCCACCTGGAGCGTGAGCGCGGTGCCGAGCGCGGCCAGCGCCAGCGCGACGCCGGCGACCCAGGTCTCGTCGTGCACCGCCACCGCGAACTGCGGCAGCACCGCCACCCGGACGCCGAAGTTGCACCAGCCGTTGGCGAACGCCGAGGCCAGGCACGCCCGGTAGGCCGCGTCGCCGAGTGCCTCGCCGAGTCGCATCGGTGGGCCCTGGGTGGCCGGGTCGACCTGGCGCAACCGGGTGCCGGACAGCCGGATCGCGACCACGAGCGCGGCGACGACGAGCGCGGCGGCGTACACGACGAAGGGCAGGCGCAGGCCGAACGTCGCCAGCGCACCGCCGACCACGGGGCCCAGGGTGCCGCCGATGAGGAACGAGCTGGCGTAGGCCGAGGAGACCCGGCCGCGCATCGTCGGCGGCGCCAGCCGGACCAGCAGGGCCATCGCCGAGATGGTGAACATCGTCGAGCCGATGCCGCCGAGCCCGCGGAAGACGAGCAGCTGGGCGTAGGACTGCGCGAAGGCGGTGGCCAGCGACGACGCCGCCACCAGCAGCAGCCCGGTGACGTAGACGGGGCGCTCGCCGAGCCGGGTCACCAGCGCGCCGCCCGCGGGTGCGAACAGCAACCGGAAGAACGCGAACACCGAGACCACGACCGAGGCCGCCGCGACCCCGACGTCGAAGCTGCGGGCGTAGGCCGGCAGCACCGGCGAGACCAGCCCGAACCCGATCGCGATCACGAACGCCGAGGCGATCAGGACCCGCAGCTCCGAGGGGATCGGCGTCCTCGGGGCCTTCGTCGCGCTGGTCACGGGGCGAGGCTGTCGAGCACCTCGCGCACCGTCTCGAGGCCACGCGTGACCTCGGCGTACGACGTCGAGAGGGGGGAGAGCCCGAGCCGCAGGCCGTGGGGGTCGCGGTAGTCGGGGATCACGTCGCGGCGCCACAGCTCGGCGGTGGCCTCGCGCATCAGCGGGTGCTCCAGGGTGACGTGGCCGCCGCGGCGCCCGGCGTCGCGGGGGCTGGCGAGGGTGGCGTCGGGCAGCAGCTCGGCGGCCACGGCGATGGCGTGCTCGGTCAGGCCGACCGACTTGGCGCGGACGGCGTCCATGCCGACCTCGTCGACGAGGGCGAGCATGTCCTGGAGCGCCAGCATCCCGACCACCGGCGGGGTGCCGGAGAGCATCCGGCGCACACCGGCGGCGGGCGCGTACGTCGGCCCCATCAGGAACGGGTCGCTGGCCCCCATCCAGCCCTGCACCGGCTGGGTGATCTCGTCGTGGAGCCGGGCTGCGACGTGCACGAACGCCGGCGAGCCCGGGCCGCCGTTGAGGTACTTGTAGGTGCAGCCGACCGCCAGGTCGACGTCCCAGTCGTCGAGGTCGGTCGGCACGGAGCCGACCGAGTGCGACAGGTCCCAGAGCACGAGGGCGCCGGCGTCGTGGGCGATCCGGGTGAGCGCGGGCGCGTCGGCGAGCCACGCCGACCGGTAGGCGACGTGGCTGAGCACGACGAGCGCCGTCCGCTCCCCCACGGCCTCGGCGAGCAGCTCGGCGGTGACGCCGGCGCTGGTGTCGACGTCGATCCAGCGCAGCGTCAGGCCGCACTCGCGCGCGACGCCGTCGGCGACGTAGCGGTCGGTGGGGAAGTTGTCGCGGTCGAGCACGATCTCGGTGCGCCCGGGCCGCAGCGCGACCGCAGCCCGCATCGCCTTGTAGAGCAGCACGGTCGTCGAGTCGCCGACGACGGTCTGACCGGCCGCCGACCCCAGGCAGACCCGGCCGATCTCGTCACCGACCACCTCGGGCAGCGCGAACCACGACTCGTCCCAGCCCCGGATCAACCGCCCGCCCCACTCCTCCTCGACGAAGCCGCGCAGCCGCTCCCCGGTCACCCGCAGCGGCCGGCCGAGCGAGTTGCCGTCGAGGTAGACGAGCGTCGACTCCGACCCCACGAACCGGTCCCGGTACGCCGCCAACGGGTCCCGCGCGTCGAGCTCGCTCACGTCGGCGACAGTAGCCGCGCCGCACCAGCCGGCCGACGCTGGTCGACCGGTGGTCTCGAGACAGGCGCTAGCGCGCCTTCCTCGACCAGCGTCGGTAGCCGTACGCCGCGCCTCCTCGACCGCCGCCGGTGATCCACGCTGGTCGAGGAGGTTCCGCTAGGAACCGTCTCGAGACACCCGGCACGGCCCTTCCTCGACCAGCGTCGACCACCGTCGGCGGGGACAACCGGGTCGACACCCGGCCGGTCCGGACGGTAGACAGCGACCCGTGGAGATCCGCCGCCTCACCCTCGATGACCTCCCGGCGTCCAACCGGCTGTCGGCCGAGGCGTTCGGGCGGCGACCGGGCAGCAGCCCGCCGCCGGTGCCGACCGAGCTGCCGGCCGGGCGGGACGTGTGGCTCGCCGTCGACGGCGACGACCTGGTCGCGCGGGTGGCGGGGCACTCCTACGAGTCCTGGTGGCACGGCGCGCGGGTGCCGACGTGCGGCGTGGCGAGCGTGGCGGTGGCGTCCGAGAGGCGGGGCGAGGGGGCGCTCCGCGCGGTGTTCGAGGCGGCGCTGGGCGCCGCGGTCGAGCGCGGCGAGGTCCTCTCGACGCTCTTCCCGACCGCCACCGGCATCTACCGCCCGCTCGGCTACGAGCTCGTCGCGTCCTACGACACCGTCGAGCTCGCGACCGCCGAGCTCGCCGCCGTCCGTCCGCCCGCGGCCACGCGCACCCGGCGCGCCCGGGTCGACGACGTACCCGCCGTCAAGGACGTGTACGACGTGTGGGCGGCCGCCCAGAACGGCCCGCTCACCCGCACCGGCCCGCGGTTCGCGGCACCCGACCAGGAGCTGCTCGACGACGTCACCGCGGTGAGCCTGGCGGTCGAGGGCGACCGGGTCGTGGGCTACGCCGTGTGGGACCGCGGCGACGGCTACGACCCCACGTCGTCCCGGCTCGTGGTGCACGACCTGGTGGCCGTGACCGCCGACGGCTACCGCGCGCTGTGGCGGATGCTCGGCAGCCACACCTCGGTGGTCGGCTCGGTCCGCGTGCGCACCTCCGGCGACGACCCCGCGCGGCTCGTGCTGCCCACCGCCACCTGGGACGTCGTCGGCCGCAACCCCTACATGCTCCGCGTCAGCGACCCCGCCGGGGCCCTCGCCGCCGCCGGCCTCGAGCTGCCGGGCGTCGCGGCCGAGGTCGACCTCGCGGTGACCGGCGACCCCCTCGGCGTGGCCGACGGTGGCTACCGGCTCACGCTCGGCGACGAGCCGGGGGTGTGCGAGCGGGCGGTCGTCGGTGACGACGTGCCGACGTTCACGCCCCAGGGCCTCGCGCTCGCCTACGCCGGCGCCCAGTCGTGCGCCAACCTCCGGATGGCCGGCCACCTCACCGGTGCCACGACCCACGACGCGCTGCTCGACGCGCTCCTCGGTGGCCGCCCGCGGCACGTGCGCGACTACTTCTGAGACCACGTGGGCAAGGGTGACCCCATGAGCACCCCCGGCGACCAGCCGGCGCCCCACGACGGCAGCCGCCCTCCTCCGCCCACCCACGCGCCGCCCACCCACGCGCCGCCCACCCACGCGCCGCCCACCCACGCGCCACCGCCGGCCTCCTACGCGCCGCCGCCGGCACCCCACGCGGCACCCGGCCCGACGGGCTACGTCGACGTCGACCCCGGCTCGGCCGGGCTCGTGCGCGAGGAGAAGCTCGGCTGGGCCCTCCCGCTCGCGCTCCTGGGCGCGCTGACGATGGTGGTCTCGCTGTTCCTCGACTGGGTCGAGACCCAGCTCTTCGCCTCCTACGAGCCCGACACCGTCGGCCCGCTCGAGAACCGCCAGGAGTACACGAGCCTGTTCGACGCCGTCGACACGGTCGAGGACGTCACCGGACCGGACCCCGCGGGTCCTGACGTGGGTCCGTGGGCCGAGCTCTTCTTCCCCCTGCTGGCGATCGTGCTCACCGTCGCGTGCGTCGTGCTGGTGCTCGCCGCCGCCGTCGGGCTGCGCCGCGCGGCACTGACCAACGCCGCCCGGATCGCCGCCGTGGTCGTCGCGGTCGCCGCCGGGTGCGCCGCCGTGCTGGCCGTCTACAGCCTCGGCTTCACGCCGTCCAGCGGCGGCGACGCGCCCACGACGATCCCCGTGGATCCCGGCGGAGGGCCCGTGCCGACGTTCCTCGCCTCCGAGGTGCAGCCCTCGACGGGCCTCTACCTGTGGGTCGGCGGCGCGGTCCTGCTGGCCATCGCCGGTGCGCTCGGCCCGCGGATCGTGCACCGGCTCCCACCCGGCGCCCAGCCGTCGTACGCGGCACCGCCCGGCCAGCAGCCGTACGCCGGCCAGCCCGGCTGGGCACCCCACGCCGGCACGGCGTCGGCCGGGATCGTGAAGCACACCACCCAGGTCGTGGCGATCGTGCTCACGGCGATCGGTGCGGGTCTGTGCGTCCTGGGCTACGGGTTCCTCTCCTGGGCCCAGGGCGACGACTGGGTCACCTTCAGCGACCTGGGCGAGGCCGCCCGGGACCAGGGGTTCGTGGACCGGCCGGTCGCCGAGGCCTACTTCGGGTGGCTGGGCTGGGTCGTGCTCGTCCTCGCCGTCGTCGCGACCGTGCTCGTCGCGCTGGGCAAGAAGCCGACCGGCGTCAACCCGCGGGTGGTCCGGCCGATCCTGGCCATCAGCGCGGGCCTGGGCCTGCTGGCGCACCTCGCCGCGCTGGTCGAGATCGACACCGACTTCGGGGTGGCGGCCTACCTGGTGGGGCTCGGGCTGGGCCTGACGTTCCTCGGCGCGTTGCTGCCGCTGCGCGCCCGGGCCCGGGTCGCGGTGCGGCACGGCGGGCTCACTGGAAGCTGACGAACCGCACGGCCGGCCTGAGCCGGCGCACGTCGCGCGCCGACATCAGCGGCACGTCCTCGTCGTAGAACAGCTTGAAGCCCATGTGGAACTGCTCGGCCCGCTCGACGGTCGTGTACGTCGCGAGCTTCTGCCCCGGCGTGCCGAACCCGTCGACGTGCTGCACCATCGCGAGGCCGGGGCGTGCCGCGACCCGGTCGATGCCCTGGACCATGTCGGTGCGGAACTGGTGCAGCACGAAGAGCTTCTCCGGCAGCCGGTGCCGGCGGACCAGGCCCGCGAGCCAGCCCGAGACGAGGTCGACCTCGCTCGCGCGCACCGAGCCGATGACCTCGCCCGGCACCTGGTCGCGGCCCATCCGCCACTCGGGGTCGAGCGCCAGCCCGACGTGCGGCTCGCGCAGCGCCCACTCCCAGCGGCGGGCGACGTCGACGAAGCGCGCCCGCCCCGGCTGGAGGTCGAGCAGCAGCAGGGCGCCGGCGCGGCGGGCGGCGACGACGTACTGCTGGACCACGGCGCGGGAGACGTCGTGGCTGTAGTCGCCGTCGGGCCCGGGGGTCGCGTCGGCGACCGTGACGATCAGCTCGTAGACGGGCTGGACCACGGCCCCGGACCGGGCGAACGGCCGGGCGGCCGCGGTGAGCCGCCGGTGCATGGTGGCCGGGTCGGTCTCGCCGAGCACGCCCAGCGAGCCGGTCCCGCCGGTGCCGTAGTAGGCGACCAGGAACCGGCCCTCGCCGAAGATCCGGCCGTTGGCGGCGTGGGTGGGCGGCGCCGCCCGTGCCGGCCGGCGCGAGGACGGGGCCGTCGCCGACGGCGCACCCGACGGGCCGGCGCCCTCCCTGGCCGACGTGCCGGCGCGACCAGAGGCCCGGGCACCGTCGTCGCCGTCGACCAGACGTACGACGCCCGCGGTCGCCAGCAGCAGGAGCACCGCCGCGACGACCGCGCGGGCGGCGAGGGCGTCGCGGTCGGTGGAGCGGGCGGGCGCGGTCAGGAGGTGACCGCGCCGTGCGCAGCGGAGGTGACCGTGCGGGCGTACTTGCCCAGGACCCCGCGGGTGTACCTCGGCGGCAGCGGCTCCCAGCCGACCCGGCGCGCCTCGAGGTCGTCGATCTCGACCTCGAGGGTCTTGTTGAGCACGTCGAGGGTGATCGGGTCGCCGTCGCGCACGAACGCGATCGGGCCGCCGTCGGAGGCCTCCGGGGCGACGTGCCCGACGCAGAGCCCGGTCGTGCCGCCCGAGAATCGGCCGTCGGTGAGCAGCAGGACGTCCTTGCCGAGCCCGGCGCCCTTGATGGCGCCGGTGATCGCGAGCATCTCGCGCATGCCGGGGCCGCCCTTGGGGCCCTCGTAGCGGATGACGACCACGTCCCCGGCGACGATGCGGCCGGCGGCGAGGGCGTCCATCGCGGCGCGCTCGCCGTCGAAGACGCGCGCGGTGCCGGCGAAGACGGACTCGTCGAAGCCGGCCGACTTCACCACCGCACCCTCGGGGGCCAGCGAACCGGTGAGGATCGTGATCCCGCCGGAGGCGTGGATGGGCCGGTCGATCGCCCGGATGACGTCGTCGTCGAGCGGCGGCGGCGCGAGCGCCTCGAGGTTCTCGGCCATGGTGCGGCCGGTGACGGTGAGGCAGTCGCCGTGCATGAGGCCGGCGTCGAGCAGCGCCTTCATCACCACGGGGATGCCGCCGATCTTGTCGACGTCGTTCATCACGTAGCGCCCGAACGGCTTGAGGTCGCCGAGGTGCGGGACCTTGTCGCCGACCCGGTTGAAGTCGTCGAGGGTGAGGTCGACCTCGGCCTCGCGGGCCATCGCGAGCAGGTGGAGGACGGCGTTGGTGGAGCCACCGAGGGCCATCACCACGGTGATCGCGTTCTCGAACGCCTCCTTGGTCATGATCTGGCGCGCCGTGATGCCCTCGCGGAGCAGGTTGACCACGGCCTCGCCCGAGCGGTGCGCGAAGCCGTCGCGGCGGCGGTCGACGGCCGGCGGGGCGGCGCTGCCCGGCAGCGACATCCCGATCGCCTCGGCGACGGCGGCCATCGTGTTGGCGGTGTACATGCCGCCGCAGGCGCCCTCCCCGGGACAGATCGCGCGCTCGATCTTGTCGACCTCCTCGCGGCTGATCTTGCCGGCCAGGCAGGCACCGACGGCCTCGAAGGCGTCGATGATCGTGACGTCACGGCCGTCGACGCTGCCGGGCATCGTCGAGCCGGCGTAGAGGAACACCGAGGACAGGTCGAGCCGGGCGGCGGCCATCATCATGCCGGGCAGCGACTTGTCGCAGCCGGCGAGCAGCACCGATCCGTCGAGCCGCTCGGCCATCATCACCGTCTCCACGGAGTCGGCGATGACCTCGCGCGAGACCAGCGAGAAGTGCATCCCCTCGTGGCCCATCGAGATGCCGTCGGAGACCGAGATCGTGCCGAACTCGAGCGGGTAGCCACCCGCCGCGTGGACGCCGTTCTTGACGGCCTTGGCGAGCCGGTCGAGCGAGAGGTTGCAGGGCGTGATCTCGTTCCACGACGACGCCACGCCGATCTGCGGCTTGGCGAAGTCGTCGTCGCCCATGCCGACGGCCCGGAGCATGCCGCGCGCGGCCGCCCTCTCGAGTCCGTCGGTGACGTCGCGGGAGCGGGGCTTGATGTCGGGCTTCTCGCTCATGCCTCCAGCCTAGGTGCGCCACCCCGTCGCCCGTGGCGGGACCGGTGCGCGCGAGACACCGAGGTGACGGTGGTCGAGCCGCGCGGACGAGGACTGCGCGAGCCGAGGCCCCCTGCTGGCTGCCTTCCCTCGACCACCGTGGGTCGGTGACCACCGTTGGTCGAGGAGGTTGCGCCAGCCACCGTCTCGAAACCACCGGAGGATGCACACCTCGCCGGGTCTCGACCCGGGCTCGCTGGCGCGCGCCCGGTCGACCACCGTCGACGGACGACGTCCGGGCCGTCGTTACGGTGGCCCGGTGCCCCGCCCGTCCCCGATCGTGCTGGTGCTGGTCGGGATCGCGTCGGTGCAGCTGGGCGCGGGGGTGGCCAAGTCGCTGTTCGACGACGTCTCGCCCTCGGCGCTGGTCTGGCTGCGCCTCGCCACGAGCTCGGTGATCCTCCTGGCCTGGGCCCGTCCGCGCCTGCACGCACCGTCGCGGCAGGACCTCGCCGTGCTGCTCGGCTTCGGGGCCAGCCTGGGCCTGATGAACCTGGCGATCTACCAGGCGTTCGCGCGCATCCCGCTCGGGATCGCGGTCACCATCGAGTTCATCGGCCCGCTCACCCTCGCGGTCGCCGGCTCGCGCCGGGCCCGCGACCTGGTGTGGGTGGGGCTGGCCGCGGTCGGTGTGGCGCTGCTGGGGGCCGAGCGCGCCGACCTCGACCCGGTCGGGGTGCTGTTCGCGCTGCTGGCCGGGGCGTGCTGGGCGTCGTACATCTTGTTGTCGGGGGCCACCGGACGCCGCTTCGAGGGCCTCGAGGGGCTCGCGCTGGCCAGCGTCGTCGCGACCGTGCTGGTCACGCCGTTCCTGCTCGTCGGCGACGCCGCCGCGGGGATGCTCGACCCCCGGATCCTGCTGCTCGGCGCGGCCGTCGGGCTGCTCTCGTCGGTCATCCCCTACAGCTGCGAGCTCGTCGCGCTGCGCTCGTTGCGACCGGCCGTGTTCGGGATCCTGATGTCCCTCGAACCCGCGGCCGCGGCACTCGCCGGCCTGCTCGTGGTCTCGGAGACCCTGAGCGTGCTGCAGTGGGCGGCGGTCGGCTGCGTCGTCGCCGCCAGCATCGGCGCGACCCGGCAGGCCGGGGTGCTGCGCGAGCCCGTGCCGGACTGAACCGGGTGATCCCGGCCGTGTTCACGTGTTCGTCACGCCAGGATCACGACAGACGGCGGATGCGGGCGTAGCGTCGTCCCATGCTCGGTACCCCCCTCTCGACCGGCCCCTTCCGGGGTCTGGTGCAACGCCTCCAGGACTGGCCCGTCGCCTCCCAGCAGCAGGCCCGCCGCAACGCGATGATCGCCTCGACCTCGTGCGCCAAGCGCCGCGCCGAGCGCGAGGACGTCGCCGACTACCTCGCCTCGCTGTCCGCACCGATGTCCGCAGCGATGGCCGCCCCGACGTCCGACGACACGCCCCACGCCACCCGGCGGCGACACGCGCACCACGCCTGACGCCCTCCGGTGGGGCAGAATCGGCGCCATGCCGACCTCCGCCGCGCACGCCGTCACGGCTGCGACACCGGCCTTCCGCGACATCCTGTCCGACGACGGGACCCACCTGCGGGCGTGGACCAACGACCCCGACGGGCTGATCGACGGTCCGACCGTCGTGCTCTGCAACGGCCTCGGCACCAACGCCTGGTGCTGGCCCGCGCTCCTCGACCCCGGGTGCGGTGTCCGGGTCGTGTCGTGGAACCACCGCGGCGTCGGCGGGTCCGAGCGACCGGTCGACCCGACCCACGTCGAGGTCGAGCACTTCGTGGAGGACGGCCTCTCCGTCATGGACCACTTCGGCATCGAGCGCGCCGTGCTGATGGGCTGGTCGATGGGCGTCAACACGATGTTCGAGCTCGCCGCCCGCCACCCCGAGCGGGTCACCGGGCTCTTCGCGGTCGCGGGCGTGCCCGGTGACACGTTCTCGACCATGCTCGCCCCGCTGCGGCTGCCGCGGGTGGTCGCACGCGCCCTCACGGTGAACCTCTCGCGGGTGATGTCGCTGGCCGGCAAGCCGCTCACCCCGATCGTCCGCGCCCTCCCGGTCGGCCCCCGCGTGGTCGCGCTGATCTCACACTCGGGGTTCATGCTGCCCGTCGCCGACCCCGGGCTCGCCGCGGTCGCCATCAAGGAGTTCCTCACCACGCCCGTCGACTGGTACTGCCACCTCGCGCTGAGCACGTCGCGCCACATGCGGGTCTCGCTCAGCTCGATCGACGTACCCGCGATGTTCGTCGCCGGCCGCTGGGACCTGCTCGCCGGCTCGCGGCACATGGAGTCGGCCGCGGCCCGGATGGACGACGCCGAGTACGTCGAGCTGCGTGCCTCCCACTTCGTGCAGATGGAGAAGCCCGACGTCGTGCACCGGCTGCTGCTCGAGTTCCTCACGAAGGTCGGCTGACGCGCGTGCGGACCCGCAGTGGGGCGGCGCTCGCGCTCGCCCTGACCCTCCTCGTCGCCGGCTGCGACCAGGGCGGCAACGAGACCGACCTGGAGATCTCCGGGACGACGCCGCCGGCGTCGGAGTCGCCGACCACCCCTTCCGACCCGGCGTCGACCCCGCCGCCCCCTCCCCCGACGTCGTCCGCCCCGGGCGGACCGCCGGAGGTCGTCGGCACGATCGCGACCGACCTCGAGGCGCCGTGGGGGCTCGACTTCTTCGCCAACGGCGACGCCATCGTCACCGAGCGCGACAGCCGCCGGGTCCTCCGCGTCACGCCGGCCGGCGACGTGACCGAGCTCGGCGTCGTCGACGAGGCCGTCCCCGCGGGCGAGGGCGGGCTGCTGGGCGTCGCCCTCTCCCCCGACTTCGCCGAGGACTCGCTGGTCTACCTCTACGTCACCACCGCCGAGGACAACCGGGTCCTGCGCGCGCCGCTGACCGACGACCGGCTCGGCGAGACCGAGGTGCTCCTCGACGGCATCCCCAACGCGTCCATCCACGACGGCGGCCGTCTGGCGTTCGGTCCCGACGGGTTCCTCTACGTCTCCACCGGCGAGTCCGGCGAACCCGAGATCTCCCAGGACCGCGACTCCCTCGGTGGCAAGGTGCTGCGGTTGACCCCCGACGGCGACCCCGCCCCCGGCAACCCCTTCGACTCCCCCGTCTACTCCTGGGGCCACCGCAACGTCCAGGGCCTCGCCTTCGACGACGCCGGCCGTCTGTGGGCCTCGGAGTTCGGCGACTCCGCCTTCGACGAGCTCAACCGGATCGACGCCGGCGCCAACTACGGCTGGCCCGAGGTCGAGGGCGAGGGCGGCGCCCCCGAGTTCGTCGACCCCCAGCAGACCTGGGCCACCGGCGACGCCTCCCCCTCCGGCCTGGCCCACCTCGACGGTGAGCTCTGGATGGCGGCCCTCCAGGGCGAGCGGCTGTGGCGGGTCACCCTCGACGGCCGTCGCGCCGTCGACCAGGAGAGCTTCTTCGTCGGCACCTACGGCCGGATGCGCACCGTCGCCGCCGCCCCCGACGGCACCCTCTGGGTGACCACCAGCAACCGCGACGGGCGCGGCGTACCCGCCGACGGTGACGACCGGATCCTGCAGGTGCGGCCGTAGGTCCTGGGTCTGGTGCGGGCGCTGGGGCTTGTGGGGCTCGTGGTGTCAGGGCAGTGTCGGGATTTCACCGGTGAACCGATGAAATCCGCAGACGCCCGGCCCCGGCAGTCACATGCATCCCTGACGCACCAGACGCACCACGCCCCAGGCAGAACCTGAACTTCCCGGGCAATGCATTGACTGGGAAGTTCAGACTTCCCCGGTCCACCGGTGAAATCTCGCCCGGCCGCTCAGCCCCCGTTCGCCTCCCGCTCGGCCTGGTTGCGGATGACGCAGAACTGGTTGCCCTCGGGGTCGGCGAGGGTGACCCAGCCGCTGCCGGGGCCGTAGATGCCGCGGTGGTCGGCGACCTCGACGGCGCCGTGGGCGAGGAGGCGGGCGACCTCGTCGTCGCGGGCGCCCTCGCGGGGGGCGATGTCGAAATGGATCCGCTTGGCCGGCAGCTCGGCGTCGGGCACCTCGAGGAACAGCAGCTGCTGGCCGCTCTCGGGGTCGCGGATCATGCACTCCTCGTGGCCGGGCTCGTTGGGGTCGCCCTCGATGTCGACCCAGCCGAGCACGGGCTTCCACCACTCGGAGAGCTCGTAGGCGTGGTGGCAGTCGATGGTGGTGTGCGAGAGGTACGACGTCATCGCCCCAGCCAACGCAGCCCCGACCGGTGGGGCAAGGCGTTATCGCTCTCAGCGGAACACCAGCACCTGCACGACGTCGAGAGCGCCGCCACCGCTAGGAGATGTCGTTCTCCGCGATCCAGGCCAGGATGCGGTCGGCCAGCTCGGGACGGCACACGACGAGGTCGGGCAGGTAGACGTCGTCCTGGTTGTAGCGCAGCGGGCTGCCGTCGATGCGGCTGGTGAACAGGCCGGCGGCCCGGGCGACGGCCACGGGTGCGGCGCTGTCCCACTCGTACTGGCCGCCGGCGTGCACGTAGGCGTCGGTGACGTCGCGCGCGACGGAGAGCACCTTGACCCCGGCCGAGCCCATCGCGACGAGCTGGGCGTCGAGCTCGCGGGCCAAGCCGTGCACGAACTCCGGCGGGCGGCTGCGCGAGACCGCGATCCGCGGCGACTCGCTCGTGCTCGGGGGTACGACGGGCGGCGCGCCGGTCGTGAACGTCTCGCCGAGGGCGGGCTGGGCCACGGCGCCCGCGGTCAGGTCGTCGGCACCGCGCTCCCACAGCGCGACGTGCACGGCCCAGTCGTCGCGCGGCGGCTCGGAGAACTCCCGGGTGCCGTCGAGGGGGTCGATGATCCAGACCCGCTCGGAGGTCAGCCGGACCTTGTCGTCCTTGCCCTCCTCCGACAGCACGGCGTCGTCCGGCCGGTGCTCGGCGAGCAGCGTCATCAGCAGCTCGTGGGCCGCTGCGTCACCCGCGTCCTTGAGCTCGCGCCCGGTCAGGCCCTCAGCACGCACCTCGAGGAGGCGACGTCCGGCCTCCTCGGCGAGCCAGGCGGCCAGCACGTGGTCGTCGGTGGCGGCGGACTCCGGCGGCAGCGAGGGCTCGTAGGGCACGGCACGACCCTAGTGCCCGCCGGGCGGGCCGGGCGGGGTGCCTTCCCGCGCCGGTCTCGACTCAGTCTCGCTGGCGCTCGCCCGGCTCGACCACCGTCAGCGCCGGGTCAGAGCCGGGTCAGAGCCGCATCAGAGCCGGGTGGCGGTGCGCACCAGCCCGGCCACGCCGGGCGACCGGCTGTGCCGCGGCCAGGCGATCAGCGTATGGACGGTGGGGGCGTCGGGGACGGGCACCGCCGTGAGCTGTTCGTTCAGCTGCGCCCGCACCGAGTCGGGCAGGACGACGGACGCTCGGCCGAGCGCGACGAGCTGGAGCAGCTGGGTGTGGTCGCGGACCTCGGCCCCGGGCCCGGCGGCGTACGTGCCGTCGCGGTCGGGCCAGCGCGGGGTCGGCAGGTCGGGCAGCGTGGTGGCCTCGGCCAGGGAGATCTCGGTGCGGGTGACGAGCGGGTGCCCGGCCGGCAGCACGAGCACCTGTCCCTCGGAGGCGAGCTCCTCGGTGTCGAGGCCCGACGGGTCGTCGTAGGGGAGGTGGAGCAGGGCGACGTCGGCGTGGCCGTCGCGGAGCAACCGGCCCTGCTCCCCCGGTCCGCACAGCAGCACCTCGACCTCGACGGCGTCGGGCTCGGCGGCGTAGGCGTCGAGCAGCTTGGCGACCAGCTCGCTCGAGGCACCGGCCTTGGCGGTGAGCACCACCGCGGGTCCGCCGGTGGCCTCGCGGGCCGCTCGTCGGGTACGCCGCTCGGCGGCCTCGACCGCCTCCAGCGCCGCCCGTGCCTCGCCGAGGAGCACCTCGCCGGCCGGGGTCAGCGTCACGCCGCGCGGGGTGCGGTCGAGCAGCACCACCCCGAGCCGGCGCTCGAGCTGGGCGACGGCACGCGAGAGCGGCGGTTGGGCCATCCCGAGGCGCTCGGCCGCCCGGCCGACGTGCTGCTCCTCGGCGACCGCGACGAAGTAGCGCAGCTCCCGGGTCTCCACCTCGTCCAGGTTACCCCTGACCTGGGGCGATACCCGTGCGGTATCGGTGGTGACCGGATCGGTGTTGGAGCCGACCGACGCCGGCGGACACGCTCGGACGCATGACCACCAACCCCGACATCCCGACCACTCCCACACCCACCGGCGACCGTCCCGTCGTCGCCCTCGTCACCGGAGCCAACAAGGGCATCGGCTACGAGATCGCCGCCGGCCTCGGCCGCCTCGGCTGGCGCGTCGGCGTCGGCGCCCGCGACGCCGTACGCCGTGAGGAGGCCGTCGCCAAGCTGCGCGCCGACGGTGCCGACGCGTTCGGCGTACCGCTCGACGTCACCGACGACGCGAGCGCCGCGGCCGCCGCGGCGCAGCTCGAGGCCGAGGGGGGCCTCGACGTGCTCGTCAACAACGCCGCGATCACCGGCGGCCCGGAGCAGCTGCCCACCCGCGTGACGCCGGAGACGATGCGCGCCGTCGTCGAGACCAACGTCGTCGGCGTCATCCGCGTGACCAACGCGGTGCTGCCGATGCTGCGTCGGTCCGCGGCCCCGCGCATCGTCAACGTCTCCAGCAGCGTCGGCTCGCTGACCCTGCAGACGACCCCCGGCACCGAGACCGGGCCGGTCTCGGCGGCGTACTCGCCGTCGAAGTCGTTCCTCAACGCCGTGACGATCCAGTACGTCAAGGAGCTCGAGGGCACCGGCATCCTGGTCAACTCCTGCTGCCCGGGCTTCGTCGCGACCGACCTCAACGGCTTCCGCGGCACCCGCACCCCCGAGCAAGGCGCCGCAGCCGCCATCCGCCTGGCGTCGCTGCCCGACGACGGCCCCAACGGGGGCTTCTTCTCCGACGACGGCGTCGTCCCCTGGTGATCGCCTGACGACGGTCGGGCGCGGGTCCGCCGGCCCCCACCGCGGCGTCGCTACCACCCGGGCGGGGGGGAGCGGGGAGGGCCGGATGCCCCCTAGCGTGACGAAGGGGCCGGGCCGGCCCTCCCGACACGGCAGCGCCGTCGATCTTCGACAGGACCCATGACCTCCTCCCCCCTCGTACCCGACCTGCTGACGATCAATGCGTCAGGGTCTCGTGGCGCGCTCGCGGAGATCAGCCGGGACGAGCGTGGGGACCGCACCCGCGCGCTGCTGGCGGAGGCGGCGACCGCCGACGCCGACCGCCGCGACGTGCTGCTCGGCGAGGTCGTGGTGCTCAACTGCCGGGTCGCGGACGCCGTCGCTGCGCGCTACCGCAACCGGGGCGCCCCGCTGGAGGACCTGCGGCAGACGGCGTACGAGGGCCTGGTCAAGGCGGTCCAGCGCTACGACCCGGTTGCCGCCGAGGACCTGCTCACCTTTGCGGTCCCGACGATCCGGGGCGAGGTGCAGCGCTACCTGCGCGACCGGACCTGGATGATCCGGCCGCCGCGCCAGGTCCACGTCCTCAACGCCAAGATCCGCGCGGCGTCCTCGCACCTCGTCGAGGACTTCGGCCGCGAGCCGACCGCCGGGGAGATCTGCGACTACCTCGGGCTGGACCCGGAGGAGTACGAGCACGTGCGCAGCACCATGGCGCAGCTCAAGCACGAGTCCCTCGACCGGCCGCTGAACGACGAGTCCGGCTCGGCCACCCTCGCCGACCTGGTGGACACCGAGGACTCCGGCGACGAGATGCTCGCCGTCGAGGCGCGCGCCCTGCTCGGTCCCGCGCTGCGGCGCCTCAACGACCGCGAGCGTCGCATCGTCTTCCTGCGCTTCTTCGAGGAGCGCACGCACAGCGAGATCGCCCAGGACTGCGGCATCGGCCAGAGCCAGGTCTCCCGGATCCTGGAGCGCGTCATGCGCAAGATGCGGATGTCCATGGAGGAGGCGCCCGACGGCCAGGGCACCACCGCGGCGCGGCGTGCTCCCGTCGGCGCGACCCTCGCCTCGTGACCGACCGCTGATCGACGGCTGACGGCTCAGCTGTTGTAGCGCTGCTGGGTGCGCTCGAGGCCCTCGGTGACCAGTGACTCCACCGCGTCGGCGGCGGTGTCGACCTGGAAGGGCAGTTCCTTGCGCTCGGTGGAGGAGTAGTTGGACAGCACGAAGTCGGCGACGTCCTGGCGTCCCGGCGGTCGGCCGATGCCGACCCGGACGCGGTAGAAGTCGCCGGTGCCGAACGACGAGCGGAGCGACTTCAGCCCGTTGTGCCCATTGTCGCCGCCGCCGAGCTTGGAGCGCAGGGTGCCGAAGCCGATGTCGAGCTCGTCGTGGATCGCCACGATCCGGTCGGGTGCGACCTTGTAGAAGGTGGCCAGCGCCTTGACCGGTCCCCCGACCTCGTTCATGTAGGAACGGGGCCGGGCCAGGACGACCCGGGGGCCGTCGCTGCCGGGCACGCCGAGCCGCGCCTCGGCGACCTCGGCGCGCCCGGTCTTGTGGGCGCGCAGCGGGGTGCCGAGGCGGCGTACGAGCTCGTCGACGACGAGGTAGCCGACGTTGTGCCGGTGCCCGGCGTAGCCGTCACCGGGGTTGCCGAGCCCGACGACGAGCCACACATCGGCCATGTCGTCGGGCTCCTCGTCGGTACGGGGACGGGCGGGCGAGATCAGGCGGCCCAGGTACCACCTGAGCCGGGTGAGGATCACTCGTCGCCGGCAGCGGCCTCGCTGTCGCCCTCGCCGGAGGCGGCCTCGATGGCCTCGTCGGACTCCTCGCGCTCGATGCCGGCCTCGGCCTCGGCCTCCTCGAGCTCGGCCTCCAGCGCCTCGGCGCTGATCTGCTCGGTGACGTTGATGATCAGGGTGTCGGCGTCGACCAGCAGCGTCGTGCCGGCCGGCAGCTCGAGCTCGGAGGCCAGGATCTGGGTGCCCGCGGGCAGGCCCTCGATGCTGACGTCGATCTGCTCGGGGATCGTGGTGGCCTCGGCCTCGACCTGGACGGTCGCGTTCTCGGTGACCACGAGGGTGTCGGGGGCGGCGTTGCCGACGACGTTGATGGCGACGTCGACGGTGACCTTCTCGCCCTTGCGGACGACGACGAAGTCGATGTGCTCGAGGGCGCGGCGGATCGGGTCGACCTGGACCTGCTTGGTCAGCGCGAGCTGCGAGGTGCCCTCGATGTCGAGCTCGAGCAGCGCGTTGGTCCCGCCGCGCTTGAGCGCCATCATCGTGTCGTGACCCGGCAGGGTGACGTGGATGGGGTCGTTGCCGTGGCCGTAGAGGACCGCGGGCACCTTGTTGTCGCGGCGGATGCGGCGGGCCGCGCCCTTGCCGAACTCGGTGCGGGTCTCGGCGGTGATCTTCTCGGTCTCGCTCATGCTGGTGCTCCTCGTGGTGTGGGTCCGTGGGGCCCGGCGGGACGAGGCGCTGCGCAGCAGCACGCCTTGTCGATCACGGAGCTCCCGCTCCCTCGCCGAGGCAACCCGGGAACCTTACGGGAGACCAGCGCCCGTGGGCCAATCCGGCGCTCCTACAGTGACGACGTGAGCCTCACCCTTGCCGAAGCCCGTGCCCGGGCCGCTGCCGTGTCCGACGTGTCCTACGACCTCGACCTCGACCTCACCGGTCCGGAGCAGGGGCACTACGGGTGCCGGGCCGTGGTGCGGTTCTCGTGCAGCGAGCCGACGACGTTCCTCGAGCTCACCGACGCGACCGACGTCGTGGTGACGCTCGACGGCGAGCCGGTCGACGCGGCGTACGACGGCAGGCGGATCACGCTCACCGGGCTGGGCGGCACCCACGAGGTCGTGGTGACGGCGCGGGTGCCGCACGTCACCGACGGCGACGGGATGCACACCTTCACCGACCCCGCCGACGGGGCGACGTACGTCTCGGCGTACGTCGGCATGGACGTGGCCCAGCGCGTCTTCCCGTGCTTCGACCAGAACGACCTCAAGGCACCGGTGTCGCTGGCGGTGACGGCCGACCCGGCCTGGACCGTGATCGCCAACGGCCGGGTCGAGCACCACGACGAGGCGGCGGGGCGTTGGACCTTCACCACGACCCTGCCGATCCCCGTCGCGATGTTCGTGGTGTGCGCGGGGCCGTGGCACTCCCACCGCTGGGAGCACGCGGGGCTGCCGTTCGCGTGGCACGCGCGGGCGTCGCTCAGCGCCGAGCTCGACCGCGACATCGACGACCTCAAGGCGACCACGGTGGCTTGCTTCGACCACTACGCGACGCTGTTCGACGAGCCGATGCCGTTCGACTCCTACGAGCAGGCCTTCGTGCCGGGGCAGAACTGGGGTGCGCTCGAGACGCCGGGGTGCGTGACCTACCGCGACGAGTACCTCCCCCGCGGTCGGGCGACCGAGCGGCTGCGCTCCTCGCGCGCCACCACGATCGCCCACGAGATGGCGCACATGTGGTTCGGCGACCTGGTCACGATGACCTGGTGGGAGGACACCTGGCTGCAGGAGTCGTTCGCCGACTACATGGGGTTCCGGGTCGCCGAGGCGGCGGCCGGACACTCGCACCTGCTGGTCGGGTTCGAGACCACCCGCAAGGTCAACGCCTACCGCGCCGACGCGCGGCGCTCGACCCACCCGGTGGCGCCGGCGGCCGAGGACGTGCCCGACGTCGACGCCGCGGCCACCAACTTCGACATGATCAGCTACGCCAAGGGCAACGCGTCGCTGCGCCAGCTGGTGACCTGGCTCGGTGACGAGACGTTCCTGCGCGGCGTCAACGCCTACCTGTCCCGGCACCGGTTCGGCAACACGGTCCTGGCCGACTTCGTGGCCGCCCTCGACGAGGTCTCCGACCGCGACGTCGTCGGCTGGGCCGACGCCTGGCTGCGCACCACCGGGTTCGACACGATCCGGGTCGAGCGCGAGGGCGACGGGACGCCCGTGCTGCACCGCGACGGGTCGCGGCCGCACCGGCTGCAGGTGGCGTCGTACGACGACTCGCTGGCGCCGCTCGACCGGCAGGTCGTCGACCTCGCCGACGAGCCGGTCCGGCTCGAGGGCTGGACCGGCCGGGTCGTGCTGCCCAACGTCGCCAGCGAGACCTACGGCCAGGTCGCCCTCGACCCGGCCTCGGCCGAGGCGTTCGCCAACGGCCTGTCGGCGGTCGAGGACCCGCTGGCGCGCGCCGTGGTGTGGGGGCAGTGGTTCGACGCGGTGCGCACCCGCCGGCTCGACCCGATGACCTACCTCGGCCTCGTCGCCTGGCACCTGCCGGCCGAGACGCACCCGATGATCGTGACGTCGGTCGTCAGCCGCACCGTCTCGGTCGTGCTCCCCGAGCGCGTCGCCGCCGACGACGTCGCCGCGGCCACCCGGTCGCTGGCCGAGGCCTTCGGCACCGGGCTCGCCCAGGCCCGCGACGAGGAGCTGCGCCTCACCTTCGTCGAGGGCCTCGCCTCGACCTCGACGGACGCCGCGCTGCTGCAGGGCTGGCTCGACGCCGACGGCGTCCACGGCCTCACCTGGTACGCCGCCCTCCGCTGGCGCGTCGTGACCCGGCTGGCCGCGCTCGGGGCCGCCGACGCGGCGTACGTCGAGAGCGAGCGGCTCCGCGACGGCACCGTCGACGGCGAGCTGGGCGCCGCCCGTGCCCTCGCCGCCCGCCCCACCCCCGAGGCCAAGGACGCCGCCTGGGCCGCCGCCACCGAGCCCGGCGTCGCCAACCGCCGCTTCGAGGCGCTGACCGGCGGCCTGTGGCAGGCCGAGCAGCTCGACCTCGTCGCGCCGTACGTCGACCGCTACCTGGCCGAGGCACCCGCCCTCGCCGAGCGCGGCCAGGCGTTCGCCCAGGCCGTCGGCCACGCCTTTCCCTCGGTCCCGCTCACCCCCACCCAGCTCGACGCCGTCGAGGCGGCGCTGCCCGGCGTGACCAACACGATCCTCCGGCGGGACTGGGAGGACGCGCTCGACGACCGGCGGTGAGGCGGGCCTCGGGCGACGGACCGAGGCCCCCACCCGTCCTCGCGAACCGCCAGCAGGGCCCTCACCGGGTCTCGACGCGCCGGTTCGCGTCCTTCGCAGGCTCAGTCCGCGACGGCTTGCTCGACCACCCTCGATCGTCCGGACCTCGTCCCTCGGTCCGGAGCGATCAGGCGTGCCCGTCGAACATCGAGGTGACCGAGCCGTCCTCGAACACCTCGCGGATGGCGCGGGCGACGAGGGGGGCGATCGACAGCGTGGTGAGCTTGTCGAACTCGCGGTGGGGCGGGATGGGGAGGGTGTTGGTGACCACGACCTCGACGGCGGGGCAGTTCTTCAGCCGGTCGACGGCGGGGTCGGACAGGATCGCGTGGGTGGCGGCGATGACGACGCCGGCCGCGCCCTCGGCCACCAGCGCCTCGGCGGCGTTCACGATGGTGCCGCCGGTGTCGATCATGTCGTCGACCAGCACGCACATGCGGCCGGCGACGTCGCCGACGACCCGGTTGGCGACGGTCTCGTTGGGGCGGTCGGTGCGGCGGGTCTTGTGGATGAACGCCAGCGGGGCGCCGTCGAGCCGGGCCGACCAGCGCTCGGCGACCTTGATCCGGCCGGCGTCGGGCGAGACGACGGCGAGGCGCTGGTCGCCGTACTTGCCCCGGACGTAGTCGGCGAGCAGGGGCATCGCCATCAGGTGGTCGACGGGGCCGTCGAAGAAGCCCTGCACCTGGTCGGCGTGGAGGTCGACCGAGATCAGTCGGTGCGCCCCGGCAGCGTGGAACAGGTCGGCCATCAGGCGGGCGGTGATCGGCTCGCGGCCGCGGTGCTTCTTGTCCTGGCGGGCGTAGCCGTAGAACGGCATCACCACGGTGATCCGCTTGGCCGAGGCGCGCTTGAGCGCGTCGACCATGATCAGGTGCTCCATGATCCACTCGTTGACCGGAGCGGTGTGGCTCTGGATCACGAAGGCGTCGCAGCCGCGCACCGACTCCTCGTAGCGCACGTAGAGCTCGGAGTTGGCGAACTGGTAGGCCGACGTCGGCACGATCGGGGTGCCGAGCAGGGCGCTGACCTCGGCGGCGAGCTGGGGGTGGGCCCGGCCGCTGAAGACCATCAGGTTCTTCTCGGTGGTCCGCTGGATGCCGCTCACGCGTGCGCCTGCACTTTCAGTCGTCGGCCGTGGGGTCGTCCGTCGGGTCCGATTCTGCCAGGGCCGCCTCGGCGGCCGACGCCTGGTCGGTCCCCGGACGGCGGCGCGCCGCCCAGCCCTCGAGGTTGCGCTGCGGGCCGGCGCTGACGGCGAGCGCACCCGGCGGCACGTCCTCGCGCACCACGGTGCCGGCCCCCGTTCCGGCGCCGTCACCGACCTCGACCGGGGCGACGAAGGTGTTGTTGGAGCCCGTCTTGGCGTGCCGGCCGACCCGGGTGCGGTGCTTGGCCACGCCGTCGTAGTTGGCGAAGATCGTGCCGGCGCCGATGTTGGTGCCCTCCCCGATCTCGGCGTCGCCGACGTAGGACAGGTGCGGCACCTTGGCGCCGTCGCCGATGACGGCGTTCTTGGTCTCGACGAAGCCGCCGATCTTGCCGCGGGCACCGAGCTGGGTGCCGGGGCGCAGGTAGGAGAACGGCCCGACGGTCGCCCCGTCACCGATGACGGCCAGCTCGCCGTGGGTGCGTACGACGCGCGCACTGGCACCGACCTCGCAGTGCTCGAGCGTGGTGTCGGGCCCGATCACGGCGTCCTCCCCCACCACCGTCGCGCCGAGCAGCTGGACGCCGGGCAGGAGGGTCACGTCGGGGGCGAGCACGACGTCGGCGTCGATCCAGGTGGTGGCGGGGTCCATCACGCTGACGCCCTCGCGCATCCACCGCGTCACGATGCGCCGGTTGAGCTCGGCGCCGAGCTCGGCCAGCTGGGCGCGGTCGTTGACGCCCTGGGTCTGGACGACGTCGTCGATCGGGTAGGCGCTGACGGTGAGGCCGTCCTGGCGGGCCAGGCCGATCGCGTCGGTGAGGTAGTACTCGCCCTTGGCGTTGTCGTTGCCGATCCGCGGGAGCGCCTCGGCCAGGAAGGCGGCGTCGAAGGCGAGGATGCCGGAGTTGATCTCGCGGATCGCCCGCTGCTCGGCGGTCGCGTCCTTCTCCTCCACGATCGCGAGCACGTCGCCCTCGTCGTCGCGCAGCACCCGCCCGAGGCCGAACGGGTCGGGCACCACGCCGGAGAGGATGCTGACCGCCGCCTGGGACGCGGCGTGCTCGGCCACGAACGACCGCAGGCTCTCGCCGGTGAGCAGCGGGGTGTCGCCGGTGGCCACCACGACGGTGCCGGCGGTCTGGCCGGTGGCCTCCATCGCGACGCGGACGGCGTGGCCGGTGCCGAGCTGCTCGTCCTGCACGGCCAGGACGGCGTCGGGCACGACGTCCAGGACGTGCGGGCCGACCTGCTCGCGCTGGTGGCCCACCACCGCCACCACCCGGTGCGGCTCGGCGGCCAGGGCCGCGGTCAGCACGTGGCCGATCATGCTGCGCCCGCCGACGCGGTGGAGCACCTTCATCGTCTTCGACCTCATCCTGGTGCCGCCACCGGCGGCGAGGACGACGACGGTCAGCTCATCGGAGGCGTGGGGCACCGGGTCACTGTAGGACCTGTCGCCCGTCGGGTCCCGTGGAGCAGGTCGCAGGGCCGCTGCGCTCCCACGTGCGGGTGGTACGCCGGCCCGCCCTGGCTGACAGCGTGGCTGGGGCAGCCCGTCCCACGGACGCCTGCCCCGGATGTCGGGCACGTGCCCGACGACGCTGATCTCGAGGAGTCGACACATGTCCGAGAATTCCCCCAGCCCGGCCGGCGGCGCCGCGAGCGTCCGCAAGGCCGTCAGGAAGACGATCGAGCGCGCGGCCGAGCTGGCGCTGCAGCGGCTCGGCGACACCCCGCCCGAGGTCCCCGGAGCGCCCGGGGTCGCGCCCCCGACGCTGGCCGAGCCGACCAAGCCGCGCCCGCCGCTGCCGTCGAAGCCCGACCAGTCGGCGCCGGAGCGACGTACGCCGACCGGCGCCGAGACCGACGTGCCGGCCCCGGCGATGGGCCAGCAGGGCGCCTTCCTGACCACGGCGCACGGGGTGCGGCTGCGCGACAGCGACCACTCCCTCAAGGCCGGCGAGCGCGGCCCGACGCTGCTGCAGGACCACCACCTGCGCGAGAAGATCTCGCACTTCGACCACGAGCGGATCCCCGAGCGCGTGGTGCACGCCCGCGGTGCCGGCGCCCACGGCGTCTTCGTCGGCTACGGCAACGCCAAGCCGATCACCACCGCCGCGCTGTTCGGGCGGCACGTCGAGACCGACGTGTTCGTGCGGTTCTCCACCGTGCTCGGGTCGCGCGGCTCGGCCGACACGGTGCGCGACACCCGCGGGTTCGCGGTGAAGTTCTACACGCCGCAGGGCACGTGGGACCTGGTCGGCAACAACATCCCGGTCTTCTTCATCCAGGACGGCATCAAGTTCCCCGACGTGGTCCACGCGGCCAAGCCCCACCCCGACCGCGAGATCCCGCAGGCCCAGAGCGCCCACGACACGTTCTGGGACTTCGTCTCGCTGCACACCGAGGCCCAGCACCACACGCTGTGGAACATGTCCGACCGCGGCATCCCGCGCTCCTACCGGACGATGGAGGGCTTCGGCGTCCACACCTTCCGCACCGTCAACGCCGCCGGCGAGACGTCGCTGGTCAAGTTCCACTGGAAGCCCAAGGCGGGCGTCCACTCCCTGGTGTGGGAGGAGGCGCAGATGCTCGCCGGCAACGACCCCGACTTCCACCGCCGCGACCTGGCCGACTCCATCGAGGCCGGCGCACTGCCGCAGTGGGAGCTCGGCGTCCAGGTCTTCCCCGACACCCCCGAGGAGACCTTCGAGGGCATCGACCTGCTCGACCCGACCAAGATCGTGCCCGAGGAGCTCGCGCCGGTGCAGCCGATCGGCCTGCTCACGTTGACGCACAACCCGACGAACTACTTCGCCGAGACCGAGCAGGTCGCGTTCAGCGTCGGCAACCTGGTGCCCGGCATCGACGTCACCAACGACTCGCTGCTCCAGGCGCGGCTGTTCTCCTACGTCGACACCCAGCTGACCCGGCTCGGCGGCCCCAACTGGAACCAGCTGCCGATCAACCGTCCCCACGCCCCCGTCAACGACATGCTGCGTGACGGCATGCACCAGACGGCCGTGCACGCCGGGGTGGCGCCGTACAAGCCGAACTCGCTCGACGGCGGGTGCCCGTTCTTCGCCGGCGGCGTCAAGGACGGCGCGTTCGTCGACCTCCCGGTCGAGGTGGCCGAGTCGGCCAAGGTGCGCGCGCTCTCGGCGTCGTTCGACGACCACTTCAGCCAGGCGCGCCAGTTCTGGCTGTCGATGACCGACGTGGAGAAGGAGCACATCATCGCGGCCTACACGTTCGAGCTGGCCAAGTGCTTCGAGCAGGTCGTCAAGGAGCGGCAGCTGCTCGCGCTGGCCAACATCGACCCCGAGCTGTGCGCCCAGGTCGCCACCGGCCTCGGCCTCCCGGCGCCGGCCGCGACCGTCCCGCTCGGCGACCCCGAGCCCAGCCCGGCCCTCTCCCAGGTCGGCGGTACGTGGCCGGTCGAGGGACGCATGGTCGGCATCGTCGTCGACGCCGAGGGCGACCTGAGCGGACTCGAGTCCGTCGCTGACGCCGTCCGCGCCGCCGGCATGGTGCCGCTCGTCGTCGCCGCCCACGGCGGCAAGCTCCCCAACGGCATGGCGGTCCAGCGCGTCTTCACCGCCACCCGGTCCGTCGAGTACGACGCCCTGCTGATCGCCGGACTCCCGGCCCCGGCACCCGACGCCTGGGTCGCCCGCGACGCCAAGGCCGGCGAGGCCACCCCGGCCCCGATCGACCCGCGCGTGGAGCAGATGCTCGGCGAGTGCTGGCGCCACGGCAAGGCCATCGGCGCCTGGGGTGCCGGCACCGCTGCGCTCGAGGCCAACGGCATCGTCCCCGACCCGGCCGCCGGCATCGTCGCCGGCGACGACCCGGCGACCGTGGTCGCCCAGGTCACCGAGCTGCTCGGCGCCCACCGCGCGTGGGGGCGCTTCGCCACCCCCGTCGCCTGACCGACGGCGCGGTCAGCACCGGGCCTCGGGCTGCTTCGGCAGCCCGGGGCCCGGTTCGTCCCTCCGGTGCCGTCCCGTCAGTGGTTCAGCGGAACTGGGTGACCAGCACGTTGTTGGCCTCGTCGAAGCAGCCGGAGTTGACGCGCGCCCGGGTCGCCGTGGCGTTGATCCCCTTCGCCCACACGCTGAGCGTGTGTGCGCCCGGTGCCAGGGCACCGAAGACGGCCGTGAGGTTGCCGTAGTGGAGCCCGTCGTCGCGCACCAGGTAGGTCGAGCGACCCACGGAGGTGGGCTGGTCGTCCACGCGTAGCTCGAACTGCACGGCGCTGGAGCCCCCCTGCTCGGCCGACCACGTCGTCGAGTACTCGAGCCGCGTCCACCGGGCGGAGGCGGTGGCGGTGAAGGTCGCGACGTCGGTGACCTTGCTGTACGTCGTGGGCACCGGTGCGAGGCTGGTGCAGGCCTCCGAGCCGACCCCGGTGACCCGCTCGGCGAGTGCCGCGGAGTCCAGGCCGTCGAGGAGGTCGGCGTTCAGCTTGGTGACCTTGCCGCTGCTGTTGACGGCAAGGGGCGGGGAGCCTGGCTTGACGCGGACACCGAGGGCAGGTCCCACGGTGGTCCGGGTGAGCACCGTGACCTTGTCGGCCTTGTTGTGCTTGCCCAGCACCATGCTCTTGCCGGTGGCGCCGTAGGCGACGTAGTCGAGACAGACGACCAGCATCAGGCCGACTGCGACGGTGGACAGGACCGACTTGATGCGCATGGGTGCTCCTCGGTGGTGGAGTCCCGACGGTAGGACCGCGATCGGCGGTCGCTAAGGCCCGATGAGGTCTTGACAAGACCGTCGCCACCGGGCTCGGGTGGCGAAGGACCCGGGCCCGCGATCGCCGCGAGACGACAGGTCGGACGTGCCCTCCGGGCGCAGGCCACCGTCTGGCTCCCCGGGATGGAGTCGAACCATCGTCGCTAGTCCTGATTCAAAGTCAGGCGGGCCCTGCCGGCAGACCAACCGGGGAATGTGCGGGCAAGCCTAAGCCGTGCGGCCGGCACCGCCGTGGCCAGGACAGTGCGGTAGATCGCATCAACCTGGTTGACGCGATCTACCGCATTGATCCACAGGCAGGGACGATGCCGTGGCCGCGAGGGCGTTCGCGGACGGACGATCGCGGGATGGACGAGGTGGCGCGCTTGCTGCGCGAGCAGGACGGCGTGGTCTCGCGCCGCCAGGTGCTCGCTGCCGGGACCACGCAGACGGCGCTCGCCCGACGGCTGCGCCGCGGCGAGCTGGTCCTGCGCCACCCGGGCGTCTACCTCGAGCACAACGGCCCACCGACCTGGCAGCAACGGGCCTGGGCCGCGGTGCTGCATGCCGAACCGGCGGCGCTGTGCCTCGACTCCGCGCTCCGGGCCGCGGAGGGTCCCGGGCGGCGCGGCCGCGACGACGCCGTCGTCCACGTGGCGGTGGCACGAGAGCGCAAGGTGGTCGAGGTGCCCGGCGTCCGGGTCCACCGGATGACCGACGTCGACCGGCGCGTGCAGTGGCACCTCGGGCCGCCACGCGTGCGCTACGACGACTCCGTGCTCGACGTCGCGACCGCCGCGCGTGACGACCTGGCCGCGATCGCCGTGCTCGCCGACGCCTGTGGCTCGCGACGTACGACGGCGGCCCGGCTGCTGGACCGGCTCGACGGGCGGGCGCGGGTCGCCCGGCGCCGGTGGCTGGCCGACGTGCTGCGCGACGTCGCCGACGGCACCTGCTCGGTCCTTGAGCACGGCTACCAGACCCGCGTGGTCCGGCCCCACGGTCTCCCCCGGGGCGAGCTCCAGGCGCCACGGCTGGTGTCGAGCGGGCTGGTGCTCCGCGACGTCGAGCACGCCGACCTCGGACTCGCCGTGGAGCTCGACGGACGGCTCTTCCACTCCGCGCCGGAGGACGTCGACCGCGACCTCACCCGCGACCTCGACGCAGCCGTCCTCGCCGACCTCCGCACCGTGCGACTCGGCCACGGCCAGGTCTTCCGCGACGGGTGTCGCACCGCCGCCCGACTCGGACTGCTGATGCGTCGGCTCGGGTGGAACGGGCAGCACGCCCCCTGCCCGCGCTGCCCACCCGACGCGCTGCCCTGCGTGGTTAGGTAGGACCGTGGACCTGCCCGTGATGCCACCCGTGCAGCCGATGCTCGCCAAGGCGGTCGCCGGCGTGCCCGACCCGGCCAAGCACACGGCCGGGGGGATCACCGGGCTCAGCTTCGAGCCCAAGTGGGACGGGTTCCGGTGCCTGGTGTTCAAGGACGGCGACGAGGTCGAGCTGACCAGCCGCAACACCAAGCCGCTGACCCGCTACTTCCCCGAGCTCGTCGCCGCCGCCCGCGAGCAGCTGCCCGAGCGGTGCGTGCTCGACGGCGAGATCTTCGTCGCCGTCGGCCAGCGGCTCGAGTTCGAGGTGCTGCAGGAGCGCATCCACCCGGCGGCGTCGCGGGTCGACATGCTGAGCGAGAAGACGCCGGCCAGCTTCGTGGCCTTCGACCTGCTCGCCCTCGGCGACACCTCCTACGTCGACCGGCCGTTCGCCGAGCGGCGTGCGGCGCTCGTCGGTGCGCTGTCCGGGCTCACCGGCCCCTGCTACCTGACCCGCACCACCGACGACCCCGCCGTCGCCCAGGAGTGGTTCCACACCTTTGAGGGCGCCGGGCTCGACGGGGTGATCGCCAAGCCGCTCGGGGCGCCGTACTCGCCCAACGGCCGCACCATGATGAAGATCAAGCACGAACGCACCGCCGACGTCGTCGTCGCCGGCTACCGCGAGCACAAGACCAGCACCCCCGAGCGACCGCTGCTCGGCAGCCTCCTGCTCGGCCTGTACGCCGACGGCGAGCTGCAGCACATCGGCGTCAGCGCGAGCTTCACCGAGAAGCGGCGCGCCGAGCTGATCACCGAGCTGCAGCCGCTGGTGTGCGCGATCGAGGACCACCCGTGGGGCCGCTGGCAGGAGTTCCTCACCGCCAACCCCGACCGGGTGCCCGGCACCCAGAGCCGGTGGAGCCAGGGCAAGGACCTCTCGTTCGTGCCGCTGCGGCCCGAGCGCGTGCTCGAGGTCAAGTACGACGCGATGGAGGGCCGGAGGTTCCGGCACACCGCCCACTTCAAGCGCTGGCGTGACGACCGCGACCCCACCTCGTGCGGCTACGACCAGCTGGAGCAACCCGTGAGCTACGACCTCGCCGAGGTCCTTTCAGGAGGTACGTGATGGCCGACTACGACGTCGTCCTGCTCGTCGAGCAGGCGCTCACCCCGCAGGACGCGGTCCAGGTGCGTTCGCTGCACGAGGGTCTCGACGACCCGGTGACCTACCACGTGCTGCTGCCCGTCGACGACGCCGCGGCCCGCGTCGAGGCGTCGCTCGGGTCGCTGTCGGGGAGCGAGCTGCTCGCCGCGCCGCACGTGCCGATGGAGCACGTCGACCTCGACGCCGTGAGCAAGGAGCTGCACGAGCAGGCCCGCGCCGACCTCACCGCCACCGTCGCCGTCCTGGAGGACGCCGGCGCCACCGTGGCCACCAGCGCCCTGCTCACCGGACCCCCGGTCGACGAGCTCGCCGCCAAGGTCAAGGAGGTCGACGGCCGGGAGACGATCATCCTCACCCGGCCCCACGTGGTGGCCGACCTGTTCCACCTCGACTGGAGCAGCAAGGCCCGCCGCAGGCTCGACGTGCCGGTGCTGCACCTCCTCGAGCACGAGACCTTCACCGAGCAGGCGGGCGGGTCCGAGGGCAACACCGGGATGTAGGTCACTAACCTGTCGCGGGTGAGGTTGCGTCGGCGGGTCGAGGAGTCGCCCGCGACGGTCGACGCCGTGTTCGCCGGCACGCTCGACGGACGACGCCTCTGGCTCGCCGTCGCGGAGCAGCCCGGGACGTTCGAGCTGCGCTCTCCCGACGGCCGAGCGGTGCACCTCCCGGTCGAGGTCGACGACCAGCCCGGCCACCTCTCGGTGCGCGTCGACCTGGCCCCGCTCCCGTCGACCGCCGGTGCCCACGACGTCGTGCTGGTCACGCCCGGTGGCGTCCGGCGCGTGCACGGCGACCCGGGCTCGCGCCGGGTGCCGCTCGCCCCGGGCGGGCGGGCGCGCCACCGGCTCGAGCAGGCCGACGACGGCGCCCTGCGCCTGGTCACCGAGCCGGTCCCCGACGCCCACGAGCTGCACGCGCTGACCGTCACCGACGAGGGGGTGCACCTCGACCTCGACGGGCGCACCCACCTGGTCACCAACGCCGACGGCTCCTGGTCGCGGGTGGTCGTCGACGGCCTGTCCGTACGCCGCCGCGACGACGACCTGCCCGAGCCCGGCCGCTCGGCGCCGCTGCCGTCGGTCGGCCGGCTGCGCCTCCGATGGTCGGGCGAGGGGTTGCTCCAGGCGCGCTCGGCGGAACCGTCGGGGGACGACGGATGAGGGTCGGGTTCCTCGTCCTCAACCTCGACGGCATGGGCGGCACCAGCCGCTCGGCCATCACCCAGGCCAACGCCCTGGTCGCCCACGAGGCCGTCACCGGCGTGCGGATGCTCAGCGTCACCCGCTCGGCCGACCGGCCGCACTACGCGATCGACCCGCGTGTCGGCGTCGAGCACCTCGTCGACGTGCGCGAGCCCGACCCCGACCCGCGCGAGTCGGCCCTGGTGCCGGCGCGGTGGGACGCGCAGTTCACCGCCGCCACCGACGCCGCGCTGGAGAGGGCGCTGCCGGACCTCGACGTCGACGTCCTCGTCACCGTGACACCGGGCCTGCTCACCGCCGCGCTCACGCTGGCACCCGGCCGGGTCGTCGTCGTCCACCAGGAGCACCGCGCCTCGCACGACCGCAGCGGCGGGCTCGAGCCCCTGCTCGCCCAGGCGCCGCGCGCCGACGTCGTCGCCCTGCTCACCCCGAGCGTCGAGTCGTGGCTGTGCGAGCAGCTCGGGGCGATCGCCCCGCCGACCGTGGTGGTGCCCAACCCGCTGCCGCTCGGGTTCGTGCCGCGCGCGGCCCTCGACCGCCGGCTGGTCGTCACGGCGGGCCGCCTGGTGGGCGAGAAGCAGTTCCCGCGGCTCGTCGACGCCTTCGCCGAGGTGGCCGACCGGATGCCCGGGTGGCGGCTGCGCATCTGCGGCGAGGGCCCCCAGCGCACCGAGCTCGTCCGCCAGGTGCGCAAGCACGGACTCTGGGACCGCGTCGAGCTGCCCGGCTCGGTCGCCGACATGAGCGCCGAGTGGGCCCGGGCGTCGGTCGCGGCGCTGGCCTCGCGCACCGAGGGCTACCCGCTGGTGCTGCAGGAGGCGATGGCCGCCGGCGTGCCGGCCGTCAGCTTCGACTCCCCCTCGGGCCCGCGCGAGATCGTCGAGCACGAGGTCAACGGGCTGCTCGTCGCGCCGCAGTCGACGAGCGGCCTCGCGACCGCCCTGCTGCGCCTGGCCTCCGACGACGACCTGCGCGCCCGGCTCGGCCGCGGCGCCCTCGCCACGGCCACTCGCTGGGACGCCCACAAGATCGCCGACCGCTGGGTCGGCGTCTTCGCCGACGCGCTCGAGCGCCGTGGCGGCCGGGGCCGGCTCGAGGCCCGTGCCGGCACGCCGTCCTCCACGTCGGCGCCAGACCCGACCGCGGGGCTCGCCGGCGCGACCGTCGGCGTGACCCCCGCCCGCGCCCGCCACGAGGCGCTCGCCTGGGCGGTCGAGGCAGCCCGGGCGGCCACCGACACCTGGCTGGTCGTGCCGGCCCACGAGCACGCCGCACCGACGGTCGTCGTACCGGCCGAGGCGCGGGGCGCGCTCCTCGACGCGCTCGCCCGTCCGGGCTGCCCGGCGTACCTCTGCCTGCGCGACCCGGCCGAGGCCGGCTGGCCCGAGCGCCGCGGCCCGGTCGCCGACCTCGCCGCCGACCTGCGCCGGGGCCGGACGTCGGTCGTGGTCCTCGAGCCGTGGCCCCACCTCGACGGCGAGCCGACCCTGCTGTCGACGGGCTGTGGCGTCGAGATCGAGCTGTGGGAGACCGACCCCCACGGCGACCTGGTCGCGCCCCGTCGCAACCCCTACGCCGACCGTCTCCCCCGGGCGCTCGTCGCCGGTGCCGTCGACGCCGAGGTCGACGGCGTCACCGTCCGGTCGCTGCCGCTGATGCTGGCGCCGACCGTGACCGAGGTGCGCTTCCCGGTCGACGTCGTCTACACCTGGGTCGACGGCACCGACCCGGCCTGGGACGCCGCGCGCGCCGCCCGGCTCGCCGAGGTGGGCGGACCCGCCCACAGCCGCGCAGCGAGCGGGGCCGCGCGCTACGTCGACCACGGCGAGCTGCGCTACTCGATGCGCAGCCTCCATCTCTTCGCACCGTGGGTACGCCGCATCCACCTGGTCACCGCCGGGCAGGTGCCGGCCTGGCTCGACCCCGACCACCCCACGGTGCAGGTCGTCGACCACCGCGAGATCCTCCCCGCCGACGCGCTGCCGACGTTCAGCTCCCACGCCATCGAGACCGCGCTGCACCGCGTGCCCGACCTGGCCGAGCACTTCGTCTACCTCAACGACGACTTCCTCCTCGGCCGTCCGCTGCGCCCCGAGGCCCTGTTCAGCCCGGCCGGCCTGACGTCGGTGTTCTTCTCCCGGCAGAACGTCGGGCTGCCCGACGCGGACGCCAACGCCGCGCCGTTCCTGCACGCCGCCCGCAACAACCGCCGCCTGCTCCAGGACGCGTTCGGCGCCGTCACCCTGCGCAACCTGGCCCACGCGCCGTACGCCCACCGGGTCTCGGTGCTCACCGCGCTGGAGGAGCGGTTCGGCGACGCGCTCGCGGCCACCGCCCGCAGGCCGTTCCGCAGCGACCGCGACGTCTCGACGCTGAGCTCGCTGGCCCAGCACTACGGGCTGCTCACCGGCACCGCCCACGTCGCCTCGCTCGACGACCACCCGCTGACGTTCGTCAACCTGGCCCAGGCCAACGTCGACGGCCAGCTGCGCCGGGCGCTGCACCGCGAGCAGGACTTCCTCTGCCTCGGCGACCACCACGACCACGCGCTCGACGCCGCCCGGCTCGACCAGTCCCTCGCCGACTTCTTCGAGCGCTACTACCCGATCGCCGCACCCTGGGAGCGTGACTGAATGGGACTCTTCACGAGGCCGACCAGCGCCGAGGCGGTGCACGCCCGCGTCGCCGACGGTGAGCACCTGTGGCTCGCGGTCCGCGGCGCCGACTCCCTCACGCTGGTGCGCGACGGCGGACCCGACGTCGACGTCGACGCCGCCACCGAGACCCACGGCGACGAGGAGCTGCTGACCGCCGTCGTCCCGCTCGCCCGGGCGCTGGCCGCCGACGACAGCCCCACGGTCGAGCTCCGGCTCTGCCACGGTCGCAAGCGCCAGCCGGTGACCGCCGCATGGGCAGCGCGCCCGGCCTCGCCGACGCTCGAGGCACCGACCACCGTCGACCGGCGCTGGCAGCTGTCGGTCCACGACGTCGACGGCGAGGTCGTCGTACGCCGCGCGCCCGCGGCCCCGGTCGTGCCCGTGCTCGCGGTCTCGGCCGTCGACGGCGGCGTCGCCGTCCGTCTCGCCGGTACGCCGTCGCAGGTCACCGTCGCCGGGACGAGCCTGCCGGTGTCCGACGGGGTGTTCGTCGTCGGCACCGTGCCCGACCTGCCGCTCGAGACCAACCTGCCGTTCGAGGCCGACGGCGTGCCGGTGTCGCGGTTGCGCAACGTCGTGCAGCGGCCGCACTACGCCACCGCGCTGCCGGCGCTGCCCGAGCCCGAGGTCGAGCTGCGGTGGCTGCGCGACGGCCGGCTGGCGCTCTTCCGCCGCGAGACCGCGCTCGTCAGGCCCCTCGCATGAGCCCCCGCACGAGCTCGATGAAGGTCGCCTTCCTGGTCGCCACCGTGCACGACATCGGCGGCACGGCCGGCGCGGTGGTCACCCAGGCCAACGCCCTGGCCCGGCGCGGGGTCGACGTCGAGATCCTCAGCGTCCTCCCCGCCGAGGGCGGCACCCACTTCCCGCTCGACCCCGGCGTCGTCGTCCGCGACCTCGTCGACGGCTCGCTCGACCACCTCACCGGACGGACGCCGCTGCTCGTCCCCGACAACGCCGACCCCGGGCTCGACGCGCGCGTCGACGCCGCGCTCGAGGCGGCGCTGCCGTCGCTGCGCGCCGACGTGCTGGTCAGCGTGACCCCCGCGATGCTCTCCTACGCCGTCCAGCTCGCCCCGGCGCGCACGGTCGTCGTCCACCAGGAGCACCGGTCGTCGCACTCGCGGCCCAACAGCCGCCACCTGCTGCTCGACGTCGCCCGCCGCGCCGACGTGGTCGCGATGCTCACCGAGCCGATGGCCCACTGGCTGCAGGCCGAGCTCGGGCCCGACGCCCCCGAGGTCGTCGTGGTGCCCAATGCGCTCGCCCCCGGCTACCGACCCCGCTCGCCGCTGACCGAGCCGGTCATCGTGTGCGCCGGCCGGCTGGCCAGCGAGAAGCAGTGGCCGGTGCTGGTGCGCGCGTTCGGCGCGGTCGCCGACCGGATCCCCGAGTGGCGGCTGCGGATCTTCGGCGACGGCCACGGCCGCTTCGAGACGATGGGCATGGTGCGCAAGCTCGGGCTGCACGACCGGGTCGAGCTGCCGGGCCCGACCTCCGACATGCAGGGCGAGTGGGTGCGGGCGAGCATGTCGGCGCTCACCTCGCAGGCCGGCGAGGGCTTCCCGCTGGTGATCCAGGAGGCGATGGCCGCCGGGGTGCCGGTCGTCGCCTACGACATGCCCACCGGCCCGCGCGACCAGATCACCCAGGACGTCGACGGTGTCCTGGTCACGCAGGGCTCCGAGGCCGGGCTCTCGGCCGCGATCCTCCGCCTGGCCACCGACCCGGCGGAGCGCCTGCGGATGGGCGCCGCGGCGCTGACCAGGTCCGCCGACTGGCACAGCGACGCCATCACCGACCGGTGGCTCGAGGTGTTCGAGGCGGCCCTCGGCCGCCGGGCCGCCGGGTCCGGCGGCGCACGCGCCGCTGCCGTGACCTCGCTGCGCACCGACCGCGAGGTGCCTCCCCACCCCGACCTCGCCCCCCACGGCCGCGAGGGCGTCGGGGTCACGCCCGCCCAGGCCCGCCACGAGACCCTGGCCGCCGCCACCGCGCTCGCCGACGGGCTGGGCGAGGTCGCGACCGGGTGGTTCGTGGTGCCCGGCCGCCTCGGCGCCCCGGCCACCGTCGTGCTGCCGATGGCGGCCCGGGCGGCCTACGTCGCCGCGCTGGCCGCCGACGGCGCGCTGCCGGCGTACGTCTCGGTGCACGACCCGGAGCACCGCGGCTGGCCCAGCCGGCGCGGTACCGGCGCCGAGATGGCCGCGCCGCTGCTGCGCGGACGCACCGGACGCCTGCTGCTCGAGCAGTGGCCGACCACCGAGGGCCCCGACGGCGTGCGCGGCACGCTGCTCGGGCGCGGCTGCGGGGTGGCGGTGGAGTTCTGGGAGACCGGGCCCGACGGTGACCTGCACGCCGTACCCGGCCACGTGACCTGGACGCCGACGGTGCCGCGCGGCGCGGCCACCGTGCCGGTCACGGTGCACGACGTCGAGGTGCCGACGCAGCCCGCGATGGCGGTGCCGACCGTCTACGAGTGCACGTTCCCCGTCGACGTGGTCTACACGTGGGTCGACGGCGCCGACGAGGAGTGGGAGGCGCGCCGGGTCGCCCGGCTCGCGGAGGTGACGGGCACGGACCCCACGGTGGCCACCCGGGCCTCCAGCGGCCGGGCCCGCTACGTCGACCGCGGCGAGCTGCGCTACTCGCTGCGCAGCCTGCACCTGTTCGCGCCCTGGGTGCGCACGATCCACCTGGTCACCGACGGGCAGGTGCCCGACTGGCTCGACCCCGACCACCCCCGGGTCAACCTCGTCGACCACCGCGACCTGCTGCCGCCCGAGGCGCTGCCGACGTTCAACTCCCACGCCATCGAGTCGGTGGTCCACCGCATCGACGGCCTCGCCGAGCACTTCGTCTACCTCAACGACGACTTCTTCGTCGGCGCCCCCACCTGGCCGGAGGCGTTCTTCTCCCCCGCCGGCACCGCCGCGGTCTTCCCGTCCTCGACGGTCGTCGGGCTGCCCGGGCAGGGCGTGCTGCCGTGGGCCCTCGCCGCCGACAACAACCGCCGGCTGCTGGCCGAGGCGTTCGGCGCCACCACGGTCAACACCCTCGTGCACGCGCCGTACGCCCACCGGGTCTCCACGCTGCACGAGGTGGCCGAGCGGTTCGCCGACGCCGTCGACGCCACGACGCGCTCGCCGTTCCGCTCCTCCACCGACGTCTCGATGCTGTCGTCGCTGGGACAGCACTACGGCCTGCTCACCGGCGCCGCCCACGTCGGCGAGGCCGACTACGCCTTCGTCGACATCACCGAGACCGTCGTACGCCGCCGCCTCCTCGACCTGCTGCGGCGCGAGCGCGGCGGCTTCTGCCTCGGTGACAGCCACGACTTCGGCCGCGACCCCGCCCAGGTGGAGGCCCTGGTCGCCCAGTTCCTCGAGGACTACTTCCCGATCGCCGCCCCCTGGGAGCGCTGACCAGCCTGACGCTGGTCGAGCCGGGCGAGCGCCAGCGAGCCCGAGTCGAGACCCGGCGAGGCAAGGCACCCTGCGGGGGTCTCGACTCGCGGAGACTTCGTCCCCGCGGCTCGACCACCGGCGGTGACCCACGCTGGTCGAGGAGGGCCGCCAGGCCCGTCTCGAGACCACCCCCGACGCAGGTCTCCACCGAGGGTGGTTTCGAGACGGTTGCTAGCGCAACCTCTTCAACCACCGACACACGCTGGTCGAGCCGGGCGAGCGCCAGCGAGCCCGAGTCGAGACCCGGCGAGGTGCGCACCCTCGGGGTGGTTTCGAGACGGTTGCCAGCGCAACCTCCTCAACCACCGTCGGGGTCGACCGGCGTACGCCCCTAGCGGCGGCGGCCGAAGAGGCCGCGGGGGCGGTCCTCGTCGACCTCGGGGTGGTGCTCGGCCTCGAGCTGCTGCTCCAGCTCGGCGACCTGCGCCTCGTACTCCTCGCGCACGTTGGCACGGGTGCGGCGGCGGACGTGCACCTCGCGGGCCTGGGTGTGGTCGAGGGCGACGCCGACGGCGTGGTCGAAGATCCGTTCGTAGTCGGCGCGGAGCCGGGCCAGGTCGTCGGCGACCGGGGCCGCCGGGTCGTCGGCGAGCCGGCTCATCTGCTCCCACGTGCCCTCGGCGACGACACGGAGGGTGTCGGGCACGTCGACGGAGTCCCACGTGGTCTCGGACCGGCGCAGGCTGGGCTCGATGAACGCGTCGACCCGGGACGCACCGGCGTCGAGGTCGACCACGAGGCCGAGCCGGTCGACCACCGTGTCCAGCACCGGCCGCCACGACGCGAGCAGGTCGACGTAGCGCACGAAGACGCGGTCGTCGGGCCGGGTGACCTCCTCGGTGACCAGGCAGGCGTGCACCCAGCCGGCGATGTTGGCGGTGGCGCGCTGGCGGCGGAAGCTCTCGCCGCGGTCGGTCGGGGTGTAGTGCGTGTCGCGCGACTTGGCGACCTCGACGGGGTGGCGCAGCATCGTCAGGAACCCGAGGCCGGCGCCGCCGCGGGCGGCCGCCTGACGCCACAGGTCGTGGAACCAGAAGGCGCGCGGGTCCTTGACGAGCACCTGCCCGTGGTCGGCCTCGCGCAGCGCCACGGCGAGCCAGTCGTCGAGGGCGTCGGCGTCGTCGGCGGTGGGCAGCTGCCCGGCGAGCGCGGCCGCGTCGGGGCGCGAGTCGAGCGTGCGCACCACCGGCGTCCGCTTGAGCATCGCCTTGTGGAAGTCGACGACCCACTGCGACTCGTAGAACCCGCGCGGGTTGGTCTCGTCGGCCGGCACCTGCGGCTCGGGCAGGTGCAGGCCGAGCATGCTCAGCGCCCCGGCGATGGTGCTGGTGCCGCTCCGCCCGGCGCCCGCGACGACGACGACCCGGCTCATGCGGTGCCCCCTTCGGCCAGGCGCGCCTCGGCCTCGCGGAGCCTGCGGCGCAGCTTGTCGAGCCGCTCGTTCTTGACCGCGAGCCGGCCCTCGAGCTCGGTGCGCAGGGCCTGCAGGTCCGACGACGTCTCGTCGGAGACGATCGCGGCGGAGGTGCGGTAGAGCTCGGCGTACTCGACGTGCAGGGCCTCGAGCGCGGCGACCGCCGCGGGGTCGTGCGGGGCGTCGACGAGGGTGTGGGCGGCGGTCCAGGTGCGGTCGGCCAGGTCGATCAGCACGTCGGGCACCGACAGGCCGTCCCAGGTGGCCGCCGACCGGTTGAGCGAGGTCGTCACGAAGTCGTCGACGGGGTGCGGCCCGGTCAGGTCGCCGGGGTCGACGCCGAGCTGGCCGCAGGCGCGGGTCATCGCCGTACGCCAGTCGCCGATCAGGTCGTAGTAGGGCACGAACGCCCGGGCGTTGCCGCGGGTGGCCCGCTCGGTGACGAACACCGAGTTCATCCAGGCGGCGACGTTGGTGGTCTCGCGCTCGCGGCGCAGCTCGTCGGAGCGGCCCGAGAGGTACGCCGAGTCGCGCGAGCGCACCACCTGGGCGGGGTGGCGCAGCATCGTGAGGCTGGCCAGCTCGGCGCCGGTCGCGGCGACGACGCGCTGCCAGAGCGGGTAGACCCAGTAGGCGCGGGTCTCCTTGACCACCACGACATCGCCGTCGGACCGCTGGGCCAGCTCGCCGGCGAGCCAGGCGCGCAACGTCTCCTCGCGCTCGGGCGTCACGTCGGCCATCGCGACGTCGCCGGCGTCGGGGCGGCTGTCGATCGTGCGCACCGGGATCGCGTTGAGCCAGTGCTTGTGGAACTCCGCGACCCACAGCGGCTCGTAGTAGCCGCGCGGGTTGCGCTCGTCGGTCTCGACCTCGGGCTGCGGGATGTGGAACCCCAGGCGTTTGAGGGTGCCGGCCACGCTGCTCGTGCCGCTGCGGCCGGAGCCCGTGACGACGAGGACCTTGATCACGGACGCGAGGTTATCGGAGCACCGAGGTCGCCGTACGACGGTGGTCGAGCCGCGGGGACGAAGTCACCGTGAGTCGGGACCCCCGCACGGTGCGTGCCCACCCTGGGCGTGCACCGTGCGGGGTCTCGACTCGGGCTCGCTGGCGCTCGCCCGGCTCGACCACCGTCAGCACGACGACGCCGGACGACGCTCGTCAGCCGGCGATGAGCGAGTTGGGCACGAACCGCGGTTCCTTGTCGCGGTCGTCTCCGCCGGGGCGGACGTACTCGAAGCCGGAGGTCAGCACGACCTCGCGACCGGCGCCGAGCCGGCGGCGTACGTCGTCGGCGCAGGTGGCGTGCATCGGGGGCGCGTGGAACTCGTTGCGCGCGACCTCGCGGGCGTCGCCGACGAAGGCGATCGGCCGGCCGAGCGGCCGACCGCAGCCGCCGCAGACCCGCGACAGGGCGCACTGGGTCACCTTGCGGCGGACCAGTGCGCCCTCGTCCCAGGCGAACATGGTGCTCACGCGCGCGCGTCGGCCTGGGAGCGCGACCAGCTGCCGAGCTCGAGGCGCCGGCCGTGCGTGTCCTCGTGCCGGACCCGCTCGCTCTGCTCGATCGTGACGCCCTCGCCGGTGGGCGGCCGGTCGTCCTTGGTCCAGCCGTTGGGCAGCGAGAGCTTGTGGATGGTGCGCAGCACCTGTCCGTACTGCTTGTGCAGCGGGCCGGTGGTGTAGGGGATGCCGTACTTGTCGCACAGCGCCCGGACCTCGCCGGAGATCTCGCCGTAGTGGTTGCTGACCAGGTCGGGGAAGAGGTGGTGCTCGATCTGGTAGCCCAGGTTGCCGCTCATGATGTGGAGCAGCTTGCCGCCCTCGAAGTTGGCGGTGCCGAGGATCTGGCGCAGGTACCACTCGGCGCGGGTCTCGTCCTCGAGCTCCTCCTCGGTGAAGTGCAGCGCACCGTCGGGGAAGTGGCCGCAGAAGATGATCATGTAGGACCACACGTTGCGCATGACGTTGGCCGCGACGTTGGCCTTGAGGGTCGACTTCCACCGCCTGCCGCTGAGCGCGGGGTAGATGACGTAGTCCTTGAGGGCCTGGTCGCGACCCTTCTTCGCGATCTGCTTGAGCTGACGCTTCATCTCGACCGGGTCCTTCTTGCCCTTCCGGATCGCCTCGAGGTCGAGGTCGTGCAGGGCGACGCCCCACTGGAAGAGCCCCGCCAGCAGCGCGTTGAAGACCGGCTGCCCGAGGTAGTGGGGGTGCCACTTCTGCTCGCGGGCCATCCGCAGGATCCCGTAGCCGATGTCGTTGTCGTAGCCCAGCACGTTGGTGAACTGGTGGTGGATGTAGTTGTGGCTGTGCTTCCACTGCTCGGCGGGCTGAGCGGTGTCCCACTCCCACGACGACGAGTGGATCTCGGGGTCGTTCATCCAGTCCCACTGGCCGTGCATGACGTTGTGGCCGATCTCCATGTTCTCCAGGATCTTGGCCAGGCCGAGGGAGATGGTGCTGGCGGCGACGATGGGGCGCCGGTACCTCGCCTCGAGCGGCGAGCTCACGAGCATGCCGATGCGGGCGGAGGCCGCCATCCAGCGCTGGGTGCGGATCACCCGGCGGATGTACGCCGCGTCCTTGGCGCCGCGGGCCTCCTCGACCCGCTCGCGGATGGCGTCGAACTCACGTCCGAGCGCCTCCACGTCCTCGGTGGTGAGGTGGGTGTACTCCTTGACGTCGGCAATCGCCACGTCGGACTCCTTAGGTTCGGGCTGTCGGTCGGGTGGGTCGTCGATCAGATGTTGAGGGTGCAGGCGCCGACCGGGACGGTCACGCAGGTCTGCACCTGCTCGTTGGGCTGGTCGTACTCGTCGCCGTTGCGCAGGTCCTTCACGGTGCCGGAGATCTTGGTGACGGTGCAGGTGTGGCAGATGCCGACCCGGCAGCCGTAGGGCATGCCGACGCCGGCCTTCTCGCCGGCCTCCAGGACGGTGGTCGCCCCGTCGACCTCGGCCTCCTTGCCGGTGTTCTGGAACGAGATCACGCCGCCCTCGCCGCCGTCGCTGCCGAGCTGGAGCGAGAACCGCTCGATGTGCAGCTGGTCCTCGAGGTCGGCGTTCTCCCAGTGGCCCTCGACGGCGTCGAGCATCGGCGCCGGGCCGCAGGCCCAGGTCTCGCGCTCGCGCCAGTCGGGGGCGAGGTCGTCGAGGTCGGCGAGGTCGAAGATGCCCTGGTCCTCGGAGAACCACTCGTGCACCGTGAGCGAGGGGTGCTTCTCGTGCAGCTCGCGCAGCTCGTCGCGGAAGATCATCCGCTCCGGCGTCGTCGAGGAGTAGTGCAGGACGACGTCGCGCATCGTGTCGCGACGGTCGAGGGTGCGCAGCATCGACATCACCGGGGTGATGCCGCTGCCGCCGACCAGGAACAGCGACCTCTCCGGCGGCGGGTCGGGCAGCACGAAGTCGCCGTTGGGGGTGGCCAGCCGCACGATGGTGCCCGGCTCGAGGCCGTTGACCAGGTGGGTGGAGAGGAAGCCCTCGGGCATGGCGCGCACCGTGATCGCCAGGTTGCGGCCCGACCGCTTGGGCGGCGAGCTCACCGAGTAGGAGCGCCAGTGGAACTTGCCGTCGACCTCGACCCCGATGCCGACGTACTGCCCGGGGCGGTGCTGGTAGCGCCAGCCCCAGCCGGGCCGGATCACCAGGGTGGCGGCGTCGTCGGTCTCCCGGATCACCTCCTCGACCCGGCCGCGCAGCTCGCGTGAGCTCCACAGCGGGTTGAGCAGGGTCAGGTAGTCGTCGGGCAGCAGCGGCGTGGTGAGCTTGTCGGCGCTCTTGCGCACGCGCTCCCAGGTCAACCGCCCCTCGGGTGGCTTGGTGTCGCTCGTCACCCGCTCAGTGAACAACTGTCTACTGAGGAGCGCAACAGGTTCGACCGAACTGGTGAGTAACTTCACCCCGAAGTGGGGTCGGCGGGCGGCGCGACCCAGGACCCGCGACCGGGTCAGTGCCGCGGACCGACGAAGTTGCCGTCGTCGTCCCAGTGCTCGGCGACCTTCTTGCTCGGCTGCACGCGTGGCGGCTCGCCCGGCATCTTGGGGTAGTCGGGCGGGAAGCTGAGCTCGACGGCGCCCTGCTCCTCCCACAGCGCCAGCAGCGGGTCGAGCGAGTACGCCGTGTCGTCGATGGCGGCCCACGGGTCGCCGTCGGCCACGCGGTCCGGGACCGTGAAGAGGTTGAGGTCCTCGGGGCCGCGCAGGTCGGCCAGCTCGGACCAGGTGACCGGCGTGGAGACCGGCGCGCCGGGGATCGGGCGCAGCGAGTAGGCCGAGGCGATCGTGCGGTCTCGGTTGTTCTGGTTGTAGTCGACGAAGATCCGCTCGCCGCGCTCCTCCTTCCACCACTCCACCGTCACGCCCTCGTCGCGGCGGGCCAGCTCGCGGCCGAACCCGATCGCGGCGTGGCGGACGTCGGTGAACTCCCACCGCGGCTCGATCCGCACGTAGACGTGGATGCCCCGGTTGCCGCTGGTCTTGGGGTAGCCGACCAGCCCGAGCTCGCGCAGCAGCTCGTCGGCCAGCCCCGCGACGCGCACCGCGTCGGCGAACGACGTCCCGGGCTGCGGGTCGAGGTCGATGCGCAGCTCGTCGGGGCGGTCGACGTCGTCGCGGCGCACGGGCCACGGGTGGAAGGTGAGGGCGCCCATGTGCGCGCACCAGACCGGCACCGCGATCTCGGTGGGGCAGATCTCCTCGGCCGTGCGCCCGCTGGGGAAGGTGATCTCGACCGACTCCAGGTAGTCGGGCGCCCCCTTGGGCACGCGCTTCTGGTAGAACGCGTCGGCGTCGCGGTCCTGCGGTCCCGTGGCCAGCCTCATGCCCTCACGGACGCCCGAGGTCCAGCGCTCGAGCGCCGTCGGGCGGTCGCGCAGGGCGCGCATCAGGCCGTCCTCGACGCTGACGAAGTACTCCGCCACCATCAGCTTGGTGACCTCGGCGGTGCGGTCGGTGGCCTCGTAGATCACCCGGTCGGGGCTCGAGACGCGCACCGCGCGCCCTCCGGCCTGGACCTCGGCGGCGGGGGTCTTCGCCATGGGTCCGACCGTACTCGACCCGGCGGGATCGGGTCGGGCTCAAGTACGGCGTCACGATGCCGATGCTCCAGGTGGCGGGTCCGTCCCCCGGACCGCCGACGACCCCCACCTGACCTCACCGGGAACGCCATGCGCACGCTCCGACAGCACGCCCTGCTGGGCCTCGTGCCTGTCGTCACGACGGCGATGGTGGTCGCGATCGGGGTCGCGGGCAGCCCGGTCCCCCGCGCCAGCGGGCCGGCGGAGCCGCCGTCGGACCCCGGGATCGTCGCCGTCGGCACGGTTCCGGCCGGGACGGCCGCGACCGGGATGACGACCCTGCTCGCCTCGAACCGCGCCCGGCCGGCGGCGGGACCGTCGGCGCGGGTCTCCTCGCGCGGCGTCGACCTCGCCCGGATCAGCGCCGAGTCCGACCACGGGCTGCCGGTGGCCGCCCGCAAGGCCTACGGCCGCGCCGCCCGCACCATGGAGCGCGTGCAGCCCGGGTGCGACCTGCCCTGGGAGCTGCTCGCCGGCATCGGGCGCGTCGAGACCGACCACGGCCGCTACGGCGGCTCGCGGCTCGGCGTCGACGGCGTCCCGCGCCCGCCCATCCTCGGCCTGCCGCTCAACGGCGTCGGACCGGTGGCGGCGATCCCCGACAGCGACGGCGGACGCCTCGACGGCGACCGCACCTGGGACCGCGCGGTCGGTCCGCTCCAGTTCATCCCCTCGACCTGGCGCACCGCGGGCCGCGACGGCGACGGCGACGGCCGCCGCGACCCCAACGACCTCGACGACGCCGCGCTGGCCGCCGGCTACTACCTGTGCCCCGACTCCGGCAGCCTGAGCGACGAGGCCGTGCTGCGTGCGCAGGTGTTCTCCTACAACCACTCGACCTACTACGTCGACCTGGTGCTGGCCTTCGCGGTCGGCTACCGCACCGGTGTCTTCGACCTGCCCAGCCCGCCCGCCGAGCCCGCCGACGGCCCGCGTCGCGGGAAGGGCGCCCGGGACGACGAGCCGACCGACGAGCCGGCCGACGAACCCGCGGACGAACCCGCGGACGAACCCGCCGACGAGCCGGCCGACGTCACCCCGCCCGCCCCGGCGACCGGGTCCGGCCAGGGCGGCCAGGGCGGTCAAGACGGTCAAGGCGGTCAAGGCGGTCAAGGCGGTCAAGGCGGTCAGGGCGGTCAAGGTCCGCAGCAGCCGGCGCCCACCCCCACGCCCACGCCCACCCCCACCCCGACCCCCACCCCGACGCCCACGCCCAGCCCTGCGCCCAGTCCCGCGACACCCACGGCGCCGGCGCCGTCGGCGTCCCCCTCGGCCACGGCCTCACCCCGGCCCGAGGACCCGGCCGCCTCGTAGGCTGGCGGCGTGCGGCTCTTCGGCAGGCGGCGGCGTCCCCAGCAGTGGGCGGCCGCCCGTAGGCTCGAGGGCATGGCCTACGACGTGGAGAAGACCGACGAGGAGTGGCGCGCCGAGCTCTCGCCCCAGGAGTACCAGGTGCTGCGCCAGGCCGGCACCGAGCGCGCGTTCACCGGGGAGTACACCGACACCGAGACCACCGGCATCTACCGCTGCAAGGCCTGCCAGGCCAAGCTGTTCGAGTCGGACACCAAGTTCCACTCCGGCTGCGGCTGGCCGAGCTTCTACCAGCCGATCAGCGACACCATCGAGTACATCGAGGACACCACCCTCGGCATGAAGCGCGTCGAGGTCCGCTGCGCCGGCTGCGGCTCCCACCTCGGGCACGTGTTCCCCGACGGCTACGGCACGCCCACCGGCGACCGCTACTGCATCAACTCGATCAGCCTCACCCTCGAGCCGGTCGAGCCGGTCGAGCAGGACTGACCGGTCAGGCCGGCTGCAGGGCCGACGACACGAGGACCACGCCCTCGCCGTGCTCGCGGTCGAGCCAGGCCTGGATGCTGCCGTCGTCGTGGACGACGCCGACCTCGACCCGGTCCTCGGCACGACCACTGGACAAGACCCCGGGCACCGCGTCGAAGACCTCGTCGGCGATCCGGTCCAGCTCGGCGGCGGTGTACGTCGCCTCGGTGACGCAGAGCCCACCACCCCACACCTCGCGGATCGCCGCCTCCGCGGCAGCCGGGTCCTCGGTGACCGCCACCTCGACGATCCACGGCGAGACCGCGGGAGAGGTGCCGGCGGCGGCGTCCTGGTCGACCTCCTCCGGCGGCCGCGGGTCACCGGCGGTGTCCACGAACGACGACGCGTACGCCTCGAGCCGCTCGGCCACCTGGAACGCCCGGTCCACGTCGGCCTCCGTGGCCAGTGCCGGGTCGACCACCCAGCCACCGGACGGCTCGACGCACGCCGTCCGGCGTTCCGGCTCGTCGGGGACGGTGCCGGCGGGCTCGTCGGCGTCGGCCGCGGCGACGACCTCGGTCGGCGTCAGGTCGGTCCCGTCGAACGTGCCGGTGACCACGAACTCACCCCACCGCACCCCGGAGGCCTCCTCGAAGTGCCCCCGGTGCTCGGCCCAGTCCCAGCCGACCAGGCCCGGCCCCCCGCACTGCGGCGGGTAGGACTCGGCCACGCCACCCAGGCACAGCTCGGCGCCCCCGCCGTCGTCGAGCACCATGACGGCGTACGCCGTCGTCACCTCCCCGTCGGCGACCGGCACGTCGACCGGCACCTCGGCCGGTCCGGGGACCTCCTGGACCGTGCCGGGGTCGTCGCCGCCCTCACCCGGCTCCGCCCCGCCGGTGCGGTCACCGCACGCGGAGAGGCCGACAGCGAGCGCGAGCGCGGGCAGCACCACGGCGACGGGTCGGGTCCTCATGGTGTGTCTGACGTGAGGTCGCCGCGGACGGTTCCCGGGCCGGCCGGTCAGGGCAGCCGGTCGACGAGCACGGCCACCGGCGTGAGCGACCCGGTGTAGAACGGGACCTCCTCGCGGACGTGCCGCCGGGCGCGGCTCGCGCGCAGGTCGCGCATCAGGTCGACGATCCGGTAGAGGTCGTCGGCCTCGAAGGCCAGCATCCACTCGTAGTCGCCGAGGCCGAACGACGCCACCGTGTTGGCGCGGACGTCGGGGTAGGGCCGGGCCTGCATGCCGTGCTCGCGCAGCATGTCGCGACGCTCCTCGTCGGGCAGCAGGTACCACTCGTAGGACCGCACGAACGGGTAGACGCACACGTGCCGGCGGGCCGGCTCGCCGTCGAGGAACGCCGGCACGTGGCTCTTGTTGAACTCCGCCGGCCGGTGCAGCGCCGCCTGCGACCAGACGGGGGCGAGCCGGCTGCCGAACGCCGTGCGGCGGAACCGGTGGTAGGCCCCCTGCAGCTGCTCGGACTCGGCGGCGTGCCACCAGACCATCACGTCGGCGTCGGCGCGCAGGCCGCTGACGTCGTAGACGCCGCGGACGACGACCCCCGACTCCGCGAGCTCGGCGAAGAGCTTCTCTACCTCGGCGCCCTCGGCCTCGCGGTCGGCGCCGTCGCCCAGGACCCGGTCGAGACGGAACACCGACCACATCGTGTAGCGGATGGTCTGGTTGAGCTCGCGGAGCCGGGCGGCGTTGGTGTTGGTGTCGCTCACAACCCCATTGTGCCGTCAGGATGCTCGTGTGCCGTTCCCGGACCCCTCCTCCCCCGACCCGTTGCCCGACCCGTCGACCGACCTCGACTCCGACCTCGCGGACTGGCTCGCCGGTCTCGTCGGCGACGGCGAGCCCGGCGCCGCCGTCTGCGTGATGCGCGACGGCGTCGAGCTCGCCGAGCAGCACGTCGGCACGCGTGACGGGACGACGCCGTGGGACCGCGAGACGCTGGTGATGGCCTACTCGGTGGCCAAGCCGTTCGCGGCCCTCACCGTCCTGGACTGCGTGGCCCGCGGCGCCGTCGGGCTCGACGACGCGGTGGGGTCGGTGTGGCCGGAGTACGCCTGTCGGGGCAAGGAGGCCACCACGGTGCGGCACGTGCTGACGCACACCGCGGGACTCCCGGCGTTCCCGGCGGCCGCGGCAGACCTCTCGTTCACCGACCGTGACGCCCTCGTCGCGCTCCTCGCCGAGGCCGAGCCGGTGCACCCGCCGGGGAGGGGGGTGGCCGAGCATGCGCTGACCTACGGGCACCTGTGCGACGAGATCGTCCGCCGCACGACCGGCGAGGGCCTGGCCGACCGGTTCGCCGCCATCGCCGACGTCCACGGCTGGGACCTGCACCTCCAGGTCGCCCCCGCCCACCTCGGGCGGGTGGCCGACGTCGTGGTCGTCGATCCCGACTGGCCGCAGCGCTACCTCGACGACCCCCGTTGGGGCCCCGCGCTCGGCCGTCCACCGGGCCTGCTCGACCCCGCCGTGGTCAACAGCGAGGAGTTCCGCACCACGAGCTTCCCGGCCGTCTCCCTGCACGCCTCGGCGCACGGGCTCGCCAGGTTCCACGACGGGCTCGTCGACCCCGGTGGACCCGTGGCGACGCTGCTCGGGGCCGACCTGCACGGCGCCCTCGTCGGTCGCCGCGACGCCGACCGGGTGACGGGCCACGACCTCGTCCTCGACCGACCGGTGACCTGGTCGTGCGGGTTCCAGGTCGACGAGGAGGACATCGGGATGGGCGGCGCCGGCGGGGGCATCGCCTGGTGGTCGTTCGGCGGGCGGTACGCCGCCGCGTTCGTCAGCCGGGGCCTGGGCACCCAGGACCGGCCGACGGCGGTGTGGGAGCTGCTGGAGGAGCGGCTCAGCCGCTGAGCACCGCGGCGGCCGCGGACCGGGCCGAGGCGATACAGGCGGCGACGCCCACCCCGTCGTACGCCGCGCCGCACACGGCCAGGCCCGGCACCGTCGCGACCGCGGCCCGCACCCGCGCGACGCGGTCGAGGTGGCCGACGGCGTACTGCGGCAGCCCCCCGCCCCAGCGCTGCACGTGCACGTCGACGGGCGTGGCGCGCAGGCCGACCGCGTCGCGCAGGTCGGCGCGGGACGCCGCGACCAGTCCTTCGTCGGGGCGCTGCAGCAGGCCGCTCTCCCCCGCCCGCCCGATCGAGGTGCGCACCAGCACCACCCCGTCGGCGGCGGCGTCGCGGCCCCACTTCGACGAGGTGAACGTCGACGCCTTGATCGCGCGGCCGTCGACCGGCGGCACCAGGAACCCCGACGCCGCCCGCACCGCGTCGGGCACGTCGTCGGCGGCGAAGGCGAGCGTGACCACCGCGACCGAGGCGTAGGCGAGCCCGGCGAGCTCGGCGGACGCGGCCGGCGCGACGTCGGCCAGCAGCCGTGCGGTCGGCGGTGCCGGGGTGGCGAGCACGACGGCGTCGGCGGGTTCACCGCCGACCCGCCAGCGGGTCCCTCCCGCGCCGGCGGGGTCGAGGAGCAGGAGCTCGCGGACGAGGATCCCGGTGCGCACGTCGAGCCCGGCCGAGAGGCGCTCGACGAGGTGGCCCATGCCGCCGGGGATGCCGGCGAAGACGGGGGTGCCGGGGTCGGGCGGGACCGCGAGCGGACCGGAGCGCAGGGCGAGCAGCTGGGGCGCCGCCGCGCGCGCGGAGATGCGGCGGGCGTGGCCGGCGTACACCCCGCCCAGGAGCGGCTCGACCAGCCGGTCGACCACCTCGTCGCCGTACCGCGCGGCGACCAGGTCGCCCACCGACGCGTCCTCGGCTCCGTCGCCGTCGAGGACCTCGCCCACGTCCTCGCGGGCCCGGGCGATCCCGGCCGCGGACAGCACGCCGGAGGCCTCGAGGCCGTCGAGGTCGAGCGGCGCTCCGAGGAGGGTGCGCGGCAGCGGGCGGAGGGCACCCCGGGTCCAGATCCGCGAGGACGCGACCGCCGGGTGCACGACGTCGAGCCCCAGCTCGCGCGCCAGGCCCACGCCCTCCGGGCGCCGGTTGACCATCGCCTCGGCGCCGACGTCGACGTTCACGCCCGCCACCGGCGTACGACGGATCTTGCCGCCGGCGCGGTCGCCGGCCTCGAGCACCACCACCTCGGCGCCGGCCGCGGTCAGCACGTGCGCAGCCGTCAGCCCCGCGATCCCGGCTCCGACGACGACGACCCGCACCCTGCCAGCCTAGGAGTGACCCGGGCGCGTCCCTCGCCCGGCCTCGTCCCCCGCGCCTCAGACCGCCATCGAGCCGAACCCGCTGCGGTGGAAGACCAGCGGGGTGGCGGCGTCGGCGGCGTCGGCCCCTGCGTCGACGGCGTGCAGCAGGAGCAGCACGATGGTGTGGTCGCCGGCCTCCACCTCGCGGTAGATCGTGCAGTCGAAGCGCGCCAGGCCGTCGTCGAGGGTGACGGCGCCGTCGTCGCTCACGGTGGCCTCGACGCCGTCGAAGCGGTGCTCGACCGGTCCGGCGAGCCCGCGGCAGACCTCGCCGTGGTGGCCGGCGAGGATCGTCACGCCGAGGTGGCCGGCGCGGCGCAGGTCGGGCCAGGTCTTGGAGGTGTTGGCGATCGAGAACGACACCAGCGGCGGGTCGAGGCTGACCGAGGTGAACGACGACGCGGCCAGACCGACGCGCCGGCCGTCGACCTCGGCGGCGACGGCGACGACGCCACTGGGGAAGACCCCGAAGGCGGCCCGCAGGCTCGCCGGGTCGAAGTCCTGGTTGGTGGGCATCTGCAGGGCGGTCATGAGCGGGCTCCTGTCCGAGCGGCGAGCAGGGTGGAGACGACCGGGCGCGCGGTGGCCAGCCAGTCGGCGTACGCCGCGGGGTCGTCGTGGGCGGAGTCGAGCACGTAGAGGCCGCGCACCGGCACGGTCGCGCCGATCTCGGTGAGCACCGGCCGCAGGGTCAGCTCCGGCGCCAGTGCGTGGGCCGGACCGCCGCCGAGCATCAGGGGGACGGCCAGGCCCGTGAGGCCGGTGCCGGACGCCGGGGCGAACCGGTCGAGGAACAGCTTCAGCAGTCCCGTGTACGTCGCCTTGTACGTCGGCGAGGCGGCGACGACCAGGTCGGCGGCGGCCACCTCGGCGACGAGCGCCGCGACGGCCTCGTCGCCCCAGTCGAGGAGGCCGGCGCCGACGGTCGCCAGGTCGACGACCAGGGTCGACTCCTCCCCCGCCAGCTCTCGGGCGAGGTGGGTCGCGGCGGTGAGCGTGCGCGACCCCGGCTTCGGGTTGCCGACGACCACGGCCGTGCGGGGAGTGGGAACGGTGGTGCTGGACATGGCGCCTCCTGCACGCGCGGCCCGAATACGGGATTATTTAGAGTGACTTTATCTAGTTAAGCCGGGTATGCAAGGTCCGGCGCGCCGCGGCCCTCGGTCCCGGAGGCCTAGGCTGCCGGGGTGACCGGCCCCACCGACCGCACCATCGCGGTCCTCATCGACGCCGACAACACCTCCGGCGCGCACGCCGCGGCGATCCTCGAGGAGTGCGCCAGCTTCGGCCTGCCGACCGTCAAGCGTGCCTACGGCGACTGGACGACCCAGAACCTGGTCGGCTGGAAGGACGCGCTCCTCGCGCACGCGATCCAGCCGATGCAGCAGTTCGCCAACACCAAGGGCAAGAACTCCACCGACTCCGCGCTGATCATCGACGCGATGGACCTGCTCTACGCCGGCAACGTCGACCGCTTCGCCCTGGTCTCCAGCGACAGCGACTTCACCCGGCTCGCCACCCGGCTCCGCGAGGCCGGCAAGTACGTCGTCGGCATCGGCCGGCGGACCACGCCCGAGGCGCTGGTCGCCGCGTGCGACGAGTTCAAGTTCCTCGAGGTGATCACCGGCACCGCCGACACGCCGGCCGCCGAGGTCGACGTCCCGCTCCGCGAGCTGCCCGACCTGCGCGGGATCCTCCGCTCGGCCGTCGAGAGCGCGAGCAACGACGACGGCTGGGCCCACCTCAGCGCGGTCGGCAACCACATCCAGAAGCGGCACGCCTCGTTCGACCCCCGCAACTACGGCTTCGCCAAGCTGGTCACGCTCGCCCGCGCCCAGGACTACCTCGAGGTCGAGCAGACCGGCGGCAACGTGACCCGGATCCGGCTGCGCCCCAAGAAGGCGACCGCGAAGCGGTCCTAGGACGCGCCGGCCGCCGCGCGTGCCCAGCGCTCGGCGACCCGGCCCATCTCGGCGCGCAGCTCGGGCGGACCGACGACCTCGACCTCGGCGTCGTAGCGCCCGATCATCGCGACCAGGCCGGCCCACGACCAGGAGCCCGCGACGAGACGGGTGCGGTCGGGCCCGAGCGCCTCGACGACGGCGTCGCCGGCGTACGGAGCCACCTCGCGCGCCGGGAGGTGCAGCACGACCTCGCCGCGACAGGGCCACTCGTCGGCACCCGGTGAGCCCTTGAACCTGGCGGCGACGAAGGTGTCGACGTCGACGCCACCGGGCAGCTCGCGGCGCTGGAAACGCGGGCCGTTCGGCGTGCGGAGGCGGAGGCGGTCGGCGCGGTAGGTGCGCCAGTCGTCGCGGTCGAGGTCGTAGCCGACGAGGTACCAGCGTCCGGACCGGGTCACGACGTGGTGGGGCTCGGCGCGGCGCGGACTTCTCCGGTCGTCGCCAGGGCCGCCGCCAGGGTCGTCGCCGTGGTCGAAGCGCACCACCTCGCGCGCCCGCACCGCGCCGGCCAGGGCGACGAGCACCTCGGGGTCGACGCCGTCGCCGGGGTCGCCGCCGCGGCGCAGGGCCGCGACCTCGAGGACGTCGACGCGGTGCCGCAACCGGGCCGGCAGCACCTGCCGCACGGTCGCCAGGGCGCGGACCGCCGCCTCCCCGATGCCGGCCCCCGAGCCGGCCGCGATGCGCAGCGCGATCGCCAGGGCGACCGCCTGCTCGTCGTCGAAGAGCAGCGGCGGCAGCTCGGCGCCGGCCTCGAGCCGGTAGCCGCCGTCGGGCCCCTTCGTCGCGTGGATCGGGTAGCCCAGCTCGCGCAACCGGTCGACGTCGCGGCGCACGGTGCGCTCGCTGATCTCGAGCCGCTCGGCCAGCACCTGGCCCGGCCAGTCGCGGCGCGCCTGGAGCAGGGACAGCAGCGCGAGCAGGCGGGCGGAGGGTCCGGACATGTCCCCAGATTGCCACGAGTACCGGACAGGATCTGGCCGCTTCTGTCGCCAGGCTGGGTCCACCGGGCCACCAGGGCGCGGACCGACACGAGGAGCGACCATGACGATCGACGTCACCCCCCACCTGAACTTCCGCGGCCAGGCACGCGAGGCGCTGGAGCACTACCGGTCCGTCTTCGGCGGCCAGGTGGTCGTCGCGACGTACGCCGACCTGGGGCAGGTCGAGGACCCCGCCGAGGCCGACCAGGTCGTCTTCGGGATGCTCACCGCCGACAACGGCTTCCGGCTGATGGCCTACGACGTGCCGGCCAGCCGCGCGTGGAGCCGCGGCGAGGACCCGTTCTTCGTCTCGGTGCGCGGCACCGACGCCGACGAGGTCGCCTCCTCCTGGGCCCGGCTCGCCGAGGGCGCCACCGTCGTCCAGCCGCTGGAGCCGGCTCCGTGGACCCCGCTCTACGGGATGCTCACCGACCGGTTCGGCATCACCTGGGTCCTCGACGTCGCCGTGGCGTACGCCGGCTGAGCCACCGCGGCCGCCACTGGTCCAGACCGGTGGAACGAGGTGGTGGGCGAGGACGTCAGTCATGCATGACCCTCCGCGCCCGCCGCCTCGCCGCGGCCACCGCCACCCTCGCCCTGCTCGGCCTCGTCGGCGCCGCCTGCTCGGCGGGCGACGACAGCGACAGCGGTGGGGACAGCGGCGGCTCCGTCGCCGCGACGAACGACGACACCGCGATCGCGCCGGAGGCCGCCGAGGCCGAGGCCGAGGCCGGCTTCAGCGACCTCGCGCAGGACGCGGCGCGCACCGGCACGGCCAGCGCACAGGATCCCGCCGAGCCCGCGGTCAAGGCGGGCCCGGAGCCGGGCGACCCGCGGTCGCTGATCAAGAAGGGCACCGTGGCGCTGCGCTCGGCGGACGTCGAGGACACCCTCTTCGACGTGCGACGGGTCCTCGCCAAGCACGGCGGCGAGGTCGCCGAGGACAACACCGAGGCCGACGACGACGGTGAGGCCGAACGGGCGCTGCTCACGGTCCGGGTGCCGGTGGACGCCTTCGAGTCCGCGCTCGACGAGCTCAAGGTGGTCGGCAAGGACGAGGGCGTCGACCTGGTCGACAGCAGCTCGACGACCAGCGACGTGAGCACCCAGGTCATCGACGTCGACGTCCGCGTCGAGCTGCAGCGGCGCAGCATCGACCGGATCAGCTTCCTGCTCGACCGGGCGACCAGCATCCGCGACATCGTCAGCATCGAGCGCGAGCTCGCCCGCCGCGAGGCCGAGCTCGGGTCGCTGCAGAAGCGCCAGGCGTTCCTGGCCGACCAGACGTCGATGTCGACCCTCACCATCTCGGTCGAGCGGCCGCGCGAGGAGCGCCAGGAGGAGGAGAAGAAGGACGACGACGAGTCGGGCTTCGTCGCCGGCCTGGACAACGGCTGGGACGCCTTCAAGAGCGTCACCACCGGACTGCTCACCGGTGCCGGCGCGCTCCTGCCGTTCGCGCTGCTCGCCCTGGTCCTCGGCGTCCCGCTGCGGCTGTGGCTGCGCCGCCGGCAGTCAGCCGCCCCGACCGCCACCCCGGACGCCCAGGTCCCCGCCGGCGCCTAGCCGGCCGTCCGGGCTCAGCACCACGCTGGTCGAGCCGGGCCGACCGTCGTACGACGCCCGCTGACGCTGGTCGAGCCGGGCGAGCGCCAGCGAGCCCGAGTCGAGACCCGGCGAGGTGCGCACCCTGCGGGGGTCTCGACTCGCGGAGACTTCGTCCCCGCGGCTCGACCACCGCCGGTGACCCACGCTGGTCGAGGAGGGCCGCCAGGCCCGTCTCGAGACCATCCCCCACGCTGGCCGAGTCGAGACCCGGCGAGGTGCCCACTGACGTCCCCGCGGCTCGACCACCGTCGGTGATCGGGCGTCGTACGACGCGGTGGGCGACCGCTCAGCGGGGGGTGAAGTCGTGGGGCTCGCCGTCGACCATGTAGTTGCGGTCGGCCTTGATGCCGTCGACGCACCGCTGCAGCCACGCCTCGTCGGCCGTCTCGACCTCGCGCTCGGCGAGCTGCTCGCGCAGGTGGTCGAGGAGCTGGTCCTCGGTCACCAGGCCTGCGTCCTTGGCGACGGAGGTGGCGTCGACGGCGGCTTGCAGGTCGGCGTTGTGGATGGCCATGAGCCGATCCTGTCAGGCAGGCGGGCGGGCCCCGTCCGGGTGAGCCTCGAGCGGGTAGGTCTGCACGAACTCGGTCAGCCGCGCCAGCTGGTCGGGATCGGTGGACGGGATCACGCCGTGCCCGAGGTTGAAGACGTGCCCGCGCGCGGCCCGGCCGGCCTCGATCACCTCGGCGGCCCGGGCGGTCATCACCTCGGTGGGCGCGAAGACCAGCGTCGGGTCGAGGTTGCCCTGCACGGCGCGGTCGCCGACCTGGGGGACGGCGGTGGCCAGCGGCGTGCGCCAGTCGACGCCGACGACGTCGGCGCCGGCCTCGCCCATCAGCCCCAGCAGGTTGCTGGTGCCGACGCCGAAGTGGATGCGGGGCACGCCCAGCTCGCCGGCCTGCGCCAGCACCCGGGCCGAGTGCGGCATCACCGAGGCCTGGTAGTCGGCGGGGGTGAGCGCGCCGGCCCAGGAGTCGAAGAGCTGGACGGCGGAGGCACCGGCGGCCACCTGCACCTCGAGGTAGGCCGCGGCGATGCCGGCGATCTTGCGCATCAGCGCGTCCCACACCTCCGGGGCGCCGAACATCATCGCCTTGGTGCGTGCGTGCTCCTTCGACGGCCCACCCTCGACCAGGTACGACGCCACGGTGAACGGCGCGCCGGCGAACCCGATCAGCGGCGTCCCGCCCAGCTCGGCCACCAGCCCGCGCACGGCCTCGGTGATGAACGGGACGTGCTCGGGGGTCAGGTCGGGGATCGCCTCGACGTCGGCGAGGGTGCGCACCGGTGAGGCGACGACCGGTCCGACGCCGGGCTTGATGTCGAGGTCGACCCCGACCGCCTTGAGCGGCAGCACGATGTCGGAGAAGAAGATGGCCGCGTCGACGCCGTAGCGCCGGACGGGCTGGAGGGTGATCTCGACGACCAGCTCGGGCCGCATGCACGACTCGAGCATCCCGACGCCCTTGCGGATCTCGAGGTACTCCGGCAGCGAGCGTCCGGCCTGCCGCATGAACCACACCGGCGTGTGCGGCACGGGCTCACCACGGACGGCCTTGAGGAAGGCGCTCTGGACCAGGTCGGGGTGCGGTGCCACGTGACAAGCGTCGCAGGTGCCCCCGCGTGTCCCGATATCGGATCTCCCCTCGGCGCCTACCCTGGCGACATGGTCGTGCGCCAGCCCTCGGGCGATCCCAGCGCCGCACCCACGGAGTTCCGGGCCGCGGTGGCGGCCATGCGTGCCGCCGTGCTGCGGCCCGAGGTGCTCTGCGAGGAGATGCCCGCGCCCCAGCGCATCGCCCCCTACGCCGCCGCGCTGTCGGCCGACGTCACCGTCGACGGCGTCGACGTCGGGACCGGGCGGATCATCCTGCTGCACGACCCGGCCGGCAACGACGCGTGGGACGGCACCTTCCGCTGCGTGGCCTACTGCCGCTGCGAGGTCGAGCTCGAGCTGGTGGCCGACCCGATGCTGGCCCACGTCGGCTGGTCCTGGCTGGTCGACGCCCTCGAGTCGAACGGCGCCGACCACACCCACGCCTCCGGCACCGTGACCCGCGTCGCCACCGAGTCCTTCGGCGGCATGGCCGAGGACGGCGGCACCGCCCAGATCGAGGTGCGCGCGTCGTGGACTCCGGTCCTCGGGCCCGCCGGTCTCGAGATCGGGCCGCACGTCGAGGCGTGGGGCGAGCTGCTCTGCACCGCCTCCGGGCTCGAGCCCGTGCCCGAGGGCGTCGCCGTGCTGCCGAGCCGACGAGGGCAGCGGGGCACCCCGTCCCGATGACCTCCGCCCCAGACGACACCGGCCCCGCCACCGCTGCGGAGTCCGAGACCCCCGAGACGCCCGAGACGCCCGAGACCCCCGAGGTCGTCGAGCCGCTCGCCGAGCTGCTCACGCTCGCCGACGGGCTCCCGCCGCTGATCGAGACCCCCGAGGCGTTGGCGGAGTACTGCGCCTCCCTCGCAGCCGGCACCGGACCGGTCGCCATCGACGCCGAGCGGGCCTCGGGCTACCGCTACTCCGGACGCGCCTACCTGATCCAGCTGCGGCGCAACGGCTCGGGCACCGCGCTGGTCGACCCGATCGCGTTCGACTCCCTCGCGCCGCTGGCGGAGGTGCTCGAGGGCACCGAGTGGATCCTGCACGCCGCGACCCAGGACCTGCCTTGCCTCAACGAGGTCGGCCTGTACCCCGCCGCCCTCTTCGACACCGAGCTGGCGGGCCGGCTGCTGGGCTACCCCCGGGTCGGGCTGGCCACCCTGGTCGAGACCCTGCTCGGGTTCCGGATGAAGAAGGAGCACTCCGCAGCCGACTGGTCGACCCGGCCGTTGCCGGCGTCGTGGCTCGAGTACGCCGCCCTCGACGTCGAGGTGCTCGTTGAGCTCCGCGACCGGCTCGCGGCCGAGCTCGAGGAGACCGGCAAGGCCGAGTGGGCGCGGCAGGAGTTCGACGCGCTCCGGTCGTTCCAGGCGACGCCCCGCGCCGAGGCGTGGCGGCGTACGTCGGGGCTGCACCGGGTCCGCGGCCGTCGCTCGCTCGCCGCGGTCAAGGCGCTGTGGGAGACCCGCGACGAGCTGGCCGCCCGCCGCGACGTCACCCCGGGCCGGATCATCCCCGACGCGGCGATCGTCGCGGCCGCGACGGCGATGCCGACCGACCGCGCCGCGCTGGCCGAGGTCAAGGGCTTCCACGGACGTGGCGCCGAGCGCTACGCCGCCCGCTGGGTCGAGGCGCTGGCCGAGGTCGCCGCACTCGAGGAGGACCAGCTGCCGCCGCGCTCGCCGCGCGGCGACGGTCCTCCCCCGCCGCGTGCGTGGGCCGAGAAGGACCCCGTGGCCGCCGTCCGGCTGCAGCTCGCGCGGGCCGGGGTGGGCGAGATCGCCGAGCAGCACTCCCTGCCGGTGGAGAACGTGCTGACCCCCGACACGCTGCGCCGCACGCTCTGGACGCCGCCGGCCACCCGCGACCCGGGCGACCTGCTCGACCGCGTGGTCGACCAGCTCGGGCAGCTGGGCGCCCGCCCCTGGCAGGTCGCGCTCACCGCGCCGGTCATCGTCACCGCGGTGCTGCAGGCCGACGAGCAGGCCGCCCAGCAGGCCGCGCAGAAGGCCGCCGACCGGGCCGCCAAGGCCGAGCGGAGCGCCCAGGCGGCCGCGGCTCAGGACGTCGAAGAGTCCGAGGGCGACGGCGAGTAGTCGGGGTCGAGCACCGACTGCGAGGCGTCGTCGATCTCGTCGGCGACCTCCGAGACGTCGATGACGCCCACGCTGGTCAGCATCGACTCGATCAGCGGCTCGACCGCCTCGTCGAGGGCGGCGGCGTCGTCGACGAGCGGGAGGAAGACCAGGTTGTCGACGCTGACGTTGAAGACACCGGCGTTCTCGGGGTCGTCCGACGGCTGCAGGAACGCGTCGGAGCGCGCGACCGTGGTGTTGGCCGGGACGACGTAGCCGGACTCGGCGAGGGGCTCGACCGCCTCGTCGGAGATCGCGTGGACCAGGAAGTCGGCGGCCTGCTCGACGTGGTCACCGGGGGCGATGCAGAGCCCGCTCACCTCACCGACCGTCGCCGGACCGCCGACCTGCGGCATCGGCATCACGTCGAAGCGCAGCCCGTCGACCTCGCGCAGGGCAGGGGTGAGGTCGCGGTAGCCCTCGATCATCCCGAGCTCGCCCCGCTCGAACCACTCCAGCGGCGTGGCCTCGGCGAGCTGCTCGTCGCTCAGCGTCAGCCGCGGGTCGCGCAGCAGCTGCAGCACGGTCTCGAGGGTGTCGACGTTGTCGCTGCTGCCGAACGCCAGGGACGTCGGGTCGCTGCCGTCCTCGAACGGGCTCCCGCCTCCGGAGAGCAGGAACGGCGCCAGGCCCGACAGGCTCGGCGAGATCGACACCCCGCGGTTGTCGCCGCGGCGGCTGGCGAACGCGGCCGCGGCGGCGAACTCCTCGAACGTCCAGCCCTCGATCTCGTCGCTCGGGGTCGGCAGGTCGCGCTCGCCCATCAGCTCGAAGTCGATGAGGTCGGTGTTGTAGTAGATGACCATCGGCGAGACCGCCGACGGCATGCACTGCAGGTCGTCGTCCTCGGAGAACGCCTCGATCGTCGACTGCACGTACTCGTCGCCGTAGCTGACGTCGCGGGCCTCGAGCAGCTCGAACAACGGCACGTTGCTCTCCTCCTCGATGACCTCGGCCAGGTCGCGCCGCGCCACGAGGTAGACGTCGGGCGGGGCGGTGCCGGCGTCGAGGTCGGTGCGCATCTCCTCGCGCGAGGGCCACGAGACCAGGTCGACCTCGACGCTCTGGGCCTCGGCGTTGTAGTCGTCGACCATGGACTGGTAGGCCGCGACCAGCTCGTCGGGCCCGAAGACACCGAAGCTCAGCCGGACGACGCCCCCCGGCGGGTCGGGCTCGGGCTGCTCCTGCTCGCAGGCGGTCACGGGGACCAGCACCAGCACGAGGGCCGTGACGATCGCGAGCCGCCGGCTCCAGCGTCGTCTCATCAGTCTCCTCGGGTGCGTCACGCGTGGGTCGCGTGCGGCGTCACCCTACCCAGACCCACGGACAGGACCCGACCTGTTTCCGGCCGGCGCGCACCTCGCCGGGTCTCGGCTCGACCAGCGTCGTACGACGTCCATCACCGTCGGCGCGCACCTCACCGGGTCTCGACTCGGCCAGCGTGGGTCACCGACGGTGGTCGAGCCGCGGGGACGAGGTCACCGCGAGCCGAGACCCCCGCCCACGACGACCGACGCTGGTCGAGGAGGCCGGCCACGGCCGTCTCGAGACCACCGCCGGTGGGCAAACCCACCCGGTCTCGACCGGCTCGACGAGCGTCGTACGACGTCCATCACCGTCGGCGCGCACCTCACCGGGTCTCGACTCGGGCTCGCTGGCGCTCGCCCGGCTCGACCAGCGTGGGTCACCGACGGTGGTCGAGCCGTGGGGACGAGGTCACCGCGAGTCGAGACCCCCGCAGGGTGCGCATCTCACCGGGTCTCGACTCGGGCTCGCTGGCGCTCGCCCGGCTCGACCAGCGTCGATCACCGACGGTGGTCGAGCCGCGGGGACGAGGTCTCCGCGAGTCGAGACCCCCGCAGCATCCCCGCCCACGGCGACCGACGCTGGTCGAGGAGGCCGGCCACGGCCGTCTCGAGACCACCGCCGGTGGGCAACCCGCCGGGTCTCGGCCCGGCTCGACCCGCGTCGTACGACGTCCATCACCGTCGGCGTGCACCTCACCGGGTCTCGAGACGGTTCCTGGCGGAACCTCCTCGACCGCCGTCGGGTGAGGTGGACGTCGAGCACGCCGGACCGGGAGCGCCTCACGGCGCGTGGCCGCTCGTGGCGGCTTGTTGTGGGACCCGGGGCTGCCGCGGCCCGACGTGCTCGACAGGTACAACGCTACTCCGCCCGGGGCATTCCTCAACAGGGAGCGGCGCGGGTCGGGGGTGAGGAGTCCCTCAGTCGTCCTCGCCGGGGGCGGGGTCGGGGTGCGGGCCGGGCGGTGTCTCGCCGTCGGTCTTCGGCGGCTCGGCGTCCTGGTCGGGTTCGGGCTGCGGGGTGTCGGTGGTCATGCGGCCCGGTACCCAGGGACCCGCCGGGTCAGGCCAACCGGCCGGCGAGCTCGAGCCGGGCGGCGGCCTCGAGCTGCTCGGCCAGGCCGAGCATCCGGCGTACCTCGGCGTCGGTCGGTTCGGCCAGGACGGCGCGACCGGTGGCGACGACGTGCGCGAACGCCGCCGCGCGGAGCAGAACGTCGGCGAAGTCGCCGATCGCGATGCCGCGGAGCGCCTCGTCGATCATCGCCCGCAGCTCGTCGGGGCCGGGCGGGATGGCGACCCCGGCGACGACGACGGCGACCTGGGCGCCGGTGCGGCCGGCGTCGTACTCCCGCGCGGCGCGGACGGGCTCGCGGTGCACCCACGAGCGCAGCAGGAACAGCCGCCACAGGCAGCCGGCCAGGGAGTCGGCGGGCGAGCCGGCCCACACCTCGGCAATGGTCTCGATGCCCTCGGTGTCGGCGAGGTGCAGCAGCCGGTCGGCGACCTCGGAGTCACCGCTCCCGCCGGCGCCGCGCACGAGCAGCGTGGCCGCCCGGTCGGCAGCGTCGCTGACCAGTGCCGGGTCGGCGCCGCCCTCGACCTCGTCGAAGAAGGACGACCAGCGCTGCATCGGCCGGTGGTGGGGGCGTTCGGGCACCGCACCAGCCTAGGGCGTGTCTGGGAGGGCTCAGCCCAGCGCCTTGCGGATGCGCTGGTCGCTGACCGGGCCGTCGGTGCCGAGCTGCTGGGCCCACAGCGAGACGCGGTACTCCTCCAGCATCCAGCGCACCCGCCGCAGCCGGTCGTCGGGCGGGCGGCCCTCGGGCAGCGCGTCGAGCCGGTGCTGGTAGGCGTCCTGCAGCGGCACCACCTGGTCCATCAGCGGCCGGTCGCGCTGGATGCCGGCCCCGGTCAGCCGCTCGCGGCGCGTCTCCAGGGCCCGCAGGTACGTCGGGTAGCGGCGCAGCCGCCGCGCCCCGGCCTCCCCCACGAACCCCCGCTGGACCAGCCGCGCCAGCTGCCCCTTCATGTCGGTCAGCGCCGGCAGCTGCGCCATGTCGGCGCGCCCGCCCAGGGCCTTGTCGGCGCCCCGCCAGCGGTCGAGCACGACGATGACGTCGCCGACGACGGCCCGCACCGCGGCCTCGTGGTCGCGGGTCGCCTCGGCCACGAGCGCGGCGAAGGCCGCCTCGTCGCGCACCTCGTCGCGGTCGTCGACCAGGTCGGCGAGCACCGCGACCCGGCAGTCGGCGAGCAGGTCGGCCACGCTCGGGTACGGCGACCCGGCGAGCCCGAGCTTCTCGAGGTTGCTGAGCCCGGCGAGCACGCGGGCGGCCGGGTCGGGCACGGCCAGGGCCAGCAGGCGGCGTACGCCGAGGCGGTGACGGGCCGCGGCCTCCTCGGCCGACCCGAAGACCGCCAGCCCGGCGGTGGTGCCCTCGTCGACGAGGCCGGGGTAGGCCGTGACCTCGTGCCCGGCGCGCCGCTCGGTGATCGACGGTGCGAGCGAGCCGAAGGTCCAGGCGGTCTGCCCGGTCGCCGCCAGCCCGCTGTGGCTGGCGACCTCGTCGAGGGCGGCGGCGAACTGCGGTCGCAGCGGCGCCTTGAGCGCCTCGAGGTCCTTGCCGCGGGCCTGCTCGGCGCCGGCGTCGTCGACCACGCGGTAGGTGGGTCGCAGGTGCTCGGCGACCTTGGACCAGTCCCAAGCCTCGCGCGGCACCACGACCCCCGTGGTCGAGCGGCACCAGCGCTCGAGGGCGTCGAGCAGCGGCTCCTCGCCCGGCGGGGTCTCGCGCAGGAAGGCGCGGGCGCGGTCGGGGGCCGGGACGAGCGAGACCCGCAGGTTCTTGGGCAGGCTGCGGATCAGGCTGGTCACCAGCTCCTCGCGCAGCCCCGGCACGTTCCAGGAGAAGTCGTCGTCGCCGACCTGGTTGAGGGTGGCGACGGGCACGTCGATGGTGAGGCCGTCGTCGGCCGCGCCGGGCTCGAAGTGGTAGCTGATCGGGAAGGTCAGCCCCTCCCGGCCGCCGGCCCACGCCGTCGGGAACTCGTGCTCCTGCACGTCGGCCGCGGTGTCGTGGGTGAGCAGGTCGAGGGAGAGGTCGAGCAGCTCGGGACGGCGCTGCCGCTCGCGCTTCCACCAGGTGTCGAAGTGGGCGCCGCTGACGACCTCGGGGCCCACGCGGGCGTCGTAGAAGTCGAAGAGGGTGTGCTCGTCGACGACGATGTCGCGGCGCCGGGCGCGGTGCTCGAGCTCGGCGGCCTCCTCGAGCAGCGCGCGGTTGCGGGCGAAGAACGTGTGCCTTGTGTGCCACTCGCCCTGCACCAGCGCGTGCCGGATGAACAGCTCGCGGGCGATCGACGGCGCGACCTTGCCGAAGGAGACGAGCCGGTCGGCGACCAGCGGGACGCCGTACAGGGTGACGCGCTCGTGGGCGAGCACGGCGGCGCGCTTCTTGGACCAGTGCGGCTCGGAGTAGGTGCGCTTGACCAGGTGGGCACCGAGGCGCTCGGCCCACTCGGGGTTGATCGCGGCGTTCTGGCGCGCCCAGAGGCGGCCGGTCTCGACGAGCTCGCCGGCCATCAGGAACGGAGGGTTCTTCCGGTGGAGGCCGCTGCCGGGGAAGATCGCGAACCGCGCGCCGCGGGCGCCGACGTACTCACGCATGCCGCGCTCCTTGCGGTCGCGCTCCTCCAGCAGGCCGATGTGGGAGAGCAGCCCGGACAGCAGCGCCTGGTGGATGCCGTCGGCGTCGGGGACGTCGGCGGGCTGGCCGACGTCGATCTTCATCTCCTTGCAGACCTGGCGCAGCTGGGACTCGAAGTCCTGCCACTCCCGCACCCGCAGGTAGTTGAGGAACTCCCGCTTGCACATCCGTCGGAACGCGCTGCTGCTCAGCTCCTTCTGCTGCGCCTTGACGTAGCGCCACAGCTCGAGCCAGGTGAGGAAGTCCGATCCCTCGACCTTGAACCGCGCGTGCTGCTGGTCGGCCTGCGGGCGCTGCTCGGCGGGCCGCTCGCGCGGGTCCTGCAGGCTGAGCGCCGCCGCGATCACGATCACCTCCCGCACGCACCCGAGCCGCTCGGCCTCGAGCACCATCCGCGCCAGCCTCGGGTCGATCGGCAGCCGCGCCAGCCGCCGTCCGACCTCGGTCAGCCGCGGCCCGTCGTGCTTGGACCGTCGGTTTCGAGACGGGCCTGGTCGGCCCTCCTCAACCACCGGTGGTTGAGGAAGGCGCGCTGGCGCCTGTCTCGAGACCACATCCCCGGCAGTCACCGCGCCGAGCTCCTCCAGCAGCTGGACGCCGGCCTGCACGTTGCGCTTGTCGGGCGGCTCCACGAACGGGAAGCGGCCGACGTCGCCGAGGCCGAGGGAGGTCATCTGCAGGATGACCGAGGCGAGGTTGGTGCGCAGGATCTCGGGCTCGGTGAACTCCGGACGCGAGGTGTAGTCCTCCTCGGAGTACAGCCGGATGGCGATGCCCGGGGCGACGCGGCCGCACCGGCCGGCGCGCTGGTTGGCCGAGGCCTGGCTGATCGGCTCGACGGGCAGCCGCTGCACCTTGGTGCGCACCGAGTAGCGCGAGATGCGCGCGACGCCGGTGTCGACGACGTACCGGATGCCGGGGACGGTCAGCGAGGTCTCGGCGACGTTGGTGGAGAGCACGACGCGGCGGCCGCCGTGGGAGGCGAAGACGCGGTGCTGCTCGGCCGCGGAGAGCCGCGAGTAGAGCGGCACGATCTCGGGCCCGCGCTCGCCCAGGGCGGTGGACAGCGCGTCGGCGGTGTCGCGGATCTCGCGCTCGCCGGGCAGGAACACCAGGACGTCGCCGGGTCCGTCGCCCGCGAGCTCCTTGACCGCGTCGACGATCGCCTCGGTCTGGTCGCGGACGATGGGCTCGCCGTCGTCGTCGTCCTCCAGGACGTCGACCAGCGGCCGGTAGCGGACCTCGACCGGGTAGGTACGCCCGCTGACCTCGACGACGGGGGCGCCGTCGAAGTGCTCGGAGAACCGCTCGACGTCGATCGTGGCCGAGGTGATGATCAGCTTGAGGTCGGGCCGGCGCGGCAGCAGCCGCTTGAGGTAGCCGAGCAGGAAGTCGATGTTGAGGCTCCGCTCGTGGGCCTCGTCGACGATGATCGTGTCGTACTTGCGCAGCTGCCGGTCGCGCTGCAGCTCGGCCAGCAGGATGCCGTCGGTCATCAGCTTGACCCGGGTCGCGCGCGAGGTGCGGTCGGTGAACCGGACCTGGTAGCCGACCAGGCTGTCGGGGTCGCCGATGCCGGTGCCGAGCTCGCTGGCGATCCGCTCGGCCACCGAGCGCGCGGCGATCCGGCGCGGCTGCGTGTGGCCGATGATCCCGCCCTCGCGGCCGCCCTGCCCGCGGCCGAGGTCGAGGCAGATCTTCGGCAGCTGGGTCGTCTTGCCCGACCCGGTCTCCCCGGCCACGATCACCACCTGGTGGTCGCGGATCGCCTCGGCGATCTCGTCGCGCCGCTGGCTGACCGGGAGGTCGGGCGGGTAGGTGATGCCCCGCTCGACCGCCGACTCCGTCATGGTCCTGCCATTCTGCCGGGTGCCCGGCCGGGACGACGACGGTGGCGTGGAACCGGGGCGGCCGGGGATGCTGCACCCGTGGACTGGCGAGCGACGAGGGACTGGTTTCGACGGGCGCTCGACCTGGACCCCCATCCGCCCGGGTGGGCGCCCGACCCGGTGCACGGGCCGGTGCTCGTCACCCCGGTGCACCCCGACCGGGGGCCGGCCCCCTACCGCGTCGAGTCGCCGGCGCTGGGCGTCCTCGAGCTGGTCGACGAGGCGCGGGCCGTGCGGACGCCGGACTTCGTCGGGCAGGTCCGGCGACCCACCGGCGCGGTCGCGCGACGCTCCGCCGACGACGTCCGGGTGCACTGGGAGGGCCACGAGCTGCGCCTGCGGCACACGGGCAACACCAAGGCCCGGCTCGACCTCGACGGCACCACCGTCGCGCGCCTGGCCCGGACGAGCCGGTCGAACGGGGGCGACGACCGGTCCCGCGTGTCCTACGACGTGCAGTGGGAGCGGCCGGTGCCCGGGTCGGTCGCCCTGCTCGGCCACGCCCTGGCCTCGCGCTACGGCGTCGGGGCGGAGGGGACGTTCTCCCGCGTGATCGAGGATCTCCCGTGAACGACCCGAGGCAGTCGAACTAGAACACGTTCTAGACTCCCGCCATGAGTGCGGACGAGGGCCAGTACGACGTCATCGTGGTCGGCTCCGGCGGGGGCGCCCTGACCGGCGCCGCGGTCGCGGCCAGGGCGGGGCTGCGCGTCGTCGTGGTGGAGAAGACCCCGCTGCTGGGCGGCACGTCGGCGTACTCCGGTGGCGCGTGCTGGCTGCCCGGCACCCAGGTGCAGCAGCGTGCCGGCATCCCCGACTCGACCGAGGGCGCCCGCGCCTACCTCGACGCCATCCTCGACGCCCCCGACGCACCCGCCACCCGGACCAAGCTCGAGGCGTTCCTGGCGCACGCACCCGAGCTGGTCGCCGACCTCGAGTCCGACCCCGGGATCGACTTCGAGTGGCTCCCGTTCCCGGAGTACTACGACGCGCCCGGCCGGGTCCCGTTCGGCCGCTCCATCCAGCCCACCAACGTCCGGCGGACCGAGCTGCACCCGCTGGTCAGCGAGCTGGTGCGGCCGCCGGTGGAGCTCGACCGGGTCGGCGCTCCCGGGCACCGCACGCTCACCGGCGGCCAGTCGCTGATCGCCCGGCTGACCCAGGTCGTGGTGCGCGAGGGCGGTGCGGTGCTGACCGGTCACCGGGTGACCCGGCTGCTCAGCGACGACACCGGGCGGGTCACCGGGGTCGGCTGCGTCGTCGACGACGGCGAGACCGAGCGCCTCGTCGAGCTGACCGCGACCCGGGGCGTGCTGGTCGCCGCCGGCGGGTTCGAGGGCAACGCGGCGCTGCGCACCGAGCACGGCGTGCCGGGTGACGTGGCGTGGAGCATGGCCCCGCGCGGCGCCAACCTCGGTGAGGCGCTCGAGGCCGCGCTGGTGCTCGGCGCCGACGCCGACTGGAGCCCGCTGGGCTGGTTCTGCCCGGGACTCGAGCAGCCCGACGGCGGCGGGTCGTTCACGCTCGGCTTCCGCAGCGGGCTGATGGTCGACCAGACGGGGCAGCGCTACGCCAACGAGTCGCTCCCCTACGACCGGTTCGGCCGCGAGATGGCGAAGGCCCCCGAGCGGGTGCCGTCGTGGTTCGTCTTCGACGCCGCCGAGGGCGGCGGGCTGCCGGCCATCGCGATGCCCGAGGGCGACGCCGAGGCCCACCTCGCCGCCGGCACCTGGGTGCGGGCCGACACGCTCGCCGGGCTCGCCGGACTGGTCGGCGTACCGCCCGACGCGCTGGTTGCGACCGTCAAGCGCTTCAACGACCTCTGCGCCACCGGCGTCGACGACGACTTCGGCCGTGGCGCCGACGAGTACGACACCTTCTTCACCGGCGGCACGGGCCCCAACAAGGCGCTCACCGGCGTCACGCAGGGCCCGTTCACGGCCGCCCGGTTCGTGCTCTCCGACCTCGGCACCAAGGGCGGCCTGGTCACCGACGCGGCCGGTCGGGTGCTGCGCCGCGACGGCTCCCCGGTCCCCGGCCTGTACGCCGCCGGCAACTCGACGGCGTCGATGTTCGGCGGCGTCTACCCCGGCCCGGGCGCCCCGCTCGGCTCGGCGATGGTCTTCGCCAGCCTGGCCGTGCGGGACATGCTCGGGACCTGAGGCCCGCGGGTGGCTTGCCCTACCTACCGTTTTTCGATAGATTCCTGCCGTTGGTCGACATCACCACCGGAGGTCCCACGATGAGCAGTGCCACCGTCCTCGCGCTCCGCGCCGTCCTGGCGGGCGGGCTCCTCGGCTCGGTCCTCGTGCAGGCGGTGATGGTGCCGCTGCTGGCCATCGACCTCGACGACGCCCCGGCCGGGGTCCGCTGGCCGGTGGTCGCGATCGTGCTGCTCGGCATCGCGACCGTCCAGGTCACGATGGTCTGCGTGTGGCGGCTGACCACGTTCGTGCGCCGCGGCACGGTCTTCTCCCAGGCGTCGTTCCGCTACGTCGACTGGATCGTCGGCGCCGTCGCCGTCGCGGCGCTGCTGCTGTTCGCCCTCGGCGTGGTCGCCGCACCCGGCGAGGCCGTCGCCCCGGGTGTCGTCCTGCTCATCGGCGGCGCAGGAGTGCTCGTCGCCGGCGTGGCGCTCCTCGTGCTCGTGCTGCGCACGCTGCTGGCCCAGGCCGTGGCGCTGCGCACCGAGCTGGACGCGGTGATCTGATGCCCATCGTCGTCGACGTCGACGTGATGCTGGCGCGCCGCAAGATGCCGGTCGGCGTCCTGGCCGAGCGGGTCGGGATCACCCCCGCCAACCTGGCGGTGCTCAAGAACGGGCGCGCCAAGGCCGTCCGGTTCTCCACGCTCGAGGCGCTGTGCGAGGTGCTCGACTGCCAGCCCGGCGACCTGCTCCGCTGGGAGCCCGACGGCGTCGGCGCCTGAGGGTCCACGCAGTCAGGCGTCGGCGTCGCCGTCCGCCGACGACGTGCTCGGCGCGTCGGGCGTGACCTCCTCGTCCGGCGGCGTGGCCGGCGGTACGCCGCCACCCGGCGGCGCTCCCTCGTCGGGCCACACGTCCCGGCTGCCCGGGCCCCCGCGGCCGTCGAAGCCGTGCAGCTCACCTCGGCCGCCGGGCCCCCGGCCGCCGCCGTCCCGGTCGACGAGCGCGCCGACGGCCGCGCCGCCGAGCCCGCCGAGGACCAGTGCCGCGAGCGCGAGCGCCACCACGGCTCGGAGCCGGAACACGCGTTGGCGCAGCGGCGTCCGCCCGGGCGCGGGCTGGTGGGCGGCCGGGTCGGGATCGGGGGTCGGCGGGTGGTCGGTGCGGGTGTCCATGCCTGCGACGATCGCGGCGCGACCTGTGCCCGGCCTGTGGCCCCGCCGTGCGCGGCCTACCAGCTCGCGGCGTCGGTCAGGCAGAACGGGTGCCCGGCGGGGTCGAGCAGCACCCGCCACGTCTCGCCCGGCTGCGGGTCGGCCAGGCTGGCACCGAGCTCGAGCGCCCGTGCCTCGACGGCGGCGATGTCGGCGCACGCGAGGTCGAGGTGGAACTGCTTGCGGCCGCCCTCGTCGGGCCACGACGGCGGCTGGTAGCCCGGCACCTGCCCGAACCCGAGGGCCGGCTGGCCGCCGCCGGGCGCGGCGAGCATCGCGTACTCGTCCTGCACGTGCGCCACCTCCCAGCCCATCAGCCCCGACCAGAAGGTCGCCTCGGCGCGCACATCGGCGCAGTCGAGGGTGGTCATCTTCAGCTCGGCGGTGGCCCGCCCGGTCGTCGCGTCGGTCATGTCGGTGATCCTTCCTAGGATCGCGACGTGGCGACTAGGACAAAAGCGACCTCCACCCGGGCCGGCATCCTGCGTCCCGAGGAGTTCGCCCGGCACGTCTCGCTCGAGCGCACCGAGACCACCGCCGAGCTCACGCCCTGGGTCGAGTACCACTGGACCCTGACCTGGGACCTGCCCGAGACCACGACCTTCCCCAGCGCCGTCGTCCCGCACCCGGCGTGCAACATCACCGTCGAGCGCGGCGACGCCCGGCGCCCCGAGGCCGCCGGCGAGGTCGTGCTGGTCACCGGCGTGGTCACCCGCCGGTTCGACGTCGACGTGCGCGGCCGGGGCTGGGTGCACGGCGTCAAGCTGCGACCCGGCGGGCTGGTCGCCCTCACCCGTCCCGACGCCGGCGCCCGTGCCCTCACCGACCGCACCGCCCCGGCCAAGGAGGTGCTGCCGGTCGCCGTCCACGACGCCCTCGACGACCTGGCGGCCGGCACCCCCGCCGACGCCGCCACCCGGCACGCCTGCGCGGCCCTGGCGCCGCTCGCGCCGGCCGCGGCCGACCCGTCGTACGACGTGCTGCTCGGCGTCGTCGCCGACATGCTGGGCGACCGCACGCTGCTCCGGGTCGGCGAGGTCGCCGAGCGGCACGGTCTGTCCCCGCGCAGCCTCGAGCGGCTGTTCGCCCGCTACGTCGGCGTCGGGCCCAAGTGGGTGCTCGCCCGCTACCGCATGCACGACGTGGTCACCGCCCTCGACGAGGGGTACGCCGGCTCGCTGGCCGACCTCGCAGCCGCCCACGGCTGGTACGACCAGGCCCACTTCGGTCGCGACTTCACCGCCCTGGTGGGCGTGCCGCCCGGTGAGTACCGCGCCCGGTGAGCGTCGCGGCGGTCGGCGTCCGCGGCGTCGGCTTGGAGCCCACCGCGGTTGTCTGACAATCTGGCGGCGCCGCCCCTACAGTGGGGAACGCCCACGGAAGGGGACCTGATGACCGCGTCCACGACGGACCGCCGCACGACGACCGAGTTCGAGCGCGCCGAGGCCCGCACCGCGCACAACTACCACCCCCTGCCGGTCGTGGTCGCGCACGCCGAGGGCGCCTGGATGACCGACGTCGACGGCCGCCGGTTCCTCGACCTGCTCGCCGGCTACAGCGCCCTCAACTTCGGTCACTCCCACCCCCGGCTGCTCGAGGCGGCGCACGCCCAGCTCGACCAGCTGACACTGACCAGCCGCGCGTTCGTGCACGACCGGTTCGCCGACTTCACCGCCGGGCTCGGCGACCTGTGCGGCAAGGACCTGGTGCTGCCGATGAACACCGGCGCCGAGGCCGTCGAGACCGCCATCAAGGTCATGCGCAAGTGGGGCTACCGGGTCAAGGGCATCGCCGCCGACCGCGCCGAGATCATCGTCGCCAGCGGCAACTTCCACGGCCGCACCACCACCATCGTCGGCTTCTCCGACGACCCCGACGCGCGCGACGACTTCGGTCCGTTCGCCCCCGGCTTCGTGACCGTCCCGTACGGCGACCTCGCGGCCCTCGAGGCCGCCATCACCCCGCAGACCGCCGGCGTGTTGATCGAGCCGATCCAGGGCGAGGGCGGCGTGGTCATCCCGCCGCCGGGCTACCTCCAGGGCGTCCGCGAGGCGTGCACCCGCGAGAACGTGCTGATGGCCGCCGACGAGATCCAGGCCGGCCTCGGCCGCACCGGGCGCACCTTTGCCTGCGACCACGAGGACGTCGTCCCCGACCTCTACGTCCTCGGCAAGGCGCTGGGTGGCGGCATCGTCCCGGTCTCGGCCGTCGTCGCCGACCGCGACGTGCTCGGCGTGCTCGAGCCCGGCCAGCACGGCTCCACCTTCGGCGGCAACGCGCTGGCCTGCGCGGTCGGCAGCGCCGTCGTCGACATGCTCGCCACCGGCGACTTCCAGCGCCGCGCCGAGGAGCTCGGCGGCCTGATGCGCCACCGGCTCGAGTCCCTCGTCGGACACGGCGTGGTCGGCGTCCGGGTGCGCGGCCTGTGGGCCGGGATCGACATCAACCCGGCCGTCGGCACCGGCCGCGAGGTGTGCGAGGCGCTGATGGCGCGCGGCGTCCTGGCCAAGGACACCCACGGCTCCACGATCCGGCTCGCTCCCCCGCTCGTCGTCTCCGAGGACGACCTGGCCTGGGGCCTCGACCAGCTCGCAGCGGTCGTCCAGCGCTGACCTGCACCGACGGTGGTCGAGGAGGTTGCGGGTCGGCAGCACCCACGGTGGTTGAGGAGGTTGCGGGTCGGGCAGCACCCACGGTGGTTGAGGAGGTTGCGCTAGCAACCGTCTCGAAACCACCCCGGCCACGCACCCACGGTGGTTGAGGAGGTTGCGCCAGCAACCGTCTCGAAACCACCCCGGCCACGCACCCACGGTGGTTGAGGAGGTTGCGCTAGCAACCGTCTCGCAACCACCCCGGCCACGCACCACCACCGGGCCTCTACCCGGGCTCGCTGACGCTCGCCCGGCTCGACCAGCGTCGGGCGGGACCGGACGACCGAGGTCAACCCGCGTTGACCAGCTCCAGGGTCAGGTCGGGGCGCTGCCACAGCCCGGCGATCCGCAGCCGGCGGAGGCGGCCGACCTGCTCGGGCTCCCAGGCGTGGTAGGCGAGCCGCAGCGAGCCGTCGGCGACGAAGGCGCTCGCGCCGCCCGGGCCGAGGCGCCCGGTGCTCGTCGTGCTGAGCAGGGGAGCCGCCGACGGGCGCCCGCACGGACCGGCCGGGCCCTCGCAGATCGCGTAGCCCGTGGCGTAGTCGGCGGTCGTGTACTTGTGCGCGGAGTAGAAGAGGTAGGTGACCCCGCGGAAGCTGATCATGCTGGGGTTCTCGATCGTCCCGCCCTCCCAGCCGCCCTCGTGGGCGAGCACCTCGTAGGTCTGCGAGCCGCGCGCCCAGCCGGTCCCGGTGGCGTCGAGGCGCCGGCTGAAGATGGCGGTGGGACGCCCCGGGTCGCTGGAGAACTTCCAGAGCATCCACGGCGCGCCGTCCTCGTCGACGTACAGGTCGGGGTCGATGACGCCCTGGGGCGAGGTCGACGCGCAGACCAGCGGGTCGCCGAGGTGCTCGAACGGACCGGTCGGGCTGCTGCTGCGGGCGAGGCCGATGCAGTTGTGCCGCTCTCCCCCGACCACGCCGTACTGCGCCGAGTAGGCCAGCGTCCAGCCGTCGCCGATCCGCTCGATCCCGGGTGCCCACAGCCCGCCGCCGCGGTCGCGGTTGCGCACCCAGTCGCCGACGCGGGGCAGCGCGTCGGCGTCGAGCGCGGTCCAGGTGCGCAGGTCGGTCGAGGTGAGCGTGGGCACGTGCCGGCCCGAGGTGTTGGTCGCGTAGGCGAACCACCGGTCGCCGATCCGGGCGACGTCCGGGTCGGCGAAGTAGCCGCGGTAGCTCGAGCCCGGCCGCCAGGCGGTGTCGGCCCCCTCGACGACGATCTCCTCGGGCCGCACCTGCTGCGGCACCCTCGCGGCGATCCGCTCGGCCAGCGCCGCCAGCCGGACCATGTCGTTGTCCGTCTGGCTGGGCGGCTGCGGCGGGGGCGCGTCGACCTCGGCGGCCGGGGGCACCGCCGTGGCCGTGGGCTCCTCCGACGGCGTGGCCGATGGCGCGGCGGACGACGTGCCCGACGGTGTGTCGGCAGCCTGCGGCGCGTCGGCGCCACCGCTGCAGCCGGCCACGAGCGCGCAGGCCAGCAGCGCGGTGACCGCCTGGGCGAGACGGGCTCGACTGCGTCGCATCGGGCTCCTCGCTCGGCCGGGGTGGACGGCGTCCATCGTGCCGCATCGGGCCCGGCGCCCGTCGGGGGTCGCCGGGCAGCGCCGAAACACAGTGGTGCCGGCGGGCATCGGCGGCGCAGGCTCGCGTCGTGGACGAGATCAGCCTGACCGGACGCGCGGCGCTGGCGTCGGCGACCGAGGTGCTCCGACGGGCGCGGCGCGCCGACCCGGTCGGGGGCACCTGGGAGGCCGCCGACCTGCACTGGTGGTGGCGCCGCGAGCGGGCCTCCGACGCGGTCGAGCAGGTGTGCTGGGTCGACGAGGACGGCCCGGTGGCCGGCGTCTACCTCACGAGCTGGGGCGACGACTGGCAGTGCGACCTGCTGGTCGCGCCGGGTCCCGCCGCGCCGCGACCCGAGGTCGTGTGGGCGCGGGCCCTCGAGGTGCTCGCACCCGTCGTCGGCCGGGTGGTGGTGCCGGTGCGCTCCGACGCCGTCGCGCTGCGGGCGCTCGTCGAGGACGCCGGGTTCCTGGCCGGGCAGACCGACCACGTCGCCTGGCTGGACGCCGCCGACCGGCCGTCGCCGCTGCCGCTCCCCGACGGCTTCGTGCTCGTCGACCGCCTCGGGCGCGCCGGCACCCCCCACCCGATGGCCGGTCGCAACGGTGAGGCCGTCGAGGCCCGCCTGGCGCAGAGCCCGCTCTACGACGCCTCGCTCGACCTCGCGGTGGAGACCACCGACGGCCGGGTCGCCGGCTACTCGCTCCACTGGTTCGACCCGGTGACGCGAGTGGGGCTGGTCGAGCCGGTGCGCGTCGAGGACGACTTCCAGCGTCGGCGCCTGGCCACGACCATGCTCACCCACGGCATCGACCTGCTGGTCACGCGGGGCGCCGAGCGGGTCAAGATCTGCTTCGGCTCCGAGGCAGCCGGTGCGGTCTACACCGGCGTCGGGTTCGTGCCGACGTCGAGCGACGTCTGGTACGCGCGGCCCGCCGGCTAGACCCGGCTACGGTCTGCGCCATGGACGACTGGACGCTGCTCACCGCCGAACGGCCCCGGCTGGTCCGGCCGGACCGTGCCGGCGAGGTCACCGGACCCTCCCGACCGTGGGACCGCCCGCTGCCCGCGTGGGCCGACGACCTCGACCGGTTGCTCCGCGCCGCCACGATCACGCCCGTCAGCCTCGGTGGCGAGGCCGTCGAGGTGATCGGGTGGGCCACGCGTGACGGCCGGGCCGGCTGGTTGGCACCGGCGCCGCCCTCCGACCCGTTGCCCGGGCACCTGCACCCCGACCACGCGGCGCTCCTGGCGTCGTTCGGCGGCGTGACGGAGCGCTTCGACGAGCCGGACGGCTGGCTGTGCAACACCAACCGCTCGCTGACGGTCGGCGCGGCCCGCGGTGACGCCCACGTCCTCGACGACTACGAGTGGTTGTGGGAGGACGACGACCTCGTCTGCCCGATCGCCCCCGCCGACCGCGCCTCCTGGTACGTCCTCAGCGAGGAGGCCAACGGCAACTGCACCCTCGTCCACCAGGAGTCCGGCCAGGTCGCGATGTTCGCCGCCGACCACGCCTTCGACCACGTCACGCCCTGGCCCGGGTGCCCCGACTACTCGCTCTACTCGATCGACGGCGCCCCGGACCTGCGCAGCTGGGTCAACGCGGTGTCGCGTCAGTGGCTGGCCGCCACCACGGCCTGATCCCCCTCGGTGCCGGCGACCCCCCGCCGTCACCAGGCCGACCGCACCAGCGGGCTGTCGAGCGCAGCGGTCCCGGTCTTGCGGGCGCGGAACAGCGCCGCGGGACGGCCCCGACCGGCCGCGCGCAGCTCACCGGTCGCCGTGACCCAGTCGGGGCTGCTGCGCACCTTGCGCTGGAAGTTGCCGGCGTCCAGGGGCCGCCCCCAGACGACCTCGTAGACCGAGCGCAGCTCGGCGAGGGTGAACTCCTCGGGCAGGAACGCCGTGCCGACGGCGGTGTACTCCAGCTTGGCGGCCAGCCGCTCCACGGCGTCGTCGAGGACCTCCGCGTGGTCGAAGGCGAGGCCGGCGCGGCGTACGTCGGCGACCGGCCGCCACGCGGCGGTGGCCGCGTCGGTGCCCGCGAGCGGCGTGACCGGCTCGGCCAGCACGGCGAGGTGGGCGACGCTGACGGTCCGGGCCCGCGGGTCGCGGTCGGGGGCGCCGTACGAGCGCAGCTGCTCGAGGACGGGCTCGTCGACCCCGGTCTCCTCGCGCAGCTCGCGGCGGGCGGCCGTCTCGAGGTCCTCGTCGGGCCGGACGAAGCCGCCCGGCAGGGCCAGGGCCCCCTGCCACGGCTCGACGCCGCGCTCGACGACCAGCACCGACAGCTCGCCCTCGTCGATCGTGAAGGCGGCGACGTCGACGGCGACGTAGCTGACCGGGTAGCTGACCACGGACCTCACCTTAGTTGTCGAGTTGACAACAAACAACTCCGTGATGTTCTGTTGTCGTACCGACAATTATCAGGAGGGTTCCTCCCATGGACTGGACCGAGATCGCCGCCTTCGCCACCGGAGCGCTGTGCGTCTACCTGGTCGTGCGTCAGCACGTCGCCAACTTCGCGGTCGGCATGGCCAACAACGTGCTCTTCATCTACCTCTTCGTCGGCGCCGGGTTGTACGCCGACGCCGGGCTGCAGGTGGTCTACATCGGCCTGGCCCTGCTGGGCTGGTGGTGGTGGACACGTGGTGGCGAACGCGGCACGGGCGTGGTGGTGCACCAGCCGTCGGCGACCGCCCTGGTCGGCTGCCTGGTCGCGGTCGCCGTCATCACCGCGGTGCTGCAGTGGGTGCTGCTCACCTGGACCGACTCCACGGTCGCCGGGTGGGACGCGCTCACCACCGCCCTCAGCCTGGTCGCCCAGTTCATGCTCTCGCGCAAGTGGATCGCCAACTGGTGGTTCTGGATCGTCGCCGACCTGGTCTACATCCCCCTCTACGCCCACAAGGGCCTGTGGCTCACCGCCGCGCTCTACGTGCTCTTCCTCGGCCTCTGCGTGGCCGGGCTCGTGCAGTGGCGGCGGGCGCGGACCGCGGTCGCGGAGCGGCCGGCCGAGGTCGTGGCGGCGTGAGGCGGTTCCGGCACGGCCTGGTGCTCGGCAAGTTCTGGCCGCTGCACGCCGGTCACCAGCGCCTGGTCGAGGAGGCCCTGGCGCGCTGCGACCGGGTCACCGTGCAGCTGCTCGCCACCCGCGCCGAGGACGTGCCGCTCGAGGTCCGCGCCGCGTGGATCCGCGAGCTGCTGCCCGCCGCGCACCTGGTGGCGGCGTACGACGAGACGCCGGTCGACCTCGACGACCCGGCGATCTGGGACCTCCACATGGAGGTCGTCCGCGCCCACCTCGACCAACCCGTCGACGCGGCGTTCACCTCGGACGCCTACGGCGCCGAGCTCGCCCGCCGGCTGGGCGCGACCTGGGTGCAGGTCGACCCCGGCCGCACCGAGATCCCGGTCTCGGGCACCGCGGTGCGCGCCGACCCCGGCGCCCACTGGGACTTCCTCGCCCCTCCGGTCCGCGCCCACTACGTGCGCCGCGTCGTCGTCACCGGGGCGGAGTCGACCGGGTCGACGACGCTCGCCCGGGCCCTGGCCGAGCGGCTCGGCTGCCCGTGGGTGCCGGAGTACGGCCGACACTGGTCGCAGGTGCGTCCCGGCGGGCTCGAGGCGCCGTGGCTCACCGAGGAGTTCGTGCACATCGTGCGCCAGCAGTGCGCCGCCGAGGACGCCGCCGCCCGCGCGACCCCCGTCCCGTGGCTGGTCTGCGACACCGACGCGCAGGCGACGACGCTGTGGCACGAGCGGTACGTCGGCCACCTCTCCCCCGACGTCGCCGCCGCCGCGGCCGCCCAGGTGCGACCGCGCGCCCGGATCCTCACCGGCGACGAGATCCCCTGGGTCCAGGACGGGCTGCGCGACGGCGAGCACGTGCGCCACGCGATGCGGGACCGCTTCCGCGCGACGCTGGGCGACGACGGCGTGCCGTGGGTCGAGGTGCGTGGGTCGGTCGACGACCGGGTCGAGCAGGCGCTGGCGTTCCTGGACGGGCTCGCCGGTCCGGTCGCCGGTCCGGCGGACCCACACGCCGATCCGCTCAGACGGAGGCCGCCACCAGCGCGGGGAGGGAGACGGCGAGCAGGTGCAGGAGCTCCTCGCGGGTGACGCCGGCGGGGTCGGCGACCCAGGAGAGGACCAGGTCCTCGGCCATCGCCGACCAGCCGCGCACCAGCAGCCGGGTGGCGGGGGTGTCGGGGACCAGCTCGGTGCGGTCCTCGACGAAGATCCGGTCGGTCAGCGCCGAGCGCGCCTCGTCGTAGATCGCCCGGAGGGTCTCGTTGCCGCCCTGGGCGCCCTTGACGAGCGAGAGGTAGCCGGCGTGGTTGGCCTCGACGTAGTCGACGTAGGCGGCCATCGACGAGGCCAGCCGCTCCACGGGGTCGCCGCCGGGCAGCGGGGCGGTCTGGGCGATGAGGTCGTCGGCCGCGCGGCGCACGACGGCCTCGTGGAAGGCGTGCTTGTTGCCGAAGTAGTGGTAGAGCAGGCCGCGGGAGATCCCGGCCTCCTCGGCCAGCAGGTCGATCGAGAGCTCGTCGAGCGAGCGGTCGGCGAGCAGCCGGACGCCGAGGTCGAGCAGCTGGGCGCGACGCTCGTCGGGCGTGAGGCGGACACGTGTGCTGTCGGTCACGGGACGCATTCTATTGACACTTGTTCAATAACGCCAATACCGTGGGCCATGTGAGCCAGCAGATCATCGACCACCTCGTCATCGGCGCAGGCTTCGCCGGGCTGTGCGCGGCGATCAAGCTCGACGAGGCCGGCGAGCGCGACTTCGTGGTCGTCGAGCGCAGCCACGACGTCGGCGGCACCTGGCGCGACAACACCTACCCCGGCGCGGCGTGCGACGTGCCGAGCCAGCTCTACTCCTTCTCCTTCGCGCCCAACCCCGACTGGTCGATGTCGTTCTCGCCACAGCCGGAGATCCAGGCCTACATCAAGCAGGTCGCCGACCGCTCCGGCACGCTCGACCGGTTCGTCTTCGACACCTCCGTCGACGACGTCCGCTGGGACGCCGCCCAGCAGCGGTGGGCGGTGACCACGACTCCCGTCGCCGGCGGCGAGCCCACGACGTACGCCGCCCGCACGGTGATCAGCGGCGCCGGCGGGCTGTCGGAGCCCCGGCTGCCCGACATCGAGGGCATCGAGTCGTTCGGCGGCGAGCTGTTCCACTCGGCGCGGTGGGACCACGACGTCGACCTCACCGGCAAGCGGGTGGCGGTGATCGGCACCGGCGCGTCGGCGATCCAGATCGTGCCCGCGATCCAGCCGCAGGTCGCCCACCTCGACGTCTACCAGCGCACCGCGCCGTGGGTGATGCCGCGCCACGACCGCCGCTACTCGGCGGTGGAGAAGGCCGCGCTGCAGCACGTGCCCGGCCTGCAGAAGGTCTACCGCGAGGCCATCTACTGGGGTCGGGAGAGCTACGTGCTGCCGTTCACCCGCGTGCCGCGGGTGCTCGCGCCGGTCGAGCGGCTCGCACTCGGCAACATCCGCAAGGGCATCGACGACCCCGCCCTTCAGGCGAAGGTCACCCCCGACTTCCGGATGGGCTGCAAGCGCATCCTGATCTCCAACACCTACTACCCGGCGCTCGCGGCCGACAACACCGAGGTCGTCACCGACCGGATCGCGCGGGTGACGCCCACCGGCATCGTGACCGCAGACGGCACCGAGCGACCGATCGACGTCCTCGTCGTCGCCACCGGCTTCCACACCACCGAGCTGCCGATCACCGAACGCATCACCGGGCGGGAGGGCCACACCCTCGCCCAGCAGTTCGACGAGCAGGGCATGTCGGCCTACAAGGGCACGACCGTCCCCGGCTTCCCCAACCTGTTCTTCCTCGTCGGCCCCAACACCGGACTCGGCCACTCGAGCATGGTCTTCATGATCGAGTCGCAGGTCGCCTACGTCGTCGACGCGCTGCGCACCATGCGCACCCACGACTACGGCACCGTCGAGGTCACCCGGTCGGCCGAGCGCGCCTTCCACACCGACGTCCAGCGCCGGATGGGCCCGACGGTGTGGAGCACCGGCGGCTGCGCCAGCTGGTACCTCGACAAGCACGGCCACAACACCACCCTGTGGCCGCGCACCACCTTCGCGTTCCGGGCCCTGACCCGGTCGTTCGACGTGGCGGCGTACACCGTCGCCGCACCCCTCACCCGCACCACCGATCGGGAGGTCGTCCCCGCATGAAGTCGCTCAAGGACAAGGTCGTCGTCATCACCGGAGCCGGGTCCGGCATCGGCCGCGCCCTCGCGCTCAACCTCGCCGGCCAGGGCTCGCGGCTCGCGCTGTCCGACGTCGACGAGACCGGCCTCGCCGAGACCGCCCGCCTGGTCACCCAGCAGGGCGGCTCCGAGGTGCGTACCGACCGCCTCGACGTCGCCGACCGCGACGCCGTCAGCCGCTACGCCCTCGACGTCGTCGAGGACCTCGGCCGGGTCAACGTCGTGATCAACAACGCCGGCGTCGCGCTGGCCGGCGACCTGACCGACCTCGAGTACGCCGACATGGACTGGATCATGGGCGTGAACTTCTGGGGCGTCGTGCACGGGACTAAGGAGTTCCTGCCGCACCTCATCGCGAGCGGCGACGGCCACGTCGTCAACATCTCCTCGCTGTTCGGCCTCATCTCGATGCCGGGCCAGTCGATGTACAACGCCTCGAAGTACGCCGTGCGCGGGATGTCGGAGGCGCTGCGCGAGGAGATGCTCATCGCCAAGCACCCCGTCGGCGTGACCGTCGTCCACCCCGGCGGCATCAAGACCGCCATCGCCCGCAACGCGCGGGTCTCCGCCAAGGAGGACCAGGCCGCGACCGCCGCGTTCTTCGACAAGAAGCTGGCCAAGATGACGCCCGAGCGGGCGGCCGAGATCATCGTCAACGGCATCGTCAAGAACAAGGCCCGCGTGCTCGTCGGCATCGACGCCCACGCCCTGCACACCGTCGCCAAGCTGGTCGGCTCGCGCTACCAGGACGTCGTCGCCCACAGCGCCGGCCGGGTGCTGCCGGCCAAGGCCAAGGTCGTCTGAGGCGGGCCGGGCGTGGCGGCCCGGGCAGGTCGGCCCGGCGGGATGTTGCTCACCGTCGTGGCCACTACCTGACCCTGGCAACCGTCGGCTGGTAGCAACAACAGTGGGTGACACCGCCGCCTCCCGGCGCCGCCCAGGAGCGGCCGTGGCACCGTACGCACGTGGGTGAGACACCGACCGCCGGCGACGACGTACGGCTCGAGCTGACCAAGTGGGGCGGTCGCCCGCACTGGGAGTTCGACGCGACCTTCCTCGGGTCCGACGAGCACGGCGACTGGATCGGCATCGCGACCGGGACCCCGATGGCGCGTCCCGGGGCGGCGTTCGTGACCGAGACCGACCAGGTCGGGCTGGTGCCGCACGGGGTGGGGTGGCTGGCGACGTTCCACGCCCCCGGCTACGTCCTGTCGACCTACGTCGACATGACGTCGGTGCCGTGGTGGGACGGCACGACGTGCCGGGCGGTCGACCTCGACCTCGACGTGATCCGCACCGCCGCCGGCGACGTGTACGTCGACGACGAGGACGAGTTCGCCGAGCACCGGGTGACGCTCGACTACCCCGACGACGTGGTCAGCCTCGCCGAGGCCGCGTGTGCCTGGGTGCGGGATGCGGTGCTCCAGGAGCGGGCTCCGTTCGACGCGACGACGTCGGACCGGTGGTTCGCGGTCCTCGCCGCCCGATCATCTTGACCGGTCCGACCAGCCGGGGCCCGGCGAGCCGGGTCTCCACGCGGCGCGCCTCCCGGGCGAGCGGCTGGGCGAGGTACTCCCCCAGGAACACGCCGGCGGCGATCGCGAGGGCGACCGAGGCGGCGCCGATGAGGGCGACCAGGCCGAGCGAGGTGTCGCGGCGGCCGCCCTCGCCGAGGAGCGAGAGTCCGCGGTAGATCGCGATGCCGGGCAGCATCGGGACCACCGCCGAGACCACGATGATCAGCGGCGGCACGCGCAGCCGGCGGGCGACGGCGTACCCGACGAGGCCGACGAAGAACGCCGCGATCGCGACCGACCAGGTACGCCCGATGCCGGGCTCCTGCACCGAGCTCGAGATCACCACGGCGATGGCCGCGACGACGGCCACCGGGACCAGGGCGCGGCGCGGGGAGTAGGACGCGAACGCGAAGGCCGCGGCCGCGAGCGCGGAGCCGGCGGCAGCGAAGCCGAGGTCCTGGATGCCGGTGGCCCCGGGCTCGACCGTGGGCAGGTCGACCCCGACCGCGGCGGCGACGCTGAGCCCGCCGCTGACCCCGGCGATGATGCCGGCCGTCGCCACGATGGCCTCGGTGATGCGGGCGCCGGCGGTGATGTAGAAGCCGGTCAGCGCGTCCTGCAGGGCGCCCATGAAGCCGATGCCGGCCAGCAGCATCACGATGTTGGCGGTGACGACGAGCGAGACGTCGAGTCCCAGGTCGAGCCACCGGTCGACCGCGGCCGCGCCCACCGCGACCAGCGTCGCGACCACTCCCCCGGCGACCTGCTGGTAGAAGCCCGGCAGCCGCCGGCGCGCGATCCGCAGCTGCAGCCGGTCGATGAGGACCGCCGCGAGGGCGGCGAGCACCGCGACCACGGCGTCGCCGCCGAGCTGGACCGAGACGCCGGCCGACATCGCGGCCCAGCCGCCGGTGACCGCCCAGCGGGGCCGGTCGTGGCCGGTCAGGACGATGCGCCGCAGCTCGGCGCGCCCCGCCCGCAGCCCGAGGTCGCCGGAGATGACGGCGCGCACCAGGTGGTCGACGCGGGTGAGGTCCTGGTAGTCGATGGTGCGCTGGGAGACGTGGCGGGTCGCGATCAGCGGCGCCTCGTCGGGACTGGTCTGGTAGGTGATCGTCAACGAGGTGAAGGTGATGTCGACCTCGGCCTCGTCGGCGTCGAGGGCGCGCGCCACCGACAGCATCGTCGCGGTCACGTCGGCGGCACCGGCTCCCGAGGACAGGAGCAGGTCGCCGACGCGCAGGCAGAAGTCGAGGGTCAGCGCGAGTCGGTTGGGTAGCGGGATCTGCTGGGTCGTGGGGGTGTCCTGCTCGGCCATCGTTCGATGGTGTCGCACAGTGGTCGGCGGACCCAACCCGCACGGACGCGACATCGATCACCCGCGCAGGGGACCGGGCGACGCGGCGGGTGTGGAACGCTGGCGGGGTGCGGATCGACTTCCACGCCTCGGCCGACTACACGCTCGGCGTGGAGTGGGAGCTCGCGCTCGTCGACCGCCGCAGCCGCGACCTGCGCAACGACGCCGCCCACCTGTTCGCCCGGGCGCGACCGCGGCTGCCGCACCCCGAACGCCTGCACCAGGAGCTGCTGCGCAACACCATCGAGCTGGTCACCGGCATCTGCTCGACGGTGGACGAGGCGATGGCCGACCTCCGGGTCACGCTGGAGGGTGCGCTCGCCGCCGGCGACGACCTCGACCTCGACCTGTTCGGCGCCGGTACGCACCCCTTCGCGTCGTGGACCGGTCAGCAGCTGAGCCCCGGGCACCGCTACGAGGAGCTGATCAACCGCACCCAGTGGTGGGGCCGGCAGATGCTGATCTGGGGCGTGCACGTGCACGTCGGGCTGCCCGAGAGGTCACGCGTGATGCCCGTCCTGTCGGCGCTGCTCAACCACTACCCGCACCTGCAGGCGCTCTCGGCGTCCTCGCCGATCTGGGCCGGCGTCGACACCGGCTACGCCTCCAACCGGGCACTGATGTTCCAGCAGCTGCCCACCGCCGGGCTGCCCTTCCAGTTCGCCGCCTGGGAGGAGTACGAGGCGTTCGCGCACGACCAGCTGACCACCGGCGTCATCGACGAGCTCAACGAGATCCGCTGGGACCTGCGGCCCTCGGCGCACCTCGGCACGCTGGAGAACCGGATCTGCGACGGCGTCTCGACGTTGACCGACCTCGCCGCGCTCACCGCCCTGATGCACTGCCTGGTGGTCGACCTCGACACCCGGCTCGCCGCCGGCGAGGAGCTGCCGACGATGCCGCCGTGGCACGTGCAGGAGAACAAGTGGCGTGCCGCCCGCTACGGGCTGGACGCCATCGTCATCCTCGACGCCGCCTCGACCGAGCGACCGGTCACCGACGACCTCGCCGACCTGCTGGTGCGGCTGGAGCCGACCGCCGAGCGGCTGGGGTGCTCGGCGGAGCTGGCGTCGGTGGCCGACGTGGTGGCCGGCGGGGCGTCGTACCAGCGGCAGCGCGCCGTCGCCCGGCGCACCGAGGGCGACCTGGTGGCGGTCGTCGACGCGGTCGTGCGCGAGCTGCGCGACTCGGTGTAGCGCAGCGCGGGCCGGCGCTCAGCGCGGGTAGCCGCCCTCGGGCTCGACCATCTCGAGCCGGACGCCGACCAGCCGGACCCCGCGGCGGCGCTCGACCTTGGCCAGCAGCCCCACCGCCACCTCGGCCAGGGTCTCGGGGTCGTTGGTCGGACCGTCGGGCAGCTTGCGGCTGCGCTGCACCGTCTGGAACGCCGCATCGCGCACCTTGAGCCCCACCCGCCAGGCCGGTCGGCCCTCGGCGTCGATGTCGGCGACCACCCGGCCGGTGATCCGGCGTACGGCGGCCTCGACCTCGGCGTCGGTCTCGAGGTCGGTCTGGAACGTCTCCTCCCTCCCGTGGGCACGGGCCACCCAGGGCGTCGGGTCGACCGGGCTGGTGTCGACCCCTCGGCCGAGGCGGTGGTACCAGGGCCCCATCGTCGGACCGATCGCCGCCGCGAGGTCCTGCGCGTCGGAGGCCGCGAGCTGCGCGACGGTGTCGATGCCGAGGTCGGCCAGCCGCTTCTGGATCTTGGCGCCCACGCCCCACAGGGCCCGCGTCGGGCGGTGGCCCATCTCGGCGAACCAGGTGGCGTCGCTGATCCGGTAGACACCGCGCGGCTTGCCGAAGTCGGTGGCGATCTTGGCCTGCAGCTTGTTGTCGCCGACGCCGACCGAGCAGTGGAGCCCCGTGGCGGCCAGCACCTCGGCCCGGACCTGCTCGGCGTAGGCCATCGGGTCGCGCTCGCGCGACGGGTCGGCACCCGGCCGCAGTCCCACGAACGCCTCGTCCCAGCCGAGCACCTCGACATCGACGGGGTCGCCGTCCCAGAGCGAGGCGCGCAGGGTGGCCATCACGGCGGTCGACTTGGCCTCGTAGGCCGGGAAGTCGACCGGCAGGAACACCGCGTCGGGGCACCGCTTGAGCGCGGTGCGCAGCGGCATCCCCGACCGGACGCCGTGGGCCCGCGCCTCGTAGGAGGCCGTCGACACCACGCCCCGCTCGGTGGGGTCGCCGCGGCCGCCCACCACCACCGGGCGACCGGCCAGCTCGGGACGGCGGAGCACCTCGACGGCGGCGAGGAACTGGTCGAGGTCGACGTGCAGCACCGGCACCGGCATGACCCGATGCTGCCACCCCCCACCCCCGGCTACCCGTGGGCGCGGACCCAGGCCAGGGAGCGCTTGAGGTCACCGAGGTCGCGGTACCAGGTGCGCACCTCGACGCGGCACCGCACCCGCTGGAGGCGGGTGTCGTACTCCGAGCACTCGGCGATCGCCTCGGAGTCGGTGGGCGGGCTGATCGTGGAGCCGTCGGCGTGCACCAGGGTGAAGCCGTTGGCGCGGTCGCCCTCGACCTCGACGACGACCGGTCGCGAGCCGCGGAGCGCCTCGTCGGGCGCGGCCACGGCCAGGCCGGCGACGCCGAGCAGCGCGCCGAGGACGGCGGTGAGGATCAGGACGGGCAGGAGCAGGGTCTTCTTCGTGGATGTCATCAGGTCCTCCGGAGAGTCGGGTGCCGGCGGGTCCGGCAGCGCGAGGGACGCTAGGTGCGGGTGCGGACGGTGCGGCACCGCCGGCGCGGGGCCTGTGGACGACGGGGCCGTTGCGGTTGCCTGTGCACGACTCCGGGACGTCTCCACAGGCGGTCGGCCCCCGCGGGCGGCGGTCGGCCGCCCGCCCGGGTGCTTGTGGACGGCATCACGGCGCGACAGGATCGCCCCGGCCCACCGCAGCCTCACCACAGGCCGCCACCCCGACGAACGGACCCCCGTGCTGACCCCGATCGACCCGACCTCCACCGGCTTCCTGCTCGCCGAGAAGCGCAGCATGCCGATGCACGTCGGGGGGCTGCAGCTGTTCCAGCGGCCTGAGGGGGCGGGGCGCCACTACCTGCGCGAGATGTTCACCTCGATGCTCGAGGTCGACGAGGTCGCGCCCCTGTTCCGCAAGCACCCCCACCGCTCGGTGCGCACGGGCGGTCAGCTGGTGTGGAAGGACGACGAGCAGCTCGACATCGAGCACCACGTCCGGCACAGCGCCCTGCCCCGCCCGGGCCGGGTGCGTGAGCTGCTGGAGCTGTGCGGTCGCCTGCACGGCACCCGCCTCGCGTGGGAGCGCCCGCTCTGGGAGGCCCACCTGATCGAGGGCCTGCGCGACGGCCGCGTCGCGATGTACACCAAGATCCACCACTCCCTGCTCGACGGCGTCTCGGCCATGCGGCTGATGGCCAGCGTGCTGAGCACCGACTCCGACCAGCACGACATGCCGCCGCCGTGGGGTGCCCGCCCCGACGCGCGGCGGCGTACCCCGACGGACGACGACGACCACGGCCACCTGTCCGAGGTGCCGCTCGTCGCGCTGCGCACCGCCCTGGGCATCACCGCCGAGGCGGCCGGGATGCCCGCGGCGCTGGTCAAGACGCTCAGCAAGGGCCTGAGGAACGAGACGTCGGCCGTCTCGCTGCACGCGCCGCGCACCCTCTTCAACCAGGACATCACCGGCTCGCGCCGCTTCGCCGCCGACGACTGGCCGGTCGAGCGGCTCCGCGCGATCGGCAGGGCCACCGGCACCACCATCAACGACGTCGTGCTGGCGATGTGCTCCGGCGCCGTGCGCGCCTACCTCCTCGACCTCGGCGCGCTGCCCGACAAGCCGCTGGTGGCGATGGTCCCGGTCGGCCTCAACGCCCAGCAGTCGCAGATCGCCTCGGCCGACGGCGGCAACGCGCTCGGTGCGGTGATGGTGCAGCTGGCCACCGACCAGGCCGACCCCGCGCGGCGCCTCGGGGCGATCCACAAGTCGATGAAGGACGGCAAGGAGGCGCTGTCGTCGATGACGCCGGTGCAGATCCTGGCCATGAGCGCCCTCGGCCAGGCGCCGGCGATCCTGACGCCGCTGCTGCGGATGCAGGGCCTGGTGCGGCCGCCGTACAACCTGATCATCAGCAACGTCCCCGGCCCGCGGTCGACCCACTACTGGAACGGCGCGCAGCTGCTCGGCACCTACCCGCTGTCGATCCCGATCAACGGGATGGCGCTCAACATCACCTGCACCTCCTACGACGGCAACATGGCCTTCGGCCTCACCGGGTGCCGTCGCACGGTCCCGCACCTGCAGCGGTTGCTGACCCACCTCGACGACGAGCTGGCCGCCCTCGAGCGGGCGGCCGGCGTCTGAGCCGCTGCGATCGGCCGGGTCAGGCGGCGCGCCGCGACCCGGCGCGGCTCATCTCCTCCCAGACGGGGCCGAGGAGGAGCCAGGCGCCGACCGCCAGCCACAGCGGACCGGCGGCGCCGAGCGCGGCCGAGCGCTGGTCGGCGTCGGCGACCGCGGCGAGCGCCGCCAGGACGACGGAGGCGACGGCGGCGGCCACCACGACGCGCCGCCACTCCGTCCACAGCGCGGCCCGGCGGGCCGCCGAGCCGGCGGCCGGCCTCGGCGGCGGCGGGGGCCCGCCGGCGAAGCGGTGGGCGAACCGCACGTCGGCCCACCGGACCAGGCTGTGGCCGAACGCCAGGCTGAAGCCCAGGTAGACCGCGGCCAGCGCGTGGATCTGGTCGAACTCCGCGCCGCGGCGCAGGTCGACGGCGGCCGCGACCAGCAGGACGACGTCGACGAGCGGTGTGCAGGTGAGCACCACGGCGCCCAGGCGGGGCCGGCGCAGGGGGTAGCGCAGCGCCATGCCGAGGCCGAGGACCACCCAGAACCCGATCTCGCAGCCCACGATGACGGCGGCGATCATGGCGTCTCCTTGGTAGTACGGATGTGTCACCACGGAAACTAGCACAGTCGTACTACGATGACGGGGTGCCCCGGTTGATCGACCACTCCGCCCGCCGCGCCGAGCTGGCCGAGGCCGTCTGGCGGGTGATCGCGCGCGGCGGCGTGGGTGCGGTGTCGGTGCGCACCGTGGCGGCCGAGGCCGGGGTCTCCGCCGGCTCGCTGCGGCACGTGCTGCCCAGCAAGGAGGTCCTCCTCGCCGCCGCGATGGAGCTCGTCGTCGAGCGCGGCACCGTCCGCTTCCTCGCCCACGCCGAGCGGCCGATCCGCTCCCGCGCCGACGTGATCGCGCTGCTCGCCGAGATGCTCCCCCTCGACGACGTACGCCGCCTCGAGCTGCGCACCCACCTGGCCCTGGTGCTCGAGGCGGCCGGCCACCCCGGCCTGGCGTCGCTGCGCACCTCCCTCGACGACGCCGTCCGCCAGGGCTGCCTGACCACGCTCGCGGTGTGCCACGACGCCGGCCTGCTGCGACGCGGCCTCGACCTCGAGGAGGAGGCCGAGCGGCTGCACGTGCTCCTCGACGGCCTCGCGCTGCACCTCCTCGGACCCGACGAGCGGCTGGCGGTGACCCGGGCCGAGGCGCTCCTCGACGAGCACCTGGCCGCGCGGTGGGCGGCGTAGGTCGCCCTACTCCCGGTCCTCCACGAACCCGCCGCCCACGGCCTCGGCGACCGCGCGCAGCCGGGCCCGGGTGACGTCGGCGACGCATGCGTGGCCGGCGAGCGCCGCGTTGGAGCCCGGCCGCACCGGCTCGGCGACGTCGATCGACAGGCAGGTGCGGGTGCCGCCGTCGGCGGCGTTGGCCAGCGCGACCGCGTGCCCGGTGGTGCCGCTGCCGGCGAACGGGTCCAGCACCCGGCAGTCCTCCGGCATGGTCGCGAGCAGGCGCCGCAGCAGCCCCGTGGGCTTGGGCGACTCGAAGACGTGGCCCACCAGCGCCTTGAGCTCGGCGACCGCGGTGTCGGTGGAGCCGACCTCGTCGGCCAGCCAGACCGTCCGCAGCTTCTTGCGCCGCCCGGGCTCGAGCCAGTCCTTCTGGAACACGTCGACCCGCACGCCGTCGCGCCCGCGCACCTCGCGGCACAGCAGGTCGCGCGGCCGGGCGTCGACGCGGGGGGCGCTCCACCGCCACACCGCAGGCGTGCCGTCGCCGAAGACCGGCGTCACCTCCACCGCACCGCCGAACGGCGCGCTGCGCACCTCACCGGTGACCGGGTCGCCCCACAGCGGGAAGTGCATGGTCGGCGCGGTGACCGGGTTGAACTTCTTGTTGGTGTTGCGCAGCGGCAACCGCCTGTAGCGCAGCGGCTCCCCCGGGTCGGCGTGCGGGAAGTCGCGGGGGTCGACCGTCTCGGAGGTGGAGGCGTCGAGCACGCAGGCGGCGCGGTCGCGGGCGTGCACCAGGAGGTACTCGTGCGAGGTCGCGAAGCCGCGCCCGAGCTGGCGGCCCTTGGGGTTGAGGTTGACCACCACCTGCGCGAGGAAGCAGTCCTCGCCGAACACCTCGTCGAGCAGGAGCCGCAGGTGGGCGGCCTCGTGGTCGTCGATCGACACCGCCACCGCACCGCCCGGGGCGAGCACGCGGCGTACCTGCTCGAGGCGGGGACGCAGCATGGCCGTCCAGTCCGCGTGGGAGGCGAAGGAGTCGGCGTAGACGAAGCTGCTGCCGGTGTTGTACGGCGGGTCGAGGTAGGCCAGGTCGTACGCCGCGTCGGGCAGGCCGGCCAGGACCGCCAGGTTGTCGCCCACGACGAGACGGTTGGTCACCCCTCCAGGGGAGAGGTGATCCGACTCGGTCCCGGGCACCGGGACATCATGGACGACATGCGGGTACCGCGGGTCCGCGAGCGGGTGCTGAGCCTCGTCTCGCTCGCACTCACCCTCGGCGCGCTCACCGCCTACCTCGCCCTCAGCGACGGCCCCATCGGCACCCGCGTGCGGTCGGCCGTCGGGTTCGAGGACCGCGCCCGGCCGGCCGTGCCGGTCGACAGCGACGGCACCCACGCCTTCCTGCACACCCAGCCGGGCAGCCGGGAGCCGGTGGGCTTCAGCCCCTGCGACGAGGTCCGGTACGTCGTCAACCCGGTCGGCGCACCCGTCGGCTGGCTCGGTCAGGTCGAGGCCGCCGTGGCCGAGGTGGAGGCACGCACCGGGCTCGACCTGACCTACCTCGGCACCACCGACGACCGCGACTTCGGCCAGCGCCTCGACGACTCCGGGCCCGCGCCGGTGCTGATCGCCTGGGCCGACCAGGACGAGGTCGGCGGCCTCGCCGACGACGTCGCCGGCATCGGCGGACCGACCATGGTCGAGGTCGGCGGCAGCCGCGTCTACGTGACCGGCTCGGTGGTGCTCGACCGCGACGCCCTCGCCTGGTTCGAGGGCACCGACCGCGGCGACCGCCTCCAGCGGGCGCTCCTGCTCCACGAGCTGGGCCACCTGGTGGGCCTCGACCACGTGGAGGACCCCGCCGAGCTGATGCAGGCCGACGGGCTCGCGCGGGCGGCGTACGGGCCGGGCGACCGGGAGGGCCCCGCCCGGGTCGGCGCCGTCCCCTGCACGTGACCGGCGCCACACCGCCAGGCTCGACCGTCGTGTGACCATCGGCACACCGCGTCGTTGATCCCGGTGTGACCCCGCGCCGTGCCCCCGCCGTCCTGACCGCGCTGCTCGTCGCCGGGCTGCTCACGCCCGTCGCGACCCCACCCACGTCGGCCACGCCGGCCGCACAGGCCGCGCAGGCAGTCGCACCGCGGACCGGAGCCGTGGCGGCCAAGGCCCTGGCGACCAGGACCGAGGGTTGCGTCCGGAGCCGGCCCGAGCGCGGCACCACCACACCGGTGCGGATCTGCTACTCGCTCTTCAAGCCGGCCGGCGCCTCGGCCCGCCGCCGGGTGCCGATGCTGATGCACAGCCACGGCTGGGGCGGCTCCCGGACCACCCGGGCCGCCGACCTGAGGGAGTACCTGGCGGCCGGCTACGGCGTCCTGTCCTTTGACCAGCGCGGCTTCGGCGAGTCCGGCGGCTACGCACACGTGGAGAGCCCGCGCTACGAGGGCGCCGACGTGCGCCGCCTCGTCGACCTGGTCGCGCGGCTGCGGTGGGTCGTCAAGGACGGCCCCCGCGACCCGCGCCTGGGCGCGGTCGGCGGCAGCTACGGCGGGGGGTACCAGCTCCTCGGCGCCTTCGAGGAGCTGCACCTGCGCGGCAAGCCGGTCTTCGACGCCCTCGCACCGGAGATCACCTGGAACTCCCTCAGCGGCTCGCTCGCACCGAAGGGCGTGGTCCGCACCGAGTGGGCGCTGGCACTCGCCGCCGCCGCCCTGCCGAGCAACGCGCTCCAGCCGCGGGTCTACAAGGCCCTCGTCGAGGGGTCGGCGACCGGTCGGTGGCCCGACGGCTCGCTGCCCGGTGGGGAGGACCTCGAGTTCTACTTCCGCGCCAACGGCCCGAAGTGGCACGTCGACCACGGGCGCCGCCTCGACATCCCGGTGCTGTTCGGGCAGGGCACGACCGACGGCCTGTTCCCGCTCGAGCAGGGCCTGACCAACTGGCGCACCGCGATCACGGCCAAGGCGCGCAAGCGCAGCATCTTCGTCGGCTACAACGGCGGCCACGTGCTCCCGCAGCTGCTGCCGCGCGGCATCAACGTGACCTCCGACCCGTGCAGCAGGCGGCTGGCCGGTGGCGACTTCCGCCGGCTCTCGATCCGGTTCTTCGACGAGCAGCTCAAGGGCCGTCGTACGGGACTGCGCGGCTACGGCCGCCTCCACCTCGCCACCCCCGCCTCGCGGTGCACCACCGTCGACTCGGTGGCCGCCAGCCGGGGCATCCGCATCGCCGACGTCGTGAGCACCACCGCGGCCGGCGTGCCGCTGCCCACCAAGGTCGCGGCGGGTCCGATCCGCGTGGCCGGTACGCCGTACCTCACCGCGGCGGTGAGTGCGCTGGGCCTGGACAACCGCGCCTTCTACGGCCTCGCCGTCGGCACCAGCCCGCTCGACGCGCGCCTGGTGCAGAACAACGTGCTGCCGCACGTGGAGGCCCGACCGGTCTCGGGAGTGCGCCGCCGGATCGCGCTGCCGTCGGTGGCGGTCGACGTGCCGAGGGGGCAGAACCTCTACCTCCTGGTCTCGCCGCTGAGCGACACCTTCGTCGGGATGGCCTCGCGCACGCCCGGCGTGATCTCGCTCGCCGACACGGTCGTGCACCTGCCGGTGGTCCGCTGACCTGACCCCCGCTCCGCGGGACACACCACGGAAGTCGAAACACCAGCCTCACCCGTCACTCCGCTTACCCTGGACGGGTGCGGACCTTCCCCCCCGTCGTCCTCGCCTGCCTGCTCGCGCTCGCGGCGCCGGTCGCCGTCCCCTCGGCCGGTGCCGACGACCCGCGACCGGTGCCTGGCGCCCGCGCCGACGGAGACCGCCCCGACGGTTTCGTGCAGGGCACCCGGCGGCCGCAGACCAGCGACGGCGTCGTGGGCCCCGCCGCGACCGAGGTGCCGTGGTACCTGCGCGGCTACCGCCAGACCCAGCGCCCGGTCCGCTGGCAGGTCGCGCCCGGGGTCAACGTGCTCCAGTGGGACGAGCGCACCGCCCGCGGGCCCGTGCGGCTCTCGCTGATGACCGTGAAGTGGCGCACCCGCGGGCTGACCGTCGACTACGCCAACGCCGGCCCCGTCGGCCGCACCGCCACGGTGTCGAGCATGCTCGCCCGTGACCGGGCCGTGGCCGGGGTCAACGGCGACTTCTTCGACATCGGCGACACCGGCGCACCGCTGGGGCTGGGGCGCGACCGCGACCGCGGCCTGCTGCACGGACGCCAGCAGGGATGGACGGCAGCGTTCTCCCTCGCCCGGGACGGACGTCCCGACGTCGGGCCGCTCGCCACCCGCGTCCGCGTCCGCCAGTACCCGCGCCTCGAGATCGACGGCCTGAACTCACCCGAGGTCCGGCCCGACGGTGTCGCCGCCTACACCCCGGCGTGGGGCGAGGCGTCCGGCTACCGCTGGACCGGCGGTCAGCGCCGCGGCGTCCGGATCGTGCAGGTGCTGCGGGGGCGGGTGGTCTTCACCGGCACCCGGCTGCCCGACGACCGGCCCTTCCGCGGCACCCTCCTGGTCGGCCGGGGTACCGGCGCCCGGGCGCTCGCGGCGATGAGGCGCGGCAGCCGCGCCACCGTGTCGTCGTACGTCGAGACGCGGCCGCAGATGGCGATCACCGGCAACAAGTTCCTGGTGCGCGACGGCGTCATCACCGTCGTCGACGACCTCGAGATGCACCCCCGCACCGCGGTCGGGATCGACCGCGACACCCGCACCCTGCTGTTCCTCACCGTCGACGGGCGGCAGTCCTTCAGCCGTGGGTACACCATGGTCGAGCTGGCCGACGCGATGATCGACCTCGGCGCCGACGAGGCCCTCAACCTCGACGGCGGCGGCTCGACGACCCTCGTCGCCCGGCGTCCGGCGAGCGGCCTGCGGGTCGTCAACTCGCCCTCCGACGGCGCCCAGCGCGCGGTCGCCAACGCGATCGAGATCCGCTACCGCAAGCCCCGCTGAGGGCCCACCCGGGACTCAGCCGGGGATCGCCACGACCGCGACGGTCGTGATCGGCGCGGCACACTGGGGCGTGGGCACGGCGGGCTTCCGCGCCGTGATCGCGTAGCCGTCGTCGACCTCGGAGACCAGCACCCCCGGCGGGACGTCGCACCCGATCGCCACGACGGCGGCGTACAGGTCGCCCTCGGCGCGGGCCGAGACGATCCGCTGCTCGATCACCTGGCGGAAGTCCTCGCCGGTGAGCCCGGCGAGGAACGCGCCGGTCGCGCTCCCCTCCTCCGGCCCGACGGGCGTGGCGACGTCCTGGACCACCCCGCCGGCCGCGGTCTGGCTCTCCAGCGCGACCAGCGTGTGGGCCACGCCGCCGTCGGGGAGCGACGGCGGCGTGATCGGGGGCGACCTGGTGGGCTCCCCGCTCGGGTCGGGGGTCGGCGCGGTGGGGGCTGTGGACCCGTCCGTCGGCTGGTCCGTCGGCGCTTCCGTCGGTTCGGCGGTGTTCTCGCTCGTGGGCTCGTCCGCGGCCGTGCTCGTCGACTGGCTCGTGGGCTCGGTGGGGCCGGTGTCGCCCGCGTCCTGGTCGTCGCTGCAGCCGGCCAGGGCGATGACACCGATCAGGAGCACTCCGAGAAGTCGTCGCATGGTGGTCCGACGTTACCCATCCCGCCCGGGTTCCGGCAGGCTGGACGCCGTGGGATTCACGCGCGCCGAGCTCGAGTCGTACGTCGGCGCCGAGGTGCCCGACCTGCTCCCGGAGCCCGGCCACCCGCTGCGCCTGCTGTTCGTCGGGATCAACCCCGGCCTGTGGACCGCGGCGACCCGCACGCACTTCGCCCACCCAGGCAACAGGTTCTACCCCGCCCTGCTGCGCGCCGGCATCCTCACCCAGCGCATCGACCCGGCCGCCGGGATGACCGACGCCGACCGCGACCACCTGCGCTCGCGCGGTCTCGGCATCACCAACGTCGTGCGCCGGGCCACCGCCAAGGCCTCCGACCTCACCGACGACGAGCTGCGGGCCGGCGGGGCCGAGCTGGTCGCGCTGGTCGAGCAGGCCGGGCCGGCGGTCGTCGCGGTGGCCGGGGTGACGGCGTACCGCACGGCCTTCGGCCGGCGGAAGGCGGTGCCGGGGCTGCAGCCCGAGCCGCTGGGCGGGGCCGAGCTGTGGGTGGTGCCCAACCCGAGCGGCCTCAACGCCCACGAGACGGTCGAGACGCTGGCGGCGGCGTACGCCGGTCCGGCCAGGGCGGCCGGGATCGTCTGAGGCGCCGTCAGCCCGGGAAGGCCTGGTCCTTGCCGAGCACGGTCAGGCCCTCCTCGACCACGAACCCGTTGGCGCGGTCCTCCTCGTGGTCGACGCCGATCCGCGCGCCCTCCGGGACGACGACGCCCTTGTCGAGGATCGCGTTGCGCACGGTGGCCCCGGCACCGACGCGCACGCCGTTCATCAGCACGGCTCCCTCGACCGACGCGCCGGGCCCGACGCCGACCGACGGCGAGAGCACCGACCGCAGCACGGTGCCGCCCGAGACGACGACACCGGGCGCCAGCACCGCCTGGTCGACGTGGGCGGCGACGCCGTCGCCGGCGACGACCTTGGCCGGCGGCTGGGGGCCGTAGGAGGTGTAGATCGGCCAGTCGAAGTTGTAGAGGTTGAAGACCGGCAGTGGCGAGACGACGTCCATGTGGGCGGCGTAGTAGGACGCGAGGGTCCCGACGTCGCGCCAGTAGCCGCGGTCGCGGTCGTTGGACCCGGGCACGTCGTTGTCCTTGAAGTCGTAGACGCCGGCCTGGTCGCGGCGGGCGAACGCCGGCACGATGTCGCCGCCCATGTCGTGCTTGGACCCGGGCTCCGTCGCGTCGCGGGTGACGGCCTCGACCAGGGCGTCGGCGTCGAAGACGTAGTTGCCCATCGACGCCAGCACCTCCCCCGGGCTGTCGGGCAGCCCCACCGGGTCGGTCGGCTTCTCCAGGAACTCCCGGATCCGGCGGGGGTCGTCGGGCACCACGTCGATGACGCCGAACTGGTCGGCCATCCCGATCGGCTGCCGGATCGCCGCGACCGTGCAGGGCGCGCCGGACTCGACGTGCTGGGCGACCATCTGGGAGAAGTCCATGCGGTAGACGTGGTCGGCGCCGACCACCACGACGATGTCGGGCTTCTCGTCCTTGATCAGGTTGAGCGACTGGTAGATCGCGTCGCCGCTGCCGAGGTACCAGTGCTTGCCGACCCGCTGCTGCGCCGGCACCGGGGTGACGTAGTTGCCGAGCATCGTCGACATCCGCCAGGTCTGGGTGACGTGGCGGTCGAGGCTGTGGGACTTGTACTGCGTCAGCACCACGACCTGCAGGTAGCCGGAGTTGACGACGTTGGAGAGTGCGTAGTCGATGAGCCGGTAGATCCCGGCGAACGGAACCGCCGGCTTGGCACGGTCGGCGGTGAGCGGCATCAGGCGCTTGCCCTCGCCACCTGCGAGCACGATGGCCAGGACCTTCTTGCGCGGCGTCATGGCTGGCACCGTATCCGCACTAGGTTGTCCGCGTGAGGATCGACGTGCTGAGCAAGGAATACCCACCGTCCATCTACGGCGGCGCGGGGGTGCACGTCGCCGAGCTGGTGCGGGCCCTCCGCACCCGCGGAGTGGTCGAGACGCACGTGCACGCGTTCGGCGGGCCGCGCGACGAGCCGCTGACCTCGTCGTACGCCGACCCGGCCGAGCTCGCCGCCGCCAACCCGGCCCTGCGCACGCTCGGCGTCGACCTCGCCATCGCCGACGCCTGCGCCGGCACCGACCTGGTGCACTCCCACACCTGGTACGCCAACCTCGCCGGCCACCTCGCCGGGCTGCTGCACGGCGTGCCGCACGTGGTGACCGCCCACTCGCTCGAGCCGCTGCGGCCCTGGAAGGCCGAGCAGCTCGGCGGCGGCTACGCCGTCTCGTCCTGGGCCGAGCGGACGTCGTACGAGGCGGCGGCGGCGGTGGTCGCGGTGTCGGCGGCGATGCGCGACGACGTGCTGGCGGCCTACCCCGCCGTCGACCCAGCGCGGGTGCACGTGGTGCACAACGGCATCGACACCGACCTGTGGCGCCCGGCGCCCGACCCCGACCGGGTGCGCGAGCTGGGCGTCGACCCCGACCGTCCCTCGGTGGTGTTCGTCGGCCGGATCACCCGGCAGAAGGGGCTGCCGCTGTTCCTGCGCGCCGTCGCGGCCCTGCCGCCCGACGTGCAGGTCGTGCTGTGCGCCGGCGCGCCCGACACCCCGGAGATCATGGCCGAGGTGCGTGCACTGGTCGACGGCCTCGCCGCCACCCGCACCGGCGTCGTGTGGATCGCCGACATGCTGCCGCGCGCCGACGTGGTCGCGCTGCTCACCGCCGCGACCGTGTTCGCGTGCCCGTCGGTCTACGAGCCGCTCGGCATCGTCAACCTCGAGGCGATGGCCTGCGAGGCCGCCGTGGTGGCCACCGCCACCGGCGGCATCCCCGAGGTCGTCGTCGACGGCGTCACCGGGGTGCTCGTGCCGATCGAGCAGGCCACCGACGGCACCGGCACCCCACTCGACCCCGAGCAGTACGTCGCCGACTTCGCCGAGGCGCTCACCGCGCTGGTCAGCGACCCCGACCGGGCGGCGACGTACGGACGCGCGGGCCGGGCCCGGGCGGTCGCCGAGTTCGGGTGGGACGCGATCGCCCAGCGGACCGAGGACGTCTACCGCTCGGTGGGCTGACGCCGCGCGCGCATCGGCAGGATCACGGCGTCGGCGGTGCCGACGGCGTCGTCGTCGTGGTCGTCGTCCGGGAGCGGCAGCTCCTCGTCGGTGACGCGACCGAGGTCCACGCTGATCCGCCGCGTGCCCGCGAGGACGACAACGCCGCTGAGCCGGTGGCCGGCGCGCAGGCCCTCGGTCAGGGCCTCGTCGAGCGACTCCGCGGTGCTCGGCGCGAGGAACGTCCGCGAGAGGAAGCGCAGCCAGCCCGCGACGCTGTCGGGGTCGGCGAGCGCCTCGGCCTCGATGAGGTCGAGCGACCGCCCGTCCGGGCTCGGGCGCCACGGGCAGCGGCGGCTCGGCTGGCCCGGCCAGAGGCGGCGTACCCCGGACTCGGCGGTGAACGCGGCGAGGAACGAGACCTCGCCGGGCTCCAGGGGTGGATCGATGGCGACGAACGAGCGGTCGGGCACCGCGGTGGTCCTCCTCGAGGATGGGTGACCGTCCCGAGTCGTGCGGAGGGGGCTCGTGCGCGGAGGCGGTGGTGGGTGCTGCACGACGCCAGTACCCAGGACCGACCTCGACATACGCCCCACCGGGGCCCGACTACGGCACTACGGTGACGCCCGTGACCATCAAGCTGGTGTACGCGCTGTGGGAGGCCGACGAGACCGCGGTGCACGCGAGTGGGCTCCACCTCGCGCTGGCGACGTTCGGGGTCACCCGGGTGCAGGTCAACGTCGACGACGACGCCGTCGCCGGTGCGCTGCGGATCCCGGCGACGCCGGCCCCCATCGGGGCGTTCGTGAGCGTGTGGCTGCCCGACGAGCGGCGCGACCACCTGGACGAGGTCACCGTCACCCTCGCCGAGTCGGCCGGCCGGCTCGCCGGGTGGGAGGTCGAGGAGCGGCGTCCGATCGACCCGCCGGAGGTGTGGGACGGCGCCCGCGCCGAGGGCCTGGCCAACGTCGCGGTGCTCCGACGCCCCGCCGAGCTCGACGACGCCGAGTGGCGACACCGCTGGCTGGTCGAGCACACCCCGGTCGCCATCGCGACGCAGGCGACGTTCGGCTACGTGCAGAACGTCGTGGTCGCCCCCGTCACCGACCTCCCCGACGGCGTCGCCCCCGTCGCCGCGATCGTCGAGGAGCTGTTCCCCGCCGCCGGCATCTCCGACGTGCACGCCTTCTACGGCAGCGACGGCGACGACACCGAGCTGCACGACCGGATCACCCGGCTGATGACCAGCGTGGCCCGCTTCGGCGCCGACCGCGACCTCGACCTGGTGCCCACCAGCCGCTACCTGTACCCGCTGGAGCGGTCGAGCCGGGCGGTGTAGTTGTGCGGGGGGTCGTCGGGGGCCCGGGTGTGGCGGAGGTGTCGTTCCCGTGCGATCGCGCGGGAACGGCAGATCCGCGCGTCCCGAAACTGTCATTGCCGTTCGATCGCACGGGAACGGCAGATCCGCGCGTCCCAAAACTGTCATTACCGTTCGATCGCGCGGCAACGACACATCCGCCCGCCTCGAAACTGTCATTACCGTTCGATCGCGCGGCAACGACAGATCGCAACGACCGGTTGCAGCTCGTGCGGAACCCCTCCTGAGGCTGGCGGGCCACCGGGCTGAGTTCTCCACAGAAGGGTCTCTGGGGCTGTTGCCGACACGTGCCCGGAGGTAGTTTCGTGCCACTTCTCCCCTACTCGGGAAGGCACGGGGATGAGACGAGTACGCGGAGCCGTGGGAGCTCTCTGCCTGGTGCTGGCGGTCGGCGCCTGCACCGACGACCCGGAGCCGAGGTTCGCCGACCCGACGCCGGAGCCGTCGGGGACGAGTGAACCGACGGCCTCGCCCCCGACATCCGAGGCGACGTCCGAGCCGACGACGACGTCCACGCCGGAGCCGGAGCCGGAGCCGATGTCGCCGGAGGAGACGGTGCGGGCGTGGGTCGAGGCGCGGAACATGTTGGTTCAAGGCGGCACGACTGACGCTGTCTTCGACTTGAGCTCGCCGGGTTGCAGAACCTGTCGGGAGTCCATAGACCCCGTCGTTGAGGTCTACGCAGCGGGCGGCCGGTATGAAACTGATGGGTGGCGGGCCACCAAGGTCGAACGGAGCCCCGAATTCGAGTCCAATCGACAACTGATCGTGGCTTTGGTCTACGACAGTGGCCGGACGTTCGTTGACTCGGACGCGAGACCCATTGCCTACGACAAGGAAAACCACCTCACGGTCTTCACGATGAAAGAGGAAAACGGCGCTTGGCTCGTACACGAACTGGCCTACTTGTCATGACCAGCGCTCTACTGGCCCTGGTCTTTGTGCTTTCTGGGCAGTCGTGGTCCGTTCCCCAGTCGGCGGCCGCCACTCCGTGCACCAACCCAATCCGAGTGACGGTGGTGGTTCTGGAGCAAGGCAAACAGGTTGTTCGGACGACGCTGCAGTGTCCGACCACCGTGCAAGGCGTGGAGCACGATCCCTCCGATCCCGCCGCTGGCGTCGGACTCTGTGTCGGCTACGCCCTTCTCATCGGGCTTAATCCAAACCAGTTCTGCTTCGACCGTGATGTGCCCCCAGTCGTTACGCCCGGAATGGTGCTGAGCGCGTTCCAATCGGCTCCGTTACCGCCTGCCAACCTGCGCGTCCAACCACCCAACGGCCGCACCATGGTCAACTTCGACACCAACTTCTACACCGAGCGCGCACCGTTCACCCGGACCGTCACCCTGCTCGGGCAGCAGGTCCAGCTGCGGATCTTCCCGGAGCAGTTCACCTGGCACTTCGACGACGGCGAGCCGCTGTCGACGACGAGCCCGGGGGCGCCGTACCCGGATCTCGAGGTCACGCACCGCTACCTCCGGGCCGGTGGCTACGCGCCGCGGGTCGACACCACCTACGCGGCCGACTGGCGGCTGGGCGGCGGGGCGTGGCAGCGGGTGCCCGGCACAGTCACGATCGAGGGCGAGTCGGTGGCGCTGGAGGCGGTCGAGGTGCGGCCGACGCTGGTCGCGTCGTCCTGACCGGGCTCAGACCCGCTCGACCAGCGCGAACGGCACCCGCACCGTCGTGCGCCCGGCACGCAGGTGGTAGCTGGTGCGGCCCAGCTTGACCACCTTGCCGACGCGGCCCTCGTGGTCACCGGGCGCGGTGATCCGGACCCGGGTGCCGACGCCGTGCAGCGTGAGGTGGCTGCCGGCGCGGAGCCGGGCGAGCTCGGCCTCGTAGTTGGGGTGCATCACGGCCGGCCGGCCGTGGTGGGTCCAGGCGAGCACGTGGGCGAGGTCGAAGGTGCGCGAGCACCGTGAGCACGTCATCACCCGCTCGGGACGACGGTGCCGGCCGGCGGTGTGCCCGGCGGGGCAGGTGCCGAGCCAGGGCGCCTCGAGCCGGGGTGCGTCGGGCGAGACGCAGCGCTCGCCGCTGCACCCGATCCGGACGGCGATGGCGCGCCACGTCTCGTCGTGGCCGTGCCGCGGCCCGGCGAGCGCGTGGGCGATCTCGTGCAGGATCGTGTCGCGGACCTCGGCCTCGGAGTGCAGCGCCGTGAGCGGCGCGCTCAGGCCCAGCACCCGGGGCCCGAAGCGGCAGATGCCGGCGCGCTTCTTGGCACCGTCGTAGGCGACGGTCCACTCGCGCAGGCCGTGGTGCTCGAGGAGGTCCTCGGCCATGGCGAAGGCGTCACGCAGGTCCACGTCCGGGAACGTTAGCCGCCGGCACCGACGGCGAACTTCTCGACCAGCACGTCCACCGGGTCGGCCACGTCGAGCGTGGCCCCGGCCTCGTCGGGGTCGAGGGGTTCGAGGGTCGCCAGCTGCGAGTCGAGCAGCGAGGTCGGCATGAAGTGCTGACCGCGGCCGGCCTGGCGCCGGCGGATGAGGTCGGGTGCGCCGCCGAGCAGGAGCACCTGCAGGTCGGGGGTGACCGATCGCAACCGGTCGCGGTAGACCCGTCGCAACGCCGAGCAGGCGACGACGCCGGCCTCGCGCTCGGCCAGCCAGGCGCCGACGTCGTCGAGCCACGGCCACCGGTCGTCGTCGGTGAGCGGCGTACCGGCGCTCATCTTGGCGACGTTGGCGGCCGGGTGCAGGTCGTCGCCGTCGCAGAACGGGACGCCGAGCCGCTCGGCCAGGGCGATCCCGATCGTCGTCTTCCCCGAGCCGGACACCCCGGCCACGACCACCCTCATCGCATCGCTCCCATCCGGTCGGTGACGAAGTCTGCCGCAGCCTGCTCGAAGGTCCGCGCGTGCCGGAGCATCCCGTGCCGACCCCCAGGTACGACGCGGAGCTCGACGTCGGCCAGGGCGGCGAGCCGCTCGGTGACCCGGCGTGCGTGCTCGAGCGGGGCGACCCCGTCGCGGTCGCCGTGCACGACGAGCACGGACCTGCCCGGGAGCGGGACGCCGTCGCCGGGGTAGAGCCACGGGTTGAGCGCGACCACCACGCGGACCGCGTCGTGGGCTGCGGCCAGGAGCGCGGCGCGCCCGCCGAGGGAGTGGCCGATGAGCGAGACCGGTGTGCCGGGCCAGCGCTCCCGCACCTGGTCGATCGCCCAGGCGGCGTCGTCGAGCGGGGTGTGCTGGCCGTCCCAGCCCCGGTAGGAGTTGAGCAGGCGGACCACCGCGAGGCGTCCGGCACCGGCGCCGGCGATGCGCTGGGCGACGGGGACCATCCGCACCACCGACAGCTGGGCCGGGCTCACCGCCGTGCGGCCCGGCCGCGACGCGCCGCCGTGCAGGACCACGACCGCGCCGTCCGGGGCGGGCGGGGTGCGGACGTCGATCAGCCGGTGGGAGGTCATCCGCGGTCGGGGCTCGCGCCGTCGGTCTCCGCCAGACGTTCGTGCAGCCGGGCGCGCACCTCGTCTGGGGTGACCTGCGCACGACGGCGCTGGTTGCGCGCCACCACGGCACCGCCCGCGGCGACGCCGGCCACACCGGCCAGCCCGAGCCACTTCCAGAGCTTCATGCGACAGACTCCCTCACCATGACGACCAGCCTCGGACTCGATGCGGCGGTGGACCTCACCCGCACTGGCGACCTCTGGCTGTTCCGCGGCCGCTCGGCCGCTGACCACGCTATCCGGGTGGTCACCAACGCGCCGGTCAACCACGTCGGCATGGCGGTGGTCATCGACGACCTGCCGCCGCTGATGTGGCACGCCGAGCTCGGCAAGGGACTGCAGGACGTGTGGACGGGTGGCCACCACCGGGGGGTCCAGCTGCACGACCTGCGCGAGGCGGTCGTCCAGTGGTGCGGCCGCTACGAGCAGCGGGCGTGGCTGCGCCAGCTGGACCCCGAGGTGACCGCCGACCAGGAGGCGGCGGTGCTGCGCACGATCGCCCGCCTCGACGGCACGCCGTTCCCCTCGACCGTCGCGCTCGCCGGCCGCTGGGCACGCGGTCGGGTACGCCGCCCGGCCGGGGTCGAGATGACCTACTGCGCCGAGGTGGTCGCCACGACGTACCAGGCGATGGGGCTGCTCGACGGCCGGCGGCCCAGCAACTACTACGACCCGGGCAAGTTCTGGTCCGGTGACGTCCTCGAGCTGGTCGGTGGCGCGGACCTCGGCGCCGAGATCGCGGTCGACGTGCCGGTCACGCGCAGCTGACGCAGGTGCGCGCCGTCGGGCGCACCTCGAGCCGGGCCGGGTCGATCTGTCGGCCGCACACCTCGCAGCGCCCGTAGGTGCCGGCGGCGACGCGGTCGAGCGCGGCGTCGACCTCGGCGAGCGACCGTCGGGCCTGCCCCACGAGGGTGTCGATCTGGGAGCGCTCGAACGCGATCGTCGCGCCCTCCGGGTCGTGCTCGTCGTCGGCGTTGGTGTCGCGCGAGGCGGCGACGACCTCGTCGAAGTCACCCCGCAGCCGGGCCAGCCGCTCCGACGTACGACGTCGCTCGGCCTCGAGCCGCGCCCGGGGCCCCTCGGACGACGCGGTCACCGCTCAGGTCTCGCAGACGAAGCCGTCACCGTCGGCGTCGTCGTACCAGTCGTACTCGGGGTCCTGACCGGCGACGTAGTTGCCGTAGCCCGCGGCCGTGGCGTCCGAGCAGTAGTCGAAGCGGGGGTCGGTGGTGGGCACGGGATCGGGCGCCGGCGCCTCGACCGGGACCTCCTCCACGACCGGCTCCGGCACGTCGGCCAGCGCGCGGGCGACGGCGTCCTCGACGGCCGTGGCCTTGGCGGCCTTGGCCTGCCGCCGGACGGCGCGCAGGTCGGCGGCGGCCTCGTCCTGGACGGCGGTCAGCGCGTCCTGCTGCGCGACCAGCTCGTCCTCGAGCTCACCCACGGCTTCGTCGACCGCCTCGTCGACGGCCGCCTGCACCTCGTCGTCCGATGCCCCCTGCGGGACCGCGGCCTGGGTGGGCGCGTCGGCGGCCGACTCGGGCTCGGGCTCGGTCGGTGTCGCTGCCAGCGCGAACCCGAGCAGCAGCCCGAGGACCAGCCCGGTCCCCCCGACCTTGGGCCGGGTCCAGAACGGACGTCGGGGCGGCGGCGGAGGCGGGAAGGGGGTCCGAGTGGCGTCGTACATGACGCCTGTCTAGTCCGCCTTCCCGCCCGCCGGGCGCGAATCGCGCCGAACCACCCGAACGGGCCAGGACTACATGGCCGTCCGGTTGGCGTTGCTGCCCTGCCACTTGGCGCGCCCGATCAGGCCGAGCGCGATCATGCCGATGCCGAGCACCAGGTGGAGGTAGTCGTCGGCCTTGTTGACGGGAACGAAGTTGGCGGTGCTCGAGTGGCCCGTGGCGATGCCGTAGACGAACAGCAGCAGGTAGATGACCCCGCCGCCGATCAGGTAGGCGACGGCCGTGGAGGCCTTGCGGGCCAGCGCGAGGCCGGCGATGCCGAACAGCAGGTGCACGACGTTGTGCAGGATCGAGACCTGGAAGATGCCGAGCAGCTTGGCGTTGCTCTCGTGCCCGGCGAACTTCATCGTGTCGTAGTCGGTGGTGATGCCGGGGACGAAGCCCAGGATGCCGACGAGGAGGAACACCGCGCCGACGGCCATGGCGAAGGTCTTGACCAGCTTGTCGCGGCCGGCGTGCGGATCGGCGCTGGTGTGGTGTGCGGAACTAGTCATGTGAACTCCTGAGTCAGAAGGGACGAAGTTCGGTACCCGGCCCGGTCGACTCGACACCCGCCCTGCGGGTGAGGTCAGCGGTCTCGCTCGGACGCCTCGAACGCCTCGACGACCCTGCGGCGGATGCGACCCGCGGGCGCGACGACGTAGCCGTGGACGGCGGCCGACGCCGGATCGCCGACGGCGACGCCGGCGCGGGCGCGAGCGGCGACGCGTCGGCGAGGTCGGCCGCCGCGGCCACGCCGTGCCCGTCCTCCGCGCGGCAGCGACCCAGGCCCTCGAGCACGACCGCCGGGCGCACGTGGTCGAGGCCGAGGACCCGGGAGTAGCGGCCCTCCACGACGGCGGCACGCGGCACGGCGGCCAGGTCGGCCAGCTGGAACTTCAGCGTGCCGGTGGTCAGCGACGTGGTCAGGTCGGCCAGCCCGTCCTCAGGCCACCCGCACCGCGGTCACCACGAGGTTGTCGACGAAGTACGCCTGGCCGTCGCGGTCGCGCCGCATGCCCGCGCAGGTCACCAGGTGGAGAGTGCGCCGGCCGTCGGTGCGGAACAGGTCGGCCGGCAACCCGCGGCTGCGGTCGAAGCGTCGTACGCCGCGCACCACGAACCGCTCGGTGCGACCGCCCACGGTCCAGCGGACGACGTCGCCGCGGCGTACGTCGCGCAGTCCGCCGAGGCCGCCTCGCCGGCCGGAGACGTGCCCCGAGAGCACGCTGGAACCCATCAGGTCACCGGGACTGGCCGTGCTGCGCAGCCACCCGATCCGGTCGCGCCGGTCGGGCACCGCCATCGTCCCCCGGTCGAGCCCGACGCCCACGATGCGGACCCGCACCCCGACGCGGCTGACGGTGAGGGTGCCGCGCGGACGGCGTCCCTCGGCCGCGGGGGCTCGGTAGTGGGTGCGCAGGTAGCGCGACGCGGCCCGGCGCTGCGGGACGTACGGCGACGGGTCGGGCGCGGCGACGCTGCGCGGCGGGATGGTGGGGGCGGCGGACGACGTGGCCCACCCCGTCGGCACCTCTGGCACCTCCGGCGTGACCGGGCGTGTCACCAGCGAGGTCTCGACCGCGAGCCCGGGAGGCGACGACGCGGCGGTCGTGGTGGCGGTGGCCGGGACCACCTGGCTGTAGGTGTAGCAACCCGGGGCCCGCAGCAGGACCCCCGGCGTGCGGATCGTGCCGCTGCCCGTCGCGGACGTCGTGCCGGACGCCGCGACCGGCGCCCCCGACCACCGCAGCCCCTGGCACGACGGCCCCGACCTGGGCGCGAGGGGTCCGTGCAGGCGCCACTGCACCTGGACCGTGTCGGTGGGCGCCAGGTCGGTGAGCCGCACGGTGTCGTGGATCCGCGACCCGACGAGAGCGCGCTGGTCGGAGACGACCGTGGTGACGCCCGGCGTGCGCGGCGTGACCTGGGTGGTCTCCTCGACCAGCCCGCACGGGGTCGTCACCGGCTTGGTGTCCAGGTCGCCCGGCAGCCGCTGGACCCAGGTGTAGTGGCCGACCGACGGCACGACGACCGACGGGGTGCGGTAGGTGCCGTCGGCGGTGACGCGCGTCGTGACCCGCCCGGCGAGGGTGGCGGGCGTGCAGTCGCCGGGCCCGGGAGCGGTCGGGAAGGGACCGTGCAGCTCGGCGACGACGCGTCCGTCGTAGCCGGGCGGGAGCCCGGTCACCGTGACGACGTCGTGGATCGCGGCGCCCGGCGTGACCAGGGCCTCGGAGGTCTCGGTGACGACCTCGGGCCGGGCCAGGCGCACCCGGGCCCTGGCGGCCACGGCGGCCTCGGTGGTGTTGGCCTGCGCGATCCAGCCGCGCTGCACGCCGGCGGGGCGGGCGGTGGCGCCCCCGTGGGTCGACCAGCCGCGCTGGCGGTAGAGCACGCCGTCGGACGACGGGCCGGTGGCACGGGCGACGATGCGGTAGCGGCCGAGGTCGAGCGGTCGCACGCGCACGACGGCGCCGCGCCTGCTGGTGACCACCGGTCGCGGACAGCGCACCGGCCCGGTGCACCTCATCCGGACCCGGACGTCGGGCACGGGCCGCCCCGCGGCGGACACCACGCCGAGCCGGTAGGCGCGCACCTGGCCCAGCCGGACGGGTCCCGGCCCGACGCGGTCGAAGGTCATCCGCCACGGGCCCCGCAACCGCGACGCCGTCCGCCACATCTCGCGGGCCAGCGACATGATCCGCTGGTCGAGGCCACCGACCGGTGGCCGCACCCGCTCGCCGACGCGCAGCCCCGACGGGTAGACCACCAGCCCGCCGGGGCGGGTGCCGTCGCCCATCACCTCGCGGATGATCAGCGCGATCGCGGCGTCGCGGTCGTCGCTGCCGGTCGACCCGCGGCCGGCCCAGCGCGAGATGACGTGGTTGAGCGCGGCCACCTCGGCGTCGCCGACGCGGTCACCGAGCTGGTTGACGAGCCGGTCGGTCGGGACCCGGACCGCGCGCCGTGGCAACCGGGAGTCGTAGAGGAAGTCGATGCAGAAGAAGACACGGCCGTCGGGGGCGCGGTAGGTGCCGATCCAGGTCAGGCCGCTGCCGCGCGGCGTGGAGTAGCGCAGGCAGGCGCCGTTGACGAGGTTGGGGTCGATCCGGCGACAGTCGCCCTTGTCGACGCGGGTGGCGGCGTCGGCGGGTGGGGCGCCACCGGGTGGCGCGACGACGAGGGCCAGCGCGGCCACGACGAGGGCGAGGGCGGTGAGCACCGCGGGCAGGACGGTGGTGCGAGGGTTCCGAGAGGTCATGCCGCAGACCGTCGCCGCCACCGCCCCCTGTCCTCAACCGGGACCTCGCAGCCTGTGGATGGGAGCGTGAAAACGCTGCACGTTCGGCGCACCGCTACCTTGTCGGCCATGTCCCGACCCACCTCGCGGATGGCCGTCGCCGCGCCCAGCGAGGCCGCAGCCGACGCCGCGGAGCAGGTCGCGCACGCCGGTGGCAACGCCGTCGACGCGGCCCTGGCGGCCGCCCTGGTCGCGATGGTCAACGAGGTCGGGCTGGTGTCGCCCAGCTCGGGTGGCTTCGTGACGGTCCAGCCGCCGGGCGGGGCGGCGTACACGGTCGACGGCTGGATGGACGTGCCCGGCCGGGACGCCGGCGAGCACCGCGGGCCCGGCCGCACCTGGGACGTCTCGACCGAGTACGGCGGCGGCGTGGACATCACGATCGGGCCCGGGTCGGTCGCGGTGCACGGGTCGGTGGCCGCCCTCGGCGAGACGCACGAGCGCGACGGCCGGCTGCCCTGGCGCGACGTGGTCGCTCCCGCGGTCGCCGTGGCGCGTGGCGGGTTCCGGCTGGGGTCGGCGACGCGCTACTACCTCGACTTCGTCCGCGACGACATCTACGGCTGGGACGACGGCAGCCGGGAGGCACTGACCGGGTTCGACGGCGAGCTGCCCACCGACCTCGTCGTCGTGGCGGGCCTGGCCGAGTCGCTCGAGCAGGTCGCCCTCGACCCGCGCGCGATGCACGACGGCGACCTGGCCGACGCGATCAGCCACGACGTGCTCGACCGCGGCGGGCTGCTCGGCCCGGCCGACCTGGCGGCGTACCGGCCCGTCGTGCGCCCGGCGCTCACCCGTCGCCTCGGCGGCTGGACGCTGGCGACCACGCCCCCGCCGTCGGTGGGCGGCACGGTGGTCAGCGCGATCATGCGGCTGCTCGACGGCTGGTCGCCCGACGAGCCGGACGCCGGCGCCCGCCTCGTCGAGGCGCAGCGCCGGGTGCTCGGCCACCGGCTCGAGGTGCTCGACCACAGCACCGACCTGGCGACCGACGCCCCGGCCTACCTCCAGGTGCTGGAGTCGGGCTCGACGGCGCACGTCTCGGCGGTCGACGCCGACGGCCTCGCCTGCGCGGTGACCATCTCGTCGGGCTACGGCTCGGGGATGGTGGCCCGCGGCACCGGCATCTGGCTCAACAACTGCCTCGGCGAGCAGGAGCTCAACCCGCGCGGCCCCCTCGGCACCCCGCCCGGCACCCGGCTGCTGTCGAACATGGCACCCACCGTCGCCCGCCACGACGACGGCTCCGTGCTGGCCATCGGGTCCCCCGGCGCCGACCGGATCACCACCGCGGTCACCCAGGTGCTGGCCCGGTTCGTCGCCGGCACCGGCCTGCAGGCGGCCGTCAACGCCCCCCGCGTGCACGTCCACCGCGCCGGGCGGCCCGACGAGGTCGTGCGCGAGGAGACCGAGCCGAGCATGTACTACGGCGGTGTCGGCGCCACCCTGGCGCGCCCCGACGGGCACCTCGTGGCCGCCGCCGACCCGCGGCGCGAGGGGACCGTGCGCGTCGTCGGTGCGTGACGGCCGTCCGAGCGCGCCGGCTCAGCGGCTCTCGGCCCGCCGCCGCTGCGCGATGATCCGGACGACGTCGAGCGGGTGCTCGCGCCGCCAGGCCTTCAGCCGGGCCCGGTCGTCGCGGCGTCGAGCGGCCGGCGCGCCGGTGCGGGCGTGGTGCCAGCGCAGCGCGTCCTCGGCGTACCCGACCGCGGCGATGGGCCGGGCCGCGCGGATGGCGGCGATGGCGTCGACGACGTCCCAGCCCTGGGCGAGCAGCACGGCGAGCCCGAGCGACGGGCCGCGGTTGATCCCCATGTGGCAGTGGCTGAGCACGACCGCGGCGGGGTCGGCCAGGGCCGCCTCCACCCACGCGACGCCGGTGTCGAACCACGCCGCCGGCACCCGCTGGCCCAGGTCGTCCATGCCGTGCCAGTGGTAGACGACGCTGTCGGAGACACGCTCGACGAACGCCCGGTCGTCGGCCTCGATGCGGACGTCGATCACGTGGGTCACGCCGCGCGACAGCAGCTCACCGAGCTGGCAGTGGGCGAGGTGGTCGTCCCACTGGTCGAGGTCGCCGCCGACGACGAGGCGCGGCGTCACGAAGGACGCGTTGGCCAGGTCGAGGGTGGGGAGGCCGGTCACCTCCTCCACTCTGCCGCACGGGCGGGCACACGTCTCGGAGATCAGGGAGTTCGCGGGGTCCGGACGGCGTCGGGGCCGACCCGCTCGGCGAGCCAGGCCTGCACCTGCGCGGCGTCGGGGCTGAGGGTGTCGCTGATGACGTGCGGCACGACGCGGCTGAAGTAGTCGGTGACCGGGCCGTCGGACTCGCGCACGATCATCCCGGCCGCCTCGCCGTCGACGATCCACGAGCCGATCACCACGTGGTTGCCCTCGTAGACCGGCAGCTGCGTGTAGGCCTGGTAGACGTGGCCCTCGGTGCCGTAGTCGCCGGGCATCTCGAGGTCGGGCGTCCCGTCGTCGAGGTGGATGCGGATGTTGTCGCCCTCCCGGCCGTGCAGCGGCTTGGCCACCCACTCGACGAGGTCGCGCGGCTCGTCGAAGTACGCCGGCAGCAGCAGCCGGTGGCCCGGGTGCCGCTCCCACAGCACCGCGAGCAGCGCCTTGGTCGACAGCATCGCCTTCCACGCCGGCTCGAACCACCGCACCGGGCGCGCCTCGTCCTGGTCGATGAGGTGTCGCCCGAACGGCTGGCTGAGCATGTCCTCCCAGGGGTAGAGCTTGAACGCGTTGCGGATCGGCAGGTCGTGGGCGTCGCGGAAGTCGCGGGTCTCGAGGTTCCAGCCGACCTCGAGGATCGGGTGCCCCATCGCGACCAGCCCCGCCTGCAGGGCGGTGTCCATCAGGTAGTGGACGGTCATCTCGAGCTCGCCGCCGTCGTAGCTGTCGCCCTCGCCGAGGTCGTAGACGAAGTGGACCTTGTCGGTGTCGAGGGCCCCCGAGGCGCGCAGCCGCTGCCAGCCGGCGACGAGCCGGTCGTGCACGCTGTTCCACTGGTCGAGGTCGGGCATCACGTCCTCGAGCCAGCGCCACTGGGCGACGCCGGTCTCGACCAGCCCGGTGGGGGTGTCGCCGTTGACCTCCAGCATCTTGATCGAGCCGTCCGGGCCGTAGACCAGGTCGAAGCGCGCGTAGAGCGACGGGTCGGCGCGCTCGATGGAGCGGCGTACGACGTCGAGCGAGCCGGGCGGGAGCCCCAGCCGGGCGTCGGTCATCGTCGAGGCCATGTGCCCGGCGGCGTCGACGCACATCGCCCACAGCTCCTCGGTCGCGGCCTCGAGGGCCTCGACCTCGCCCATGGTCACCTCGTACCAGGCCGACTCGTTCCAGTACGGGACCGAGGTGCCGTCAGGCCGCTCGGTGACCGGGAAGATCAGTCCCTGCTCGGTGACGATGCGTTCCCACTCGGGCCGCGGCCTGATCCGGTGGCGCCACATCAGGCGATGCTGGCGCAGACGATCGCGGCCACCGAGAGCGAGGTCGCGGCCGCGACCATGGCCAGCGGGCGCACCGGTCCGGGCTGCGTGACGATCGATCGCAGGTCGCCCGGCGTGACGAGCTCGATGACGTAGAACATCACCGAGTTCAGCGCGATGCCGAGCAGGCCGAAGGTGAGGGTCCAGGCCAGCGCCCAGCCGAGGTCGGTCTCGCCGTTGGTCCAGATCGCGGTGAAGAGCACGAGGGCGTTGGAGACCAGCCAGGCGGACGTCACCAGGGCGGCCGACCGCGACTGGTGGTGCACCGACTCGGTGCCGGTCTCGTCGACGCCCTGCAGGTGCTTGCCGAGGTGGCCCGGGGTGAGCAGGTCGAGCACGTAGTAGGCCGCGACGAGCAGGACGCCGGCCAGGAGGGCGTACACGACGGCGTGGTAGAGGGCGGTGAGGAGGTCTTCGAGCATCAGGGTTCCTTGGGTCGTGGAGGGAGCGGGTCAGGACGAGCCGCGGCTGCTGCCGCCGCCGAACCCGCCCTTGGAGGTCGCGGACTTCACGGACGAGCCGCCCGAGGACGACAGGCCGCCGCGCTGCACCTTGCCGGAGACGGAGCTGGCGCTGTAGGTGCCGCCGGAGACCTTGGACCCGATGCCGGGGAAGCCACGGCTCGCGGCGATGTAGTACCAGAAGAACCCGCCCCCGACCGGGCGGGTCTCGTCGTAGTCGTCGTCGGCGTCGTCGCACTGGTCGTCGTCGACGCGCTCCTCGGTCTCGGGGTCGACGCACACGGCGGCGTAGTCGGCCGACTCGGAGCAGCCGGTGAGGCCGGCGGCCATCAGCGCGGTCACGCCGATGGTGACGCCGGTGGATCGCATCCGGCGGCGGACGCTCGTCATGGGGTGGTTCCTCTCCTCGGTGGTACGTCGTGCGTGTGGCGGGGCATGCCTACCCCACTGCGGCGCCGCTCAACCGGCGCCGCACCGGGAAATCGCGCCGCTACTTCTCGTCGTCGCTGAACAGCCGGAGCATGCTGTCGGCGCAGTCCTTGTCGGAGGCCTCCAGCTCGCTCAGCAGCTGCAGGTGCTCGCGCACCCACTCCTCGCCGTGCTCCTTGCCCATGGCGGCCACCAGCAGCCGCTCCATCATCTCGACGCGGTCGTACATCGCCTCGATCGTCGTCGCCAGCGCCACCTGCTCCTCGTGCGTGAACTGGTTGCGGTCGAGCACCAGCCCGGCGATGACGTGACCGATCGCGATCGGCACCAGGACGAGCATCGCGATGATGAGCACCGCGGCGAAGCCCCGGCCCGCCGTCGTCTCCGGGTAGTAGTCGCCGTACCCGACCGTCGAGCCGGTGACGATGCCCCACCACAGGCCGTCGACGGGCCCCTTGTCCTCGAGGATCGCGTAGGCCCCCGAGCAGACCACCCAGACCGCGACGATCGCGCCGACCAGGTAGCGCGGGGCGTTGACCAGGCGCTTGGCCGGGGTGACCACGACGGCCCGCGACCCGCTGCGCGCGGAGCCGGGGGTCCCCGCGGGGTCGTCGTGGGCGGTCGAGCCGGTGAGTGAGTCGGTCATGGCGTGCCTCCAGGAGTGGGCTGTCGGAGGACATCCTGCGGCACTGCGGGTCCCTTCACCCGCTGATCGACGGTTCGCCGCGCTCAGAAGATGTAGCCGAGCTCCTCGAGGTCCGCCGCGTGCGCCCGCTCGACGAGCCGCCGCCCGGTCACCGAGTACCACCGCCAGTACGCCCGGTCGCGGTCGGTCACGTTGGTCGCCGGCACCCGGACCGCGATGCCGGCCCGCTCTCGCAGGTCGGCCTCGAGGTGCTCCATCCGGACCACGACGTCCGCCTCACCGACGTGACCGGCGTTGATCCGCCGCGGCCGTCCAGGGTCGCCGACCGCCTTGACCAGCCAGTCGTCGAACGTCAGGGTCACGGCGTCCGCCAGCCGGTCCATCGCTCCCGGCGCGGTGTGCAGCCACGAGTCCGGCTTGCGCAGCTCCTCCACCCACCGGGTGCGGGTCCGCTCGTACTCCGCGACGTAGAAGTCGAACGGGTTGCGGGTCGTGGTCAGGACGCGTCGGTCCTCGTCCGGGGACAGGAGTCCCGCGGTGACGAGCTGGGCGACGGTGCCGTGCTTGGCGTCGACGTCCGCTGCCCTGGCGGCGTCCGGGCCGGGAACCTGCTCGACGTCGCGCTGCGCGACGAGCGCCTCGATCAACGCCGTGCTGCCGGTGCCGGGAGCCGCCGTGACGACGTACCCGGTCTCGCGGTCGAGGAGGGCCATCAGCTGGTCCTGGGCGCGGTCGGCGGCACGGCTGTCGTCACCACGACAGCCTGGCAAGCGCGGCGCAGCGGCGGGCACACCCGGGCGGGTCCGTCGCGCCCGGGCTGTGGATCAGGCGACTGCCGCCGCCCGTTCGCAACGAGCGGCACGTTGCTGCCGGGGTCGAGGTCTGACCGGCACCTGGCCTGCGCTGGGATCAGCCTCGGCCCGTGGCGTCGAGGGGGAGGATCGTCTCGTGGACGACGACCAGCACCGCGACAGGCGCCGACCCCACTGGGTCTACGGCCGAGGCACCGAGCCCGACTACCGGTTCAGCCTCGCCAACGAACGGACCTACCTGGCTTGGATCCGGACCGCCCTGGCCCTGATCGCGGGCGGGGTCGCCGTCGACGTCATCGGCCTGGAGGACGACGGCCGCGACCGGGTCCTGGCGGTGGTGCTGGTGCTGCTCGGCATGGGCGCGGCCGTCCTGGCCGGCGTCCGCTGGGCGCGCGCCGAGCGCGCGATGCGGCTCGGCCAGCCCCTCCCCGGCTTCTCCCTCGCCGCCCTCCTGCCCGTCGGCCTCGTGCTGACCGGCGTGGTGCTCGCGGTCCTGTTCTGGTGACCGCCCCGTCCGCTCTCACCCTCGAGCGCACCGCGCTCGCCTGGCGACGTACGGCCCTGTCCCTGCTCGTCGCCTCCGCCACCATGACCCGGGTGACCGCCCCCGAGTGGGGCGTCGCCGCCGCGACCTGGCTCCTCGTCGGCACCCCCGGCACCCTCGTGATCCTGGCCGGCTCGAGCCGGGTCTACAGGGCCCGACGTGGCGACTCCCGCGCCGCACCGGTCGGGGCCGCGGTCCTGCTGGCCACCGTCACGACGGCGGCTGTCGGTGTGCTGTCGCTGGTGATGCTGTTCGGGTGAGGGCAGACCATTGGGCACGTCTCCCTGCGATTATCTCGGGCAACGTCGGAGCACCCACGGGCAACACGAGAAGCCGCCCCTCGAATCGAGCGATGGTGCATTTATCGGCGAAGGCTGTGCGTGATGCCGCACGCGCTTGAAATATTCACAGGCGATCGACCATGAGCGCGGTACGGCGATTCGAAGCCCGACGGGTCGGCAGCCAGTACCGGGCCTACGACTGGAATCGCGGCTCGTACCCGTGCGTCACGCCAGAACTCGGAGCGGTCATCCAGGATGTGTGCGAGGAAGATGCGACGGCTGAGGCCGCGAGGCTGAACCGACAAGTAGCTGGCCGCCCTCGCTCGGAATTGCTTCCTCACCGCCGGCCGACCGAGAAATCTCGACCCACGGCCCCAAGTAGCTTGTTCCCCAAAGCGGTTGCAGAAGAGCATGCCCGTGCGACGACACGACAGGAGACGAACGTGCCCGACGTCCCAGATCTGAAGAAGACACAATGGCCAGCGCACATCACAGATGCTCTAGGAATTCCCAGCATCCAAGGTCGCGGCGGACCATGGCACTCAACGGGCGACACCACAGACGTTGCATGGTTCTACGCCATGTGTGACTTCTTGGGCGTGGAATATGCCGGCGAGCGCATCCGAGCGATGAAGGTCATCCTCGAGACTGCCACTGGAACCTGGGAAGAGGGACGGCACAGCTCGGCGGGTGAGGGAAAGCAGCCTGGGGGAAACGTCCGAAGGGAGGCCTTCGAAGACCTGTGGGCGGCCCTGCACACTGCAGGCTTTCTGGACGGGCAACGGAGGACATCGATCGCCGCCGACGCCCTGTCGCACGCAGTTCCTGGGGCACTTCCAGAGCCACGCTGGACCTACCAGCACGTACGGCTACGCCAAGGTCAGCCGGGTTTCCGGCAGCGGTTGATCGAGGCCTACGGCGGAAGATGCGCAGTCACTGGGACGGATATCGTCGATGTGCTTGAGGCCGCGCACATCAAACCCCACGCAAAGGGGGGCACCATGACGACGAGCAACGGGATCCTTCTACGGGCCGATCTGCACACGATGTTCGACCTTGGCCTGCTCGCCGTTGACACAGCTTCATGGACGGTGTTGGTGCACGCCCGAGCTCACGGAACTTTGTCAGGCTCGGAGCTGCACGGGAAGAAGGTACGGCGGCCTGCAGCCTCAGCCGATGCCCCTGCCGCATCCGCCCTGGACGAACATCGAGCCCGCGCGGGGCTGTGACGTCTCCGGCAGGATCATCGTCAGGTGGATGGCGGTCGCGGAAAGGAGCCGGTCCATGAGAGCACCATGCCGAAGCGCGTGCGCTCGGTGACCCGCTCACAGCACCCCGCGGGTCTGGGACTCGCGACGTAGCACGGTCAGCCGCTCCCGGAGCGGTTTCGAGCTGACGTGCCCGAGGTTGAGCGGCGGGTCGATCCACTGCACCACCCGCCGCTCCAGATCGCCGAGCGAGTCACGATTGCCGACCGGGACCGGGACGACGCGCAGATGGTTGGCCATCCAGTCGCTGAGCTCGTCCCGCTCGATGCTCCGGCCAAGCGCTGCGTCGAGGATCGACCCGACCGTGAGCCGGAACGTCGAGCCGGTCCGGCGCCCGCGGAAGTGCTGGGTCCGCAAGCGACCCGCGAGCGTGCCTGAGCTGGCCGTGCCCGAGGGCCATCGCGTTGCGCCAGTCTGTCCGACGTAGATCAGTCCCACGACGAGGTCGAACCGCAGTCCGCGTCGGAGCACCTCCGCGCCGACCGAGTCGACGTGCCAGCCGTACAAGCCCGCTGATGCGAGGTCGGTCCGATCGTGAAGCGCGAGCTCCCCGACACTCAGGGCGGCAGCCGACGACGACAACCGCTCAACGTAAGGTGACAGGTCTGCTGTGAACAGGTCGGCGCGGCTCGCGCGGTTCCCGTACCAAGCGAGCCGCTCGCCAGTGCGAAGGCCCTCCAGCGGTGCCTCGAGAAGCGCGCCGCGTGCCTGCAGCGCAGGACGGAGCGGCGCGACGTATGCCTCGCCGGCGTGCACCTCCACGACGAGGTCGCGAAGAGGACCTACGAGGAGCTCGAGTCGAGCGACCACCCACTCTCCCCAGGCCCGCCGGTAGCCCCGGGGGGCATCGGGCAGGTACCGGTCATACGGAGCCAGCCACTCCTGCGGCTGCACCAGGCCGTGCTCGGCCGACAGGATGAACCATGGGTCATCTTTGGCCTCGGCCATATCACGAGCCTTGTGAAAGGCCGCAGAAAGATAGAGATCCCTGGCCCGACACGGTGTGCTGCGCTTTGCTGCCGAGCACGAGATGAGTCGCACTCGACGAGCCAAGGAAGCCCCCTCCGCCCGAGCGCCGACCCGGCCACCATCGTCGATGACCGTGCGTTCGAATGTGACCGAGACGCCGGGAACGCGTGCGACCACCGAGTAGCCCGCAGCAGCCCAGGCGCGGGTGTGCGGCCGGTCACCGCCCCACCAAGCTGCGTGTTTGATCGACGACGCGGGCATTTGGCCGACGAGGTCCTGCAGCTGCCGCCAAGTGATCTCCACGCGGTCGGGTTTGCCGCGCAGGAATTGGGTGAGCGCCGCCCAGTCCGCTGCCATGCGGCCATCGTGCCTGTACGGAGCGCCTCCGTCGGGTCAAGGCCCTGCGGGCCGTGAGGAGTTGTGATGCAGATCCTCCGACCTGCGGCAGGACGTCGAGATGCCGCCAGAGCGGGAAGCGGCCGACTCGGCCGGTGACAGTCCGGTGGCGCACCCAGGGAGCCCGCGTCAGGTGAGGCCCACACCCGGCCCACGACCGGGGCCGACGAAGAACGGGCGTCGACCACCTGGGTTGGCCTCTGCGCCCCGCGAGCACGTTCGACAGGCCGGCGACCTGCGATCGACACCGGGGTCCAGACTTCTCACGTGAGCAGCCTCGAACCGGAGCGTGC